>JBIIIC010000004.1:0-168060 GCA_044235095.1 Prochlorococcaceae cyanobacterium | reverse complement strand
CAAGCTGGACAAGACCAGCGATCAGCTCCAAGATCAACCAACAGCTGCACTTGCCGCAGCTGCCTGATCACTGATCTCCGATCAGATCACAGGCCTCCGGTTTTACACCACTCCAGGGGACGCAACCAAGCATTGTGAAAAGGCCGGGTGGCAGCCCATGCGCCGATAGACCTCAGCCTCTTGCTCCAGTCTCGGCCGGCCGGGCGCCTACACCTTCACGGCCAGCGCCGGGTGATCGGGATGGTGCAGAACCGCCGCGTCGTTGCCGCAGCCCAGCTGCCGCCAAGGCTGCGGCAGGCTCAAGACTTTGACGGATTCATGGGGATCACCGCATGCCGGCGAGGCGCGCCTCGATCGCACCGGCGGTGGAGGTCACCCCGTCCTCCCGGGCCAGCAGCTGCTGCAGCTCCCGGGCTCGCTGGCGGAAGCGTGGTTCGTATGCCAGGGCTCGGATGCTGGCAGCCAGGGCCTCGGCGCTGAGACTGCTCAACCGATGTGTGGCCGGGCTGACCCCGAGCTGCTCCAGCGTGCGTCCCCAGGCGGGCTGATCCGCAAAGAACGCCACCACCGTCGAGGGGATGCCGCAGCGCAGCGTGGTGGCGGTGGTGCCGGCACCGCCGTGGTGAATCGCGGCCTGCACTCTGGGAAACAGCCAGCTGTGCGGACACTCCTCCAGCAACAACACATCAGCCGGCAGTGCCGCGCGGGGCACCACCCGGCCCCAACCGGGCGAGAGGATCAGGCGAACGCCAGCCAGCTGCGCTGCTTCCACCACCGTAGCCGCCAGCGCTTCTGGATCTGGAGTGATCATGCTGCCGAATCCGGCATAGAAGGGAGCAGGGCCGCTCTCCAGGAAGGCGCTCAGCTCCCGATCCGGGCTGTAGGGGGTGGGCTGGATGGCCCCATCGGCCCTGCGGGGCTCGTGGAAGCAGAAGCCGGTGAGTGAGGCGTTCGCCTTCCAGTCAGCCGGGCGCGGCAACACCTGAGGACTGATCAGATGCAGCACCGGCGGATCCACCAGATGGGCCGGTGGGGTGCGGCGGCTCTGGGCGCCGCCCCAGGGGAGGGGCTGCAGGCCCAGGCGATCGCGGCGGAAGGCCTGGATTACCCGGGCGTCCTGACGCCACTTGAGCAGACTGACCAGCCGGTAGCTGCTGCGGTTGAGCCGGCGGCGAATTCGATGCCTTGTGCTGCCGCCCTTGCGGCTGGTTGGCGATGCGGGGAATCCCAGAAAGGGGAAATCCCCGGTGGCCATGATCGGCATGGGGCTGAGTACCACCAGGGGACAGCCTGCGGCCTCGGCCAGGTGGTACCCCCACAGGCAAAGCGGCGACACGAGCAATAGATCCGTGCCCTCCATGGCGGCGTGGGCCGTATCCAGCAGCTCACCCAGCAGTGCATCGGAGATCAGGCGCACGGGCTTGCCCTGCATCAATGCCAGGCCCGCCTCCGAGCTCAGCAAGGAGGTGAAGTCACCCGGCAAGGGAACGAACGGCAGAGCATGGGCTTCCGCCACGGCCTGGAAGTTGACGCTGCCGATCAGGCTCACCTGATGGCCCCGTCGCTGCAATTCCAGCAGGATCGCCAGGTAGGGCTGCAGGTCTCCCCTGGAACCGACGGAGATCAACCGGATCCTGGCCATGCGAGAAGCCAAAGCTGCAGCGTGATGCTGCACGATTTCGCCGGCAGCTGACCACCCAGGCGCCCGTGGGCATGAAAGTGACCCTGAAGGTGGTGGACACCGACCGTTACGGCCGGACTGTCGCCGAGATTCTCCGGGGCAGCCAGAACATCAAGCTGCAGATGGTGCGCCGCGGCCAGGCCTTTGCCTATCGCCAGCACCTCGGCAACCGCGACGCCAGCACTTACCTGGGCGCCAAGCGCGGGGCGGAGGTCGATCGCCTGGGGGTATGGTCCAGCCCCGGCGGCTCCCAACGGCGCCGCAGAACAGCCCCCCCTGCCACCGCGCTCCCCGATGGGCGCCGCTACAGCTGCAAAGAGATCGGCTCCTATGCCCGTGCCCTGGGGCTGCTGCGCCAGGCCCACACCAATCTCGACAGCAACGGCGACGGTGAGGCCTGCGAGTCGCTGCGCCACTGAGCAGATTCATTGTGCCCAAAAGAAAGCCCCCAGCCAGGGCTGGGGGCAGGATTCTCATGCCCAGGCCTCAGCCCAGGGAAGGTAGGCGTCAGCTCATCAGCCCTCCACCTTCACGGTCACGGTGCTCACCTGGTTGGCCTTTGGAGCGGTGACGGTGAGCGGCAGTCCATCGCGGTAGACGGCCTGGAGAGGACGTGAATCGCCATCGGCCAGGCTCACACCCAACGGATCACTTGCCCGGTCCCCACGCCGCGTCTCGGATCAGGCCATGGGCCCCAGGAGGTTCTGCCCCAGGGCGTCCTTCACGCACGGTTGGGCCCGGCCGGTGGGGGCGGGCTGAAGTGCCCCTCCCGCCACAACCAGCCCAGGGCCTGGCCGTAGCTGGCGGCCTGAGGCAAGGCCTCGGAGCCATGGCGTTGCAGCACTGCTGCGATGCGGCGGCTGGCCAGCGGCAGGCGGGCGCTGGGGATCCAGGGGAAGGCGTGGTGGGCGCTGTGGTGCGGCAGGCCGCCCATCAGGGCATTGAGCCAGCTCGCAGCGTTCACGTTGCGGGTGCTGCTGAGTTGGGTGAGCAGGTGGCTGCCGCGGGGCTGCCAGAGACCGTGGTGTTCCACCAGGCCGCGGAACTGCACGATCAGGCCGATCACCCGCTCCAGCAGCAGCCAGAACAGCAGGTAACGGCCCAGCACCCCGTTGGCCAGGGCGAGCAGCAGCATGGCGGCGTGCACCACGCTCACCCCAACGCCATCCAGCCTGCGTGCTGGCGCCAGGGACTGGTCCACCGCCCGCAGCCGCCAGCCCTTGATGGCGGTGTCGGCGATCAGTCCCACACCCCCGAGCAGCAGCAGCCGCAGCGGCAGCTGCTGGCGCTGCCACAACCGCCGCAGCATGCCGGCCCGCTCCTTCTCCTCAGGCAGGGCCGTGGTGCGCTCCGGGTCGCGGCGATCGCGGCCGTTCCAGCGGTGATGCAGGCGGTGCAGCCGGCTGTAGGTGAGGAAGGGCCAGGCCATCGGCCAGCTCAGCAGGCAGCCCAGCGGCTGCTCCCACCGCCCCAGGCCCAGGCAGGTGCCATGCGCCATCTCGTGGCTGGCGATCAGCAGCAGGGCGTAGGCTCCACCGGCGATCAGCAGGGCAGCGATCGCCACCCAGCCCAGCGGCAGCCACCAGTAGAGCCAGGCGCCGCCCAGCAGCACCGCCGCCAGCGCCGTGAGCCGCAGCGCGGTGGCGCAGCGCTCGGCCGCGCTGGCCGGTCCCCCCAGGTCGGCCACCGCCGCGCACAGGTCCCGCACCAGGGCAGTGCTGTTCACCGCAGGCAGAGGGCTGGCTAGGGGCCTCCATCCTGCTGCAGTTCCCAGTGCAGTTGGCCAGTGATGTGGGCCGGCCGGCCTGGGCGGGGGGTGAGGGGGCTGGGCAGCGGCATGGGCCTGGCCCGCAACCTGATCAACGTGCTCAGCGCCGACGTGGTGGTGGTGTGCGGCGCTGGGGGCGCGGGCACGGCCTCGGAGGCGGCCCATGCGATCAAGGCCGAACGGCCCCTGATCCTGCTGGCGGTGCCGCCGCTGTGGCGAGATTTCTTCTGCTCCTTCAGTGCATCCGTGCAATTCACAGACGCCGTGGCGGACTGCTGCAGCCGCATCGAGGCGTTGCTTCCTCAGCGCTGAGGGCAGGGTGCATCCCAGTGCCAGAGATCAGCGCCCGCCGCTGCCCCCCCAGGAGGGCTGGCTTAGCAGCGGCCGCTGGTGCGGCATGGCTGCCGTCGCAGAGGGGATAGCGGCCGCAGCGGCATAGGGCCAGGGGTGGGAATGTCGGGCTCAGCCATACCGATCCAGCCTGCCCGCTCCTGCGCTGGAGGGCTTCACCAAGGCGTTCCGCAAGCGCTTCCAGCTGCCGGCCGACGCCCCCTCGATCGCTGATCGGATCTGCCTGCAGCAGAACAGCCAACCGTCTCTCAGGGAGTGGCGCAGGCGATGGGCCTGGCCTTCTTCTGCTGCACGGCTGCTGGGCTTGAGCCATAGCTGAGCACCCCATCCCGGGACGGTGATTGCAAGGCACGGTTTGGGTGTTCGAGCTGGTTGTCCTGATCCCTCAGCGGATTGGACTTGCCGCCATGGGCGGTTGACCGCTGAGTCCAACAGTCCAGGAACTGCTTGCAGGCGACGATTCCATCCAGCAGAACAAGGGCCAGCTGCAGCACCAAGACAAGGAGCTCCGATCGTCTCTGCAGGGGCTCAGGGGGTGCTGGATGCTCCAGCACGGGTGCGTCGTGGAGATCAGATGGCTCGGCCGGCGGTGGAGCCTGTTGCTGGCTGGGTTCTGGTGTGGGAATCGGTTGGTAGAGCAGGGCCGTAGGGGGCTCTGAGGGGACGTGAAACGACAGGGGTGGATGGATTCGCCAATAGCGCTGGCGCTGTTGCTGTCTGGACCGTTCCGCCAGGGTTGGATTCATGGATCGTCATCCCCTCGCTTACTCCACGCCAATGTGACGCCTGTCTGAGCAGCTCTGCGGGCCTCAGCCACGGAACGTTGCCATGGAGATTCGAACACCCCAACTGCCTTCGCTCGGAGCCACAACAAAGCCCGGAGCGTTGGCCCCGGGCGTTTGTCTGCCCAGCCGCGGTTTTGTCCAAGTTGGGCGGGCCCAAGGGGGTCGGGCGCAGCTGTGCGAGGTGTTTGCTTGGCAACAGCCGTGATCGTTTTCAGATCAGGGTTCTTTGGTTGTGGGCGGAGCTGTCGGCGCTGGCACCTGGGGCCAGGTGTCGATTGGGACGTTCCGTTTGGTCCGGGGCACCTGAGGTTGGGCCATTAACGGTGCAGTGGACGGCGTGCGTCCCCTCCAGGAACAGTCACGCCGGGAACCTCAGAGATCCGTCGAGAGTGTTGGAGCAGGGGCCGGATCGTCAGCGTGCTCCTGATGGCTGGTACAGGGGGGTGTCGTCCATCAATGGAGCCGGCAAGGGCAGCAGTCCATTCGACACCGGTCGTTACGGGAGGCAATGGGTCTTCATGAAGGGGGCTTCATGGCTGCACCAGCAGCAAGACGCGGTTGTCCTCCGGGTCCAGCAGCCAGGCCTCGGCCCCAAAGGGTTCCTCCCGGGCTGGGTCGAGCAGAGAAGCCCCCAGGCCCAGGGCGGCCTCGATCCAGGAGTTGAGCACGGCGTCGGTATCTCTGCCCTCTGCCTCTCGTTGAAGGCACAGCGCCAATCGCCCCGGCTGCCGGGGCTGGGGCCGACTGCGCGATGGGGCGTAGATCTCCAGCCAGCCGCCAGCTGGCCAGGGCACCCGCCAGTGCGTGGCACTAAGCCCCGGCTGCGGCTGCACATCCAGCAGGGCGCCGTAGAAGCGAGCCAGGGCAGCCGGATTGTCGGCAGCCAGCACGATCGAGCCGCTCATTCCCATGGCTTCCACCAGGGCCATGCCGCTGGTGCGGCATGGCTGCCGTCGCAGAGGGGATAGCGGTGGGAGCGGCCGCAGCGGCACATCAGCACCCTGGCTGCCTCAGTCAGCCGCAGCTCGTACGACACCCGGCCAGTGCCAAGGTGGGTGCCATCGCAGAACCAACCGTGATGGCTGCGCCCGCAGCTGCAGAGCTGGTGGCGACCGGCCGGCAGCTCGAATGGCTCCGGGCCAGGGGTCGGGGCAGTGGGCTCAGCCATGACGAATCCGCCCTCCCCTTGAAGCCTGTATCCAGTCTGGCGGGGCTCAGCAGCAGGACATCACCTGAAGCCGCTGCGGCCGGATCCCACGCTCGGCAGCGCCTGGGCAGCGGCGCACCCGCACCCGGTAGGCGCAGTGGGCCAGGCCGAAATGCTCGATCAGGGCCTCGCGGGCCTCGTGCTGCAGCTCCTCCAGGCTGGCGGCAGTGATGCAGAGATCCAAGCTGTCGGCCCGGGCCTCCAGCAGGCCGGGGCGCTCGCTCACCACGCGGAACACGGCCTCACGCATGCCGATGGATCTCCGTCAGTCCGGCTCCATCTTTGGCCTGCTCAGGCGTTGTGGAAGGTGCAGCCCGATACGGGGAACCGGCCCTGCATGCACCTCTCGCTGCAGTGTCAGGCGAGCCAACCCCGCTCAGCAGCCAGCCGTGAGGCCTGCTGCACTGCCTCAATACAGCGCTGGGCACGGCGTTTTGCATCGTCCTGCCCCTGGCCCCGCAGCAGGTAGGCCTCCATCGCTTCCGGGGTTTCGATCACCGCCAGCAGCCCAGCGGTTCGCGCACCCAGGGAACCATCAGCCAGCAAGCGGCTCACCAGAGCGTGTTCCCACAGCAGGCGGCCCACCGATCCCGGCGAGAAGAGCTGCTCCTGCAGGACAGCCAGCAGCGACTGCTTGAGGGCATTCAGCTGACCGGGCCGCAGCCGTCGGCTGTTGGGCAGGCCCGCCGCAGGACAGACCGGGATCGCGCTGGGGCGATCCTGCGAGTGCTCCACGCTCCAGCTCAGGCCCGTGCCCGGCAGCCCCACGGTGGTTCGGGCCCCGCCGCTGCGAGCTACCGGGATATTGAACGAGGCGCCGCGCCCGCCAACGGAGATCGAACTCAATCCGCCCTTGGCAAAGTTGAAACGCAGTGGCCCAAGACGGGCGGAACGGCGGAAACGGAAGCCCATAACGTTCAGCGGCTCTTGACGCAGTAGCCCCCCGAGCTGAACCAGCCCAGGGGACAGGACTTGCCTGTTTTTTCGATGGCTTCGCGGTCGTTGCTGGGGCTGCTGACGCAGTAGTTGCCGGAGGCATAGAAGCCGAGGGGGCAGCTGTTGCCCGTCTTCTCGATCGCGCCGCGGGTGTTGCCGCTCGTGCTGGGCATGCAGATCCCACCGGAGCTGTAGTACCCCAATGGGCAGGAACCAACCTTGGGCAGGGGCCTGATCGGCTGCTGGGCCAGGGCAGCCGCGGCAGCGACTACGGCAGCCGCAGCGGCAGCAGACAGACACCAGAGCAGAGCTGAACGGACCATTCCTTGTTTGTTCCTGCTCAGCAGGCAGGGCCAACACCAGCCTGGTCCTGCAAGGGGCGCCGTGGCGAAACGATGCAGCCCCCGCATCAAACCGCCTCAGTGCAGACTCCGCAGCATGGGGGGCAGGGGTTTGCGCTGGGACTGCTGCTGTGGGTCTTGGTAGGCTGGCCAGCGACGGCCGCTGCCCAGGGCCTCAGCGCCACCGTCGTCTCGAACGGCGATGGTGACACCATCCGGGTGCGCCAAGGCGGTAGGCCCGCAGCTACCTGCAGCAGCGCCTGCCGATCGGCCGTGAGGTGACCCTCGATGAGAAGACCAGCGATCGCTACGGCCGCTCGGTGGCTCAGGTGATCAGCGGGATCAACCTCAACCTGGCGATGGTGGAAGACGGCCAGGTCTTTGCCTATCGGCAGTACCTGGGCGGGTGCAACGCCAAAGAGCACCTGAATGCGAGGTCCGCGCCAGCCGGCCGCAGCCATCCCCGATGGCACCCCCCCAGGGGCCCGGAAGCTGCTGCGTCTGGGGCACACCTACCTCGATGGCGATGGGGAGGCCTGTGAATCGCTGCGCTGACTGGGTTTCTGCAGGTACGGGAACAGGAACTCCCTGTGGCCACCGCCAGCTGCAAAGAGGTCTACATTGAAGTTGAGGGGAGGCCCGGGAGCCAACCCGACCCTCACCCTCCAAGAGAGTCCGGCCAGGGATCACCCGAGCCGGTGCGCACAGCGGAGGTGCGCCAACGATGCGACACACGACAGTGAACGCGGAGGCGTGGCGCGAACGCCATCCCGTAGCCGCAGAGAGCGATACGCCAGTTCCGATTCCCGCCTGTTGAATCCCCCGGGCTGCATGACCCGGGCCGGGATCACAACCGAGAAGGTCAAGCCCCGAGCATCTCTTCTCCCAGACGTGATCTCCACTCCTTGCCTGCCAGGCTCCAGACAGGCCATGCGTGAACCCCAGACACCCGACCCGATCGAGCCCGAGATGCCAGGGTTGTGATCCGCGACCGGTGCTAAGGCGCCCCCCACGGGGCGCCTTCCTGTTGGAAGCACTCAGCCATGAAGCGGCCCAGCTTCTCCAGCGATTCCTGATTCACTGCCATGGTCTGGGGCCAGAGCAAAGGCGTCTCAGGTTGGCGGAAGGGCAGCCGGGGCGACCAACTGACCGATCGCCTCAGGCGGCACACCCACTTGTTGGGCGATCAGCAGCACCAGCTGCTCCATCCGGGCAAGGCGCTGTTCAAGGACCTGGAGTTCAGCCGTGCCTGCCTCGGACGCGCTCTTGCCAGCACCGGCAGTGCACTTGCCGCCCTTGGTGGCCTTGCTGGGCAGGGCGCTGCGCAGCGGTGGGCCATCCGGGTGGCTGAGCAGGGCATCCACCCTGCAGCTGGGCGTGGGCCGGTCTGGCAAAGGCCCATGGAGGGCTCGCCGATCTGCCTGCGGCGGCCCCACTGATGCCGATGGCAACACCCCAACTGAGCAGCATCACCGCCCCGATCCTGGGCAGGGTCGGCGCTGAGATCCTCTCGCTGATGGCATTTGTGAGGGTCTGCGAGGTCCGCGCCAGGGACATCACCCTGTGTGGGAGCCGCTGGGCTCTTGCGCTGCCGGCGATTGCCCTGGCGGGCCAGTCGGCCGCCACCTACTTCATGGAGTCCGGCCGCACTGGGGCCAGGGGCCCAGGCCTGGGTGGAGGCGGTCCCGATGGCGGCATGCCGGCTGGCGTGGTGCGGCACCTGCCGCCGAGGAACCGGCTCGGGTAGTTCCGCTCCAGCACAAGCGATGAGGACGGGGACGATGCGCTGGCTGCTTGATCTGGCCATCGCTTTCCTGGCCCTGGGGGTGCTGGAGGCCGTGGTGAAATCGCTGGCGCGGCGGTTTTTGCAGCGCCGCATCCTGAGCGTTGCACCGCTGCTCCGGGGCTGAGCTGGAGCAGGTGGTGCGCCAGAAGCTGGAGCCCCTCACCGGTGAGAGCTGGGCCACAGACGACCTGGGGTCGCTGTTTGCCCTGTTTGACCCGCGGGCGGCGGCCGATCACGCCCTGGGCCAGATGAGTGATGAGGTGTTTGCTGCCTGGCTGGACGGGGCGTCGCTGGAAGAGCTGGAGCGGTGGCAGCCATGAGAGAGCTGCCCACTCCGCCTTGGTGCCCAGCTCAGGGCACTCAGGCTCAGCTGGGCTGGAGAGTCACTGCAGGGAACAGCTGCAGCAGCTTGCGATCGAAGGTCAGCAGGCGACACCCCAGCTGCTCGGCAAGGACCACGAACTCAGCGTCGTAGCTGGCGCACTCCGATTGGATCGCCAGCTCCAGAACCCGCTGGCCATCCACGGGTTGTTCCTGCAGAGCAAAGCGCTCGTCAATGGCTCTCCCGCTCGGTTGCCGCCACCAGGTCCTGCACCGGAATCGGGCCGCCCTGCACCTGGGCGCGCAACTGCGCGATGTCTCGGAGCCAGTCCTCGACATCAGCTGCTCCAGCAGCCTGCCGCTGCAGGCAATCGAGCACTTCGCTGTTGAGGCTGCGCCCGCGGGCCTGGGCACGCTGCTGCAACCGGCTCAGCACCTCCTCAGGAACGTCATGGAGGGTGATCGTGGCCATGGCGCCAGGCCTGCAGGTGCGAGAGGACTTCACTTTGGCAGTGGTTGTTTGAAGAGGGGGCACCTTGTGCTCCGCTGGGTGGCAAGAGCAGAACAGGGCCGGCGCACCCCACTGCCAGTGCCGGCGGCCCGGCAGCGATGACAGGCCTCAGCCCAGGGACGATCCCCACCAGCAACTACGTCAGCCATGACGACCCCAGCAAGAGCCATCACCACGCCTGGCTGCAGGCGGTGCTGGATCGGTTGGTGCAGCACGAGCCCCAGGCCCTGGCTGAGGGCAGTGAGCTGCGAGATCTGTGGAAGGCCGTGGTGGAGACCAAGGCGCCGGCTGCTGCCGTTCTGCGCCACCCCAACCCGCTGGTGGGCGTGCCCCGCTTCTCGCAGCGCGATTCCGCCCAGCTGGCCCAGCGCGACCGCACTTGCTTCTCCTCCAGCTGCGCCATGCTCCTGGAAGCCATCAAGCCCGGCACGCTCCAGGGCGCCAGTGGCGACGACCAGTACCTGGCGGTGGTGCAGCGCTTTGGCGACACCACCGACGCCAGCGCCCAGCTCCGGGCCCTCGCCAATTTCAGGGTTACGGCTCGGCTGGTGCAGAACGCGGACTTCCAGCTGATCGAGCAGCAGATCAACCGCGGCATCCCCGCCCCCTGCGTCTACATCCACCGCGGCCCGGTCGATCGACCCACCGGCTCGGGGCACTGGCTGATCGTCTACGGCCACTCCCCGACCTATGTGGTGGTGAACGCCCCCTGGGTGGAGCCGGACCTGATCCACGGCACCACCCTCAACGCCAACGGCATGGGCCTGCGCTTCTCCCGGCAGAACTTCGGGAAGCGCTGGATGGTGGAGCCCATCGGCGGTGGTGGTGAACAGCTTCCGCTGAGGCCCAGAAGACCGCTTTTTCTGTGGACGCAACCGGAATCAACACCTCAGCAACAACAGAGACTGTTCACTGCAGGGGTCCCACACCAAATAGCCATGGGCCCCTACGAAACCGGCTTCTTCCTTGAGGCCTGCCGCCTGCGCGGCAGCAGCTTCGATCCCTATTGCCCTCTTCAACCGGAGATCTCCGGAGCCGTTCGCGCCGTTAGCGAGGTGCTGGCCGCAGAAGGCCTTCCAGACCATGCCCGTGCCGAGCTGCTGGAGCGGATCGCCAGCCATGTCCACGCCATGGAGCCCGCACTCGATGAGCAGGTGCGCCGTCGTCGCGTTGAACGCCAGCTGCAGCGGCTGCTCAACAGCTGAGCAACAGCGCAGCTTTCACCATCCGTTCTTGCGGTCAATACCCTCTCCACCCACAGCCATCCCCACGTCAATGCAACCCACCTCTAGCAACAGTCACAACGTCTTTGCTTGCGGCACGCTCAAGCGCGGCCAGGTCAACCACAGCTGCCTGACCGGGGGCCCTTACCCAATGGCTCTGCTCACCGGCCGCAGTGATGCCGTGATCCACGGTGAGCTCTTCCGCGTCAGCGATGCGGGCCTGCACCGCCTCGACCAGCTGGAGGGCTATCCGGCTTCTACGACCGCAGTGAGCTGCAGCTCAGCGACGGCACCACCGCCTGGACCTGTCACGGAACTGGCGAGCAAGTGACGCCCCATCCCGTCATTCCTCTTGGGGATTGGAACACCACCCCAGTGCTGCACTATGGCTCCAACCTCAACCGGGAGCGCCTGAAGGAGCGATCCCCCGACTGGGACGGAGAAGGGTTGGTCGTGCAGCTGGACGGTTGGAGCTGGGCGATCGACAAGCAGGCCTGGGGCAAGTCCACAAGCGGCTCTGCCGGAATCCAGCCAGGCAGTGGTGCCGTCACCTGGGGAGTGGTGACACCCCACACGGCTGCTGATCTGGCGGAACTGGATGAGGCGGAGGGGGGCGACTACGGGCACGACTGCCAGGAGCGGGTGCTGGTGCGCAGCCACTGCGGCGCCATGTTTGAGGCGTTGGCCTATGTGCCCTGTGATTACAGAAGGCGTTCAGGCCTGGAGGCCGAAGCGTCTTACAAGCGCCACATTCTTTCCTGCCTTGATCACTGGGATCTGCCGGTGGATCGCCTCGGCGTGGCCTGCCCCCATGGGGCCTGCCCCACTGGGGCTTTCGCCATGGCCAGTTCCGCCCTTTCACCTTTCTGCCGGCCTGAGGAGGATCCGTTCCTGCTGCTCGAGTCCAGCCTGCGCTGCATTGAGCGCATCCTGCTGTTCTCCGAGGGCCAGCCGTTGCGCCGCACCTGGATTGAGCATCCCTATGGGGAGGAGGAGATCACCCTCCTGGAGGAAGAGGTGCTGCCGGTGTTGCAGCACTGCCTGCAGCGGGTCAATGAGATCGATGCCGCCCTGCAGGAGGAGCAAGGCGCGCTTTGCCCTGGCCCAGCCGCACGACGTGCCCCGCGACGAGGCCCTGATCCTGGCCTCCAATCAGCAGATCGTGCTCGGGCCCATGGCCGCCGTGCGGGTGCTCTGAGGCCCCGTGCCCCTGCGGTGCCGGCCTCTCGGGGCTGGCCCACAGGGGTTTGAGGCACCGGCATCGAGGCGACATCGAAC
Organism: Prochlorococcaceae cyanobacterium; assembly: GCA_044235095.1. Classification (GTDB taxonomy): domain Bacteria; phylum Cyanobacteriota; class Cyanobacteriia; order PCC-6307; family Cyanobiaceae; genus NIES-981. The sequence continues at coordinate 155,872 of JBIIIC010000004.1, read as the reverse complement.
ACTGAGCCACCTGTAAGCCGACCCGCTGAGCGGGACTCACGCGCGTAGGTGCTGACGTTGCGGTGGCCCTGGCCTGAACGTGGACCCCGCCGGCTCGATGGTCCTCATGTGCCACGGCCGGGACCGCAGGCCGCCCCAGGATCCGCGCCCTTGACCTGCGGCGCGGTCGGGGGCGGGGTCCTGCGTCCCCTCCGCCGTGGCCCCTCCCGAGTCCTATCGCGCTGCCCTCAGTTTCCCCAGCGGCAATGCCAAGACCGGGCCGATCGCTGTCTCCAGCACCAGCCGGCTCACCTGCCCCTCCTCCTGCTCCCTGGCCTGTGATCAGGGCTGCTATGCCGAGGCTGGCTACCGCACACGCCTCCACTGTGATCGGCTCAGCGTCGGGCGGCTCGGCATCACAGCGGCGGCCTTGATCCAGCAGGTGGCGGCCCTGCCGGTGGGGGGCATGTTCCGCCACTGCGTCGCGGGCGATCAGTGGCCTGATCCGCTGCGCATCGATCAGGCCCTGCTGCTCCAGCTGGCTTGCTCCGTCGCGGCGGGGCTGCAGCGCCAGAGCATCCCGGCGGTCTGCGTGGTGCCCCTTGATGCGCCGTCGGTGTTGCGGCATGGGGGGTGCAGTGCAGCTCCTGCGGGGGCCGCGGGAGGTACCGCTCTGTGCTCAGGCCGGGCATTTGGCTCGGTTCCCAAGGCGATGACAGACCGGGCGAGCCTGGTCATCCTGCGGCAGAGAACCAAGCAACGCCCTTCACAGGACGTTAACCAATGACCAAGGCTAATCAGGTGAGCTCGGCAATGCAGCACTTTGATCCGAAGGGCAAGCTTCCCTCGGCTACCACGATCGAGTTTCAGAAGGCGCTGCGCCGTAGCTTGCCGTTTGAGGATCAGCGCGACTTCGAAGAAGCCCAGCGTGGCTTCATCGCCGCACCGGAGTACAAGCAGATCATGGCTGAAGCTGGCAATGTGGCCTGGGATATGGGCAGCTACGAGTTTCTGCTGCGTGGTTTCGACAGCGTTTTCGACAGCATTCACCCCTCTCTGCAGCGGCAGGCTGTTTTAAATATGGCCTATGGACTCTATGAAGTATTGCCCGACAAGATCTACCAAATACGAGGCTTTGATCTCGCCAACATGACCATCATCAAGGGCGAGACGGGTTGGATCCTGTTCGACGTGCTCACCTGCAAGGAGACCGCACGGGCCGCACTCGATTTTGTCAATCAGCAGCTCGGCGAGAGGCCGGTTGTGGCGGTCGTGTATTCCCACAGTCATGCCGATCACTTCGGCGGTGTTCGTGGTGTCGTGTCAGAAGAGGATGTTAAATGTGGCAAGGTGCAGATTCTTGCTCCTGTCGAGTTCATGAAGCATGCGATCGCGGAGAATGTCTATACCGGTACGGCCATGACTAGACGTGGCTTCTATCAATACGGCCTGCTGCTGCCGCGCAGTCCCTACGGTCATGTCGACCAGTCGATTGGGAAGAATGTCGCTGCTGGCAGGGTGGGGCTGATTGAACCCACGCGCAGCATTGAACAAGCCATCGAAGAGCTGACGATCGATGGTGTTCGGATGGTCTTCCAGAACACTCCTGGCACGGAAGCACCGGCAGAGATGAATACCTATTTCCCTGACTGGAAAGCATTCTGGGCTGCTGAGAATATCTGTGGAACGATTCACAATATCTATACGCTCCGAGGTGCCCTTGTCAGGGATGCGTTGGAGTGGTCCAAGAAGATCAGCGAAGCCCTCTACCTCTTTGGAACGGAGGCCGAAGTCATGTTTGCCTCTCACAGCTGGCCCCGTTGGGGTAATGCGCGCATTCAGGAGGTGATGCGTACTCAGCGCGATACCTACGCGCACTTGCACAACGAGGTTTTGCACCACGCCAACAAGGGGGTCACGATCAATGAGATTCACAATGTTTATCAGCAACCGGAGAGTCTCAAGAACCAGTGGGCAGCGCGAAGCTATCACGGCTCAGAAGAGCACAACAGCCGCGCAGTAATCAACCGCTATCTCGGTTATTGGGACGCCAATCCAGCCACCCTGATCCCTCTCTCCCCAGCTGATTCAGCGCCGCTGTACGTGGAGATGATGGGAGGAGCTGAGAAGATCATTGCCAAGGGTCAGCAGCTTGTTGACCGAGGCGACTATCTGAGTGCTAGCGAGATCCTCAACAAACTGGTCTATGCGGAACCCACGAATAGCGCGGCCAAGGATCTCCTCGCTGATGCCTTTGAGCAGATCGGCTATCAGAAGGAGAGTCCCAGTGTGCGAAATAGCTTCTTGGCAGCAGCCCTTGAGCTGCGCCATGGTATTCCGAGTGGGGCAACCTCTCAGCCCGTCAATCCCGACACTGTAAAGGCGATGTCGACAGACTTTTTGCTCGACTTTCTCGGCATCCGGCTTGACAGCCGCAAGGCAGAGGGATTGTCATTCGTGATCAATCTCGTGACACCCGACAACGGCGAACAGTTCATTGTCGAGATGAGCAACTCAACCCTGACCAACAGCAAAGGCTTTCAAAGCTCATCGGCTGACTTGTCAATTGCGATCAACCGCAGCGATCTGGAGTTGATTATGGCTAGTCTTAGCACTTTTCCAGATATGGTTGGCGAGGGGAAGGTCAAACTGGAAGGCGATGCCTCGATCATTCAGAAGCTACAAGACGTGCTTGTCGATTTCAGCTCTGATTTCGAAATTATGCCAGGCACGCTACCGGCCAAACAGCCACAGGCCAGCGGTCGCGATCTGTTTCAGCAGCCTGAACCATCCAGTTCGGCCGGTGGCTGATTCGCGAACTATCCGCCGGTGGGGAACAGCGCCTGGATCTGCAGGCGGATGGTGACGGGACCCAGCAGCTTGTCGCCAAGCTGCTCCGGACGCACCACGTTCCAGAACCCCTGGAAGGAGGCATTGAAAGGCTGGCTGCCGATGCGGAAGATTCGCCCGAATCCACCCCCGATCGGTACCGTCCAGCCTCTGCCATTGCTGACCGTCCAGTCGGCCGTGATGATCGGGGAGCTGGCGATGTACCAGCCATTGGCAAGGTTGACGTTGATGAAGGGCTGAATGAGCATGGAGTTGACTTGGCGTCCGCCCTCTCCTGCAAAGGACCAGATGTTGTTCGCCAGGATTCCAGCGACAAGCGCCCCTCGTGTGTAGACCGCCACTCCAGCTGGTCCAGCACTCCAGCGTTGCGTACTCAGTTGCGCATCGGTGGCCGAGGGAATCACCAGGGTGGGGCCGAACCCGAACTGCAATCGGCTCGTGGTGCGGGGTACCAGAAACACCGTTGGGTTGATATCACCGATGCCGATGATGTCCGACTTACCAGCCAGAGGTCGCTGGATCACGGGCACGATTGTGCGGCTGATCAGGAAAAAATCGTTGTTCAGTCGAAAGGGAACAACAGGCTGCACATTCCAGACATTCAGCGTGCGGTTGGCCTCAGCGCCTGGATCAACCGCCCGTGGTGCCCACTGGCTGGATGGTGTGGAGTTCCACTGGATCGGCAGGCTGATCAGATTCGCGACAGGGTTCTGGGCTTCCTTGGCGAGAGCTTCTGTGTTGCCCTCCCGCGCTTGCTGTTCCAGGACAGGTTGCGAATCCGGGTTCATGGGAGGCTGAAGCTCCACCTTCTGTCCCACGGTTGTCCCGGCAGCCTTGTCTGTGTCAGCTTCCGCGAGGATGACAGGCCTCCAGTCGAACCCTGCTCCGGGCGGCTTCGGTGAGGCTTCGGCGGGTGCGGTGGCCTGGGTACCCAGCAAGAAGCTGGCCGCACAGCCCATGAACAAGCCAGGAACTTTGATCAACGGGGTCATGCGCGCTTCTGCCGAGCGCCTGCATGGTTATACGGCCATGGCCTGACGTTGGTCCATGGGGGACGGTTTGCATTCACGCTCACTGCCGCCGAGGGGTGTCATCCGTGCTTGCCAATGAATCGGCGGGGAGATTGCATGCTGGTGATGCTGCTTGTGATCACCATTTCTCTGTTTGGCAGTTCTTGCAAGGCTTTTGGATCGCGTTCATCACAATGGCTAGGCTGAGGTGCACATCCTTCAGGACGATCAGGCGATGGAGCCCAGCTCCCGCTGCTGCCATTTCAGGTACAGGGTGGTGACGATCACCGTGATCAGCACGTAGGAGAGGATCCCGGGAACCAGTCCGGGCAGTGCTCTGCCGTAGGTCAGCGCCAGCTGGGCGGCCAGGCCCGTGTTCCGCATCCCCGTCACCAGGGCCACGGTGCGGCGCTCCTGCGGGTCCGATCCCGCCAGGCCGTAGCCGATCGCGAGGCTGAGCACGCTCAGGATTGCCATCCCGGCCAGGCCCACCAGGTTCTGCTGCAGGAAGGGCAGCAGCTGGGGGCCGCTGAGCAGCACCAGGGCCAGCATCATCAGGATCAGCAGCCCGGTGGCCAGGCGCCCGAGTGCCTGGCTGCAGCGCCGCGCCAGCTCCGGCTGCCACTGCCCCAGCAGCACCCCGGTGAGCACCGGCAGCACCTGCACCTTCAGCACCTGGCCCGCCACCTGGCCCGGGCTGATCCCCCAGCTGACCAGCTCCCAGCCCCGCAGAGCGGCGCCCGAGCGGAAGATCACCTCCATCAGCGGAACCGTGACGATCGCCAGCAGCGCCGCGCCGATCTGCAGGCGTGCCGCCAGTTCGGCCGTGCCGCCGCTGCTGCGCACCCGGAACAGGATCAGGGGGGCGCTGGGACAGGCCAGCATCAGGGCCATGGCCACCCAGGCGGGCCGGCTCAGCAGGCCATGCAGGGGCATCAGCACCAGGGCCAGCCCCGCTAGGGGCACCAGCACGCAGGTTCCCAGCAGCACGCGAGCGAGGAAGGCAGGGCGAGCACTGAGCAGCAGGATGGGATAGGGCTTCAGCCCCAGGCCCAGGCTGAACATCAGGGTGACGATGGTGGCGGAGACCAGACCACCAGCGACTGCGAACATGGGGATCAAGGAATGTGGGAACCCAGGACCAGCAGCACGAACGCGAAGGTGCCGATGACCGTCAGGGAGACCGCCGTGAAAACGGTGATTGAGCGCTGATCGACTTAGACATAGTTGTCGCGGCGGATCAGGCGCAGGGTTCGCAGGTGCGGTCGGGTCGTCGCCGCCATCGCCTGGATCCCGACGAGCACGAAACCGATCGACACCAGACGCACGCCCGCTCCGGTGTGATCACTGCCTTGGAAACAGCCGGCATGGATGGCGTCGATGATCCTGTCGAGTCCGAACCAAAGCTGATCAGCGAGAGGCAGGTGCGGATCCAGGCCATCATCGTCTGCTCAGCAGCGGCCCGGTTGCGCCCCTTGGCCAGTTCGTTGGTGAGGTTGGCCATCTAGAGAGAAGGGATCTCGTTGGTGGAACTCTGCTGACGCCGGTGGTGCTGGGCCTGCTTGAACCTCATCTTCCGTTCGACGTCGCGGCCCGGGACGCCGCTGAGGAAGGCGCGGATCACGGCGATGAAATCCAGCTGGATCAGGTTCTGGCTGGATGGCGTTGGTGGTGGTGACAATATCGGCATCCAGCTGAAAATCCATGGCCGATGGGCTCTTGGTGCTGGGCTCAGATCCCCCGCGGCAAGAGCAGCCCGGTGGCAGGCCGCGTCGGTCCGCCACCTGATTCCCCTCCTCCCCCGTTGCAGCCACCGGAGCCGGAGAGCAGAGGTCCCTGCTGAGTGTGCTGGCGGGCGCCCATGGAGCTCATCGGCGGAAAGTGGCGGATGAAATCCGGGGTGGCGGTGACCAGCTTTGCACTCCCGCCAGTTGCTCAGGGATGTGGCAGAGCTCCAGGTGCTGCTTTGGTTGTGGCTGGTGCCCGACGGTACCCACAGCCACACGTCCCGATCGCTCGAGCGCTGGCCCAGCTGCAGCATCACCCCATCGGGGCGCGTCACCTTGCCGAAGTGGGTGCTGGCGCCACGGATCGAGGTGGAGCCGATGAACAGCGGCGCCGGCAGCTGGATCAGCGGTGGCGGTGAATCGAACAGGCCCTGGGCCTGGAGAGTGAAGTCGTAGTGGCCCAGAACAATGCCGCTGCGCAGCAGATGGCCGTTGGTGTGGATGCTGCTGCTGATCCCTGAGGGCAGGCCGCTAAAGCGGCTGCCCGAATAACCGTGCAGCACCACCTGCCCGTAGACCTGCTTGCTGGTGCGGGGGAAGACGGCGATTGAGTTCCAGCCCGTGGTGCCAGGGCTCTTGTAGAGGGCATGGCACCAGTCACGGTGTAGTTCATCGTTGCCGCCATGGGTCTTGAGGGCCCAGCAGAAGAACTCCTGGCCGGGGGTGGTGTCCTGGGCGAGCAGCAGGATCGCGCCGATGGCGGTGGCCCCGGTGAGGGTGCTGTCGAGGTAGGCCAGCCCGGTGTAGGTCACCACAGAGTTGCCGTAGGAGCCGTAGCCGCCGTTGCTGGTGTTGTTGGTGAAGGTGCACGCCAGCGCATTTCCAAAGACAGCGCTGCTGCTGCTCTGGGTGTTGCCTTGGGCTGTGGTGCTCTCGGTGAGGAACCAGAGGTGGGCGGGTTCCAGGGGTGTCCCAGCTGCCAGGTTTAACCCCAGCGGTTGGCAGTCGCATCGGCGTGGGAGCGGATGACTGAGAGGGGGGTGCTGGCATTGCCTGGGAGGGCGTTCACCAGCTCGGCGGGCCGGCGGATCATCACCGCTGTCGTGAAGCTCTCGCGCAGCAGAGTGCGCGAACTGGCGGGTTGACCGGAGCGGACGTTCCAGCTCACCGCCCGCAGGGCATCGGTGGTGGTGGACGGGGGCGAAGCCGCCAGGATCCAGTGGCCAGACACCTGATCGCGGGCGATCAGCAGCGGTACCGCCTACCTGTTCGTGAAGCGGTGCTGGCTGTAGGTAAAGACGAAGTATTCGGCGCCCAGTGCCAGCGACCAGCCCACCTGCGCGTTGATCGGCAGCGGCGTGGTGCTCCAGGTGCCGCTGCTGGTGCCCACCTCTCCAGAGGGGTAAACCCAGCTCACCTGGTCATCGCCGTCAAGAAAAGGCTCCCGGTTGGCGATGCCCGGTTTGATCTGCAGGGTGGTGCCGGTGAGGAACACCTCCAGCAGCAGCACCGCCGGCTCACCGCCTGGGGTGCGTTGCGTCAGGCTTGCCTCCAGACGCCAGCCGCAGGGATCCGTGGCAGTGGCCGTGGGGTTGGGGGCGGTGGCTCACCTGGGCGTTGGCCGCCGCGAGCCAGTTCTGCAGATAGCCGTTCACCTCGGTGGCGACAGCGGGCCAGGTGGTGTCGGTACCGAGGCGGCTGATGTCGATCAGGGTCCGCCTGCTCATGGGATGGACCTCATCTCAGGGCGCCAGCACGACGGTGGAAACGGTGAGGGCGATGGCGGACTGGGCGGTGCCGGTGTTGTGCACCAGCGCCCGCAGCAGCGGCGCCGCCGCAGCGTTTTCGGTGGAGAAGTAGGTGCCCCCCGCAGGAGCGGTGATGGTGAGTGCGGCGCTGGTGGTGACCAGATCGAGCAGCACCCCGCTCCCCGGAGACGGGTCCTCGGTGATGGGGCGGCTGCCATCGGCCTCCCGCGCCGCCGCTGAGCTGTAGAAGCTCACCCAGGCCGTTGCATCGGTGCTGACGGCCAGAAATGGCCCAGCCGGCCCAGGCCCTGCAGATCGAGCAGGGCACTGGCCCCTGGCAGCAGGGGCGTGGTCGTGGCGCTCACGCTCAGCCGGTGGGGCAGGCCATCAGGGCAGCACCTTGATGCGGCGGATCGCCCGCACCTGGCTGGCGCTGGCGAGGGTCTTGCTCTCGGCGTACTGGGTGCCCATGTAGGTAGTTCGCTGGAACGCCGTGCCGGATGCGGCCTGGGTGGAGGTCCAGTGGAAGAAGGGATCGTCCCCGAAGGCCTCATCGAAGTGCATGAGCGTCTCGGCACCACCGGCGCGGAAGGCCAGCACGGAGGTGAGGGCCGGGTTGCTGTCGGTGTAGTTGCCAGCCTGCGGCACCGCATAGGGGTTGGCGCCGTAGCCCGCCCCGGAATAGGTGCAGTTGGGCATTGCCTCCGGCTTGAACGCCCGCCAGAGGATGTCCCATTCTTTGGTGGCATGGAGTTACCAGTCATCGTAGCCGCCGATGATCAGGCCGCAGCAGAACTGCGCCGCCGGATGGCTGCCGTTGTTCATCGCCTCGCTGTTCGCCCAGCCATCGAACACGCTCGTCGTACCGTGGTGGCGGTGTTGACGGTCTTCCAGGCCAGGTTGAGCGCCATGCCGCTGGCGCGCGGCGAGACGATCAGCGCGTGGGTTGGCACGCCGTTGGCAGTGTGGCTGATCAGGCTGCCATTGAAGCCGCCCTGGAATGAGGAGCCGATGGCGGGGAGATCGGTGACGCGGATCGGGCCGACCTGGCAGACGGTGCCGCTGGCCAGATCGAGGTAAAGATCGCCATCCACTGCGCCTGGGATCGCCGCCGGTGGGGCGCCGGTGCCGGTGAACCAGCCCGTGCCGCGGGGGCCGATCGCCCCATCCGCGCCGGTCGGCCCCTGGATGCCCTGAGGGCCCTGGGGACCCTGGATCGAGCCGCCGTTCACCCAGCTGATGGTGCCCGTGTCCCACACCCGCAGCGAGTCATCGGCCTGCACCAGGTAGGCGTCGCCCTTGGCCGCATTGGCAGGCAGGTTGGCGACCGTCGCCACCTGGCCCTTGAAGTTGATGCCGATCCCCGCAGGGCCCTGAATGCCTTCCATCAGCCTGCCCCAACGGGCCGCCTTGCTCAATCCAGGCATCGGCATGGGGGTGCTCGCATCGGTTCGAAAGCAGTTGCCGCAGAAGAGTGATCCCGAAGTAGTGGCGACCGTCGATCACCTCGTAGAAGTCGCCGCCGTAGCCGATCACGCTGTCGGTCACCGCCTCCAGCGCCAGCAGGTTGAGGGTGCTGCCGCCGTTGTCGATCGTCTGGTCCTCGCCGGGCGCCAGGCGCTTGCTCAGTCCGTTGAAGGCCCGCGGATCAGCGGATCAAAGGTGTCGTCGCCGTTGATGATTGCCGCCTCCAAGGTGAGGCGCATGGAGCGCACCTTCATCTCGGTCTGGGCGGCGCGGGCCTCAGGGCCCTGCAGGTCCACGATCGAGCGGTCCACATTTTGGTCGCCGCCAAAGAGGTGCACGAACTCCGAATCGGAGTTGATCACCCCGTAGCGCTGGCGGTAGCCCTCATTCACCGCCCGGAAGCCGAAACGGGGCAGTTTGGTCTCCGCCGGGAAGCTCAGCGAGCCCCCCACGAGGTTGCGGAAGGGCAGGCGGCGCAGCAGCTCCCCCTCCGCAAAGGTCTTGAGCACCCCCAGCTGCTCCGCACGGCGGGCGACTTTCTGCGCCTCGATCAGGGTCAGGCCCAACGGCACGCTCCCGGGGCCTCGCCCCCAGTGACAACAGCAGCTGTTGCCAGGTACCTGGTGGGCAGCGTGATGCTTGAGGTTCAGGCTGCTCAGCCATGAGCCCATGGCCTCATCACGCATCACCCCCAACCCGGAGCAGTGCGGCGGGAAGCCCTGCATTCGCGGCATGCGCATCCGCGTGCGGGATGTGCTGGAGCTCTAAGCCGATGGCCTGAGCAGCGAGCAGATCCTGGCCGACTAACCGGATCTGGAGCCTGAGGACCTCAGCGCGGCACTGGATGACGCAGCTCGGGAGATCGACCATCCGGTGCTGATGGGATGACGCTGCGTCTGGGCCAGCAACGACACCCCATTGACCGGTGATCGCTGCGCTCACCTGCTGGTTCAGCTGGGTTCTAAGAGGTGCGGCTCATGGTTGCAGGGCGTGGATCGACGGCCCTACCCCACAGGTGGGCCCTCTCGGGGTCTGGAGCGTCCGGGATTGGGCTTGCTGCTGGTGGGCCGTGCCACCGATCAGCGCTGCTGAGCAATCAACTTTTCCCCCGCCGCCCCGGGTTCTCCGCCGCCGCATCACCCCTTTTCCACAGCAAGCCCAGACCAGACCAGCGGCGCCATGGGGGGAGTGGTGATTGACGGTGGAAAACCAGGTCGCCCCTTGACCAGCACGGCCCATGCCGATCTGGTTCATCAGCCTGTTCACCGCAGAGTGCCGAACCCCTGTGAACACTGGTATCTTGCACGGCGTCCCACTGTTCTCATGACGCGTCCGCTGCTTTGACGGACGGGCTGGCCCCGTGGCCTGATGGTTTCGTCAGCCCGTTTCGCTGCATGAGCCAGATCCCCGACCATCTCCCGGCCCACGTGAGCGTCGTCAACGAGTTTCCGGAGGACCTGTATGAGGCGATGCGGGAGTTCATCAGCAGCCATCCCAACTGGGATCAATACCGCCTGCTCCAGTCGGCCCTGGCCGCGTTCCTGTTCCAGCAGGGCTGCAAGGACCGGGCCGTGACCCGCCACTACCTCGACGGGTTGTTCAGGCGGGATCCCGCCGTGGTGTCATGAGCATCCGGCTGGAGGTGAGTACGGGGGATCAGTGGTGAACGCGATTGCTGCGCTGCTTGCTCGCTTGAGCCTCCCCCTGGGCCACGACCCCACACCGCACCCGCAGCTGAGCGGTCAAAGCTGCGATCGGCTGCGGCCTTCGTTCCTGCGGCGTCGTCTTGAGCAGGTCCTGCCGCTCCACACAGAAGCCGGCGCAGCCCTGGTGGACTGGCGCTGGGACTGCGTTGCTCAGCGCGTGAGTGGGGTGGTGCTGCAGAACAACCAACTGCGGCCGTTCCGCTGGTGGCCCAGTCGCAATCACTTTGAGCTGCGTGGGGCAATCCTGCAGATCGGCCCATTGGGCCGACGTCCTGGCCCTGCGGCCAACAGCTAGCTCGCCAGCCTGGGCTCTACAGGACGGTGCCGCTGTATGCGGACCTCGAGCCGAATCCCAACCACCCTGCGGCAACACGGCCATGGGCAACGGCGGGTACTCCTGCGCGTGGGAGGAGCACTTTGGAATTTATCCACATCCATGACCCCGACCTACGCGACAAGGTGCTGCTTGACTGGCGGAAAATCACCAGGGTCAGTGAAGATTATTGCCGCTCTTCGCTTGTGCGTTTAAGGCGGAAGTAGGCGTGGTCTTGGCTGAAGATCTCCTCCAGCAGTGCAAGCACAAAAGAAGCGCTGGCGTAGGAGCAGTAATCATGCCAAGCGTCAGACTTATCTGAATCCGCATAATCAGACACTCCCTTTACAATGAGTGGAACGATGGTATGCATATCTGTGCTACACATGGAAGCGGCGAGAGCAACGCCATAGGACTCCATGTCGAGACCCAGCAGCGAGTATTCTCTGGCCTTGAGCTGATCGATGTAGGCTTGGTCCTTCACCACCTGAGGACCACAAGCCATTGTTCCATAATGGATAGAACTCACGAATCCATTTGGGAGTGGCTTTGTGTAGCCGGCCTGAATCTGTTGCATCATCGCCGGCGAATCGGTCAGAGATGTGAGAAAGTCGAGCAGCCAGGGCTGCATGGCAACTCTGTTCTGCAGGGGGACCAGGTGCCCGTCCAGTAGCTGGCCGCTGGAATGCTCAAAGCACTGGGAAGCGATCACGAGATCACCCAAGCCAACAGCACCTCGTACTCCGGCGCAGATCCCTGTCATGAACACCACACTCGGTTTCCAGATACAGAGTGCTTTGGTGGCGGTGATGGCGGCCGTCGTCAGCCCCTTTTCCAGTTGACGCTGCGCAACGATTCTGACTTTCCGTGTGCCGCGCGTGACATCTGCAACCTGGTATGACGTGCCTTCAAGAACAACGCGACTGAACTCAAAACCAGTGACCCTTTGTATCCAGTGTTGCTCCTCGAGCAGGCCGGTTAATAATAATATGTCTGCGCGATTAGTCGGTATGCCTTCCGTTGGCATGGTAAGCACTTGGTTTCATTCTTGAATGCATAAGATCCTAACAAAAAGACGCGATGGGTTGTCAAGGTCAACTGGTAAGGCTCGTGATGGCGCCGCTGCGCTGTGGACAGCTCCATCACAATCAGGCATGGGCCGCCTAATGGAGCTCGCGTGAACACGCACGACTGCGGGTCCGATCTCGTCTTGAAAGGTAGGCAAAAGCGTTGCGATTGACGAATTCGCCCATCTTCTTGCCAGTCACACGAGCATCAATGAGCCCTTGACTCAGGCTGTTCTTGCCAAGATATGACTCTGGTGAATGGGCTGGTGGATCAGGATCGTTCCTCGCCAACGTCTTCCGCAGCGGGGCTAGGGGCCTGATCACAATCGCATTGAGAAAACTCTGAGCATTTGTCTCGTCAACGTTCTGCGCTAGTGCCCTCAACGAACGGCTCGCTCAGCTGGATGTGGGTCCTTCCAGGCCCTGCTGTAGCGGGGGATGGCAGCTCAGCCAGGCGTCACAGGCACGATCGACGCCCTGGCCTGCGATGACCAGACCCTCACGCCGATGCGCAGGGCAGGCGATGCGCAGGGCAGGCGATGCCTCAGGAGGCGCGCAAGCGGTTCACGATTGAGTTCTGCCATCCCTTCCAGGTGCCCGGGGAGGTGCGGACGATCAAGGACCGCATCAGTCAGCGGCGCCACAAGGCTCTCAACGACGTGTTTGAGCCCGAGCTTGGTGGGGGGCGTCATGTGCATCTGCCGCCTCTCCCTTTGTATCTGCATGCTCAGCGATGGCGACCGGCAGGTGCGGCAGCAGTTGGCCGAACGCCAGCTGTCTCTCTCCGGTGCCGCCCACCACCTGCGGCGGCTGGGCGCTGGCCCGGAGCCCCTGCTGCCCCGGTCCTCGAGACGACGTTGCTACCGCCCTCTGAGACCGGGTACTGCCGAGATCGCTGGGGAAACATCACGGGAACCCTCGGGAATCCCCGTTTTGAGCCCTGAAACGGAGAGGGTGTCCGTGTGAAGCGGACGGGATCAACTGCTATGGGACGACTTGGGACGATGGGTGCCCCCGTCTGTACCGTCTTTTATACCGTCATTCACGGTCTGTGATGGATGGACGGAATTCGAGTCTCCAGATTGCAGTGGGACCTGCTTGAGACCCGAACCGGAGGGTTCAGGGGAGACGGCTGAGTCGGTGCTGGTTGGGGCTGAGAGCTGATCCGCAGCCAGACTGACGAGCACCATCGCTGGATTGACCCATGCGGCGTGATCACGCGAGAGAAAGGGGCTGAGGAGAACCCTTTCATGGGCGACCGATTGATCATCTCTGACAACCGTGAGGACCCGGGCAACCCGCTGGTGCTCGACGGTGAGGCCATTGACGCTGCGGCACGGGACCCACTGGCGATCGGGAGGCTGATGGTGGATCAGGTCTGGGCAGAGGGAACCGACCCCACCGGTGGAGGCCTGCACTACGAGCGCAACAGCAACCAGCACCGCCGGCTGCAGTCCTTCGAGACAGGTAGCGAGGACTTCATGACCGGCGGCTGGGTACGGGTGCTGGCCAGCGCCGAGCAGGTGCGCAAGGAGCGTCCCGGCATGGAGCGCGCTGCCAAGGCGGGCCTGGTGAAGATCCACGGCACCCACCGGGGCGTGCTGCTGGTGGAGTTCCTGGACGTTCCCTGGGGCTGAGCAACCGCCGCTGGGCTCCTGTCGGATTCGTTGAGCGCACCTCCCGGTGCGACAGCGGCCGTCCTTCAGCGTGCCACGGCTGCGCCGCGGCGTGCATCGGCCAGCCGCCGCCGCCCTCCGCTCCGGGGCCGGTGTGGGGGTGGGCAGGCATGGCTGCTCTCCCGCGGCTGCGGTGCCCGGGCAGTTGCCCCGTGCACGGGGCTGGGGTGATGCCCCTGATTTCCTCGCGCGGCTGCGCGGCCAGCTGGGCATTCAGGGCTGAATCTGGTGGCCTTGCTTATCAGCTCGCCGATCCATCAGCGGCTAGCTCTGCTTTGCGTAGATCCATTGCCCCGCAGCCACTCTGCCCGCTGCTCAGTGCGTTTGTACTGGTAGAATAAGAGCTGCGCCAAAGGCCACGAGCCCATCGCCTGCGGCAACGAAATCCTCGGACAACTTGCCCCGTTCGTTTGCTCTGTAGCCATGAGCTTGTCCTCTGCTGCAGTGGCCCAGGCCGCTGCATTGCCTTCCCTTGGCCTCCTGTCGCCGCCGGCGTTGGCGCATCGCTCGGTCGTCATCGTTGCCGCTGGTGGCCGTGATCTCGTCTGGCCCCAGGAGCGCATCGCCTCTGCTCTCCTCCAGCGCTCTGGCGGCCGGCCTGTTCATCTGTTGCTGCATGGCGGTGCCCGTGGTGCTGATCGCGCCATCGGCCGTGCCGCCCAGCAGCTCGGCTGGCGGGTCCAGGCCCTCGCCGCTGATTGGCGCCGTCATGGCCGCGCTGCCGGGCCCATCCGCAATCGTCTTCTGCTGGAGCAGGCCCTGGTCGAGGCCCAGGCCCACACCTCCCCGGCATTCAGCGCTTCGGTGCTGGTGATCGCCTTCCCCGGTGGGGCAGGCACGGCCTCTCTGGTGCAGCAGGCCCGTCGCTGCTCCTCCCGTTCGCCGGTGCCGGTGGTGGTGATGGAAGTGCCGCCGCCCTTCTCGCCGGAGCCCCTCGCCGCCTGAGCGGCGGTCGCCGCCTCGTTCTTCTTGTCCCCCATCCCCATTCACCACCCCATGGCCGTTCTCACCGCCCCCGCCGCTCCTTTCACCCCATCTCTCCCGCAGACCGCCGGCCCGTCCTGCTCCCTGCAGCGTTCCGGCTCGCTCTGGCAGCTGGGCATCGAGGCCCAGGAGCTCACCACCGCCATCGGTCAGCTCGCCGAGCAGCTGGAAGCCGATGACGACGACAGCCGCGCCCAGGCCCTCGCCGAGCTGGAGGCTGCCCTGCTGGCGGAAGAGAGCAACAAGCAGGCCCTCGCCGCCAAGGCCGATGCCACCTGCTGGGTGATCGAGCACCTGCGCGGCCAGGCCGCCTACCGCCAGCAGCAGGCCAAGCGTCTGAGCGATCTGGCCCGCTCCGATGCCGGCCGGGCCGATGCGCTGGAGGACTCGCTGGTCCTGGTCCTCACTCGGCTGCAGCCCAGCGCCACCCGCTTCTCGTTCCCGAATCACGAGCTGACCTCCCGCAAGTCCCAGGCGGTCGAGATCGAGGACGAGGAATCCCTGCCCCCCGAGTGGCTTGCCCTCAAGACCACCAGCCAGCCCGACAAGGCCGCCATCAAGGAAGCCCTCAAAGCCGGCCACCTCATCCCCGGCGCCCAGCTCATCTCCCGCCGCTCCTGGCGCATCCACTGAGGGGCCAGAGGCCCCTTGCAACTGGGGTTCCGGCTTGGCCGCCGGGCCCGTTTACCTCCTCACACCATCACCGTTCATCGCCATGACCATCGCCGCCCCTTCCATCAACGGGGCCAGCCGCTCCGCTGCTCCTCGTCCTGTTCAGAGGCCGCCCTCGGCTCTGGAGCTGATCCGCTCCGTCGATCGTGCCGTGGAGGCTCCAGCACCCACCTCGGAACCGGAAGCCCCCCAGGCTCCGCCTGCTGGCTTCTCCCCCGAGCAGCTCGCCGCTCTTTCCGCCCCCCTCGATCGGGCCAACGTCCGCCAGCGGGAGCAGGGCCGCAGCCGCGTGAGCTATCTGGAGGGGTGGCAGGTGATCGCGGAAGCGAACCGCATTTTTGGTTTCGATGGCTGGCAGCGCCAGACCATCGCCGTCCGCTGCGTCGCCCAGGCCGAGCGGTTGATCGGCAGAGAGCAGAAGCCCGGTTGGGGCGTCACCTACACCGCTCGCGTGCGCGTCACCGTCACCGCCGGAAGCCTGGCGCCACTGGTTCGGGAGGGCAGCGGTGCCGGCCACGGCATCGACGTTGACCTGGGCCAGGCCCATGAATCCGCCCTCAAGGAAGCCGAGACCGACGCCATGAAGCGCGCGCTGATGACCTTCGGAAACCCTTTTGGCCTGGCCCTCTACGACAAGGCGCAGCGGCAGGTCAGCAGCGCCGGGGGCCAGGGTGATGGGCCCCAGCGGCCTGGTGGGCAGCGGTCTTCTCTGAGTCGGCCGGAAGCTGGTGCTCCCGCCGCCGCTGCTTCCCCGGCTCAGGGTCGCTCCCAGGCCACGGCCCCGACGCCTCCGCCATCAGCTCCGGCCGACCTCGGCCAGGTGGCCCTCGATGCCGAGACGATCCAGCACCTCCACAGCACCCTGCGGACCCTGCCACGCCCCCTGCTGGAAAGCCTCACCCGGGCCTTCCGCAAGCGGTTTCAGGTGCCCGAGGAGGCGGTGACCATCGCCGATCGGATCAACCAGAAGTGCCACCACGACTGGATTGAGGCGTTCCTGGTGCAACACCAGCTTCAGTCCGGCTGAGCTGCCCAGCCCCTCTCCTAAATGGGGCAAGTTGGCGGCTTCTGCCTACGATTGGCCCATGGCCTTCCCCCGCATCAGCCACGATCCCGCCGTGATGGGCGGCAAGCCCTGCATCCGCGGGCTGCGCATCACGGTGGGCACGGTCGTGGGGTTGATCGCCAGCGGCAGCAGCCGCGATCGGATCCTGCAGGCCTACCCGCAACTGGAAGCAGCTGATATCGATGAGGCCCTCGCGTACGCCGCCTGGCGCATGGAAGAGCGAGAAGAGGCGCTGGTCCTGAGCTGATGGCCAGGCTCCTGGTCGACATGGCTGTTTCAACGCAACAGCCTCTCGACCGAATGGATCCCCCTGTTGCAGGCCGCCGGCCATGAAGCGGTGCACTGGTCGGAGGTAGGCGATCCAAGGGCACCGGATACGGCCCTGATGCGGTGGGCGATCGCCAACAGCTACGCCGTCTTTACGCACGACCTGGATTTCGGCACGATGCTGGCCCTCAGCGGCGCCGATGGGCCGAGCGTGCTTCAGGTGCGCTGCTTGAACGTCCTGCCCGAGGCGATCGGCACGCTGGTGCTGTCACTGCTCAAGACCTATGGCGCCGAGATCGAGTAAGGGGCGCTGGTGGTCGCCGATCAGCGCCGGCAGCGGGTGCGCATCCTGCCCCTGAAGCGGACGAGCCGAGCAGGCCAGACCAAGACAACCGTGCTAGTACATGCGTACGCATCTGGAGTGGTTCATGGGCGTCCCCTTGCCCCGGCCGGCAGCCCTGGCAGCCAGGCTTGAAACCCCGATCGAGGAGTGGCACCACCTCGACAGCGAGGTGCTGCTTAAGACCCGCAGCCGCAAGGTCTGCATGACCTGCCACTGGTTTCGCCACCACGCGGGAGTGAACTGCATCCCGGTGCTCACTTGCCAGCTGCATCAGGGTCTGATCGCCCATGGTGAGCACCTCACCAGCCGCTGCCAGGGCTGGACCGACGACATGACCCGGAGCCAAGGCTGGGCGCCGGAGGTGGCCTGAGCGGCCCATGCACGTCGGTGACCGGAAGCGACCGCCGCTCTCGCCCCAGGAAGGCTGGCTGAGCGACGGCCGCCAGGTGCTGCACTTCAGGCCAATGCGTTACGACCGCTGGAGTCAGAGCCTGGAGGTGACCTTCGGGGAGGTGATGGCCGGCGGTGAGCCGCCGCTGCTCAAGAAACGCAGGGAGCTGACGCGCGAGAAGGCGATCAGGCTCTGGGCCCAGAAGCGTCAACAGGGCTTGCAGCCTTGCGCGCCCCAGTGGCTGCCGCCAGCGCCGCTGTCGCTGGGCTGATCAGAATCGAGCCCATGGAGCTCCATGCCGACCTCAGCCAGCGCGCGGTGTTGGACACCAACGCCCTGGCCTGGATGCCTTCCCCAAAGGCGGGGGTGGAGCGGCGGATGCTCGATCGCCGCGGCGAGGAAGTGGCCCGGGCCACCTCGCTTGTGCGCTACGCCCCGGGCAGCCGCTTTGAGCGCCATGTCCATGGCGGCGGCGAGGAGATCCTGGTGCTGGAGGGCACCTTCTCCGATGAACACGGCGACTACGCCGCCGGGACCTACCTGCGCAATCCGGCCGGCAGCAGCCATGCCCCGTTCAGCGAAAAGGGCTGCACCATCCTGGTCAAGTTGCAGCAGATGCACCCGGCTGATCAGCAGCGGCTGGGGCTCGACACCACCAACGCCGTCTGGGTGCCCGGTCTGGTGAGTGGGCTGGAGGTGCTGCCCCTGCACGGCTTTGGCTCGGAGCACGTGGCCCTGGTGCGGTGGGCACCGGGCACGGTGTTCCAGCCCCATGGACACCCCGGCGGCGAGGAGATCTTCGTGCTGGAGGGCGTGTTTCAGGACGAGCACGGCACCTACCCGGCCGGCAGCTGGCTGCGCAATCCACCCGGCAGCGTGCACCGGCCCTGGAGCGAGGCGGGCTGCACCATCTGGGTAAAGACCGGCCATCTGCCCGCCACTCAAGGCCCCGACGGCTCAGAAGCGTGAGCCCGGCGTCTGCAGAAAGGCCAGCTCATCCGCACTCGACACCCGCCCCAGGAGCGCGTTGCGGTGGGGGAAGCGACCAAAGCGGGCGATCACATCCATATGGCGGCGGGCGAAGTCGGCGGTGCGGGGATCGCTGAACCGCGCGAACAGCGGCAGGGCCGCCTCCTGCACCGCCAGGTCCTCGCTGTGCATCAGCGGCATCAGCCAGAACTGCCGCCGCGCCTGCTCGGGCTCCGCCTCCAGCCAGCCGCGCTCCACCGCCTTCAGGCTCAGGGCCAGGGCCTGGGGATCACCCGCGAAGGCCATGGCGGTATCGCGCCAGATCTGGCGTGGGAACTGATCGAGCAGCAGCACCAGCGCCAGGCCACCGGCCGCTTCCATGCCCCAAGGGTCGAGCTCACCGGCGACCGCCTGGCGGGTCAGATCAAGAAAGCGTTCCCGCAGCAGGGCATCAAAAGCCGGGTCCTTGGCGAACCACTGGCGCGGCCGGCTTTGCACGAACCAGAACTCCAGCACATCCGCCGCTTGTTTCCTGTGGCCTGGCATCAGAGCAGGGACAGCACGCTGGCCACCTTGTCCTCCAGGGTCTGATCCTTATCGGTGCGGGTGTTGATTTTCGCCGTCGCGTAGACGCGGGGGCAGCCCATGGCGTGCAACGCCTGGTGGCAGGCCTCGATCGCGGCGAATACCGGCTCTCACTCGCCCTCGATCACCGTGCCGCTGGGGCGCAGCTGCGATTGCAAGAGCTGGGAACAGTTGCTAGACATTATCCAAAAACTGCACTCTTTTGGGAGTTATGCCTGGATGAGTATCTTGCAAATATAGCACCACACCTCGTTCGGCCTCCTCAAGGCTATCAAAGGGCGCTGAGTAAGCGTAATTAGCCTCGGTTGTCTTCATTGCGTAGGCGTGCACTAAGTCGCCGACTTCTCTAAAGTGGACATGGTAAATATCAACGCAGTCTTCGGTTCGGAAGCTGAGCCAAAAGCCATGCATGGTCTTTCAAGTGTCACGGGAGGGCTAACTTTACCATGAGCAGCGCTAAGCAGGCCACGTGGCTTTACTGCTAACTTTATTCAACGTATATGCCCATGGCGTTTATCCGCGTTAGTCGGCCTAATAAATCCGCTCCTCTCAGTCCGTATTGATTTAATACGACATCTCAAGCCTGCTCTCACGATTCACTCAGGGGATGATTATATCGCCATATCATTGCTTTCGGGCTTTTCAAGTCGTGCCTCAAGTGATTCGCTCGAGCAAGGGCGTCGCCGTGCCCATGCCCAAGAGAAACCGCATAAGAATTAGGCATGGATAGCGCGTTCTCGATGAACCACTCATAAGCATGCAAATATCGACGTTGATTGCCCGCTCACGATTGTTTTTGTTCCGGTGATCACAGGTGTCTTTCATTGTTACAATGGCAATGCGTTGGCTGCCCCTGCTGTTGGTGCTTGCTGCTCTCCTACCGGGGGCAGGGTCAGCCGAGGCCCTCAAGGCAGAGGTGCTCTCGATCGGCGACGGCGACACCATCCGCGTCCGCCAGGGTGGCCGGGCCATCACGGTGCGGCTGGCCTGTATCGATGCTCCCGAAACGGCCCAGAGCCCTTACGGACACCAGGCCCGCAGCACTCTCCAGCAGCGGCTGCCCATCGGTCGTGAGGTCATCCTCCACGTCAAGACCACAGATCGCTATGGGCGCACAGTGGCTGAGGTGATCAGCGACATCAACATCAACCTGGCGATGGTGGAAGACGGTCAGGCCTTTGCCTATCGGCAGTACCTGGGCGGCTGCGACGCAAAGGAATACCTGGACGCTGAATTTCGTGCCAGCCGACACCGCTACGGGGTCTGGCAGGTGGAGGGAGGAATCACCCGGCCCTGGGACTTCCGTAAGGGCCGCAGCGCCGCGGTGATCCCCGATGGCACAACCCCTGGCGGCCGCCGCTACAGCTGCAAGGAGATCGGCTCCTATGCCAGTGCTCAGGAGCTGCTGCGCCAGGGGCACACCTATCTCGATGGCAACGGCGATGGACAAGCCTGTGAAGCGTTGCGCTGACAGGGTTTCTGGCGGTACGGGAACAGGCACTCCAGCGGGCCACCACCACCTGAAAAAAGGCGTACCTTGAACTTGAGGGGAGGCCCGGTAGCCAACCCAGGTCCCGCCCTCCAACAGAGTCCGGCCAGGGATCACCCGAGCCGGTGCGCACAGCGGAGGTGCGCCAACGATGCGACACACACAAGGTGAACTCGGTGACGCGGCGCGAGCGTCATCCCGTAGCCGCGGAGAGCGATACGCCAGTTCTGTTTCTCGCGTGTTGAACCCCCGGGCTGCATAACCCGAGCCTGGATCACAACCGAGAAGGTCAAGCCCCGAGCATCTCTTCTCCCAGACGTGATTCCCATTCCTTCCCTGCCAGGCCCCAGACAGGTCATGCGTGAAGCCACAGACACCCGACCCGATCGAGCCCCAGATGCCAGGCGATGATCCGCGACCGGTGCTAAGGCGCCCCCCACGGGGCGCCTTCCAATGACGGGAGCACGAAGTAATCAGAACTAACAGACTCTTATCCAATACCGAATTTCAGTCGAGAGCTCAATCAGACTTGCTCGCCGCATGCTGGAGGGAACTCCAGAACTTAGACGCCTCATTCCTGTGCCGGTTTTCAGACACTTGAAGGAGATAGTGGCCTCGATTACTAATCAGGAAGATTTCCGACACGACCTTCCTTATTCTGGTCATTAAGAGCCTGATGTCCTCATGTCGAATGCCTAGGTCAGAAAACACCATTAGGCGGACCAAGCCGTCATCGCCCAAAGTCATATCGTTGTGAGCCGTGACCTTGGATCTCGCTCTGTGGATAAGCCTTGCCTCGTTTGAATCATGCAGGCCTGGAAGAAAGTCGCCCCTAAGCACCTCGACAGTTTCTTCGAATTGCGCGACAAGGTCCAAGGACCTCAGCCTGGCAATATCTTCTCGGAGGCGACTTGCAAATACATCGTCGCCGGGATCATCGTCAATTACGGCAATCTCGGATTCGTTAACTTTGCCAAACTCGCTTCTTAGAAGATTGACAAGCTCGCCCTCTTGCAATAAGCGCCTGCACTGATAAAGACTTGCGCTTCTATTATCCTCATCTAGTGCCAAAGCCCAGACCCTGCCCAGCAAAGAGGTGAGTAGTGCGTGAACAATGGCGTTTGCCGAAGAGCTGATGCCCAGGTTATTCACGCTCGAAACAACAGAGGGAGAGTCCATCGCCTCAAGGATCGCCAGCTCTCTATCTGCGTAGAGATACTCCTGAAGGACAATGCGTCCAAACTGCTTGAATTGATGAATAGTCTCTAGCATTGAGTATGAAGTCGGAGATTGGGCTCGTCATATGCCTAGCCTGACCAGAGTCGTCCAGTTAGCCAAGCGATCTTCGTGGTAGCGACTTGGTTTCTACTCAAGTCTCCGGAGCAGCCGGCGGCAGCAACCGCTCGATCGCTTCCGGGGCCACGCCCACTTGCTGAGCGATCAGCAGCACCAGTTGCTCCAAACGAACAAGGCGCTGCTCCAGGGCATGGAGCTCAGCGGTGCCGGCCTTGCCGCCCGTAGCTCCCGTGCCCTTCCCACCTGAAGGGGTTTTGGTCTTGGGAGGGGGCAGCAAGGACAGAGGCGGCGGGCCGTTGGGATCCGCCAGCAGCAGCCCCACCATCACGTCCTTCCGGGCGCGCTTGGCCACCTTGATCCCCCTTTGTGCGCAGAGCTCCTGGAGGACATCGCCTTTCAGTGCCAGCAGCTGGGCTTCCGTGGCGGGAGGGCCGCCCTCGGGCGGGATCAGGGCGCGGGGTTCCTCGACGGCGGCGGCGCCATCACCCAGCTCCTCCGCCAGGCCGCGATAGAGCCGGGCATCGGCCTGGGCCAGCTCACGCAGGGCGGAGCGCATGGTGTCGGCGATCTCACCCATGGTCGTTAGCTCCCTTGGCTTGATCCTGGGGCTGCGGCTGCGGCTGGGGCTGCGGCTGGGGCTGCTGTGGTTGTTGCAGCTGAGCGTCTGTGGGCTCGGCCGGCTGCTGGGGCTGATTCCCGTTCGTGCTGGCGTCGATGGGCCCCGGCACACCGTCCCCGGGCGGCGGGGTTGTCGCGATTGCGGGTCCGTGGCCGTTGCCGCCTGGTGGCAGTGGCGGCGTGCCCAACAGGTCCTGGGACTTATTGATCAGCTCCTGCTGCTTCTGTTTGAGATCGCCGAGGCGGTCCTTGGTACGGCCCCAGCGATTGATGAAATGGATCACTGCACGGATGAGGTCACCGATATAACCCCCACCCTGGAAGCTCTGGCGACCCTTCTTGTACCTGCTGAAGCCATTCACCAGATCATCACCGGCATCTTCGATGTCACCGGCGATGGCCGTCACGATCTCCAAGAGCTCGTAGAGCTCCTTGCGCTGGGGCAGGTCACGGCTGGCCAGGGCCGTGATTCGTTCCTTGAGGAGTGCGGTTTCATCCTTGGCCTTGTTGGCCAGGCGCCGATGCTGGGCGCGGCTGCGCATCAAGCTGGAGTAGCAATTCCTCAGCTCCAGATAGGTGCTGTTGAGCACCTCACGTTCCAGCGGTTCCGGATCTGGTGGGAAATCAGAGGTTGGGGGCAGGAAGACCATGCCAGGCAGCACATCGACTTCCATCTTCCGAATGCAGCTGCAAGATCCGGCGATTCACCGGAGGCTGGATCTATACGTGGGGTGAATAGTTCTGGCATCACCCCGCGTGATGACTGAGGCGAGAGGGATGCGGAAGGAGCTGCAGATCCGCAGCAATCTTCATAATGTCGCCGGAATTGTCCGAACAAAGCGGAATCAGTCCGCCCAAGGCCGACTGCAGCCGCTGCTCTTTCGCAGGAGGATTGATCCAGAACGGGGCCGAGGGGCTGAGGCTGTGCTCACTGACGCCTGATCCCTTCTCGCCATGCCCCAGATCGACCTGCTCCTGGCTGCTGAGCTGCTGGTGGTGCTGCTGCTCATGGCCACCATGGACGCACCCTCCCCTCGGGCGAGGGCGGCAGAGCCACCGCTGCAGGAGCCAGAGCCGCCCGTGCATTGGTCTGCCGAGACCGACCTGCATGCTCAACGCATCCTGCGGCTGGAGAGCCGCCGGACCGCAGGCCCGGCTCCTCTGCGCTGAGGCCTGCAGCGATGACGCTCCTTAGGATCGGTTGGCTATCTGGTGCTGGTCAGGAGGGTTCCGGGATGCTTGGCGGTGCAGACCAGAAAGCGCTCTTCGATTACTGGCACGACCGGGTGCGGCTGACCAACCTCACGCGCCTAGGGGCGCGCGAGCATGTCACCACCCAGGAGCTACGGCATGAGTGCACCAACTACGACGAACTGCGGCGGCTGAAACCTGTTCAAGAGCTTGATGAACTGGAGCGCTGCCGCGTCATCGCGATCATCAAATACGAGTGCACAGCCAAGGTGCTGCAGCGCCGCACAGGGCTGTTGCGTGACTACGCCCGCCAATGTGAGGAACAGGCCCTCGATCACCGCCAGAAGGAGAGAGGGTTGCTGGCCCTCATCACCAAGCTCAAAGACATCCTCAAAGGGAGGGATGTAAAGATCCTGCGACTGGAGTCGCGGATCGAATCCCTACAAGCAGAGAACGAGGCTCTGCGAACGGAGCAGCAGCAATCCAAGGCTGAAAGCCAGTTGCGAAAAGAGCTTGATGCGCTGCAGCGCGCTTTCGAAGCGGAGGTGGAGCGCCGCAAGCAACTGGCCA
The DNA here is from genome assembly GCA_044235095.1 of Prochlorococcaceae cyanobacterium. Classification (GTDB taxonomy): domain Bacteria; phylum Cyanobacteriota; class Cyanobacteriia; order PCC-6307; family Cyanobiaceae; genus NIES-981. The sequence goes on along the minus strand of JBIIIC010000004.1, from coordinate 131,888 downwards.
AGAACAACCAGAGCCTCGGTGGCCGCGTCGCCCACACCAACCGCTACCGGCGGGAGCGCGATGAGCTGAGCGAAGCCCTCAGGATCGAACGGCAGACCAGCCAGGCCCTGCGGCGGGAGCTGGAGCAACTGCGCGGCGGTGAGCAGCTGGGGCTGGACCTCGCTGAGTGAGCACCATGCCCCGCAAGTCTTCCCCTGCAGCGAAAGGAGCCAAGCCAGTCGCCAAAGCCAAGGCAGCGGCCAAGGCAACCGCCAAGGCGCCGGCTCAAGCCAGGTCTGCGCGGCAGAAGGAACCCTCGCTGGCCGACCTCAAGCGCCAGGTCTTGGCCCTGGCAAAGGTCTCCAGCACTAAGGAGCTCAAGCGAGCCAACGTGGATCTGCGCCATCTCGATTTCCGCCTCAAGGCCAGCTGGCGCTCCGCATTGGGAGTCCTGGAGCAGGCGGCGGTCGCCATGGCCGAGTGGGACCGGAACCCACCGGAGGAATACAAAGAGCTGTTCGCCGAGATTGATCAGGCGGCAGCGGCCTACAGCGCCTCGATTGAGCAGGGCCTAAAGCTGAGTAGCCAGCTGCGCGACGCTGCAGACGACCTGGAGGCCGTCGCAGATGAGCTGCACCATGAGGCCAAGGAACTCAAAACCATCGAGCAGGCCTCCCACAAGCAGCGCCGGGCCCGCTCGCTAAACTGAGCCTGCGGTCAGCGGAAGCCCCTTCAGCCGGGCTGATACACCGCCAGGGCCGTCTCCAGTTTCTGACGGTGCTCGTCCCTCAGGGCCTCAGGGCTGTCGATGCGGATGCCAGCCCCGAAGCCGAACAACCAGTTGCGCAGATCGATGTCGCGCTCCACGGTCCAGGGAGGTAGGTCAAGCTCCACCGGATAGGGGTGCGTGTCTGAGGGGCTGCCGGGCTCCAGCACATGGGGCGCGTTGGGGTGGTGCCACCAGTGCTCGCCGGCCAGGGGCTTGGAGAAGCGGGTGTGCTCGATCGAGTAGCGCTGCAGGCCTTCGCGGATGAAGGCAAAGGCCCAGCCCTGGCAGCAGAAGCGCAGCGTCACCAGCTGCCTGGCGCGGATCCGGGCATTGGGGCTGGCCAGCCGCAGCTGGGTTTTGAGGTCGCTGCCGAAATAGATGCCGCCGCTGTGATGCAGCAGCAGCTCCAGACGCCGCAGGGCCTGGCTGTGGGCCTCGTCGCTGCGCCGGTTGCCCCGCTCGCTGCGGCGCAGGGCCAGACGGTCGATCCGTTCGCTGCGGATCAGGCCCACGCCGGTGCCGATCGCGTCTTCTTCGAAGACCAGATACCAGCCGATGTTGTGAAACAGCAGCTGCAGCGGCCACACGCGAAAGGAGCCGTTGGGGCTGTCCGCAAAGGAGCCCACCGAGACGTAGCGCTCCAGCTCGATCCGCCGCCGCTCCACGATCGCCGTTTCCAGGGCCTCGGCCTGCCGCTCGGCCGCCAGGGAATCGGGCCGCACCAGGGCGGTGCTCACGATCGAGCGGTTGGCGAAGGCCCGCACCGGGGTGGTGCCGTCGACCGCAATTCCTCCCCAGGCGAGGCGCTGCTCAAGCTCCCGCAGCAGATCCTGGGAGGTGGGATCGGCCAGCCGGCCGGCGGCCTGGCTCACCACCCCATGGATCTCCCGCAGCCGGTGGGCCGAGAGCAGGGCGGTGCCGATGGCATAGCCGTGGCGCACGTTGTCGTTGCGGTGGCGGAAGCCGTAGGGGGTGAGCAGCTTTTCCAGGTCTTTGCGCAGGGTGGCGGCCTCGGAAGGCAGGTAGGCGCCGGGGATGGCTTCGGTGCGCTCGATCAGGTGCTCCGGCAGGGGCACACCGCCTGCCTGATCAAAGGGCTGCTGCAGCATGTGGCGCAGCAGGGTGAACACCCGCACGAACACCGGCCCATCGCCCATGGGCGGGAAGCCACCGTTCACCCCACCAGGCCAGGGTCCTGTGGCGTGAGGCTCGGGCTCGGGCGGCGCCAGCTGGATCGGCGCCAGGGAAGGCTCAGCGCTGCAGAAGCCGTTGGCCTCCAGCCAGGCCAGATCCTTGCGGATCAGCTCGGCATCCCCAAAGCACTCGCCATGCAGTCGGCACAGGTAGGCGGCGGCCTGATCGGCAAGGTCACCCTCCGGCAGGGGCGACACGATCGCCTCCAGCTCGGCGCGGGTGGCGGGGTCGGCGGCGGAGAGCTCGGGGAAGGTGGTGAGCAGCCGCAGCAGGTGCAGCAGCCGCTCCAGATCCAGCAGCCTGGAATACCCGTGCAGCTGGAAGCGCTTCTCGCGGTTGCGGGCCGAGCGGATGCGGTGATCGAGGCGCGCCAGCTCATCGCGCAGCAGGGCCTCCAGCTCACGGCCGTGGGTGGGCACCACCGCCACCACCGCCGCAAAGCCCTCGGAGCGGCTGGGCCCAAAGGCCGGATCGGCTAATGCGGCGGCCATCTCGCGGATCACCGGCTCGGGAACCAGCCGTTTGCGGGTCTGGTTCCACTGCAGGCAGGTGGCGAGCGGGGTGTAGAGCCACCAGCCGATCCACTCCACCGGCACCGGCAGGCTCAGGGCCTGGGTGATCGCCAGGCGCCAGGGCCGGCGGGCATGGGTGGCATCGAGGATCACCGGGGTTCCTGCCGCCACGGCCTCGCGCAGACGCTGGTGCAGCAGGGCCTCGATGTCGCGCCAGGGGCCCTGCACCGCCGCGTCGCCGAACAGCTCGCCGCGCACCACATCGGTGGAGAGCACCACGGCGCCGGTGAGTTCAGCGAGCACACCGGCCAGGGTGGTCTTGCCGCTGGCGGGCGGGCCGATCAGCAGGTGGCAGCGCAGGGGCGCTGGCATGGGCGCAACTGGTGGGCTGGTCATGCCCGCAGCGTGGCCGCTGGGGCGTGCCACGGCAAGGCTCTACAAGCGAAAGAGCAGATGAAGATTCAAGCCCGGACTGGGATCTGCCAGATGGCTTTGCTATTTCGCAGGAAGAACTGCAGAAAAACGGCCCGCGCTGCTGAGGCTGCTCCCAGCGCCTCATCCGTCCCATGGCTTCCCCGCGCCCCCCGTCGCTGGCCCAGGCCCATCCCTACCGCCTGCCGGAGCTCCTGCACGACATCCGCCTGCTCGATCTGCTGGAGCTCTGCGGCACCACCGTGCAGACCAGCCGGCTGCTGCAACTCAGCCAGCCCACCATCAGCCGCCGCTACCGGCTCCTCTCGGAGGATTTCGGCCTGGTGCGCGATCGCCGCCAGCTCTGGGGCTGCGGCTACGGCACCTCCGCCGCGATGCGCCTGCTGCGGCTGGGTTGCCGCGCCCATCGCCTGGCCGCGGGTGTCGCCCGGATCGGCAGCGATCTGCTTCATCACTCCCTGCTGGCGGGCTGCCCCTGGCTGCTGCCCACCCCTCAGCGGTTCCGGGCGGCGGCCAACTGGCTGGAGCTGGTGCGCCAGGGCGTACTCGATGGCGCCCTGATCTCAGGTCTGGAGCTGGAGGAGGCGGAAGGATTGAACCACCAGGAGCTGGAGCTGCTGCCGCTGGGGCAGCTGCCCCTGGCCCTGGCGTTCTGCCCCAAGGCGCCGGTGCTGGTGGGCGCTGCCCCCGGCAGGCCGGCCCCAGGGGGGCGGGTGGCGGAGGTGCTCGTGCCCGATCGCGGTGTGGCGCCCGGCCTGCGGCGGCTCCTGCGGGAGCTGGGGCTGCCCCTGCGCAGCGGGGGCAACAGCCTGCAGACCCCAGACGACTGGATCGGTCGAATCCAGGGCAGCGCCCTGGCTCTGGTGGTGGCCGATCGGGAGGCCGACACCTGGGCCTCCCTGCAGCGCTGGCCCTTTGGCCACGGGCCCCAGGCTTCCCGACCCCACAGTCCGGTATGGCTGGCGCTGCCGGCCGACTGGCAGGAGCACGGGGTGCTGCGCCACACCGCCCGGGAGCTGGGCCGGATCGGCGCCGCGCAACAGCTGGAGGGCTGAAATTATGCGCTCCGTGCATAGATCCAAGACTCGCGGCTCCAAGTGCTTCTGTTGTGCTGCCACCTCGCTTCCGCTAGGTGCAGACTGGCCGCAGCGTCCCCTCACCCCCATGCCAGTCCCGCCGCTGCAGGCGGACCACCACCTTCTTGAGGCTGCCCGCTGATGGACGTTTTTTCCTTCCGCGACCGGGTCGTCGAGGACTACGGGCAGTTCAGCCGGAGCTTCACGCAGATCAAGGCGCCTGATCTGCGGGACTTTGTGGATGGCCGCTACGGGGCGGGTGAGTACTGGCCCTCGCCTCTGATCCAGCTCAACCCCAGCTTCGTCGGGGGAGGCAGCATCGGGTCTCTGGTGGAGGAGGGACTGCTGCACCCGGAATGCAGCCGCATCTTCCGCTGGGGCAAGGACGCGTCCAATAAAGGCAGTGGCGACGGGGTGGAGCTGCTGCTGCACCGCCACCAACGGGAAGCGATCGTGATCGCCCGCGCCGGCGGCAGCCTGGTGGTGATCTCCGGCACGGGCTCCGGCAAGTCGCTGGGTTACATGATCCCGATCATCAATCGGGTGCTGGAGGAACGCGAGCGCGGCGACCGGAGCAAGCGGATCCGGGCGATTGTCATCTACCCGATGAATGCTCTCTGCAATAGCCAGATTGAGGAGCTGCAGAAATACCTGGGCTGGGGTTATCCCGATGGACCCCGTGTCACCTTTGCGCGTTACACGGGGCAGGAAAGCGAGGAAGAACGGGAAAAGATCAAGAATGATCCACCCGACATCCTGCTCACGAACTACGTGATGCTGGAGTACATCCTCACCCGGCAGGATCCGCTGGATCAGAAGGTGATCAGCGATGCCCAGGGTCTGGAGTTCCTGGTGCTGGATGAACTGCACACCTACCGGGGCCGCCAGGGGGCTGATGTGGCCCTGTTGGTGCGCCGAGTGCGCCAGCGCCTGAATGCCGATCTGATCTGCATCGGCACCTCCGCCACGATGGCCTCGGAGGGCACCGCAGCTGAGCGAAATGGCACGGTGGCCCAGGTGGCGAGCAAGTTGTTCGGCACCAGCATCCCGGTGGAGAACATCGTCACCGAGACGCTGGAACGCCTCACCATTGGCGATCTGCCTGATGCCGCTGAACTGAGTTCTGCTCTCGATGCGGATTATTCACCGGAAACCACTGCTGAATGGTCGCCGGATGATCTGCGCCACCACCCCCTGGCCCGCTGGGTGGAATTGCGGCTCGGACTGGAACGGGAGGATGGCCGCGCGGACGGCAAGTGGGTGCGCTGCCGGCCCCGCACCTTGCAGGACGCCGCCCTGGAGCTCGCTACGGCCAGTGGGCGTCTGGCTGCAGATGCAGACCCCGATTCGGAAGACGGGCAGCGCGTGCGGGAGATAGTGCTCACCTGCCTACGCCAGTTTCTGCTGGCGGCCTATCAGGTGGAGGTGGGACCAAACCGCCGCTTCTTTGCCTTCCGCCTGCACCAGTTTGTCTCGGCCGGCGGTGATGTGCATTCCAGCCTGGAGGCTCCTGGCCGGCGCTACCTGACCCTCAAGGGCCAGAAATACCAACCCAATGCCGGCCGCCAGGCACTGCTTTACCCGGTGGTCTTCTGCCGCAGTTGCGGCCAGGAGTTCCACCCGGTCTGGGCCCATCTGCACAACCGCAGGCCGGAGAGATTCGAGCCGCGCGAATTCTCCGATGATTCGAGCCTGCGGGAACGGGATGTAGTCAACGGCTACCTGATGCCCGATGCAGAGGCTGCGTACGAGGTGGAGGATCTGGAGAAGGCCAGGCTCCCCGATGGCTGGCTGGAGGCTGATCGGGACGGGGAACTGGTGCTCAAGAAGACCTACCGGGAGTTCGCACCGGTTCCCTGCCGGGTCAAAGCCGATGGAGGCACGAGCAGCGACGGAACCCCAGCCTGGTTCCTCAAGGGGAAGTTCCGCTTCTGCCCCAGCTGTGGGGTGGAACACAACGTGCGCGGCAGCGAGTTCCGCAAGCTCTGCGGCCTGAATTCCGAGGGCCGCAGCTCGGCCACCACCACCTTGAGCCTGGCGGTGCTGCGCCAGCTGCTCAGCTTCCCCGAACAGGAGATCCCCGACAACGCTCGCAAGCTCCTGGCCTTCAGCGACAACCGCCAGGACGCCTCGCTGCAGGCGGGTCACTTCAACGACTTCGTGCGGGTTCTGCAGCTGCGGGCCGGTCTGGTGGCGGCGCTGCGCGGCAAGCCAGGGCATGAGCTGAGCCTGGAGACTCTGGCGCTCGACACCGAGAAGGCGCTGCGGCTATCAGCCGACGACTTCATCGCCACCAAGGGAGTGAAACCCAACGTGGAGCAGGAGCGCCGCAAGGCATTGCGGGGGGTTCTGGAGTACCGGCTGCTGGTGGATCTGCGCAAGGGCTGGCGGCTCACGAACCCCAACCTCGAGCAGCTGCGGCTGTTGGAGATTGACTACGCCGAGCTGGTGAACTGCGCCGAGGACCAGGCCGATTGGCAGCAGCGCCATCCGCTCCTGGCCCAGGCCAGCAGTGAGGAGCGCTTCCTGATCCTGCACCGCTTGCTGGAGGAGATGCGCGAGCGGTTGGCGATCGATTGTGATGCCCTGGGACTGGAGGAGTTCGAGCGCCGCCGTAAGGCCTGTTTCGACCTGGAGGAGGTGTGGGGCATCCGGGCGGAAGAGCAGCCCGAATTGGCCCGCACTGTGTTGATGAACCCGGTCACGGCGGAGCAGCGCCTGCAGCGACTGGAGGGTCTGTCGCTGCGTGGGGCCTTCGGGCGCTGGCTCAAGGCTCGGGAGCGCTGGCTGTCGGTGGAGGAGTTGCACCGCGGCCTGAAGTGGAAGGACGACCTTTATCAGGAGATCACCGGTCATCTGCTGGCGATGCTCACGGCCTGGGGGCTGGTCAAGCCCAAGGAGGTGAAGGTCGGCAAGCGCAGGAGCGAGGTGCTGCAGGGCTGGCGCTTGAACAGCTCAGCCCTGCGTTGGAACCTTGTGGATCCTGATGCTCCAGCGCAGGACGCCTACGACGAGCGGTTGCGCCAGCAACTGGAATCCAGCGGCCGCCGCGGACCCGTGAATGCCTATTTCCGCAACCTCTATGAGGATCTTGCTGCGCTGATTGCCGACCCAGGCCAGGCCGAAGGCCGGCCATTCGTTCAGACCCTGGAAGCTCGAGAGCACACGGCTCAGGTGGATGCCGGGGTTCGGGAACAGCGGGAAAAACAGTTCCGTGATGCCCGCCTGCGGCTGCTCTATTGCTCCCCCACCATGGAGCTGGGGGTGGACATCTCCTCGCTCAACACGGTGTACCTGCGCAATGTGCCGCCCACGCCGGCCAATTACGCCCAGCGCAGTGGCCGGGCTGGGCGCAGCGGTCAGCCAGCCCTGGTATTGAGCTACTGCGGCGCCACTTCTCCGCACGATCAATACTTCTTCTCCGACCCCACCCGCATGGTGGCCGGTGCCGTGAGCGCCCCCACGCTGGAGCTGGCCAATGAGGAGCTGCTGAAAGCGCACTTCCGGGCCCTGTGGCTGGCGGCCACGCGCCAGCGGTTGCCAGGCAAGGTGAAGGAGCTCGTGGATCTCGCCGCCGAGGGAAGGCCGCTGGTGGCGGATCTGCGCGAGTCGCTCGCCAGTGATGACGCCTGCCGCAGTGCCCAGGCCGATGGCCAGGCGATCGTCGACGACCTGATCGAGAACCACTGGTTGGGCAGCAGTCCGCCCACCTGGCTCACCGGCAGCTGGCTGGATGCCCTGATCCGGGGTGCGGCCCTCGATTTCGACGCGGCGCTGCGCCGTTGGCGTGATCTGCTGGAGGCGGTGGACAGCCAGTTCGCCCAGGCCCAGAAGGATTTGGCCAACCACGCCCTGTCAGAGCGTGAACGGCAGGCGGCGGATCAGCGGCAGCGAGCAGCACGGCTGCAGCAGCAGCTGTTGCTGGCCGACAAACCAGGCAGCGGCAACAACAACAACGACTTCAGCACCTACCGCTATCTGGCCAGCCAGGGCTTTATGCCGGGCTACAACTTCCCGCGCCTGCCGCTGATGGCCTACATCCCCGGCAGCCGTGAGCAGGTGGGTGGCGGTACGTTCATCACCCGGCCGCGCTTTGTCGGCATCAGCGAGTTCGGGCCCCATTCGCTGATCTATCACGAGGGCAACACTTACAAGGTGAAGGGCGCGATCCTGGGCCTGCAGGACAACGCCGTGGCCGCCGGGACCGTGACCCTGGCCACCCAGGACGCCCTGCTCTGCGGCGTCTGCGGCCATGCCCACCTGGGTTCGGCCCTTGATGAAGTTGAGCTGTGCCGCCACTGCGGTGCGCCGCTCCAGGAGGAACCGAAAGGCAAAGCGGTGCGTGTCCCTCGGCTGTATCAGATCGAGCAGGTGAATACCCGGCGTGCCGAGCGGATCACCTCCGACGACGAGGAGCGGCAGCGGCTGGGCTACGAGCTGCTCACCACCTATGAGTTCCCGCAGGAGAACGGTGTGGTGAAGGTGGCGCGGGCGCAGGTGAGCAGTGGCGGCCAGCCGCTGCTGGAGCTGAGCTATGCGCCGGCCACCACGATCAGCCGCATCAACCTCGGCTGGCGGCGGCGGGAGAACCGCAGCGACATGGGTTTCCCCATCCACCCGATCAGTGGACGCTGGGGCGGAGAGAAACAGCTGGAAGCTGGCAACGCCACCGCCGGCGAGGGAGAGGACGATGCGGCCGAAGTGGGTTACGTGAAGATCACGCCCTACGTGCAGGACCGTAAGAACGCCCTGCTGTTGCAGTTCCCCAATCAGCCATCCAGCGGCAACTGGACGGCGCTGCAGCTACTCAGCCTGAAGAACGCCCTGAAGCGCGGGATCGAGGTGGCCTTCCAGCTCGATGGCAGCGAGATCGCCGCTGAGCTGATGCCAAACGACGAGGAGGCCAGCGCCCTGTTGCTCTATGAGAGCGCCGAGGGTGGGGCCGGGGTGCTGAGCCGCCTGGTGGAGAGCCCCGCAGCGCTGCGGCAGCTGGGCCGCACCGCCCTGGAGGTATGCCATTGGCGGCTGAACGATCCGTTGCCGGTGATCGAGGCCGCCCTGGAGGATGCCGACCCGGAGTGTGAGGCTGGCTGCTACCGCTGCCTGCTCGGCTATCACAACCAGCGGGAGCACGACCGGATCGACCGCCGCATCCCTGAGCTCAAGCAGTTCCTGCTGGATCTTGCCCGCGGTGAGCTGGTGGGCCAGGGCGGTGCCGACAGCCGCAGCGAACGCCTGGAACGGCTGCGTGGCTTCTGCCAGAGCGGCCTGGAGCGCCTCTGGCTGGAGACAGCCTTCCGGCTGGGACATCACCTGCCCGATGACGCCCAGAAGGAGGTGAGCGGTCACTTCGTGACGCCTGATTTCACCTACCGCGAGGCCGGGGCGTTGGTGTTCATCGATGGCCCCCACCACCAGAAACCCCTGCAGCAGCGGCTGGACCAACAGAAGCGCCGGGACCTCAAGGACGCCGGCATCCGCGTGGTGGTCTTTGACCAGCACAGCGATGAATGGCCGGCGGTGTTCCGCGAGCACGCCTGGCTGTTCGGGGAAGGGAAGGGTGGTGCCAGCAGTCCGCCTCCGCAGCCGCCACAGCCGTCAGGAGGCCCCGCCACCGGCCCCGAACCCCAAGGACCGGATCTGGGTGAAGCCCTTGATGCAGTGTTCGCGCAGCACCAGCAGCTGTTCGGCAAGGAGACCCAGCCATGACCAGCACCCTCAGCCAGCCCCCAGCGCTGCCCGACATCCCCAGCCCCGGCTCGATCGTGAAGGTGCGGGGACGGGAGTGGGTGACGCTGCCCCAGAGCCGCGTGGAAAAGCAGGACCAGGTGCTGCGGCTGCGGCCCCTGGGCGGCGGTGATCAGACGATCGCCACCCTGTTCTGGCCGCTGGAGGGTGAGCAGGTGCAGCCGGCGAGCTTTGCCCTGCCGGATCCGGCCCTGAGTGGTTCCCAGAGCTCGGCGCTGCTGCTGCGCGATGCGCTGCTGCTCAAGCTACGCGCCGGTGCGGGACCGTTCCGCTGCCTCGGCAACGTGGCGCTGGAGCCTCGGCCTTACCAGCTGGTGCCGCTGCTGATGGCGCTCAAGCAGGAGGTGAGTCGGGTGCTGATCGCCGACGAGGTGGGCCTCGGCAAGACGGTGGAGGCGCTGCTGATCGCCCGCGAACTGCTGGATCGGGGCGAGATCCGCAAGGTCACGGTGATCTGCCCGCCGCACCTGTGTGAGAAGTGGAAGAGCGACATGATCCGCCAGTTCAACCTGGCGGCCGAGGTGGTGCGGCCCGGCACCGCCCAGAAGCTGGAGCGGGGACTGCCGGCCGGCAAGTCGATCTTTGACGTGGTTCCGTTCACGGTGGTGAGCCTGGATTGGATCAAGAGCGACCGCAACCGCGAGGGCTTCCTGCGCAGCTGCGGCGAGTTCGTGATCGTCGATGAGGCCCACACCTGCGCTGCGCGCAAGGGTGGCGGGCGTCAGCAGCGCTATGAGCTGCTTCGGGGCCTGGCCGCTGATCCCCAGCGCCACCTGGTGCTGCTCACCGCCACACCGCACAGCGGCGACAAGGAGGCGTTCGACAACCTGCTCGGGCTGCTCGATCCGAAATTCGAGGGCCTCAGCGAAATGCCCGAGGGCCAGCGCCGCAAGGACCTGCGCGATGAACTGGGCAACTATTTCGTGCAGCGCCGCCGGCTCGATCTCAAAGAGGAATGGGGCACCGAGGGTGCCGACTTCCCCGATCGTGAAACCCGCGAGGCCACCTACACCCTCAGTGGCGACTGGGGGCGTCTGTTCGATGACGTGCTGGCCTATGCCCGTGAACTCGTGGAGCGGAGCGTTGGCGAGAGCAAGCTGCGCCAGCGGATGAGCTGGTGGGCCGCTCTGGCGTTGCTGCGCTGTGTGAGCAGCAGCCCCGCTGCCGCCTCGGCCTCCCTGCGCACCAAGCTGTTCAATCTCCAGAGCGGCGCTGATCCAGCCGCAGCCCCCAGCGATGACGAGCTGGCCGATGACCTCGAAGCCATGGCCACGCTCGCCGTGCTCGACGGTGCGGAAGAGGAGTTCAGCGCAGAAGAAGCCGCCCCTGGGGCCGATCTGGCGGACTCGGCTGATGCCGGGCTGTTGAAGGATTTGATCGGGCGCTCCGATCGCCTGCGCGGCAAGGCCCACGATCCCAAGCTCAAGCAGCTGCTCAAAGAGCTCAAGGCTCTGCTGGCGGAGGGCTTCCGGCCGGTGATCTTCTGCCGTTTCCGGCCCACCGCCCACTACCTGGCGGAGCAACTGGAGGAGGAACTGCCGAAGCGAGCCCATGTGGTGATGGCCGTCACCGGTGATCTGCCACCCGAGGAGCGGGTTGAGCGCATCCGCGAGCTGCAGAACGAACTGGCCAACGGCAAGGTGCCGGTGCTGGTGGCCACCGACTGCCTATCAGAAGGCATCGACCTGCAGCACATCTTCGATGCGGTGATCCACTACGACCTGTGCTGGAATCCCACCCGCCACGAACAACGCGAAGGGCGGGTGGATCGTTTTGGCCAGGCCCGCAGTGCCGTACGGGCGCTGATGCTGCACGGCGGCGACTCCAACCCGGTGGATGAGCGGGTGCGGACGGTGATCCTTGAAAAGGAGAAAACGATCCGCAAGGAGCTGGGGGTGAGTGTGCCGATCCCCGGCAACGCCAACACCATCACCCAGGCGGTTCTGGGCGGAATCTTCGGGAAGGCCGCCAAGGCGATTCAGGGGTTCCTCAACCTCGGCCTGCCTGGCTTCGGGGGTTCCGGATCGGACCTGGATGCCGTGATCGACGCCGAATGGCAGAGCGCCAAGGAGAACGCCAAAGCCACCCGCACGATCTTTGCCCAGCGCAGCCTCAAACCGGAGGAAGCCCTGCGCGAATGGATCCGCACGCGCGAATCCCTCGGCAGCGCCGATGCGGTGGAGCGCCTGGTGCTCAACGCCTGCCGACGTCTGAATCTACCCATCGGGCCCCTACGGGGCTCGCAAGGGGGTGTTGCAGGTGAGGGCGATGCGGCTGCGTGCGGCTGGGAGCTCGATCTCACCCGCCTGGAGGACAACCGCCAGGCACTGAACGAGCGCCTGCGCAATCACGACCTCGGCGGCAAGCTGCGGCTGAGTTTCCGTTCCCCGGCCCGGGAAGGCAGCCAGCTGCTCAGCCGCTCCCATCCCCTGGTGGTGGAGCTGGCCGATTTCGTGGCCGAGCGTGCCCTCAGCGGCCTGGAGCCGGAACTAGCGGCCCGTGCCTCCGTGATCCGCACGAAGGTGGTGGCCAAGCGCACTCAGGTGCTGGTGTTGCGGCTGCGCCATCAGCTGCATCAGGAGCGCTGGACTGGCAAGAGCTATGAGCCCCTGCCAGATCTGCTGGTGGAGGAATGCCTCACCGCCCGGGTCAACGGTGATGGCCTGGAGCAGCTGGAGGGCACCGCCGCCCTTGAGCTTTTGGAAGCACCCGCCAGCGGCAACATCGACCCGGGGCAGCGCCAGCAATGGCTGCAAGAGGCTTTGGCGGAGCTCGATGCCCTGCAGCCTCCCCTCTCAGCACTGGCCCAGCTGCGCGCCCAGCAGGCGGAAGACGATCACCGCCGTGTGCGTGAGGCCTCGCTGCGTTCCGGCGAATCGCTGCGGATGCGCTTCCGTTGTGAACCCAGCCTGCCGGTGGATGTGATCGGCCTGATCGTTCTGCTCCCTGCCCCCACCCTTTGAGCCATGGCCCGCACCACCGCCACCGTCAGCTTCCAGGCGATCGAGCTCAAGGGCAGCCTCCTGCCGGGGTCGCTGCTGGAGCAGGTGGCGCGTCTGCAGGCCCCGATGCAGAAGGAGGCCGACTACGGCCTGGCCAAGGGCGAACGGCTGCGGGAGCGGATCGACGCGGCCTGGGTGCGGCTCAAGGAGATCTGGGAGGAATACAAAGATCTACGCGAGAGGGCAGCGCAAGGCGTCACCGGTTTGCATGCCTCCATGCGCCTCCTGCGCGAGGTGCTCGGCTGGCCGGATCTGCAGCCCTGCAACGGCTGGCAACACGGCGACGCCCATTTCCCGATCACCCACCGCGCGTTTGAGGGCGCCGTGCCCCTGATCGTGCGGGGCATCGCGGCTGATCAGCTCGACAAGGGCAGCAGCCAGTTCGGTCAGGAAGGGCGCCGGCGCTCCCCCCACAGCTGCCTGCAGGAATGCCTCAACGCCGACGACAACGCCAACTGGGGGCTGCTGCTCACGGGCGATCGGCTGCGGCTGCTGCACGACAACCCTTCGCTGGTGAAGCCGGCCTACCTGGCGGTGGATCTGGAGCTGCTGGTGGAGGGCGAGTTGTTCGATGAGTTCGCCGTGCTGTGGCTGCTGCTGCACGCCAGCCGCTTCCGCCATCCGCAAACAGGCAGCTGCGTGCTTGATACCTGGAAGGAGCAGGCGCAGGAGGCGGGTGAGCGGGTGCTGGGGCAGCTGCGCAATGGCGTGCAGCAGGCCCTCGAAGCCCTGGGCAATGGCCTGCTGCAGCACCCCGAGAACGAGCTGCTGCGCAACCAGCTGGCGAGTGGGGCCCTCAGCGGCCAGGAGCTGCACCGCCAGCTGCTGCGGCTGGTGTATCGCTTCCTCTTCCTTTTCACTGCGGAAGACCGCGACCTGCTGTTCCCCCGAACCCTGGGCCAGGAGGATCCGCGCCGCCGCATCTACCGCGAGGGCTACAGCCTGGGCCGGTTGCGGGAGCTGGCGATCCGCCGCAGCGCTTCGGAGGGGCCCTACGGCGATCTGTGGCAGACCCAGAAGCTGGTGTTCCTGCAACTGCGCCAGAGCAGCTCACCGCTGGGCCTGCCCGGCCTGGGGGGCCTGTTCGCCGAGCCGCAGTGCAGGGCGCTGGAACAATGCGAACTAGCCAACCGCTTTCTGCTGCGGGCGATCCGGGCGATCGGCTGGTTTCAGGCCGGCGACACGCTCACCCGCGTCAACTACCGCGACCTCAACACCGAAGAGCTAGGCAGTGTGTATGAGGGGCTGCTGGAGCTCCATCCCCAGCTGGAGCGCGCTGGCGGCAGCTGGCAGCTGAGCTACGGGGGCGGTGCGGGGAGCGACCGCAAGACCACCGGCAGCTACTACACACCTGATCAGCTGGTACAGCTGTTGATCGTGTCGGCCCTTTTGCCGGTAATCGCTGATCGGCTCAGCAAGGCCACCACGCAACAGGAGAAGGAGGCGGCGTTGCTGGCGATCCGGGTGCTCGATCCGGCCTGCGGCAGCGGCCATTTCCTTCTGGCGGCAGCAAGGCGCCTGGCCCTGGAGCTGGCCCGCATCCGCGCCGGCGACGAGGAGCCCAGCGAGGAGCTGCGCCAGGAATGCCTGCGCGAGGTGGTGGCCCACTGCATCTATGGGGTCGACAAGAACCCGATGGCGGTGGAGCTGTGCAAGGTGGCGCTCTGGATCGAGGCGGTGGATCCTGGCAAGCCGCTCAGCTTCCTCGATGCCCACATCCAATGCGGCGATTCGCTGGTGGGCGTGTTCGATCCGAAGGTGTTGGAGCAGGGCATCCCCGATGGGGCCTACAAACCCCTCATCGGCGACGACAAGCCGACGTGCAGCAGCCTGAAGAAGGAGAACGCCAGCTTCCGCAAGGCCGGGCAGAAGGGCACCCTGCAAGGCACGCTCAATCTGCAGGCGAGCCCACCGATCAGCCGCAGCCAGCAACGCCTCAAGGAGATCGAGGCAATGCCCGAAACCAGCCTGGCGGAAGGCGTAGCCAAACAGGCGGCCTATGAAGCCTGGGAACAGGATCGCTCAAGCGATCCCCAGACTCTCGCGGCTGATCTCTACACCGCGGTCTTTTTTCTACCCAAGACAAAAGACAGCCACCCCAAGGTGCCCACGAGCCAGCACCTGTTGCTACTGCAGAGCGGCCAGGAGATCCCTGGTGATCTGGAGGTGGCGGTGGAACAGGCCGCACGAGACTTCCGTTTCTTCCATTGGCACCTGCGGTTTGGCGAGGTGATGGAGAAAGGGGGCTTTGACTGTGTGCTTGGGAATCCACCATGGGAGCGGATCAAGCTGCAGGAGAAGGAGTTCTTCGCGGCGCGCTCTGAGGCGATCGCGACGGCACCTAACAAGGCTGCTCGCGAACGCCTGATAAATGCACTCAGCCACCCAGATGCTCCTGATAGTGATCGATCGCTAAGCCGAGATTTTGAGATTGCGAAGCGGGAGTCAGAAGGAAGTCTTGCATTTATTCAATCTCCAGGCAGATACCTGTACTGCAATAAAGGTGATATCAATACATATGCGGCATTTGCCGAGTTGGCGTCGTATCTCATTGAAGCAAAAGGAGCTTCAGGGCTAATCCTGCCAAGTGGCCTTCTCACTGAAAAGACAACAGCCGATTTCCTCGATTATATCCTTTCGCGAGGAATACTGGCAAGCGCTTTTGAATTCGAAAATGAAGGCTTTTTCTCCGGAGCAGGATCTGGTCATATGCTCAGATTCGCACTCACGACCCTGCGTACATCTACGAACTCAGATTCTATGCCTAGGGTTGGATTTAAGCTAAAGAGTGTGGCAGACATTCACAATGGCAACCGCATTATTGAAATAACCAGAGATGAGCTGGCAGTGCTAAACCCAAACACTCGGACTTACCCTGTTTTTCAAACACGTCGAGATGCCTTAATATCTCTGAAGTGCCACTCAGAGTCAGGCGTGCTTGTCGATCGGAGCGTCACCAACTTGTCATTGTCAAATCCGTGGAATATTCGCATGGCATCTATGTATCACATGACCAATGACAGCCATTTATTTTTAACGCCTAAGAACCAGAGTGAGCTTCAGGAATGGCATTCTTCCTGGCTCGGGGACGAGAATGCCGAGTTGACACCTCTCTATGAAGCAAAAATGATCGGCATTTTAAATCATCGACAAGGTGACTTCGCCGACTGCTTTCCCAAGAGAGCCCATATTCTGCCCAGGATCGATAGCACCAGACTAAATCCTGGCTACGAGGTCGCGCCTTTCTACTGGGTAAGGACAGAAGACTTTCGAGAACGCTCAGCGCAATTAAATTGGCCACATAAATGGTATCTGTGCTGGAGAGACGTAACTGATTCAAGGGCCAGTGCTCGAACCATGATTTCTTCAATTATCCCATGGTGCGCGACTGGAAATAGCCTGTCCCTACTCTTGCCAGACCCTCACACCACTCCAGCCTTGATTGCTGCATTGGCCGCAAATCTAGCATCACTGCCTTTTGACTATCTTGTCCGGCAGAAGGTATCTGGACTTCACTTAAACTTTTTCATGATGGAACAACTCCCCGTCTTAAGACCTAATAGATACACAGAGACTGAACTAGCATTTTTGGTTGAACGGATTAGACAGGCTACAGCAACATCTTCCAAGATGCTTCCTTGGGCTCGCTACCTAGACGATGGAGTTCCAAATGCAACTCCAGACACCTCTATAGCAAAAGCCGAAATAGACGCATTCTTTGCCAATAAATATGGAATGTCTAGAGAAGATCTTGGCTACATCCTTAAGCCTGCGTCTGCCAGCAAAGATCTCGGAGGAATTGATAACTTTGACGTTCTCGAAAGGCAAGATGTGAAAGCCTTTGGCGAGTACCGCACACAGCGGCTGGTGCTGGAGGCGTGGGATCGGTTGTTTGGGGGTTAAGTGTGATTCTTGTCAATTGGAAACTGACTTTACATCTATTGATGGATCAGGCCTGAGTCATGGAACCAGACATTCATCGCAGACTGACATGCTGGCCTCCGATGGGGTTCATCGAGTCATCAATTGGCCGACTCGCACTTTTCTCACTTACTTTTAATGCTTCATCTGAGATGAAAACCAAGCTCCAAGACAAGGTTCTTGGAGGACGTATCTCAGAGGTTGATTTTGTACGTGCTGCGGCTCCCTTCATCTGCTTCCCTGCGGAACAACTTCGGGAAGGCCAGTTCAGGCCATCTGAGGCTCTTTTGTCTGAGGAGCAGTGCGCTCATCTATCAGAGCCTGATCTCCTATGCATTGCACAGCTCTACACAAGCAAAGAGCTTCGTTCTGCCCCAGAGGATGATCCTCTTACAGTATTCATATCTGATTTTTCAAAGCAGTGGTTGGCCGAAAACGAAAAGGCCGCCGCCGAAGCGCGTAAAGTCCTGATTATGCTTGGAAAACGTATTGAGATTCTGGCTGCGCACGGGATTGATATTGATGGACTTTCATCAGAGCAGCTTTTCAGGCTGATTCGCAAGCCCGAGGCGCTTAGGACGTACGAGGAATTCCTTGATGTTCTTGCTTTCGCTCTGCATGGTTGGTTTATTGACCCTCACATGCCCGTGTCATTCATCCGGGAAGCCGCTGCGGTCCTGCGTGATCATAGTGACCAGGAGGGAGAAGGAGAGGAAGATCCTTCTGAAGAGTTTCAACTCACGCTAGTTCAATACTTCGAAAATAGATACCAAGGGATTAAGGCCAACGTTCTCAGGTGCTTTTCAGAAAGGTCAGGTCTTCTTGGCCAAGCATTCTCTGCACATGAGAATGGCCTTTATTCATTGGCCATTCCTGTTTTTATCGCACAAGCCGATGGAGCATTCAGGGAAAGGCGTGGGATACCCTTGTTTGAGAAATTCCGTTCTAAGTACAATCCCGGCTTCGCTGAAATCCTCGAATCCCTCAGAAGAAAAGACTTTGATAGCCACGAAATCACATGGAGGGAATATTTGCCGTTGGCATTTCACTTTACGACTGAAGGGGTCATTCCCTTTAGGGAGACCGTAGCGGGACGGGGTGATTACTCAAAGCCCAACTTTAGCCGGCATGCAATCGTGCATGGGCTCACGACGGCTTACGGAACACGCGAGAATAGCCTTCGCTACATAAGCCTACTTGGCTACCTGGCCTGGAGCCTGACAGACTCAGGATGATACGTGTTTTTTGATCCCGCGAGCTCCGAGTCTTGGCAAGACATTATTGATTGACATCGCAATGTCTATTTATCGGCTATTGGCTGCAATGCAGTCAATATCTCAGTTCGACATTACTGGCTAATCCTGAAGTGTGCCCAGCATGCCCCGCTCTGAACCTGATGCAGCCGCGTCTCAAGCTGCACGCACCATTGCCTTGCAGATGCTTGAAGAGCGCGGCCGGGGCGCGGTGTTGGTGGGTGTCGCCCGGGTCGATGCCGCCCTTGAGCATTTGCTTCAGGCCCTGATGGATCCTCCGTCCAGTCGGGGGGATGGGTTGTTCTTGCCGGATCGGCCTCTGGGTTCTCTCGGTGCCAAGGTCGCCCTCGCTCGCCGTCTGGGCCTGATCGACGCCCCGGTGGAGCGGGCTCTCTCTGCTCTGCGCAAGCTGCGCAATGCCTTTGCGCATTCCGCTGAATCGGCGTCGCTGGCTGATCCTGCCCACAGCGCCCGTCTGGCCGAGATCTATGCCGAGGCCCGCACCAACCTCCTCTGGGCTCCCCTGGAGACGGTGCTGGCTGCCCAGCCACCCTCAGCCCACGGCTCGCTGGAGCCGGCCCTGCGGGACTACATCCTGCTGATCACGATCCTGGTCGCCTTCCTGGAGGCCACGGCGCAGCAGCTCAGGCCCTATCAGCCGCCAGTGGTGATGGGCTTCTCGGGGGTGATCCGCCATGAACCGGCTGGTTGATGCCACTCGCGGAAAGGGCTTAGCGGAACTGGTCGACGCCCCTGGGGTCTGGCGATCACGCCACCCGGCCTGCCACGGCTTGCGCACCGCGCAAGGGCTGACGCGAGTCGCTGCGCGACCCTTGCGCGGCGCTGGCGGCGCCGGAGCTCAACGGCGGTGTCGTTCGCCAGCCCAGCCATGGCCGCCACTCCCCTCAGCCGCTCCTGCCCGATCCGCATCATCTCGGTGCATCTCCTCGATGCCGCCGGCCAGCTGCTGCGGGTGCTGTTCCTCGATCGTGAGGGGCACATCAGCGCCCAGCCGCACTACGTGCCCCGCGAGCAGGCCCTGATCCTGGCTGCCAATCAGCAGCGGGTGCTCGGTCCCCAGGCCGAGGTCCGGGTGCTCTGAGCCTCCGGGGCCGGAGGCACTCCGCCTCCGGCTTTCGGGTGTCGCCGCATCATTCGTGGGCTTGGGCTTCCTGGAGCAACGGACACCTCCCTCTCCAGCGAGCGGGCGGACACCGCAGGTTCCTCAGTGAGGCGGCTCACCGCAACGGCCTGACGGTTCGACTGGGCGGTCCTTGGGCCTGGAAGTTCCCTGCAGCACCGGCAGTGGGGGAGGGAATTGCCCCCGGGCCGGCGCACACCCACCGCATCCCTCGGCCAGTCCTCACGCCGCGTCAAGGATCGGGCCAGGCGCCCCTGTGGGGCGTCCTTGCCGCGGCGCTGCGGCCGGCCGTTGGGGGTGGGGTTCTCTGCCGTCCCTCAGGTGGCTTCCCCCGCTTCCTCCTCCCGCCGCCAGCAGCAGTCCACGCCTCTCAGCAGTTCTGCCCTGCGTGCCCGCAATGCCCTGGTGCTGGAGCACCTCTCGCTCGCCGATGCCCTGGCTTCCGCCGCCGCCCGGCGCCTCTTCCCGCTGGTGGAGCGGGAGGATCTGATCCAGGTGGCCCGTGAAGCCCTGGTCCGCTCCGCTCCCCGCTGCAGAGCTGGCGAGCCGGCGGCGCCCTATCTGCGCCGCTGCATCACAGGGGCCCTGCAGCACCACCTGCGCGATCGGGTGCGGCTGGTGCGCGTGCCGCGCCGGCTGCATGAGCAGGGCCATTGCCCGCTGCGGCACCTCAGCCTCGATGCCAGCTCTGATGGCGAGCCCTGCCTGCTCGATCAGCTGGCCGCTCCAGAAGCCGAGCAAGCCGTGAGCGAGGCCATGTGTGGCCTGGCGCTGGAGCAGCTCGTCGAGCAGCTGCCTGCCGCCCAGGCCACAGCGCTCCGGCTCACGGTCCTGGAGGGCCTGTCGCTGCGGGCTGCGGCTGAGCGGCTGGAGATCAGCGCCATGTCGGTGCAGCGAGCCCAGAAGAAGGCCATCGCGGCCCTCCGCCAGCAGCTCTCTGGTGGGGGCTGAGGCTCCTTCACTCAGGCCAGCTCGAACACCAACGTGGAGAGCGGCCACCAACCGCTGCCGCCCTCGTCGTAGGCCAGCTCCACCATGGGATCCTCCTCGGGCGTCTCAGCCGCAAGGCTGAGCACCGTGGCGCCGGCCTCTGAGCCGATCTGGTCACGCCAGCAACGCGAGCCAATCACTGGCAGGGGTGCCTTGGTGTCGGTCATGGTTCAGGGGCTCACCATCACCCGGTTGCCAGCGCCGCTGTTGCTCACAGCCACAAGCTGACGCCGCTGGGGTGACCAGCACAGCGAGCGCCAACCCAGATCAGCTGGGGAGCTGCGCACCATCCAGTTGAGGCCATCGCCGCTGGTCATGATCCGGTTGCCGGTGCCGCTGCTACTCACCGCCACCAACAGCTCCCGCTCCGGCGCCCAGCAGAGGGAGGACCAGGCGTTGTCGGCTGCTGAGCTGCGGCTGCTCCAGCTGATCCCATCCGGCGAGGTCATTACTCGGTTGCCCTTGCCGCTGCTGCTCAGCGCCACCAGTAAACCCAACTCTGCTGCCCAGCAGATCGCCGTCCAGTTGTTGGTGGTGGCCGCTGTCCGCAGGGTCCAGTTGCGCCCATCGCTTGAGGTCATCACCCGCTGGTTGCCTCCGGTGCTGCTCACCGCCACCAGCAGCCCCAGCTGTGGGGCCCAGCAGATCGAGCGCCACTCCTGATCTGCAGCAGCTGCGCCTGCCGTCCACTCGATGCCATCGCTGCTGGTCATTACCCGGTTGCCTGTGCCACTGCTGGCGACTGCCACGAGCAGGCTCAGCTCGGGCGACCAGCAGATCGCGGTCCAGTTGTTGTTGGCTGGCGTCTGGCGCAGGGTCCAGCTGCGCCCATCCGGTGAGGTCATCACCCGATTCCCAAGGCCGCTGTCGCTGACGGCGACAAACAGCCCCAGCTCTTTGGCCCAGCAGAGCGCCACCCAGTTCTGATCGGCTGCTGATGGTTGGGGGCTCCAGCGGATGCCATCGCTTGAGGTCATTACCCGGTTGCCCGTGCCGCTCCCTGCTACGCAGGCGTAGAGCCCCAGCTCCGGCGACCAGCAGATCGCCTGCCAGCTGTTGTCTGCCGCCGAGCGCACAGTTGACCAGAGCACACCGCTAATAGCCAGCACTGGCGGCGGGTTCAGCAGCTCAGCCAATGCCACTGCCGGCAGCTGATAGGAGCCGGCCTGGGGCCCGGTGGTGCGGGTGATCGCCAGCAGGTCGCCTGGTTGGAGGGTCATCTGCTGCTGCGCTCAGGGCAGAGCTGGAAGGGTGCTCAGGTCCAGCGGCATGTAGTCGCCGGCCGGCTGGGCGGTGGCCATGGCTTCCTTGAGAGCTGCTGCATCGACGGCGGCACCCTCGGTGCCGGCGATGAGGTCCTCGGCAGCCGCTAGGCGCAGCACGCCGGCAGCAGTGGTGGAGGCAGGCTCAACGCTGAGCAGCGGTTGGGCGGGATCGCTTTCATCAACGCTCAGTGGCGCAGCCACCTGGATACGGATCACGCCGGCGCCATCGGGGCCCAGGGCAGCGTTGGCACTCCAGTTGCTGCCGTCAAACAGCAGGAGATCCCCCTGGGCGATGTCCTGGCCAGCGATGCCGCTCCAGCTCGCCAGGGCAGGACCGCCGGCACTGGCCAAATACACGTCTCCAACAGCGGCATCGGCCGGGGCCTCCGCGGTGGTGGGGTCGATTGCACCCCGGTAGTGCAGTGCGCCGGGAATGGCGGCGTGAAGGGTGCCATCGGCATCCACGCTGAGGTTGGTGCCGGGTCTGATCGCCCCGATCGCCGCCGCTGTGGCGGGGGTGAGCATGAACGCTTTGACCTCATCAGCAGTCGCCCGGTAGGGCGTGCTGCCGCGCTGCACCAGCAGCAGGTCCGTGGGCTGGGGCAGGCCGCGGGGGGAAGTTCGGGTTTCGGTGCTGGTGGCCATCGGGATCAACGGTGAGAGGGAAGGGGGATGAAGCCGGCGCCGGCGATCAAGGCGGCAGGGGGCTGAGGAGGCGCAGATCCAGTGCGATCACCACCACCCCATTGCGGTCGGTGGCACTCACCAGCGGCGCCAGGGCGTGCACTGCCTTGAGCCCACCGGACGGGGGTGGTTCAGGGGTGCCGCCGTCCTGCAGCTGGGCCTGGCCCAGGAAGATCACCCCCTGCGGCCGGCTGTTGCTGCGGCACCGGGCCGTCAGCTCGGCCAGCACGGCCGGATCGGGGGTGGCCATCGGCGCCAGGGCAGTGCTGCAGAGCTGTTGCCAGGCCCCAGCCAGGAATGCGCTGGCTGAGGCTGCGCTGGCTGCTGGGATCAGAGCAGGGCATCCCCCAGCTCCAGGGCCGCCAGATCGGCAGGATCGCTGCTGGCGACACCCGTGCCGTCGCTGGTGGCCGTGCTGCTGCCGCTGGCCTGGGCCTCCAGTGCCGTGGCCTGCTCCACCAGTTCGGCCTTGGTCTGGCCGCCATCGAGCTCCACGCCGTAAACGGTGGAGCAGAACTCGACGATCTGGGCCTTGGTCATGGCCTGGAAGTCGGTGGCCTCAGTGGCCAGCAGGGCTTCTCCGTCGCTGGTGGTGGTTGCCGCTGACTCCAGCGGCTCACCGGTGGGGGCGGGCTCATCTGCTGCCGGGGCGGGTTCCGGCGCTTCCGGTTGCTCGGGCTCGAGGTCCAGCGCATCCGCCAGCTCCGGTTCCGGCGCGTTGTCCCCGGAGTCCACCGGGACCGGCTCATCGCCGCCACTGGCTGGGCTGAGCAACTGCCAGCCCAGGGCCTGCCAGCCGGCCAGGTGCACCGGCCAGATCGAGCGGGTCGCACTGTCCTTGCCGATCAGCAGCTGGCTGGGCGGCAGCCAGGAACTGTCGCCGTCTCCGCCCATCACACCGGGATCGGGGGTGACCAGTGGCCGCTGCTCCGGGCCCGATAGGCAAACAGGCGTGGATGCGGGGTTGCTGCTGTCGAGAGGCTGCAGCAGCTCCAGCGGCAGGGCCTCAGCTCCGGCCGCCACGTTGAGGGTGTCGAGTGGGTTGCCCATGGCGCTCACCTCACAGCCCTTGGTTGGCGGTGAGCGCCACGGTCATCCCCATCGGAGTGCCAGGGCTCACCGTCGCCCGCGCCAGTCGCAGGCAGGGCGGGGTGATCAGCTCGCTGTCAGCGGGGTTGATCAGTAGTGCGGCGCCGCTGATGATCGCTTCCACCTTGCCGCCAGCGGCGGGGATGGCGACGGCCGCGGCGGTGATCCAGCTGCCGGCGTTGCCATCGGCCAGCAGCGGCGCCAGCTCCAGGGTCACCGTCACCGCCTCGCTGTGGCCGGGGTGGGAGGCGACGAGCACAAAGGAGCTGGTGGCATCGAGATCGGTGCCGAGGTTCACGACATCACCACTGCTGCGGGTGTGTTCGTAGCAGTCGGTGGCGGAGTGGTTGATCCAGCCGACGAGCACCGTCTGGGCGTCGAGCAGCCGGGTGGCTTGAGAGGTCATGGATGGAGCTCCTGGGGGAAATGGATGCGTGGTTCTGGGCAGTTCTCCTGGGCTTGGGCTCGCGTTCAGGGCAGCACCAGCGGCATGGGCGCCACGTTGAACAGGCGGGCGGCGGCCTTGCGGTTGCACACCGCAAAGCCCACGTACCAATCCACCCGCGTGCGGAACACCGGCGCGTCGTGCACCTCCCCGAAGTCCCGCACCGAGATGCCGTAGCGCCCCTCGAACGGGCCCTGCAGACCGCAGACGGCGGCATCCCCGAGCACGCAGCAGTAGATCGAGGTGGTGTCTCCGGGTTCGTCGTAGCCGAGCACGGCGTTGCCCTCGGCGTCCTCCTCCACCAGCAGGATCTCGATCCCCTCGAAGTAGTGCCGCCCGTCGATCACCTCATACAGATCACCACCGGCCTGACGGGAGGCGGTGCTGATCTGACGGCGGGCGGCCTTGCTGGCGATCAGCACCTTGTCGCCGCCGAAGCCGATCACGCTGTCGGTGAGCGCCTCCAGCGCCAGCAGGTTGAGGGTGCCGCCGCCGTTGTCGATCGTCTGGTCCTCACCCGGCACCAGACGCTTGCTCAACCCGTTGAAGGCCCGCGGGTCAAAGGTGTCGTCGCCGTTGATGATCGCCGCCTCCAGGGTGAGGCGCATCGAGCGAACCTTCATCTCGGTCTGGGCGGCGCGGGCCTCGGGGCCCTGCAGGTCCACGATCGAGCGGTCCACATCCAGATCACCGCCGAACAGGTGCACGAACTCCGAATCGGAGTTGATGACCCCGTAGCTCTGGCGGTAGCCCTCGTTCACAGCCCGGAAGCCCACGCGGGGGAGTTTCGTTTCAGCCGGAAAGCTCAGCGAGCCGCCCACGAGGTTGCGGAAGGGCAGGCGGCGCAGCAGCTCCCCCTCCGCAAAGGTCTTGAGCACCGCCAGCTGTTCAGCGCGGCGGGCATATTTCTGCGCCTCGATCAAGGTCAGGCCCAAGGGCACGCTCCCGGGGCCTTGCCCCAGTGACAACAGCAGCTGTTGCCAGGTGTCCCCACGCCCCAACTACCGAGGAGACAGAACCGTGGTGGCCCAGCTCCTGGTGGATCGGCTACGCGCAGCCCTCCTCATGGTCCGGGCGGCCTCAAGGGCTGACGCGAGTCAGCCGGACTGGTGCGTTGGCTGCGCTGCGCTCCGCATTGCAGAGGGGGCTGCCCCTTGACCCCGCCCGGCCTGCTTCGGGGTCTCCGCTACGCCTGCCATGGCTTCCGCATCCCGGATCCGCGCCTTCCAGCTCCTGAGCTCCCGCACCCTGGAGCTGCTCTGGGAAGAGGCCTCGGCCCACCGCCCTGCTCCTCTGGAGCGGCTGGAGCGGCTCTGCGCTGATCTGCTCTTTGAGCGCCAGGTGGCCACGCCAGCTTCGGTGCCGGTCTGGTGCCCCGAGAGCGAGCTGCCCTTCTGAGGGGGCGGCCCCGGCTGCGGCTGGGGCGCTCTCTTTGTGCCCGCAGCCGGCGGCCCCAAGTCAGCACTGGCAACAGGGCTCAGCAGCACCACGCCCATGGCCAGCCCCATGACCCCCGAGCGGTTTCAGGATCGCTTTGAAGCCTTTCGCGGTGAACCCCAGCAGGTCTCCGGCGTCTGGACCCTCCATGCCGCGATCGCTGCCCTGCCCGGCAGCGAGGCCGTCCTCGATGAGCAGGCCCCCTGGGCGCTCACCTTCAGCCAGAAACCCGCTGCGCCCCCGGCACCAGCAGTCCCCAGCGGCGGCCTCGATCCGCGCGGCTCAGAGGAAGCCGGGATGGCCGGCCCGGAGTTGGCAGCTCCCGTCCAGCCCGGGGATTCCTACCTGCTGGTCAACGACCGCGACCAGGACATGGAGGCCTACGACCACACCGGGGCCTTCCTCTGGAAGATCCCCTGCCTGGCCCGCGGCCAGGGCGCCGACACCGACTGGAGCCACAACAGCACTGACACCCCGCCAGGCCTCTACAAGCTCGGCCAGCTCTACGCCGACTACGAGCAGAACCCAAACCCGCCCTGCTCCGATACCGCGATGGGCTACGGCTGGTACTCCTTCGATATGGAGGAGCTGGAGGGCCAGGAGGTGGCCCATGGTCGGGCCGGGATCATGCTCCACGGCGGTGGATCGGCCTGCGGCTGGCCCGGGGCCTGGGCAGCGCAGCAGCCCCTGCACCCCACCCTCGGTTGCGTGCGCCTGCACAACGCCGATCTGCGCGACAAGGTGCTGCCCCTATACCGCCAGGGCACGGTGTATCTGGGGGTGTTCCAGGAAAAAAAGTGACGGCGGCTCTGGTGCCGCCACCGGCTGGGGCCTGATCGCGAGGGAAGAGCAGCGATGGACTCAGGCCCACTGGCCCGACCGCCCAAGCCGCCGTTTGACCGCGAGCGGTTTGTGTTCAAGATCCTGGCCGTGGTGATCGGCACCCAGCTGCTGATCTATACGCTGGCTGCTGGGGTCTGCGGCCAGCGGGCGCTGGAGGGGCGATCGATCGGGCAGATCTGCCCCGGCACGCTGGAGCAGCTGCAGGGCGGCTTTGATTCCACCCTCAAGTTGCTGCTGGCGCTTCTGGGTGGGGCAGCGCTGACGCGGATGGACCGGTAACGCCTGGGAGCGGGAGGAGGGCTTGCTCCGGGCCTCTCCAGTCTGAGGCCCTCCTGGGGTCGGGCCTCCGCTGGGATCGGTCCCGTCGCTGCGCCATACCTGGCGCCGATCGTCATGGCAACGCTCTCTGCAGGCAGCCCCGCTGCCACCTCCCCGTTCTGCAGGCCAGAAGAGGATCCCTTTCTGCTGCTCGAATCCACGCTGCGCTCGGTAGAGGAGATCCTGCTGCGTCGTCGTGGGCTGCCGCTGCGCCGCACCTGGATCGAGCAGCCCTATGGAGAAGAAGAGATCACCCTGCTGGAGGAGGAGGTGATTCCGGCGATCCAGCAGTGTCTGGCACGGGTCGATGAGCTGGATGAGCGGCTCTTGGCCGAGCAGGAGCTGATGCAGCGCTGTGAGCTCGAGCTGCAGCGCCAGCCACTGTCTGTGCAGAAGCTGCAGATGGCCTGAGCGCCATGGATTGGGGGCTGCAGCAGCGGCCCCCTTGCCTGTGCCTTGATCCCAGGGTTGGCAGAACAGCGCCTGTCCTCGGGCGCGGTGGGTGCTCAGCACGAATCCGCATGAGGGCCGGTGGGGCGTGGCTGGCCGGTCGGAGCGAAGCCCCTCCGCAGCATGCCCCTCCGGCTTGCGCTGGCCAGGGCTGACGCGAGGCTCGCCGGGCTCGCCCCTGGCCAGCACTGCGCCTGCGGGGCGTCTGGTCGGTGTTCTCCGCTCCATTCCAGCCATGGCCACTCCCCAAGGCCCCGTCTGCGAAGTCCGCCTGCTTGTGGTTCACCGCTATCAGCCCGGAGTCCAGAAGCTCGGCACTGCCCCCTGTGAGGTCGAGTTCTTGGGCCGCCGCGGCAAGCCCGTCAAGAAGATGCGGCTGATCCCTGCCGAGAAGGCATTCGCCTTTGCCCGCAAGCTGCAGGGCACCCCCGGCTGCACCGTCTCGATCTGCTGAGCCTGGGGGCGCAGGCCCGGCTGCCGGTTGGTGGCCGGGCTTTCCGGTCTTCACAGGCTGAGCCGGCCAACATGGACATCAGTGGCAAGCAAACCATCAGTCGCGAGAGTTGGGGAAGGCACAGCGAGCAGACGGCATCGAGAAGCA
Organism: Prochlorococcaceae cyanobacterium; assembly: GCA_044235095.1. GTDB lineage: Bacteria > Cyanobacteriota > Cyanobacteriia > PCC-6307 > Cyanobiaceae > NIES-981. The sequence continues at coordinate 104,739 of JBIIIC010000004.1, read as the reverse complement.
GGCCGAGGCCCTGCTGCATGCCTATGCAACCGTCTGCCACAACTCCTTACGCCCCAGGGAAGCGGGGCCAAGCGCCCACTGACGTCAGACGACCGCCCCCGCCAGAATTAGCTCATCCCCTGAGCCAGCCAACCCCTGATGCAAGCGTTGGTCTGGCTCCCGGTGGACAACCCCGCCCTGGATGTTATCCAGGCGCAGCTGAGGCAGCGGGATGTTTTCACTACTGGGTATGAGCGCGTAGGAGTGGACGCATATGACCCGGCGACCTATCTGCATGACCAGTTGCTGGAGGAGACGAGCTTCGGCTTCCGCTACGACCGCAATGTGCTGAGCCGCCTAGTGGAGGTGGTTCAAGGTAAGCCGTTGAGCGAAGAGCATCGGGTGGCCTGCGGCATCCAGGTGCTGGCGCAGATCACGGAGGCCGTGGTGGAGCCAAACACGGCGCTCTATGAGTTGGGATCTGGCTGCTCGCATGCAGATGCTGAGGAGCAGTTAGCTCTGTTTCATCGCATCGACCATACGCATCCGCAGCACTGGGCCGACCTGGCAACGGGTCGAGCTGATCGCTTCAAAGCAGAGCGACTTGGCGACTGGGAAGGAAACAGCGCGAGGGAGGACAATTATGCCAAAAGATTAAATTGGTGGAGCGCAAGTTATGCGGCTTGCCTGAAGATTGCTACCCTGGAACTGAGTGAGATGGGCGCCGAGGCCAGGATGCTGGAGTTAATCCGCTGGATGGAGGAAGATCTATGCTTCCTCTTGCCAGGGTTAATTCTTGCCAATCGGTATCTCGCGCCCAATTCCTGCCGTGGCGGCTTGTTCAAGCAACTGCGCAGCCAAGATCGAGGCAAGGCTCTTAAAGGAATTCGCAACCAAGCATGGGATCTCGCCTTGATCTATGCCTGGATGGAAGATTGTCGCAACATCGCCACCACTGGCAAGATCGTAATTCTGGCCAGCCTGGATCGCAGATTGCACTCGATCGCACGCTCGGTTCTAACGGCCATAGAACTTGGGCGCGATGAGGCAATCACAACGCAGCAGACAATTGAGCGAGAGTTCTTCTCTGCCTGGGGAATGGCACGTGGGCAGCGACTTCTTGGTGCATGGCAAGCCGCTCAATCACGACGACAAAGCCACCCCGAACGAAAGCGAGTCCTAACACTCGAAGACGCCCGAGAAATTGAGAAGTTTTTGGAGGCGCAGATCCTTCTTCCCGTCACTCCTCTGCCACAAGCCGCGGGCAATGGCCAGCACTGCTGAGGCTGGAATTGGGGCGATGGATTTCCTGATCCTTTGCGCGAGTTGCGTAAAGCGCTGAGGCACAGCAAAGCGGAGCCGCATTGCCGACGCCAGCTCCGTTGCACGGCTATGACCGATCGGCGTACCGCCCAACGTCCTGCAGATCGTTGGGCGCCACTCACTCCAACTAGCCCGACTGCTCAAGGGATGGGTTGGCGGTGAGCACCCAGCCAGTACCGGTAACGGCTGCGATACCGCCCGGCACGGGCTTTGGAGCGAGCAGAGCCGAACTGGGGGCTGGAGCCATCGCGGCGGCGGCGTACCCAGACACCCCGGCGAATCAGCCGAGTGTCGTTTGGATTGGCGCGGCGGGCGGCCACGATCGCCCCGTAACCCCGCTTCTGTTTGCGTTGGGCGCGGGAACGGGCCTGGCTGGCACTGGCGGCCGGCACCACCGTGGCGGTGGATCGGTTGCGCCAGAACACCAGGTACCAGGCCATTGCTCCCTCCCGGCGGGTTGATCAGCGCCGCGGTGCAGCCGCCCGGGGGGTGGTGCCCTTGACGGCCTCCAGGTAGAGCTCGGCGGTGCTCAGGGTCTGCAGGTTCACAGCTCCCCCGTGCTCGTGACCGCTCTCAGGTACCGCCGCTGAATAGAGGCCACTGCGCTGCTGGAACAGGAAGCTGTACACCGGGTGGCGGCGCAGCTCTTCCATGTAGTCGCCATCGCTGAGGGCCACGCCATCAGCGGTGAGGGGTTGGCCCTTGCCGTCCACCGGCAGCAGCCGCTCGCGGCCATCCACCTCCGCCAGCTGGAAGTGACCGCCGCACAGCGTCACGAAGGTGTCAAAGAACGTCCCCCGTTCATCGCCGCCAACGCGGCCCTCGGCCTCGGAGAACAGGCGCTCCATCAAGCGCTCCTTGCGCAGGTTCTGCACCTGGGAGCGGGCTTCATCCCGTTCCTTTTCGACGCTGCGCACGCGGCGCAGGTTGGCCTCATTGAGCTGGCGTTCGCGCTCGCCCACCTGGCGTTCAAACTCCTCGCGCTTGCGCTCGGCGTCCTGCAAGCGGGCGTACTCGTCCGGGTTGATCTCCGAGAAGCGCGACAGCTGGGCACGGGCCTTGCGCAGCTCTTTTTCGAGCTGGTTGCTGCGGCGCCGTTCGGCCCGCAGGGGATCAGCACTGCTGGGAGCAGCGGCAGGGGGGTCGTCGTTGTCGCTGGGGCTGGAGTCCTGTGGCAGGGAGAGATCGAGGGTGTCGTCGCCGTCGGCAGCATCCAGACCCGCGTCAGCAGCGCCGTCGCTGTCGAGCAGGTCGGAGTCAGCGGCAGGTGGAGCAGAGCCAGCAGGGACCTGGTTGGGTTGTTGCTGGTGCTGGCTGTAGCTCCGCCACGGAGCAGCCGGGGCCAGGGGGGCTGGAGCAGTGCCGCTGTTGGCGCTGCTGGAATCAGAGGAGAAGAAGGAGGAGGGCATCACCCATCACGGCTGTGGTGCTGCGGGCGCCCCGTCCGGGCTGCGCTCGCTCTCCCTGTTGCCAGCTCCTCAAAAGCCCTGCTCAGGCAGCTCATCCAGCACGGGAGCAGAGCGCCGGGCTGGCAGGTAGATCCACTCCCCCGCCGGCAGCGGCGTCGAGGGCATGTAGCCAGGCACCAGCAACTGCATCCCCGCCTGGATGGGCGTGGTGGAGCGGTAGATGGGCAGCAGCAGGGTGGTGCCTGCCGGCAGGGGTTCCTCGCTGGGCCAGCTGCTCAGCTCCGGGTTGAACTGGCGCAGCAGGGAGAGGCTGAGGTTCTGGTCGGCCGCCACGCTGCTGAGCGTGTCGCCTTCGGCGCTGATGTAGGTCTCGCTCTGCTGCAGCACCGGGTTCAGGCTGCGCAGCTTGGTTTCGGTGGTGCCATGGCGGCCAGCCAGCACCGCCAGCGAATCCCCCTCGGCGGCGGTGATCGTTTGGGTGTTCTCCAGCTGGGGGTTGATCCGCCGCAGGGTGGCCACCGTGGTGCCGTAGCGCTCGGCGATGAGGGTCAAAGTGTCGCCGTCCCGCAGCACCAACACGCTGTGGGGCCTGAGCACCAGCTCGATCGCTTCTCCCAGCAGCGGCTGCAGAAGCAGGCCGATGCCACCGGGGCCGTAGTCCGCCCCGAAGTGCATCACCTGGCAACCGGCGAACTGGGCCCGGCCTCCTGATGGCAGTCCGCCCTCGGGCTGGAGCAGGGCCAGGTCCCCGAGCCACATCACCCCCTGGCAGGGGGCCTGCACAGTGCCCAGCAGCGCTGGGTCCCAGGGCAGTGGCGCCTCCTCGCGGAAGCCTGGGGTAGCCCAATCGAGCTCGGCCGCCAGCCAGTCGAAGGTGTTGCTGGTGCTCACCGGCAGGATCGCCGCCCGGCACAGGTAGCCCCGCAGCAGTACATCGCCCGGGTCGGTGAGGGCGGTGTCGTTGTAGCCGCTGACGATGCCGCTCTGCTCCAGGAAGCAGTCGATCACATGCCGGCGGATCGGAATGGGGTTGCGGCTCTCGGGCCGGTCCACTTCAAACAGGCAGAGGCGAGCGTTGGCGTAGGGCTGCAGCGCCAGCCACAGGGGCAGAGCCCCGGGAGGCGCAGCAGCGGGCTGGGCCAGCCGGCTGTCGATCGCCGGAGCGGCTGCAGGCAGAGACACCAGCTGACCCCACAGCGGCGCACCCCGCAGGGGGTTGAGGCCCTGGTTGAGCGGCGAGAGGGGTTGCTCCATCGCTCAACCCCGCACCAGGGATCCCCGGAAGGGGTCGGGGTTGCACTGGCGCCAGTTCTGCAGCCGCGGCAGCAGCAGAGCCAGCTGGCCGATGTGCTGGCTGCGCTGCCGGTTCAGCACCATCGCCGGGGACGGGCCCGCGGGGTTCCACTCGCTCTCGCTGTCCTCCAGCAGCAGCTCGGTGGCGTACTCCACCACCGCCAACTTGCTCAGAGGCAGCGGGTTGGGCACAACACCGCCGGCCACGCCCTTGCGCCGGCTGCGCACCGGGCTGTTCACCTCCGCCGGCGTCAGTGCGGCCAGCTGCTCATTCAGCACCGCGATGGCATCGAGATGGCCCTGGGCCGTGCACACCCCTGTTGGGTAGTGGGTCTGCAGCTGGGCCATCTCCCGGTTCAGGGCCGCCAGGGCTGCAGCGGTGACCGGGATGGAGAGGGCGATGCGTAGGGCCTCGGCATCACCGTGGCGCCAGGTGCAGGTGGGAGAGGAGGACTGGGTCATGCCCTCCCTTGCCAGCTCACTCAGCCGCCACTGCCCCCGTTGGGCTCGCCCAGCCCCAACTGCTGGCGCAGCTCGGCCCCGTCGATCACCCCCCGCTCATGCAGCACCAGCCACTCCTGCACCGACGGCTTGGGTTTGCGCGCTGGCTGCGGCGGCACCAGCGGGCAGATCTCCACCGTGCAGGCTGGTTCATCCGACAGCCTCTCGCCGGTGAGGCGGGTCCACTGGCGCAGCAGGGTGCTGAGCATTGAGGTCTTCTGGCCTGCCAGCGACTGCAGCACCGCAAAGCTCTGGCCGGCGGTGAGCGAAATCTCCAACTCGGTACGGGCCGGGCCATGGCCGCCCGAGGGGATCAGGGCGTCGCGGCGCATGGCTTCTTCCAGCTGCTGCAGGTAGGCCCGGTGCTCAGCCAGCGAACGCGCCTCGATCTCGACCCACTGGAACTTGGCGCCCTCGGGCAGGTCCATGAAGGAGGAAGTGGAGAGCACCAGGCGCTGGGGGCGCTGGCCTTCTGCGCCGGCGGTACCAGCACCGGAACTGAGGGCGCCATCGCTGCGGCGGAAGCCATAGGCATCGACCAGGCCCGTGCGAACCCCCACGGGCAGGGCGGTACGGGAGAGGAGGTCCTCGTAGTCGCTGCGGCAGCGGTAGTGGTTGAGGTACTGGTGCGCCAGGCCCAGGTGAGGCAGATCGCCCTCTCCGAAGGCGGTGCCATCGACCGAATACCAGAGGGCCGGCAGGTCAAAGCGCTGGGGCATCAGCTCCGGCTCACCCACCGGCACCACGTCGTAGCCATCGGCAGCAGCGGGGTTGGGGATGGCCTGCCAGCTGCGCAGCACCAGGCCGTCATCCGTCACCGCCAGGCTGCGGTACATCCAGGCCTGTGGATCGGGCACCAGCCCGCCGTGGGCGTCGAGCACCACCGTGGGCACCGCCGCATTGCCGCTGGAGTAGCGGGGCGGCAGGGCCTGCCGGCGTGGCTCACGCCAGACAATCTCGACCGGTCCAGACGCCGGAGCGCCGGTGGTGCCATCGGTTGGCAGGCGCCAGTTGAGCAGGTCGCCCCGGGGCACCAGCTGCAGCCGCGGCAGGGAGAGCCGGTCACCCTTGGCAAGGGCTTCCAGCCGGTCCCCTTCTGAGGGCCAGCGGTGCTGGGGCGGCAGCTGCAGGATCAGGCAGCCACCATCCCGCAGGGCGAGCAGGTCGGCCAGGAACAGGAACACCGCCAGGTCCGTGCCCTGGCCATCCACATCGGTGGCCACGCGGCTGAGCGAATCGGGCAGCTCGTGCCAGCTCAGGCGCGACAGCATTCCGGCGTAGGTACGCAGGGCATCGCGGTAGAAACCGGTGGGGCGGGCTGCTTCCAGTCGCTTGAGGTAGCAAGACTCGGGCTCCTCGATGCCTCTGGGCAGGTACAACGGCCGGCGGCTGGTGCCGTCTGGGAGCTCCAGCAGGGTCCAGCAGTCGTAGACCAGCTGGAGACGGTCCCTCAGGCCCGAGAGGGTGGGGTGCTCCAGCCAGGGGGGCTCAGCAGGGGCTTGGAGCTGGGGCCCTGATGGGGAAGCGGGGCTCCTGGTGGTGGTTGTCCTACGGCGGCGGATGATGGGCACGGGCTGCTGGTGGGGTCAGAGCCATTGCCAGAGGTAGCGGTGGGCGGCAGGACGGGCTCTACTGGACCTGCATTGTTCTGGTCAGAGCATCAGGGCAAGTAGGTCGACCAGACCACGTGGCCGGGGTACTTATGTGGGGCCGCTGAAAAATCCAGGACCAATGAGATCACTATGCCCAGGATTGGCCTCCATGCAGCACGGCTATACACCTATGGAACTTCGACTTCCAATGTGGGTCACGAAGGGCCGAGCCATTTCTTAGCCAGGGTACTCCCATTGAGCATTATGTTCTCACAAAATCACCAAGATGACTCTATCACTCGTCCGAAAAGAACTAAACCGTTTTTTGGCGGAAGCCGACGCAGAGGTGCTCGCGCTGAGAGGGAAATGGGGCGTCGGGAAGACCTTTAGCTGGAATCGAATCCTCGAAGAAGCCAATCGAAGTGGTCCGATTTGCCGACAACGCTATGCGTATCTGTCCCTTTTTGGAATCAGCTCGCTAGCCGAGCTGAAGTTCTCGCTCTTTGAACAGTCCATTGATCGTCAGCTAATCGGTAAGCAGCCGACGCTCGCCACCTTTCAAGATAACGCTGCACAGCTTTCGTTTTCGCTTGGCCGCAAGGCTTGGAGGCTCGCGATTTCGACCCCTTATATGAAATCCGTATCGCCCGCTCTTGAGGCGGTATCTTTTTTCTCTGTCCGCGACACCCTTATATGCCTCGATGATTTAGAAAGACGTAGCGAATCACTGTCGGCCCGCGATGTACTAGGCTTAGTCTCCTTGCTAAAGGAGCAGCGAAACTGCAAAATAGTTTTCCTGCTTAATGATGGAGAAGACGGCCTAGAGGATTTTGAAAAGTACAGGGAAAAAGTCGTAGATGTTGAACTGCTATTTGATCCCACTGCCGAAGAATGCGCGGAAATTGCCTTCGATAGCGCTGAGCCCCTCTATCAGTCCATAGGAGAGTTAAGTCAAAAACTTAATATTACAAACATCAGAACACTAAAAAAGATTGAGCGCCTGGTGCGGCTGGTTAAGCACAAGCTGAATAATCTAGAGCCTGAAGTAGTACGACAGATCGTCCATTCTCTGGTTCTATATGGGTGGTGCCATTACCGAGCAGGTGATCCAAGCATACCACCGCTAGACTATGTCCAGAAGATTGGCTATGCATTATTTGGACTCGGCGAAAAAGAAAACATTTCAGACGATAAGAAGGCCTGGCACTCTAAGCTCCAGAACTATGGATATCAGGTTACAGATGAGTTGGACGAGATTCTTGCTAGAGCCGTCAAGACTGGGTACATCGTGGATGCGGATTTTGACAAGGCTGCCGAGGAGAAAAACTTGCAGATAGTTGCAGCAAAAGCTACCGGTTCATTTACGGATGCCTGGCGCACATATCACGATAGCTTCGACAACAATCAAGACAATGTCATATCAGCACTGCATGAAAGCTTCAAGGTCAATGCAAAATACATCACGCCGCTCAATTTGAACGGCACAGTCCAATTGTTTCGAGAGCTCGGTGAAGACGAGAAAGCCGAGGAACTGATTGAATCCTTTATCAAGGCTCGAGCCTCCGAGTCCGAGATATTCAATCTTAGTGGCTATCCATTGGCTGGAGAGATCACCGACAAGAAGGTTCGAGATGCTTTTGACAAGGCATATGAGGGCGCTTCAATTCGTGAGTCACCGAAGCAAGTCTTGATGCGTCTCTCTGACTCAAACGGGTGGAGCCATCAGGATGAGATCGTGCTTGCAGAGACCACCGTCGATGAATACTACGAGCTGTTTAAGACTGAGTCGGGTGATCACCTAACTGAAATGGTCAATGCTTGCCTTAGATTTGGCCGGTTTTCGAACGCCAATGAACGGCAGAAGCAGATCGCGGAGAATGCAGTAAAAGCATTGACAAGAATTGGCAAAGAAAGCGCAATCAATGCGCTTCGTGTTCGCAAGTTCGGGATCGAGCTATGAATTGGGCGCGCAACAACCACATGCAGCCGGAGAGAGTGTCCACTGTGCTGTCATGTGGCCGCTGAATTGCAGCGTTTCACTCAGCAAGGAAAGCCACCACCCTCACTGAGCATGCATCAACAATCTGCATCCACTGCTCGCGACTGATCTCCAATCGCTGCAGCATCTCCATCACTCCCACCCCTGAGGTCAGCAATCGCTGCCCACGCGCGTGAAGCTCCCGCCAGGTGGGAGGCACCTTCAGCAGGAAGCCGTTGTCTCGCAAGAAGTGTGTAATCTCCCCATTGGCATAGGTGCGCCCGTAGGGACGGAATGGGCCTCGTGAGGGGTCATAGCGCCGCGCTGCCTTGATCAGCCCGATCATCGCCAGCTGCAGCAGGTCCTCCTTGGGATGAACGGTGCGCCGAGCGAAGTTCCCGGCGATCTTCTCCGCCATATCAATGTGCTCCAGCGCCAGGGCATCAGCAGCGGCATGGGGCTGCACCGGCCGTTCTCGCCGGGGCCTGCGCCGCGGAGGCCGCTGACCCTGGGCTCTGGGCGGGTGACGCACTGGAGCGTGGAGGTTGATCTCCAGCTGCTGCGCTCGGGCGTGGCACGCCGGCCTGCGGTAGCGCCGTTGCTGCAGCATCCGCTCCACCCCGGTGGTATCGCCCACCAGCACCACGGTGATCGGCAGGACCAGCTGGACCACAGCTGCTGCCGGCTCAGCAGCCCCTGCGTTCGCCAGCGGGGAGGGACTGGGACCTTCCCGCACCGCGGACACCATCGGCCCCCTCACCGGCTCACCAGCAGTGGCGTCACCACCGGCTGGATGCCCTGGGCCTTCCAGTAGCGGCCTTCTAGCCAGAGGGCGCCATGGCAGAAGGCATCCACCAGGTCCTTGCTGCCCTTGGGGAAGCGGATCGCTTCTTCCACCAGCGGCTGGGCACGGTGGTGGAAACGAATTTGACCGGCTTCCACCAGGGGGGCGACGGCATGGGCGCGGGTTTCCTTGCTGCCGCGGGCGGTGATCGGCAGCATCCCCGGCACGCGGCGACGCAGCGTCTGCAGCACCGCCGGACCGTTGGCAGCGTCCTCGATCAGCACGGCATTCGGGCGCAGGCCCTGCTGCTCCAGCGCCTCCAGGCAGCCCAGCAGGAAACGGATCACCTCCGGCAGGCCAAAGCGGTGCCGGGCGGCCCAGAGCACCTCGATCTCCAGCTCCTTTGGCCCTGATGGGCCCTGAGATTCACCCGATCGGGGGATGACCCCGCGGGCCGGCGGCGCCAGCAGGCCGGCCAGGCAGAAGCCGCAGTAGTCGCTCTCCGCCTCCCCCTTGAAGCTCAGGTCACAGGAGAGCGCCAGCAGCGCGTACTGCCGCTGCCGGCCAGCGGCCGCTCCTGCTTCCTCGCGGGGGAAGGGCGGCCGGATCCACTGCCTCAGGAAGATGGACCCAGACGCCGGGCTGGGCCGCTGCTGATAGAGCGCGGCCCACCAGTAGGCGCCAAGTCGGGCGCGGATCTTGAGCAGTTCCGACAGGGGGAAGCGCTCCGGGCACAACGCCTCACCCGGGTGGCGCCAGTCGGGGATCAGGGTGCAGGTGGGCGGCAGCTTGGCCCGCTCGGTTGGCTCCTCAGCGATGGCCGGCAGGTCCAGCACGGTCCAGTGCTGCGGCGCCTCCCCCAGCTCCTGCTCCAGCAGCCAGCCGATCACGTCCTGGTGGTCCCAGCGGGTCAGCACAACCACCTGGGCCGAAAGGTTCGGTTGCTCCCTGCCGTCCGGGCCGAGCACTGAGGCCGGTTCGGCACGGGTCAGCCACACCGAGCGCAGCCAGTCGATCAGCTTCTGCCGCAGCGCCGGGGATGCGGCATCGCCCGGACCCTTGTAGGGGTCGTCGATGATCCCCAGGCTGTAGCCCTTGCCCGTGAACGGGCCATCCACACCGGCAGCGATACAGCCGCCCCGCTGGCGGGTGAGCCAGTTGCCCACCGCCGCCGAATCGCGGGCCAGCAGGTGGCCGGTCACCCGGTAGAAGTGCCGCGCCTCGCGGGAGTGGGCATAGGCCAGCTCAGCCGAATAGGAGGCGATCGCCGCAAACAGATGGGGGTAGCGCTGCAGGAAGTAGGCCGGGAAGAGCTTCGACACCAGCAGCGATTTCCCCAGCCGGGGCGGACAGGTGACGATCAGCCGGCTCAGCTGGCCATCGGCCACCTGCTGGAGCAGGTCGATCAGCACCTCAGCCCAGCGGTGAAACCCGTAGCGGGGGTAGGCCTCAGCGATGAAGCTGCGCAGGCTCTGGGGTTCCGAAGGCTCGGCAGCAGTGGCCGTGGGGAGGTGCAGCAGGCCGCCGTCGCCCCAGGGGTCGAGCTCGCTCAGCAGCAGGCCGCCTTCTGCAGGGGCCGGTGACGTCAGCACCGGTGCTGGCATCGCGGTGGTGGTGGTGCTCGCTGTCATGCCCGTGGCTCCGGCGGCTTGATCGGTGCCCGCAGCAGGCCACCGATTTCAGCAATCACCCGGAAGGCGCCTACCGCCGCGTTGAACTGCTCGGCGTCCATCGCCCGGCGGGCGCAATCGTTCAGGGCAAAGATCTGCTCAGCCTGGTGGCGGCGCCGATCGGTGATTAGCTCCTCCACCATGCGCTGCCGAGCCAGCGCCAGATAACGGCTGATCGTTTTGATGTTGGTGATTCCCCAGTTCTGGGCTGCTTTTTCCCTGATCTGTGCCAACGGCAGCCGCTGGGCGATCCACAGCTGCGCCTCAGCGATGCGCGTCTCCACCTCCATGTGGGTGGCCCGGGGCTTGTGGCTCTGGCTGCGGCGGCCCCGCGGCGGGTTGCCCTTCCCCACCGGCCTGCTGGGGTCGGCGGCCGGCCAGATCGGGTTGCCGTCGTCGTCCTGCTGGGTCGGGGCAGCACGCAGCTCCTCCAGCGACTCAGTGCCCGCCTCTGAGCAAGCGCCCGCTGTCGGTGGCTGCTCGGGGCTCATGCTCCACCTCCACTACTGGGCGGCAGATCAGGGAGCGCCGTCCCCTGGGGGGACTGCCTCAGGATCAGCCGCACGTAGGCGGCCCACTGCTCGGGGGTGAGCACCACCCGCCAGGTGCCGCCGCGGAAGCGCACCAAGGTCGCCGCGAATCCCGCAGCGGCGTGCTCGGCCTGCAGGGCGGCCTCGTCTGGCTTGAGGCGGGCCGCGGCGGCGGTGTTGGCCCAGCTGGCCACCTGAATCACATGGGCCGGTACGCCATCGAGGTCGCCGGTGTCACCGCCGGCCGTGGTGGTGCGGCCGGCGCCGAGCTTGCGGCGCACCACCAGGCCCAGCAGATCGCTCAGCAGCTGGGCCGCTTCCCGCTCGGCCGCATCCCCCTTGCGCTTCTGGGGATTGGCCATCGTTCAGCTCCGGCCCGGCTTGATCGTCCAGAACGCCTTGCCGTGCTTCTCCATGGCGGCACCGGTGGCGACCGCCAGCCGCTGGGCCTCCTTGAGGGCCTGCTCCTGCTGTTGCAGCGGCTCGGGGTAGGCGTAGCTGGTGCGCCCGGCCGACCAGCAGAAGCTGCAGCCGTTGTGGGAGAAGGATGCATCCAGCTCTCCGGCCTCCAGGGCCCCGCTGAGTTGCTCCAGCAGCGGGGAGAGCTCGGCTTCGATGCTTTTTTGCTGAAGCTTGAGGACCGTGATGCGATCGAGCAGCGCGTCGAGGGCGGCGCCGACCAGAGGAGCAGAACTGGCGGTGGTGACAGCCATCAGCAGAGCCAGCGAAGGAGGGGAGAGGCGCAGGCAAGCGACCTGCAACAAACCATAGCGGCTCGATAGTCCGAATACATGAGTTCGGACAGCGCATCACCACGGCCGGAACCTGCTCACGTAGCCCGCCCACGCCGCTGCCCAGGCCGCCAGGCATTCCTCGCGGGAATACAGGGGCGAGAAGCGGGTCTCCCCCGGCCGGGCCCAGATCGTCTGGCCGGCGTCGTAGTGCACGCCCCAGGCGGCTTCCAGTGCCATGTAGCCCCCGAGTTGGGCGCGGGTGCAGTAGCTGCCCGAGCCGGGCCGCGAGAGGGTCTTGAGGTCGGCGAGCACTCGCAGGCCGCCGGCGTGCTGGATGTAGCCGGTGTCGTAGGTGCCGGCCAGGTTGCGGACCAGGCAGCAGGTGGGGCGCTCGGAAGCGATCACCGTCACCTGGCGCCAGTGGGGGTGGGCCAGCAGCGGCTCGATCCAGTCCCGGTAGTCGCCCGAGCGCAGGTTCTCCAACTGCCGGCTTGCCTGGTGGCGGACCTCCAGCAGGGGATGGAAGCGCGCCTTGAGCAGGGCCTCCAGCGCCAGGTGCACGGTGTGGCCCCGCGGCTCCCAGAGATGGCGGGTGGCCTCGATGCGGGCCATCGCCCAGTCGCTCTTGGCTGAGCCGACCACGCCGGTGACGGACACGGCGAACAGGTGCTCCCCCAGCCAGTAGCGGTGTTCCGGATCCGTGCGACGCAGGCCTGGGATCGGCCTGAGCCAGGTGCCGGCCGAGATGGTGAGTGGGCTGGTGGTCGTGCGTTGCACCATCACCAGAGCCTCACGTGAAGCACTAAAAACTTGTGATTCTTTAGAACCCGTTGCGGCGCAATGGATCTGAGAGGATCCAGGACGAGTGAAACTTTGTGATTCTTGTGAAACCGCTGCGCCGCAGGGGTTTTACCTGTTTCCAGGTTGTTTCCGCCCGCCACCGTGCTTGAGAACGCCTGCACTGGAAAGGGTTTCAAAGTTTCCGAAGTTTCCAGCCCTCTTGTGCGCTGGAGAAACAGGGCAACAGCGCCACTGCGGGGCAGGCAGGACCTCAAAGAATCCCAAGTTTCCAGGTTGTTTCCATCGGCCATGAAGCGCCAGAACGCCTGCCCTGGAAGGGCTCCACAAGAATCTGAAGTTTCCATCCCTAAAGTTCGAACTCACGTGCCAGCCATTCCGCACCGGCTGCGCTGAGGCCATAGCGCAGGTAGTAGCTCTGAGAGCCGGTTGAGACGCGGGTGGTTGTCACCAGGCCGTCAAGCTTCCCAAGAAACCGTCCGAGGGTCTTGTAGGCGCTCAGGGCCTCTGCTTCGAGATCTCTCATCAGCCGTGCTTCCGTCGGCGCCAGGTCAATGGCCTGCAGAAGCTCCAGCAGGCCCACCCCGGCCAGACCGTTGGTGTGCAGCGCCTGGAGATAACGCAGGGCCTCCTTCTGCTTCTCGCTGGCCTTGCGCACCCGCTGGGCGGCGCGATCGAGATCGCTCTCCTGCTCCTGCTGCTCCTGCAGGTCGTCGTAGGTGCCCAGCCGGGCAAAGGAACCGGTGTTGCCGTTGATCGCCACCACCAGATCCGCGGGTGCGCCGGAGCGGGCCTCGCGCACCAGGCGGCGCTGGGGTGAATCCTTGATCAGCCGGTTGCCCTTGGCCAGGTAGTGCAGGGTCAGGATCGTGTTGGCGGCCCCGGCGATGGCGTTGTGGCCCGATAGGGCCTCGGTGCCGGTGGTGTCGTTGGCCTTGTTGCAGTGGTGGATCAGCAGCAGCGTGCCGCCGGCATCGGTGATCTGGTGCTTGAGGTCGTAGATCAGCGACCCCATCTCCGGATCGTTCTCGCCGAAGCAGCAGCTGCGGGTGATCGAGCGCAGCGAATCGAGGATCACCACTGCCCCGGGGTGTGAGGCCAGGCAGGCCAGCAGGGCATCGAGGTTGGCCTCCGTGGCCCGGAAGCGGCGCGACCAGAGCAGCAACGGGTGATCCCAGATCCCGAGTTGCTGCAGCATCTGGGCGGTGTCGCCGTCGCCCTGGTCATCGGTCACCAGGATCACTGGCCGCGGTTCCTCCGGCGCCCCGAAGCCCAGGAAGTCCTCGGCGCAGAGCAGGCAGCGGGCCAGGGCATGCACCAGCCGCGTCTTGCCCACCTTGGCCCGGCCGCCCACGATCGAGAGGTCGCGGCGGGGAATGCAGCCGGGGATCTCCCAGGCCACCACCGGTTGCGGCATCGCCAGGCGCTCGGCCAGATCGAGACCGCGGAAGCGGTTGCCGTTGCGCTGGTCGTGGGCCTCGAGGATCAGCTGACCGATCTCCTGCAGGCGCAGGGCGGTCTTGAGTTGCAGGGCTGAATGGGCCTCGCGCACGCGGGCCGAGCGGCGCAGGCTGTTGCGCTCGCGGCCCACCAGGGATCGGATGCAGTGCTCCAAGGCGTTCAGGCGGCGGTTAATCGGTAGGTGCACCTTTCCCCAGCGCACCCGGGTGTCGGGCCGTGGCGAGAAGCGCTGCGGGCCTGCGCCAGAGCCAGGCCCCTTGCCGCCGGGATGGCGCCCGCCGGTCTCGCCCTGGGGTCGGCGGCTGCCTGTGGCTTGCGCCCCAGGAGGCCTGGGGGTGTGAGGCGGCTCCGGTGGCAACCAGCCGTGCTGACGCGCATGGAACCAGAAGGTGGCGGCACTGATCTGCTCACCGCCGGAGCTGGCCACCTGGCGGATGTCCCAGCCGCAGCTGGCCGAGGGGCTGTGGGCCTCCATCAAGGCGATCGCCAGCTCGCGGTCGTGGCCGGCCTGCTCGCAGGCCTGAATCAAACCCCAGAGGATGTTGCGGTAGTCGGCGTAGGTGTTGCTGCCGGCCACGCGCCTGGGGATGGCGGCCAGGGCGCTGCGGATCTGCTCCAGCGGCCGCGGCGGCCCGAAGTCCTCGTCTCCCAGCTCGGGCAGTGGAATCCCAGTGCCTGGAACCTCGCAGGGCTGCTCCAGGGCAATCTCCTGTTGCGGTGCGGTGCCTGCAGCGGGTTCAGCAAACTCATCGGGCAGCAGCGCCAGGGCGATGTCCTCCGGCGAGTAGCGCTGAGCGCTCACGTGCACCAGCTCCACCAGGGCGGTGGGCTGCCCGCCGGCATCCACGTACCAGCAGCCCGGCAGCCGCATCACCCGTGAGGCGTCCTTGCAGTGGGGATCGCCGCCGGCATAGGCGATCAGCTCGGCCTGCAGTGGCGCCCACTCCTGCGGCGGGATGGGCTGCTCCAGCAGCCAGTAGCAGTGGGCCGACTTGCCGCCGCTGAGCACGATCAGCGAGGGCTCCGGCAGCCCCAGCTCCCGCCAGGCGTTCAGCTGCCAGGCGATCGGCCGGTCGTCCCATTCCACAAAGAACGCCCGGCAGGCCGTGATCTCGCTCTTGCGGTCACCGCCGTCGTTGATCACCAGGTAGATGCCGCGACCTTCCCGCTGCCACTGCTCCGCCACCGCCAGATCGAAGGGCCCTTTGCGGGCACCGATCACCGCCTTGGCGGGGTTGGCGCGGTGGGGGAAGGCACGCAGCCGGGCGCTGGCAGGGTCCTTGCCCAGCAGGGAGAGGAACTGCTGGGCGGCAGCGCGGTCGATGCAGGCCTGAGTGGGACTGGTGGCCGCTTCAGCGTTGGCCATGTTGTCCCTGACGCTTACGGGGGCTGCTGGCCAGCTCGTCGCGTTCCATGGCCTCGGCCACGATCAGGCGGATCACCGAGGAACGCGAGAGCACACCGCCGCGGGTGCGCGCATCCAGCCAGTCCCGCTGCTCAAGCGTGAACTGCACGGAGAGCGGGGTCATCATCGAGGGCATGGGAACCTCGGCATGTCGAATCAGCTTATTCATGCTGGCACAGGCTCGCTAAGCTGATCCGGCTGGCGAACAGGGCATGGTCGACAGCGCAGCGGCGGATCGGGCAGCGGAGAAGGTCCGCAAGCTGGTGGCCATGAGCGCCTCACCCCACCTGGAGGAGGCGCGCACCAGCGCTTTCCTGGCCTGTCGCCTGATCCGCGAGCACGGCCTGCAGGTCAGCGGGCATCCTCCCTCTGCAGCGTCCGCGCCAGGAGTGCCGGCGGCAGGGGTGCCCCACAGGCAGCCCACAGCCGACCCCCATGGCTTTCGCCGCATCCGCGTCCGCCATCCCGGCCATTGCCGCTGTTGCGGCAAACCGATCGCCCCAGGGGAGTGGGCGCTCTGGTGCCGTGGCAATGGCTTGCGTCACCCGCTCTGCAGCCCCTGAGCCGCTGTTGCGCCGCCGAGATCCAGCAGGCCTTGCGGGCGCTGCTGGCGGGAGAGGCCTTCCTTGCTGACAGGCCCTGGAGTGAGATCTGGTGGGGGCGGATGCGGCTCGATCTGGCCAGCGGCTGGCAGCTGGAGATCGCGATCGAGCGTGACCAGCTCGGCGCCCTGCATTGGGCGCAGGCGCCCGACGGCCGTGATTGGGTCTACGGCTGCCAACGCGACGACTGGACCCTTGGCCCGGACAGCCGCATTGTCGAGCCCGTGGCGTTGCTGGAGCCGGAGCAACGCCAGCAGCTGGAGCAGCTGCTGCGCGAGGCCATCTGCTGGCCAGCGCCGCTGGTCACCGGCGGTTGGGTGGTGCCGATGGGCAATGTGAAACCGTCGCGACACGCCCGGCGGAGAGGGCGGCGCTCCGTCCACCACCCCGTCTCCAGGGCTGGTCGGGGCAGGCCAAAGCGAGCGTCCAAGGCAGGGTCGCCAGCGCCCACATCGCTCTGAAACAGGCACGTCAGCGGTTCATGGTCATGATTGGGATGCCTTAGCCTTTCGCTAATGGCCAGATTCCAGCCCTGATGAGCTCTGAGTACCGGTACATCGAGGCCAAGCAGCTCGAAGCCGGTCAGGAGTTCGGCCGGATGCTGAGGCGCTGGCGCGAGCTGAACAACTGGACCCAGTACACGGCCTACAAGTGGGCCAAGGAGGCCGGCTTTGAGGTGATGGCGCCGAGCACCTTGAGCGTGTTCGAGAACGGCAAGGCGCCCAAGCCGCGGCCGGAGAGCTTCTTTGCCCTCGCCGAGGTGAATCGCCGCCTGGCCGCCAGGGATTTCAGTGGCGTGCGCACCCGGGCCCTTAAGGATCTGATCGGTCAGGCCAAACCCCTGGTGGATGACGAGCAGCGGGTGTGGGGCCCAGCGGAGTTCTGGAGCTGCCACCTGGGCTTACTGGCGGTGCCGACCGCCTACCAGGCGCCTGCGGTGCCGACCCAGCCAGAGGTCGATGCCGCAGAAGCAGCGAAGCTGAGCGAGCAGTGGCGCGGCCAGCTGGCGCAGACCGCCAAGCAGCACGGCATCGGCGTGATGGAGGCCCTGAGTTCCGCCTCCAAGACAGCGCCAGTCAAGCAGCGGCAGGCCTTTCAGGCGATGCTGGCCGGCTTTGAGCCGTATTCCGCCGAGCAGCTGCAGGGCATGTGGGACGGAGAAGCGTGGCTGCCGCAGCGCTGGCTGGAGGAATGGTCCACCAAGTCGGGCGCCAGCTGAGGCAGACACGAACACCTCCCGGACAGGTTCGGAGTACGCCATGCCTTGCGTTGCGCAAGCTACAGATTCGGATTAGCGAGCCGCTAATATCTTGGGCAAGCGGGCGCCGGTCCCGCAGTGCCTTCGATGACCACCACCCCTTGCGGGCGGATGGAGCCGACGCCAGGTCCCACCGCCGCCTTTGATCTCAACCAAGCCCTGTTGCAGAGCCGCGAGCAGGCCCGCGCCCAGTGGGCCGAGGGCCTGGCCCAGTTCCAGTCCCAGATGGCCGCCATCGCCGACACCTCCATGCAGGAGGTTGTTCAGGCGGCGGCGCCGGCCTTTGCCCTGGGCTTCTCGTTCAGCGCCCAGAAGCTGATCAACGAGGAGCATGAAGTGCTGCGGGTGACCCTGCGGCACCGCGGCGGCGCCGAGGAGTTCAGCGAGGCCAAGGCGCCCCAGGAGGGCAGTGCGGCTTGGTATGCGCTCACCGCCTCCCTGTTGGCGGGCCTGCTGGGCATTCCCGTGGGCAAATCTCCTCGGACTATCGAGCCGGATCAAGCGCGGCCACGGCCGCGGCCGTCGGTGCCAGGTGCCCTTGGCGCGAGCACTTCAGGCGTCGGCGCTGCGGCAGCCGCTGCCGCACCCACCCCCGCTGCGGACGACCCCGAAGCCGCAGACGACGAGTGGGACACCGGCGCTCCGGATGGCCCCGCAGCCAGCGACCCGGGCCTGGAGCCGTTGTCGGACGACGAGATCTCCACCCTGCACCAGTTCCTCGGGGCGATGACCAAGGAGGAGCGCAAGCGGTTCACGATTGAGTTCCGCCACCACTTCCGGGTGCCCAGGGAGGCGCGGACGATCAAGGACCGCATCACCCAGCGACGCCACAAGGACTTCATCGATGTGTTCGAGCGCGAGCTGGCGGGAGGAACGCCATGAGCGTCTGCCGTCGCGCCTACGCCAGGCCCCAGCCGCGCTCGCAGCACGGCCGTCACTACCTGTGCGTCTGCGTGCACAGCGATGTCTACCGGCAGGTGAAGCAGCTGTCGGCCGAGAACCAGCTGTCTCTCTCCGGTGCCGCCCATCACCTGTTGCGGCTGGGTGCCGGCCTGGAGCCCCTGCTTCCCCTGTCCTCTTCCACGTCCACTCTTTCGAGCAAGTCCCATGGCGATTGAACTCAACGACGGCAGCCGCATCGCGGCGCCGGTGATCCGTCAGCAGCGCCTCGGTGAGGTGGCCTATCTGGCGATCGTGCGCCCGGAGCAGCGCGACCGCTTGCGCAAGAACCTCAGCAGCGGCGCGATGGAGCCGATCCCCAACGGCACCGACCGTCAGGGCCGGCCCAAGGTCAAGCAGGAGATGGTCATCCATGCCATCGCTATGCCCGGCACGACGATGGAGTCCCGGATCGGCGATGAGGGCGGGGTGCCGGCACCGGGAGATCGGGTGCGGCTGATCCTCAAGGCCAAGGGCTTTGGCGAGTGGATCGAGGCGCGCCGTCAGCACCGCCGCGGTCGGCTGAATGTCGGGGATGTGCTGGTGCTGGAGACCCGCTGGGCCCAGCAGTACGACCAGGACGGCAACCCCAAGGGCCCCAAGATCGAAGACCAGGCGGCGGCCGATGCGGTGCCGCGCAACGTCACGATCGGCTTCTACGGGCCGCTGAGCATCCGCGAAGGCACGGACCCGGCCTGGATCGAGGCGGCGGAGCAGGCCTACCGCTCCGATGAAGCCGCTGCCCGCCAGCAGCGGGCGATTCCGCTGGCGGATGGGGAGGACTACGGCGATGAGTTCGCTGATGAGGAGGTGCCGTTCTGATGGCCCACCCCCAACACCCCGGCCGCACGCCGCGGTCGATGGCGCAACCGCAGTTGCCGGCCTTCTGCCGCACGCGCCGGCCTATCACCACCACCGTCCGGCTGTGCAGCCTGCGGCAGCTGCAGTGGCTGCTGTGGCTGGTGCTGGCCCTGCAGCTGAGCACGGTTCTGCTGGTCCTGGCCGGCCCAGTGCCGGCTCCACTGGCAGCGACCCCTGGGGGTTTCACCCCCGCAGAGTTCGCGTCGCGGCATGACGCCCCTGTCCCCTCGTCTTCCCAGCCATGAGCAACACGTCCGCTCTGGTGCCCTACCTGTTCGAGGGGCACCGCATCCGGGTGAGCACCGATCAGCAGGGCGAGGCCTGGATCGTCGTCGCCGATGCCTGCGCTGCGCTGGCGGAGAGCCCGATGGTCTGGGCCATGGCAAACCGACGCAATGAGGAGCACTGCCTCCATTCAGAGGAGGGTCCCGGCGCCGGTGGTTTCACCCTGGCGCTGATCAACGAAGCCACGCTGCTGCGCAGGCTGCTGAACAGCGACAACCCCAGCGCACCGCGGATGCGGCGCTGGCTCACCCACGAGCTGCTGCCCGCCCTGCAGCGCCGCCAAGAGGGCATCGAGGAGCTGCCGCGACGCAGCATCGACGCGATCCGCAGGCAGACCGCAGCCGAGGTGCTGCGCGGAGCCGACGAGATCATCCAACTCACCGGTGTGTCCCATGCCGATGCCCTGCTCAGCGTCCTGGAGGAGATCCAGGCCCACAGCAGTCCCGCCGCCGCTGACGTGAAGCAACGCGTCTCGCAGCGCGCAAGGGTGGCCTGGCTCACGGCTGATCAGGTAGCTGACCGACTGGATGGCACGCTTCGCCACACCAACCAGCGACTCGCTGCCGCCGGATTGCAGCAGCGCAACGAGGACGACGACTGGCAGCTCACAGAAGCCGGTCGCGACTGGGGCGTCGCCCTGCCGCTCTGCAGTCGGGGAGAGCGCCGCCAGCAGATCCTCTGGGATCCGGCCGTGGTGGCGTTGCTGCACCAGACCAACTGAAAGGCACCAAACCAATCCAACACAAGCACCTGAGACCCAGACCATCAGCCATGACATCCGCAACCGATCGACTTGTGCGGCTTCCGGAGGTGATCCACCGGGTCGGCCTCTCACGCACCACGATCTACAGCCTGATCGCCACAGGCGAGTTCCCCAGGCAGATCGTGATTGGCCCACGGGCGGTGGCCTGGTCCCAGCAGGAGCTGGAGGCCTGGATCACCTCGAAGCGTCAAGCTGCCTGCAGCGCTGATGGTTGAGCAGCCATCTCTGCGCTCAGCTCTGAGACCGGCGCCAGACCAGCAGCGACGGCCACCTGATCGAGCAGATCGGCCCAGCGCTGCAGCATGTCGGAGCGCTCCTCGAGATATTCGGCCCAGTCGTAGGCCCGGCTGACGCTGTTGCCATCGGCATGGGCCAGCTGCTTTTCAGTCACCACCCTGGGGATCTTGAGCTGCTCGATGCAGTTGGTCTGCCCGAAGCCCCTGAAGCCATGGGGTGTCTGCCGCCCCTGGAAGCCCATGCGCCGCAGCAGCATCGAAAGGCAGCCATTGCTCATCACCCGCAGCTCGCCGCTGCCGCGGTGGTTGGGGGTGTGAAAGACCAGATCGGTGTGGCCAGTGATCGGCCGCTGCAGGTCGAATAGGTGCCGGGCCTGCGAGGAAAGCGGCACGATGTGGCGAACGCGAGTCTTCATGCGTTCAGCGGGAATGATCCACTGACGACCCTCGCAATCCACTTCGCTCCAACGGGCTTCCCGGAGTTCACTGGGCCGCACCAGGGTGAGCATCATCAGGCGCAAAGCGATGAGGCTGCTGCGCTCGGCCAGCCGCTGTTGCTCGAACCGTTCGATGGCCTCAAGCAGCTCGGGTAGCTCTACCCAGCTGATGCGGTGGTAGTGGGTGACGCGGGTGGCGGCGATGACCTTGCGGGCTTTGACGGCGGGGTTGTCCTGCCGAAGTTCGAGATCAACGGCGTGCTCGATCACGCGACGGGTGACGTCGTTGCAGCGACGGGCCTGTTCATGGGCGCCCCTGGCGAGGATGGGTGCAAGTAGGCGGGTTTCAATGTCGCTGCGGGTGATCGCCTCGATATCCAGTTGACCCAGAGCCGGAATCACGAAGTGATCCAGTTTCTCCCGCATATCTCTGCAATAGCGGGGGCTCCAGCTGGCGCTGTGGTGCTCAAACCAGGCTTGAGCGATTTGGGTGAACGGTCGGTGACTGTTCTGCACCTGCTTGCGCTGCTGGCCTGGGGCCTGGGTGCGTGGATCGATCCCGGTTTTGATCCAGGTGTTCAGCTCCAGGGCCTGCTTGCGGGCATCGGCGAGCCGCATAGTCGGGTAGGCGCCAATGGTGAAGGTGCGGCGTGCTCCCTGCCAGCGGTAGTCCTTGCGCCAGGTCTTGGAGCCGGAGCGCGCCACCCAGAGGTAGAGGCCATCCCGGTCGTGGTGCTTGGTGCCCGGCCGGTCCGGGTCGGGCCGCAGGGCCTGGATCGCCTTGTCACTGAGCATGGCGGACAGCGCCGGAACGCTGGCGCGGGAGTGGATGTCGGCGGTTCAGCAAGCAGGGTGACGGTATAGACCCGGACCCAGCTGGCTATACCGTCAAAAATACCGTCATCCGCAGCGGCTGTAGCGGGCTCACAGCGGATCTACCCGGACGACCCAAAAGCGCAGATCGGCTGCACTGCAGTGGTTTTGGGATTTCCGCGGATCGCTTTGGATCCTGTAAAAACGGAGAGGGTGGGATTCGAACCCACGGACCCTTGCGGGTCGCCGGTTTTCAAGACCGGAGCCATCAACCACTCGACCACCTCTCCAGGGGTCAGGGCAACCCAAGGGGTTGCTCCAAACCAGTTTCCCACGCCCCCGTCAGCCGCTGGGGCGGTTGTATCAGTTGTCTTGCCTGAGATCGGCGGTCAAGGTGGAGGGGGAGTGGATTTGCAAAGCCCTATGGCCGTTCTCTGCACCGAGTTGCTGGCGAACCGGGCCCGGCTGCTGGCCGACATGATCGAGACCCTGCCGGTGTCGCTGGCACCGATGACCAGCACGCCCGCTGCCAGGAGCTGATCGACCAGCTGGAGTGGGCCCTGGAGCAGCTGCCGGCCACTGCCCTTGGCTGAGGGAGCGGCGGTTCAGAACCCGGCCGGATCGCAGCTGCTGTACTTGCTCACGGCGGCCTGGGAGAGCTGCTGCGGTTTGGCCGGATCAAACAGGCTGCTGTTGAGCGTTTTCAGGCTCGTCAGCTGGCGGCGCTGGCGCTCTTCCAGCTGCAGCTGCTGGCTGGATTGCCGTTGCCTCCACGCCCGGTAGCGCTGGCGCTCGGCCTGCTGCCAGGAGTCGAGGGCCTGCTGGTAGCGCACGCTGTCGAGCTCCTGATCGGCCTGGCTGAAGCGGGCTTCCAGGGCCGGATCCAGCGGTTGCGGCCTCGGTGTTGGCACGTAGGTCTCGCCCCTCACCTGGGCCAGCTCCGCCTGGGTGGAGCGCAGCGCATTGAGCTGCTGGCGCAGAGTGTCGCGATCCTCTAGGCAGCGCTGCTGATCGCGGCGGCTGCGCTCGGCCCTGGCCGCCGCCGCCTTCTCTTCGGCCGTGGGCTCCGGTGGCTTGGCGGGCTGGCAAGCCGATGCCAGCAGCGCAAGCAGCAGCAGCGGCAGGACCAGAACCCCCCCCTGCCGCCTACCCAGCTTCGCCATCAATTGGTGCTGGGCTTGGCCAGTGGCAGCAGGCACTTGTCGCTGTCGCATCCCGCCGGACCCGCCTCCATCGGCTGTTCACCGCCGT
The DNA here is from genome assembly GCA_044235095.1 of Prochlorococcaceae cyanobacterium. Taxonomy (GTDB): domain Bacteria; phylum Cyanobacteriota; class Cyanobacteriia; order PCC-6307; family Cyanobiaceae; genus NIES-981. Next base: position 81,837 of record JBIIIC010000004.1, on the reverse strand, counting down.
CATAGCGCTGCAGGGCTTCGAAGAAGCACTCGGTGCGGCGGCGGCCCGCCACCTCGGCGTTGAGGCGCTGGTAGGTGGCCGCATCGATCGGCTCGAATGGCAGCCGCGGGAAGGTGGCATTGGCGTCGAAGCGGGCAAGGAGGGCGGCGGAGATGTAGCCCTTGCCTTCATCGATGGCCCGGTGAATGGCGTCGGTGAGGGGCTCGATCTCGTGCTCGCGGAACTCCACCGTGGCGCTGGTGTTGTGGGCGGTGTAGTGCTGCTGCACCTGCATGTAGAAGTCGAACTGGGCCAGCGCCGAGAAGTTGTTGATCTCCACCGCATCGGCGCCGGGCAGGTTGGCCCAGCTCACCTCGGTGGGGATCTCCACCAGCCACTCGGTGCAACGGGGGTCAAACGGATCGTCGAGCAGACGGCCCTGCTCGTCTTTGTCGCTCTGGCTCGGCACGATCGAATAGCCGTAGTCGAGGCAGGCCAGGGCGACGGGGTCGTTCTTGCGGAAGGTGATGCGGCGGATGAAGCGCTGGGCCTTGGGAGGATGCCAGCCCGGGGAGGCGCCGGTGAGCAGGCTCTTGGTGCCGGCCGGCTGCACGGTGGTGCAGCGATTGGGGCGGCGAATGCCGTGGCGGTCGCAGTACTCCCACACCGCCTCGTGCACGATGCGCTTCCAGCGGCTCAGGTATTCGGCTTCGCGGGCCTTGAAGGCGCGGCCCTCCTCGCTGTCGGGGCGGCCGGCCTCCCACCACGTGAGCCAGGGGGTGCCGAAGGCGTGCACGAAGAAGTCGAACAGGCCGGTGAAGCTCACGCCCACGATCGGGTCCCAGGCGCGGCTCTGGCGGTAGCGCTCCACCTCGAAGCGATGGTTGAGCAGGCAGGCCACGGCGATGGCGCCGGCGCGGAAGGCGTCTTCCTGGGCCTGGAAGTCGGTGGGGTGGATCTGGTTGAGGTGGATCTCCGCCAGGTTGCAGTGGAAGTCGGCCCCGAGGATCTCGCCGCAGGGGTTGAGGCCGTAGCGGCCCAGGCGGTGCTCAAGCTCGTCGGCCTCCAGGCCGGGGTGGTGCAGCTTCAGCCACTGGGCGGCCTGCTCGCGCCCCTGATCGCAGTAGATGCCCACAAACTCCTCGCGCAGCTCGGGGGTGCTCAGCAGGTCGGCGTTGGAGCGGGCGATCGCCTCGGGGGCGAACTGGATCGCGCCTTCACCACTCTGGAACTGCTTGGTGACGGCCTCCAGCACCGTCTCCCGGTTGGGGCGGGTGTGGAACACCCGGGTGTGGTTGGCCATCCGCAGCGCATCGCGCTCCGGGTCGATGCGCCAGTTGCCCTCGCTGTCCTGCTGCCAGAGGTTGTCCTTGGCGCCGGCGACGGCCAGATCATCGGCGGCGAACTGGCGCATGCCGGCGCTGCGGCGGATGTTGCCGGCCACGATCGTGACGGCGGCTTCGTCGATCAGCAGGCAGCACTCCACCGAGGTGAGCTGGCGGCCCTGGGCCTTGCCCAGGATCTGGGCCACCCGGCCGTAGAGGTCCTTGAGCTTCACCGGGTTGGCCATGCCGCCGAAGCCCTTGAGCGTCTCGCCTACAGGCCGCACATCCGAGAGATCCACGCTGATCTCAATCGGGGCGCTGGCTTCGAAGCGCTCGTCGCTGCAGAGTTCGAGCAGCAGCTGGTAGCTGTCCACCCAGCCGCGGCGGGTGTCGCCCACCTTGATCGCCACCCGGTTGCCCTCGATGGTGTGGCTGGTGTGCTCCTGACGGGCGCCGGCCGGGGTAGAGCCGATGTCAGTGACGCCGGAGATCGCGAGCCGGTTGCGCACCGCCGGCAGCCGGTTGATCAGGTGCGGCTCAATAATGGCGCCGGTGCCGCAGCCCATCATCGCCAGGTCCATCATCAGACCGAAGGCCTCCCAGTCCACCAGGTTGGTGGAGGTGCAGTTGTAGGCGCCGCTGAAGTTCTCCTCCTGTTCGATCCAAGGGGTGCCGCCGATCCACAGCCAGCGGCCCGAGGGCAGGGCCTTCTGCTGCTGCTGCATGCGCCGCAGCAGGGTCACCTCGTCGTCGTTGAGGTGGCCCAGCTTGCGCAGGCCTTCGAGGTTGCGCTCGGCCACCTGGTGCCAGCTCTCGCGCCCCGCGGGCAGCTTGCGGGAATAGGTGCGGTAGAAGACGGGGTTGGCCGCCGGGGCGGTGGCGGGGAAGTCGGTCCGGGCGCTGCCGCTGCTGCCGTTCGCGCTGGTGGAGGTGCCGCTGGGGTTGAGGGGCAGGGCACCGGTGGGCGCTGGGCGCTGGGCAGAGAGGGTCACGAATATCAACCTGAGTGGAAAGACCATAACCACCACCACCGGTGGTGTCGAGCCTGCGACGCCAGCTCTAGATCTGGAATTTTGCGGCGGCTGGGGCTGGCCTGGCAGGCTTGATCTCACAGCCACCAGCACCCCGTTCGGCCCCTGTCCCATGGCCTTGCCGCGCACCCCGGAACCCGAGCTGATGGATGGGGCAGCCCAGGTGGAGGCCTATGCCGCGGCCGATTTCCAGGCGTCTGATCAGGCGATGGTGGAGCGCCTGGCAGCCCTCTGTGGGGATGGCCCCGGACGGAGGCTGGTGGACCTGGGCTGCGGGCCGGGAAACATCAGCTTTCGGCTCGCCCGCCGCTGGCCCGAAGCCACGGTGCTGGGTGTGGATGGGGCCCCGCGCATGCTGACGGTGGCAGGCCAGCGGCTGGCGGCTGAGCCGGAGCTGGGTGGCCGTCTGAGCTTTTCCCAGGCGCTGTTGCCCCTGCCGGAGCCCACGCCCCTGGCCGGCAGCTTCAGCGCCGTGGTGAGCAACAGCCTGCTGCACCACCTCCACGATCCCCTGGGCCTCTGGCGAGCGGTGGCCCAGCTGGCTGCCCCCGGCGCGTTCGTGTATGTGCAGGATCTGCGGCGGCCCGCCAGCGAAGCCGCTGTGGAGCAGCTGGTGGCCGCGTCGATGGCCTCGGCCCCGGAGGTGCTGCGGCGCGACTACCGCGCCTCCCTGCATGCCGCCTTCACGCCGACGGAGGTGGCCGTGCAGCTGCAGCAGGCCGGCCTGCAGGGGCTGCGGGTGGATTCCCTCGGCGACTGTTATCTGGAGGTGTGGGGGCGCCTGCCCTGACGGCATAGCCGCTGCCTGTTCTGCCAGGCTGAGCCCATGAGCAGCAGCACCGCCCTGGGCACCAGCGTGTCCCCATCCCCCGCTCCCTCGGCCGCCCTCACCCCGGAGCTCGAGGCCCTGGCCGAGGCGGTGGCTCGGCGCCGCAATTTCGCGATCATTTCCCACCCCGACGCGGGCAAGACAACCCTCACCGAGAAGCTGCTGCTCTACGGGGGCGCGATTCAGCAGGCCGGTGCCGTGAAGGCCAAGGGGGAGCAGCGCAAGGTGACCTCCGACTGGATGGAGCTGGAAAAACAGCGGGGCATCTCGATCACCTCCACGGTGCTGCAGTTCGACTACGCGGGCAGCACTATCAACCTGCTCGACACCCCCGGCCACCAGGACTTCTCCGAAGACACCTACCGCACGCTCGCGGCCGCCGACAACGCGGTGATGCTCGAAGACGCGGCCAAGGGCCTCGAGCCCCAGACCCGCAAGCTGTTCGAGGTCTGCCGCATGCGGCAGATCCCGATCTTCACCTTCATCAACAAGATGGACCGGCCGGGGCGCGAGCCCCTCGAGCTGCTCGATGAGATCGAGCAGGAGCTGGGCCTGGCCTGCTGGCCGGTGAACTGGCCGATCGGCAGCGGCGATCGCTTCCGCGGCGTGATCGATCGGCGCACGCGCCAGGTGATCCTGTTTGAGCGGGCCGAGCGGGGCCGCCAGAGCGAAGAGAAGCTGCTCTCGGTGCAGGAGGCCCGCGATTCAGGCGACGTGGAGGCGGAGCTCCTGGATCAGGCCCTGGAGGAACTGGAGTTGCTGGAGGGGGCCGGGGCCGACCTCGACCTGGAGCTGGTGCACGCCGGTGAGCTCAGCCCTGTGTTCTTCGGCTCGGCGATGACCAACTTCGGGGTGCGGCCCTTCCTCGATGCCTTCCTGGAGCTGGCCCAGAAGCCCACGCCGCGCAGCAGTAGTGCCGGGGCGATCGAGCCGGTGCGGCCGGGGTTCAGCGGCTTTGTGTTCAAGCTGCAGGCCAACATGGACCCGCGCCACCGCGACCGGGTGGCCTTCGTGCGGGTGTGCAGCGGCAGGTTTGAAAAGGACATGACGGTGCAGCACGCCCGCACCGGCAAGACCATCCGCCTCTCCCGGCCGCAGAAGCTGTTCGGCCAGGACCGCGAGGTGGTCGACGACGCCTACCCCGGTGATGTGATCGGCCTCAACAACCCCGGCATGTTCGCCATCGGCGACACCCTCTACCTGGGGCCGAAGGTGGAATACGAGGGCATCCCCTGCTTCAGCCCGGAGATCTTCGCCTGGCTGCGCAACCCCAACCCCTCGGCGTTCAAGAGCTTCCGCAAGGGGGTGAATGAGCTGCGCGAGGAGGGGGCGGTGCAGATCCTCTACGACACCGACGAGAGCAAGCGTGATCCGATCCTGGCGGCGGTGGGCCAGCTGCAGCTGGAGGTGGTGCAATACCGCCTCGAGAATGAATACGGGGTGAAGACGCGCCTGGAGCCCCTGGGCTTCGCGGTGGCCCGCTGGGTGGTGGGCGGCTGGGCTGAGCTGGAGAAGGTGGGGCGGATCTTCAACTGCAAGACCGTGCGCGACGCCTGGAACCGGCCGGTGCTGTTGTTCAAGAACGAGTGGAACCTCAATCAGCTCCGCGACGACCACCCCGAGCTCGAGCTCAGTGCCGTGGCGCCGGTGGTGAGCGGGATGGAGCCGATCAGTTTGTAGGTGTCTCCCTCTGAGGAGCCCCAACCCCCTGAGTCGCCGTTCGGCGGCAGAACGGCATCAGAACAGCCCAGGGCCCGCAGTGGACCGCTCCGGCGCGCCAGACTGGCTGTAACGAACCATGACAGCCATGCCTGCCTCATTCTGGCTGGTGCGGCCCCGGTCGGATGGGGGCTGTGACTACGTGAGCTTTGCCCCCGCCGGCCACGCTGCGGTGGAGATGCGAGAGGGCAGCCATCTGCCGCCCCAGATGCCCCTGCTCAAGCGTCGCCACCGCCTGGATCGGGCCGAGGCGGAACGCCGCCGCCAGGTGTTGCAACAGGAGGCTGGTTTTCACTGCAGCGAGCCCCTCTTTTAAGTAGGACAGGTCTGCATGACAGGTCTGCCGCTCCCACGCGGTGCCGCCCTTCCCCCAGGTCTATGACCACCAGTTCTGGCCAGCCCCAATCAGAAGCCGGTTCCTCCGGCCCCTACGCAATCCTGGGGGTGCAGTCTGACGCCAGCTTCGACACGGTTCAGGCGGCGCGCCAGGCGCGCCTGGCCGAGGCGGGCGACGACCCACTCGTGCGCGCCCGTGTGGAGGCGGCCTACGACGCCGTGTTGATGGAGCGGCTCAAGGAGCGCCAGCAGGGCCGGGTGAGCACCGCGGCCCGCAGCGCCTCGGTGCGCGAGCAGCAACCCGCCGCTCCGCCGCCCCGCCTCACCCTGCCCGCCCTGCCCAAGGTGACCCCGCCGGCGGTCGCCGTGCCCGCTCTGGGGCTCGGCAGCGGCCGCCAGCTCTGGTTCCCCCTGGCGGTGAGCGGCGTGCTGCTGGCCCTGCTGCTGCTGGTGCCCGCAGCGTCGCCGGATCTGCTGCTGGCCCTGGCCACCGCCATGGCCGTGATCAGCCTCCAGTGGCGTCTGGGGCGGCTGCCGGTGGCGATCGGCTGGAGCCTCGGCCTGCTCTGTGTTGGGCTGCTGGTGGGCGGCCTGCTGGCAGGCCTGGCCGCTCCAGCGCTGTTGCCCGTCCTGCCGCTCAGCGGCCTGCAGCTGCAGAGCCTGCCGGTGCTGCTGCTGCTGCTGCTGGGGGCGCTGCTGATCGGTGCTGAGCGCCGCTGATACCCATGCAGGCTCCCGGCCAGGGCGGGGATCTGGCGGCCTGGGTTGCCTCCGCCCAGCTCCCCTTCGGCAACGCCGAGGCCCTGCAGCTCGATCAGCTCGATGAGCTGCACGAGAAACTTGCACTGGCCATGAATCTGCGTCGGCTTGAGCCCGGCGGCCATGGCGTGCCTGTGGCCCAGCGCTCGGCTCTGCGGTTGCTGGGTGATATTGGCCTCACGGTTGTGGCCTGCACGCCCACGGCCGCCGTGGTGGATGAGCACCATGAGGCCGTGATGGCGTTTCTGCAGTACGGCCGCATCGACTACCGCATCGGTGGTCGCCTGTTCACGGCTGAAGCGGGCCGCACGCTCCTGTATCTGCCGGGCGAGGCGATGAAGATCCGCGCCCGCCCTCACATCGGCATCGCCTACAACCTCAATCCGCCCCTGCTGGCCCGCTATCTGGTGGAGCAGGATCCCGCTCTGAGCCTGGAACGGACCCTTGCAGCCCTGCAGAGGCCCTGGCCGATCGATCTCGCCGACCCGGACAGCCGCGCAGCACTCCAGCATCTCAAAATGATTATACGCCTGCTTGATGGCACCGGCGAGATGGCCCCGGGGGTGTCGATCATGACCCTGTTGCAGGACCGTCTTTATCAGGCTTCCGCCCAGCTGCTGGTTCCCGCCATCAGACGGGGCTGAGCTCGTTGATCAGTTCCTGCAGCTCGCCGCCGCCCACCTCATACACCTCGTTGCAGAAGTGGCAGGTGAGCTCGGCCTTGCCGTCTTCGGCGAGGATGGCGCTCAGCTCGTCGCGGCCCAGCAGCTTGAGGGCGTTGACGCTGCGCTTGCGGCTGCAGGGGCAGTGGAAACTCACCTCCTGGCGGGCCTCGGCGGCGTCGTAGGGCTGGGGGTCGAGGTCGGGGAAGATGTCTTCCAGCAGGGCCTGAAGATTGCCCTGGCAGGCCTCCAGCTTCTGACTGAAGCCACGCACCTCACGGCAGCGTTCCTCCAGCAGGGCCACCAGGGCAGGCTCACGGGCCGCCTTGGGCAGCACCTGCACCAGCACCCCGCCGCTGATCGCCACGCCGCGGCTGTCGATCCGTTCGCCCACGAACACCGCCGAGGGGGTCTGCTCCGAGTGCAGCAGGTAGCTGGCCACGTCGTCGCCGATGCCGCCGCTCACCAGCTCCACGGTGGAGCTGAAGGGTTCTCCCTCGCCCAGGTCCCGCACCACGTGCAGGTAGCCGGTGCCGCTGGCCTGGCGGAAATCGAAGTGATGGGGGCCATCACCCTCATGCACCAGATCCAGTTCCAGGCCGGGGTTGCCCACGTAGCCGCGCACGGTGCCGTCGCGGCCGGCATCCACCATCAGCCCCCGCAGGGGGCCATCGGAGGCGATGCGCAGGTTCACCCGCCCGTGGGCCACCTTCATCGAGCTGGCCAGCAGCAGGCCGGCAGTCATCGCCCGACCCAGCAGGGCAGTGGTGAGATAGGAGAGCTGGTGACGGCGGCGGGCATAGCGGCTGGCCACGGTGGTGGTCACCGCCACCAGACGGATGCCGCCTCCGGCGGCGGTGGCCCGCAGCAGCTGGTCGCTCAACGCTCGCCTCTCTCCAATACAGGCATCGTACGGAGCGTGTCCCGCAGCGTGCTGCCCTCCAGCTGCCACTGGCGCTGGGCCAGGCCGGCGAACAGCTCCGGCTCGTGGGTCACCACCAGGACGGCCCGCTCCCGGGCGAGCACGGCCAGCAGCTCCAGCACTTCGCGGCGCACCGCCCAGTCGAGCCCGGCCGTGGGTTCATCCAGCAGCAGCACCCGCGGATTGCGCAGCAGCTGCACGGCCAGGGCCAGGCGTCGCTGCTGGCCGCCGCTCAGCTGCTCGGGACGCTGCTGCAGCGACAGCCCCTCCAGGCCCACCAGCTCCAGCACCTGGGCCAGCTGCTCTCTGGCCAGCCGCCGTTGACCCAGCCGCAACTCCTGCCCCACCGTAAGCCCGAGGAAATGGCGCTCGGGAAACTGAAACACCAGGCCGCTGAGCCAGCGCCGCTGGCGTCCGCTCAGGCGCTCGCCGTTCCAGAGCACGCTGCCGCCGTCCACCTCCGCCAGGCCGCTGATCACCTCCAGCAGGGTGGTCTTGCCACTGCCGCTCGCGCCGGAAACCAGGCCCAGCGCCCCCGCCGGCAGCTGCAGGTTCACGTCCTCAAGCACCGGCCGGGAGGCCGTGGCCGGTTGGTAGCGGATGCCGCGCAGTTCGAGCATCGCCCCAGCTTGCCGCCACCTGGTGAACGGGCGCGGTGTTGGATAGGGGGAGTGGCGTGCAAGGTGCCGGCGATGGAGGTGCGGTTTCGCGAGGTGGATCCCTTCAACTGCTGGATCTGGCTGCGCTTTGCCCATCCGCCCGGTCAGGGGGAGCGGGGCTATGTGGAAACCGCTTTTGACAGCTGGTTTTTCCTCGGCAAGCTCGGCGGCTTCAACGCCGAAAACCTGCAGACCCACGAGCAGGAGGGGGCCGAGTTGAGCTGGATGGTCTACAGCGCTGACGACGCCGCCACGGCGATGCCCGCCCTGATGCACAACCTGGGTCAGCTGGAGTATCAGGGTGCCTGGGCCCGCTGCTGGGTCGACCTGGGCACCAGCGATGCCTTCGCCCTCGACGTGCTGATCAACACCCTCGGCCAGCTCGACCGTGACGTGGTGGAGATCGAGGAGCTGGTGATCGGTGGCGTCAACGAGGACTGGCCGGTGGAGGAGCAGGCCGAGGCCCTGTTTCCGCTGATGGGCGACGCGGCCGGCGATTCCGGGGACTGAGCGAGCGGTGGCGCGCGAGTGGCGGCGCTTGCTGGTGGAGCCCGCCCGATTGGCGGCGGGAGCCGCAGCGGATGGGACTCTGGCGCTCGCAGCGCCGGAGTGCCACTACCTGCGGCGGGTGCTGCGGCTGCGCCCCGGTGACCGGTTCGCGGTGATCGACGGCTGCGGAGGGCTCTGGAGCGCCTTGCTGCAGGGCCCCGACCAGGCCCGGCTGGAGCAACCCCTTGCTGCGCCGCTGGAGCGTGAGCCGCCACCAGCACCGCTGCTGGAGCTGCTGGTGGCGCCGCCCCGGCGCGATGCCGATGTGCTGCTGCGCATGGCCTGCGAGCTGGGCATGGATCAGCTCACCCTGGTGGGGGCGGAGCGGCGGGTGGCCGGCTCTTTGGCGCTGGAGCGGGCCGAGGCGATCGTTCGCGAGGCCTGCGAGCAGAGTGAGCGGCTGTGGCTGCCGCAGTTGGCTCTGGATCAGGAGCTGGCCGCGGAGCTGGATCGGCCGGTGGCAGCCGGGGATCCGGCCTGTGGGGAGCTGCGGTTGCTGGCCACCACCCGCCACCCCGACCTGCCGGCCCTGCAGGAGCTGCTCGACTCCAGGAGGCCGATCGCCAGAACGCCCGGACGGGTGCGGCTGGCGATCGGCCCGGAGGGGGGGTGGAGTGCGGCAGAGGAGCAGCTGGCGCTCAGCCGCGGCTGGCAACCGGTGAGCCTGGGCCCCACGATCCTGCGCACCTCCACGGCCGCGGTGGCGGCGGCCGCCCAGCTCACGGCCTGGCGGGCCGGATGGGCGGGCTAGCGAGCCGGGCTCAGCTGCGCAGGAGGCTGGCGCCCATCGCCTTGAAGCCGGCCAGGTTGGCACCGGCACGGCGACGCTTCTGGGGCAGGGCGTTGGCGGGGTTGAGGCAGTCGGGAGCGAAGGTGGCGGTGCTGGGGGGGGGCAGGGCCTCCTGGGCGGCGCGCAGCTCGGCGGCGATGGCTTCGGCGGTGGTGAGCACGGGCTTGCCATCACCGGCGGGGGTCTCAGCCGGTGCAGCGGGCTCTGCCTTGGCTGATGGCACAGCTTTGGCTGCAGGCGTGCCCTTGGGGGAGGGCTGCTCCTCGGGCTGGGCTTCGCGCATGGCGATGGTGGCCGGCTGGGCGGCGCCGCTGCCCGCCTCGTCGCCACTGAGATCGAGGAAGAAGGACGCCTTGCGCTTGAACACCATCGGCCCGCATTCGTGCTGGGCTGATTATCCGCTGCCTGCCGCCGCTCCAGGCCTGGCGGCGCCCATGCCGTAGGGCAGTGCAACACAGCCCACCCGGTGGCCACGGCCCACACTGGGGGCCCCGCCACTGGAGCGCCTGTGTCGATCAGCCTGCTGCTGGAGCCGGTGCGCGACGCGACGCTCACAGATCCGGCCCGGCTGCAGTGGCTGCAGGCCTGGCTGGTGAACCTGCTGCTGATCGGCCTGGCCCAGCGCCTCCCCCTGCTCACCCGCAGCGGCTGGCTGCATGCCGGGGCCCTGGGCACGATCCTCTGGGGCTGTCTGGGCCCCCGGGCCTGGTTCGCGGTGGTGCTCTATCTGGCCCTGGGTTCTGCCGTCACCAGGCTGGGCTTCCGGCGCAAGCAGGCTCTCGGACTGGCGGAGGGCCGCGGCGGTCGCCGCGGACCCGAAAACGTGTGGGGCTCAGCGGCCACAGGTGCCTTGCTGGCCCTGGCCAGCCAGCTGCTGCCGCTGGCCTGGCGACCTGTGCTGCTGGTGGGTTTTGCCGCCAGTTTTGCCGCCAAACTCGGCGACACCTTCGGCAGTGAGGTGGGCAAGCGCTTCGGCCGCCACTGCGTGCTGATCACCAGCCTGCGGCCGGTGGCCCCCGGCACCGACGGCGCCATCAGCCTTGAGGGCACGGCAGCCAGTCTGCTGGGCAGTGGCCTGATGGCGGCGCTGATGCTGGCGCTGGGCCTGCTGCCGCGCTGGCCGCTGGTGGCTCTGGTCACCGCGGTGGGGCTGGTGGCCACCCTGCTGGAGAGCTGGTTGGGGGCCACCCTGCAGGGCCGCATCGCCTGGCTCAGCAATGAGCTGGTGAATGGCCTTCAGACAGCAGTCGCTGCGGCGCTGGCGATCGGCTGGCTCGCCTGCTCCGGCTGGCCGGCCGCCGCCTGAAGTACGGCGAGCAGCATTTCACCCCGGCGGCGCGCCTCCCGCGCATCCAGGCCGAGTTCCCTCGCCAGCTGGGGCCAGTTCAGCCCCTCGATCCAATGCCCCTCCAGCAGCCGCTGCTCCGTGGCCGTGAGCCGGGCCAGCTGGCGGTGCAGCCACAAGCATTCGGCGGGCGGTGGCGTGGGCTCGGGTGCGGCCAGCTGGTCGAGCAGGCAGCCGGGATCGGCCTCACTGGCGCTGCTGCTGCCCTGGCAGGGGGCGTCGAGGCTGCGCAGTTTCAGGGCCCGCTGCACGGCGGCCGCCTCCTCCAGCTGGGCCGGTTTGCAGCCCAGCTGCCTGGCCAGTTCCGCCGTGCCGGGCGCCGGTTCGCCCGCCTGCCGCAGGCGCTCCAGCTGGCGGCTGGCCCGCTGCTGCAGCTCCCGCAGACGCCGCGGCGTGCGCAGGGGCTGGCCGAGATCGCGCAGGCCGTGAAGCATGGCGCCACGGATGTAGGGCACCGCGAAGCTGCTCAGGCTGCCGTGGTGCCTGAGGTCGAAGGCCTCCACCGCCCGGATCAGTCCCAGCACCCCCATCGACACCAGATCGTCGAACGGCTCGTTGCAGCGTCGCCGCTGCCGTTCGGCCACCATCCGCACCAGCGGCAGATTGGCTGTGACCAGGGCATTGCGCCAGTGCAATGCCGCCTGGCGATGGGTGCTGCGCCCCAGCGCTTCCAGCAGGGCCCGGTTGCGGGCGTGGAGCGGGGCGGTCGGGGGGTGGGTGGGGAAGGAGGCAACCATGGATCGGCGGAATCGGGGTCCGTGGTTTCACGGTCGTTCCGGGGTGCCTGCGCAGTCCTCACCCGCCGGGTGGATTGGTGTTCACCCGCACGGGTGATTTGGGGCCGCGGCTCAGCAGGCGAGTGGTGTGGCCCCCGCCAGGGGCTGCAGGCCGGCCCAGTGGAGCAGGGCGGGCCAGCGGGCGATGCGCCGGTACAGCTCACGGTGCCCATCACTGTTGAGATGCAGGCCATCGCTGCTCAGCCAGTGGGGCCAGTCGGGTTCGGCCAGCAGGCTCTCCAGCAGCGGCAGGAAAGGCACATCCGCCTCCAGGCAGGCCTCCTCCAGCAGGCCCTCATACCGGCGCAGATCCGCCAGCGAATACCAGAGCACGTCGGCGTAGGGCATGGCGGCCTCATCCACCGGCGTCAGCCCGATCACGTGCACCGGTGCCAGCTGGCGGGCGCTGCGCAGCAGCTGCTGCAGACCGAAGAGAAAGCCCTCGGCATCGAGCTGGGGGCGGCCATCGGGGCGACCCACCCGGGCACTGTCGTTGAGACCGATGCCGATCAGGATCCCTTGCGGCAGCTGGCGGCGCAGCTCACCGCGGCGGCCCACCTCCGCTTCCAGCCGGGCTGCCAGACGCTCCAGCCCGTCGCCGCGGACGCCCAGGTTGTAGATCACGGGGCCGTCGGGCAGGCCCATCCAGTGGCGCCGCAGCCGTTCACACCAGCCGCCCTCGAGCTCATCGCCCCAGCCGAACACGCCGCTGTCGCCCAGCACCACCAGTTTGCGGGGCACCTGCAGGGACACGGTCGGAGCGGAGATCACGCAGGTTCGCTGGGCGACGGGGGCAGAGAAGGGGCGGGCAGGGGCTGTTGGGCTGCGGGCGGCCGCGGCCGGCTGGGCTGCTGTCGGCCGGGCAGCTGTCGGCCCGGGATGGGTTGGCCGAGCAGCTGCTGCCTGGCCCGGTCGCTGAGATCCTCCCCCAGCAGGGTGAGGACGGCGTACACCAGCACGAGGGCGCCGAGCTGGTCCCAGGCAAAGCTGCTCAAGGCCTCCAGCAGCTGGCTGCCTAGGCCGGTGGCGCCCACCAGACCCACCACCACCGATTCGCGCAGGATCACGTCGGCGCGGTAGGCGCCGTAGGCCAGATAGGGCCGCGCCAGCGGACTGAAGCGTCCGTAGAGCAGGGCCAGCCGCGGACCACTGCCCCCCGCCGCCAGGGCCTGCTGGGCTCCGGATCCGGCGCCCGCGGCGGCCTCCAGCAGCAGGCGCCCAAGGATGCCGAGGTTGTGGAAGCCCAGGGCCAGCGCCCCGGTGACCACGCCCGGCTCCAGCACGAACAGCAGCAGCAGGGCTGTGAGCGGCGGTGGCCACAGCCGGCCCAGGGCCCACAGCCCCTGCAGCACCATCCGGGCCCAGGGCCAGGGGGCCAGCAGCAGCAGCAGCAGCGGCGCGCAGCCCACCGCCACGGCCGCCGCGAGAGCGGTGAGCAGCACGGTGCCGCCGATCAGGCGGGGCCAGGGCAGGGCCGCCACCGCCTGCCAATCAGCAGTGCCGAAGGGCGGCAACCCCTGCCACTGCAGCAGCTGGCCGGGGTGGATGCCGAGGGCCCAGGCCACGGCCACCACCAGCGGCAGCAGGGTCAGCGCCGCCAGAAGCAGCTCCTGTCCCTGGCGGCCCACGGGCTGGGCTGCTTCAGCGAAGCGCAGGGGCATCGCCCAGCGGCGGCGCAGGCCGCTGATCACCGCCTCCAGCAGCAGCATGGTGAGCAGCAGCACCCAGAGGCCGCTCCACAGCTCCCGAAAGGCGAGCGACTGCAGGGTGAGGCGCAGCTCGGTGCCCAGGCCGCCCAGCCCGAACACCCCCAGCAGGGTGGCGCTGCGCAGGGCGCACTCCAGCCGGTAGCCGCCGTAGCTGAGCAGCTGGGGCAGTAGCGGTGGGCCCAGGGCGGTGAGCAGGGCGGCGGGGGCGCTGGCGCCTGCGCTGCGCAGGGCCTCCAGGCCCCCCAGGGGCAGGTTGTCGATCTGGTCGCTCACCACCCGTGCCACCAGGGCACCGAAGGGCAGCACGATCGCCACCACCGCCACGGCTGGCTGCAGCCCCAGCAGTTGCAGCAGCAGCAGACCCCAGAGCAGTTCATGGATCGAGCGGGGCAGGGCCAGCAAGCGCCGGATCACCTCCGCCGGCCAGCGGCGGCCCCATGCCGTGTGCCACACCACCCGGGAGCTGGCGATGCCCAGCACCAGGCCCAGGGCCAGGCTGCTGGCCCACCCCAGCAGGGCGATGCCCACGGTCACCCCCAGGCCGCCCAGCACCGACCCGAGCACCAGGGGATCGAGCGAGGGCTGCAGGGCTGCGAGGGCGAACTGGCCCACCAGGTCCCAGCCGCCACCGTGCAGCAATTCGGGCAGCAGCAGGGCCAGGGGCAGCAGCACCAGGGCCGGCAGCAGCGGCCACAGCGGTGCCGCAGGCCTGAGCCGGCTGGCGACGGGCTGCCACGGCCCCGGGGCGGCGGCCTGGCTCATCGGCCTGCTCCAGTCGGTTGCGTTGGTGTCGCCTCTGATGGGCGCTGATCCGCTGCGGGATCGCTGGCGGCGTAGAGCTCCTCCAGGGCCTGGCCATCCACGGCGCTCACGGGCAGGTCGAAGCGCACCTGCCCGTCGCGCAGGCCCACCACCCGATCGAACCCGGCCAGCAGGTCGGGGCGATGCAGGCTCAGCAGCAGGGCCCTGGGTGCCTGGCCCTGCTCCAGCAGCAACTCCAGCAGCTCGCTCGCCAGGCGGGGATCCAGGCTGGCCAGTGGCTCATCGGCCAGCAGCAGCACCGGCTCCTGGCGCAGCAGTCGCGCCAGGGCCACCCGCTGGCGCTGGCCGCCGGAGAGAGCCGACACGGGCTGGCACAGCAGGGCGGGATCGAGATCCAGGCGCTGCAGCAGTTGCCGGCAGGCGGCTGTGTCGAGCGGCAGCAGCAGGTTGAGGAGGGCACGGGGCCAGCCCCATTGGGCCAGCCGACCGGCATTGAGGTTCTGCTGCACGCTCAGTTCCTCGACCAGCCGCAGGTCCTGCCAGAGGGTGCCGATGCGCGCCTGCTGGCGCCGGCGGCGGCGGCCGGGGGCGGCCGGGGGTTCGCCCTGCCAGCGCAGCTCACCACCGCTGGGCTCGATCAGGCCGTTCGCCACGGCCAGCAGGGTGCTCTTGCCCGCGCCGCTGGGGCCCACCAGGGCCACGCGCTCGCCCGGCTGGATCCGCAGGGTCACGCCATCGAGACGCGGGGCCTGGCGGCCCGCCACACGGATTCCATCCAGTTCGAGCAGGGCAGTCATGGCGAAGCTCACTCCAGGCTGCTCACTCCAGGGTGAGCCGGTACACGATCAGGGCCAGGATCAAGGCCACCAGGCTCACTTCCAGCAGGTCGGGGCCGCGTGGGTTCATGGGCCTCAGAGCCGGCGGTTGTCGAGGCTGGCGGCCGAGGGCAGGGCCAGGGCCAGGGCGAGCAGGGGAATTTCGATCAGCAGCTGGCCATTGCCGAAGGCGATGAAGGCCAGATCCACCAGCACCATGCCGCGCAGAAACAGCGACCAGGCCTCGTCGTCTTCATTGCAGGAGCGTACCCAGAGCATCAGCCCGGCCAGCAGCAGCAGCAGATCGATCAACCAGACCACGGCAGGGCACCGCTCAGGTGCCCCAATTGTGGCGGGAGAGTGGTCAGCGGATCTTGCCGATCTGTCGGCCCACCTGCTCGATGCGCTGGTAGTCGCTGGCCTTGGCGCCGGTGAACTGCTGGGCGCCGAACAGCTCGAGGATCTGCTTCTGCTGGGGGTTGCTGGGTCGCCAGCTGAGGATGGCGCCCCGCAGCTTGGCGGTAAAGCCGGCCCCGAAGTGCCGATCGAGATCGGGCTGGCCGATCCAGTGGTAGTCGGGATAGCCGGGGGTGCGCCAGAGCACGAATACCTTGTTGAGGTCGGT
This sequence comes from Prochlorococcaceae cyanobacterium, assembly GCA_044235095.1. Taxonomy (GTDB): domain Bacteria; phylum Cyanobacteriota; class Cyanobacteriia; order PCC-6307; family Cyanobiaceae; genus NIES-981. Next base: position 66,245 of record JBIIIC010000004.1, on the reverse strand, counting down.
TTTGCCGCTGCGCAGGTTCGCCTTCCAAACCTGTTCGTTCACCACGCCGGCGTCGTAGGTGCCGCTCTGCACCAGGGCGATGGTGGCATCGTGGCTGCCGCTGAAGCCGGGGGCACCGCCGGCGAAGTCCTTGAGCTGCACGCCGGCCTGGCTGAGGAACCACTGGGGCATGAGCCGCCCGGACGTTGAGCTCTCTGAACCGAAGGTGAAGCGCTTGCCCTCCAGGATGGTGAGCTGCTTCTGGGTCTGGATCGGCTTGAGGCCGCTGCGGCTGTTGGCGATGAACACACTGCGGAACTGTGCGTCGATGTCGCGCTGGGCGATCACCTGGGCGCCGGGCTTCTGCAGCCGCGCCTGCACGCCGGTGAGGCCACCGAACCACACCAGATCGAGGCTGCCGGTGCGGAAGGCGCTCACGGCGGCGGCGTAGTCGGTCACGGGCACGTATTGCACCTTCACGCCCAGCTGGCGGCCCAGTTCAGCGGCCACCTGGCCGTAGAGACGGTTGAGCTTCTCGGGGTTCTGGTCGGGGATGGCACCGATGCGCAGCAGCTTCTGCTGGGCTTGCGCCCGCTGCAGCAGGGGGGAGCCGGCGGTGCCTGCGCCTGGCAGGCCGGGAAGCGTGGGGGAGACCGCCGGCAGACAGGCCAGGGTGAGGCCTGCCAGCACGGCGGTCCAACGTTCTCGGGCGTTCATCAGTGAAGCGGCAGGAATGGCTCGATGATGCTGCTACAGCTGATGCTGCTACTGCTGATCCTGCCGCGGCTGCAGCTGTTACAGCCCCCCGAGGAAGCGCTGCAGTCGCGCCAGCCCGTCGGTGATCGTGGCCGGTGAGGCGGCACAGGAGAGGCGGATGCAGCGGTCGTCACCGAAGGCCACGCCGGGAACCACCGCCAGGCCCACCTCATCGAGCAGGCGATTGCAGAGGGTCATCGAGTCGAGGCCGTGGGCGCTCACATCGGGGAAGGCATAGAAGGCCCCCTCCGGCGGCAGCAGCTCCAGGCCGGCGATGCCGCGCAGGCCATCGGAGAGCAGGGCGCGGCGCTCGTTGAACTGGGCCGCCATCGCCTGCACGCAGTCGCGCGGGCCGCTCACCGCGGCCAGGGCGCCGTACTGGGCGAAGGTGCACACGTTGCTGGTGGTCTGGCTCTGCAGGGCGCTGGCGGCGGCCACCACGGCCTGGGGGCCGGCCAGCCAGCCGATGCGCCAGCCGGTCATCGCCCACCCCTTGGCGAAGCCATTCACCACAAACACCCGATCGGCCAGGTCTGGCGCCACCGCCGCGAAGCTGTGGTGGGCATGGCCCGGCGCGAGCAGAAATTCATAGATCTCATCGCACACCACCGCCACCTGGGGATGGCGGCGCAGCACCGCCGCGATCGCCTCCAGCTCAGGCCGGCTCAGCACCATGCCGGTGGGATTCGACGGACTGTTGAGCACCAACAGCTTGCTGGCCGGTGTGATCGCCGCCTCCAGCTGCTCGGGTCGCAGCCGGAAGCCCTGGGCCGCATCGCTGGGCAGCAGCTTCACCGAGGCGCCCGCCAGCCGGGTGATCTCCGGATAGCTGAGCCAGTAGGGCGCCGGCAGCAGCACCTCATCACCGGGCCCGAGCAGCACCTGGAAGAGGTTGTAGAGCGCCTGCTTGCCGCCGTTGGTCACGAGCACCTGCTCGGGGCGGGTCGGGACCTGGTTTTCCCGGCTGAGCTTGGCCGCGATCGCCTCGCGCAGTGCGGGCTCTCCCGCCGCCGGGCCGTAGCGGGTGTGACCGGCTTCGAGCGCCGCCGCCGCCGCCTGGCGGATGAAGGCGGGGGTGTCGAAGTCGGGCTCACCGGCGCTGAGGCTGCAGATGTCGCGGCCTTCGGCACGCAGCTGCTTGGCTTTGGCGGCAATGGCGAGGGTGAGGGATGGTTGCAGCGCCTGGGCGCGCGCGGAAAGCAACCCGGATTGCTGCATCGCCTGGGGGCCTATGGGGCCATCCTGCCCCATGCCACCGCGCGCCACGGTTCGACCTGAAACCAAAATGCGCGCTGCTCGAGAGTGCGATGGATCAGAGCCTGATGGATCCCTTCGCCCAGCTGGCGGCCGACTGTGCCGCCTGCCGCGCCTGCGGCCTCGCGGCCGGCCGCACCAGGGTGGTGGTGAGCCGCGGCAACCCCCGGGCGCGGCTGATGGTGATCGGCGAGGGGCCCGGAGCTCAGGAAGATGCCACCGGTCAACCGTTTGTGGGCAGGGCCGGCCAGCTGCTCGACCAGATGCTGGCCAGCGTGGCGATCGATTCCAACCGCGACGCCTTCATCGCCAACGTGGTGAAGTGCCGCCCGCCGGACAACCGCAAGCCCACACCCGCCGAGATGGCGGCCTGCAGGCCCCTGCTGGAGCAGCAGATCAGGCTGGTGAATCCGTCGGTGATCCTGCTGGCCGGCGCCACCGCCCTGGAGGGGGTGCTGGGGATCCGGGGCGGCATCACCCGGCTGCGGGGCCAGTGGCATAGCAGCGATGCCGAGGCGCTGCAGGGCCGGCGGCTGATGCCGATTTTTCACCCCTCCTATTTGTTGCGCAATCCGTCGCCGGAGCAGGGCAGCCCCAGGTGGCTCACCTGGCAGGACCTCCAGGAAGTGCGCCACCAGTTGGACGCAGCTTTGTGACAGCCTTGGGCCCACCCCCGGCCCCTCCCGCCATGACCGGCACCCTGGCCCGCCCCGACGCCGCATCTCCCTCCGCCAGCGACCTCGCCGCCTGGGCCAGCAATCCCCGCTATGCCACCACGCTCAACCGGCGCAAGACCCGCAGCGTGCGCGTGGGCAACGTGTGGATCGGCAGCGATCACCCGGTGGTGGTGCAGTCGATGATCAACGAGGACACGCTCGACATCGAGGGCGCCACCGCCGGCATCCGCCGCCTGCATGAAGCGGGCTGCGAGATCGTGCGGGTCACGGTGCCCTCGCTGGCCCACGCCAAGGCGATGGGTGAGATTCGCGCTCGGCTGGAGAGCACTTACCAGCCCGTGCCGCTGGTGGCCGATGTTCACCACAACGGCATGAAGATCGCCCTGGAGGTGGCCCAGCACGTTGACAAGGTGCGGATCAATCCTGGACTGTTCGTGTTCGACAAGCCCGATCCCAATCGCACTGAATTCACCGACGCCGAGATTGCCGCGATCGGTGAGCGCATCACCGAGACCTTCGAGCCGCTGGTGAAGCTGCTCAAGCAGCAGGACAAGGCCCTGCGCATCGGCGTGAACCACGGCTCCCTGGCGGAGCGGATGCTGTTCCGCTATGGCGACACGCCCCTGGGGATGGTGGAGAGCGCCATGGAGTTCATCCACATCTGCGATCGCCTCGACTTCCACAACATCGTGGTGTCGATGAAGGCCTCGCGGGCCCCCGTGATGATGGCTGCCTATCGGATGATGGCCGACCGGATGGATGCCGAGGGGTTCAACTACCCCCTGCACCTGGGCGTCACCGAAGCCGGCGACGGCGACTACGGCCGCGTGAAGAGCACCGCCGGCATCGCACCGCTGCTGGCCGAGGGCATCGGCGACACGATCCGCGTCTCGCTCACCGAGGCCCCCGAGAAGGAAATCCCCGTCTGCTACTCGATCCTGCAGGCCTTGGGCCTCAGGAAAACCATGGTGGAGTATGTGGCCTGCCCCAGCTGCGGCCGCACCCTATTCAACCTGGAGGAGGTGCTCCACCAGGTGCGCAGCGCCACCGCCCACCTCACCGGCCTCGACATCGCGGTGATGGGCTGCATCGTCAACGGCCCGGGCGAGATGGCCGATGCCGACTACGGCTACGTGGGCAAGACCCCCGGTGTGATTTCGCTCTACCGCGGGCGGGAGGAGATCCGTCGGGTGCCGGAGGCCGAGGGGGTGGAAGCCCTGATTGCCCTGATCAAGGAGGACGGCCGCTGGGTGGATCCCGCTGGCTAGATCCGACCGGAGCGCGGATCCCGAACCGGCCGTCCCTGCGCAACCCTGCCTCTCAGGGCTAGCGTGAGCACATCTTGATAGTGAGTGGGGCTGGGCTCGCATGGCCACTGGTCGCTCCCGGGCGGGCCTGATCGTGTTGTTGGGCGTGGGGGCCTGCGCCGCCACGGCCGTGGTGGCCCGCGAGGTGATCACCGCCCCGGGGGGCACGGCGCGCATTAGCGACAGCCCCAAGGAGGTGATGGATCAGGCGTGGCAGATCGTGTTCCGCGACTACCTCGACATCAACGGCAAATACACCCCTGATCAGTGGCGTCAGCTGCGCAGCCAGGTGCTGGCCAAGAGCTATGGCAGTTCCAAGGAGGCCTATGAGGCCATCCGCGGCATGCTCGCCGGCCTTGATGACCCCTACACGCGGTTCATGGATCCGCGGGAATTCAAGGAGATGCAGATCGACACCTCCGGCGAACTCTCGGGGGTGGGGATCCAGCTGAGCCTCGACAAGGACACCAAGGAGTTGGTGGTGGTGAGCCCGATTGAAGGTTCACCCGCCTCCCGTGCCGGGGTGCAGCCCCGCGACGTGATCACCTCCATCGATGGCAAGAGCACCAAGGGGATGAGCACCGAGGACGCGGTGAAGCTGATCCGCGGCCAGGCCGGCACCAACGTGACACTCACGCTCAGGCGCAAGGCCCAGAACCTGCAGGTGCTCCTCACCCGTGAGCGCATCGAGTTGCATGCCGTTGATCACCAGATCAACACCACCCCTGATGGGGTGAAGGTGGGTTACATCCGGCTGAAGCAGTTCAACGCCAACGCCACCAAAGACATGCGCCTGGCGTTGCAGGACCTGGAGGCCAAGGGCGTGCAGGGCTATGTGCTCGACCTGCGCAGCAATCCCGGCGGCCTGCTGATGGCCAGTGTGGAGATTGCCCGCCAGTGGCTCAACGAGGGCACGATCGTGTCCACCAAGACCCGCAACGGCATCACCGACGTGAGGCGGGCCACCGGCCGGGCTCTCACCGACAAGCCCCTGGTGGTGCTGGTGAACGAGGGTTCAGCCAGTGCCAGCGAGATTCTCTCCGGGGCTCTGCAGGACAACCGCCGGGCCGTGCTGGTGGGTCAGAAGACCTTCGGCAAGGGGCTGGTGCAGTCGGTGAGAGGGCTCTCCGATGGCTCCGGCATGACCGTGACCATTGCCAAATACCTCACCCCAAGCGGACGTGACATCCACAAGCACGGGATCACGCCCGATGTGCAGGCCAAGATGAGCGAGCTGGAGGCCCAGCGCCTCAGGCTGGAGGATCTGGGCACCCGCAAGGACAGCCAGTACAAGGTGGCTGAGACCACCCTCATGAAACGTCTCCAGATCGCCAATACCGCGTCGCTTGAGAAGGCTTACAAGCCAGGCAGCACCAACCTGCCCTCCGCCCTGGGCTCCACCAAGCCCTGAGCTGTCATTGATGGATCATCCCAGCATCTGGGCCGAGAAGCCCTGGTGGTGTCAGCCCTGGAGCATCGTGCTCACCGGATTGATCCTGCCGATCGGCAGCTGGTTGGTGCTGGGTCGCTGGTGGATCACGGCCCCACTGGTTGCCGCGGTGCTGATCTGGTGGTGGCTGTTTCTGGTGCTGGCCCCCAGGGCTTACCGCCAGCAGTAGCTCACGCCACGGGCTGCATCAGACCGCCACCGGGGCTGGAATCGTCGTCGTCGTTGTTGCCGGTGTCGCCCTGGGTGAGGGCATAGACGCCGAGGGCTAGCAGGCTCACCACCCCAGACAGAAGCGTGAAGCCGCCACCGAAGCCAGAACCAAGCTCGATCACCTCACCCATGCCCAGACGACCCGTTACAGAAGTTCTCATAACTGTAACGGAAGATTGAGAAGGTTGGGGCGTGCCGGCCGCCTGAGGCTGCTCCAGGGCGCTCCTGCCGCCAGCAGGGTCACACCGTTAAAACCTCCTCGTTGCGAGCAGCCAGCTGCTCGGCGCGCTGGGCCTCGGAAAGCCCATCGGCGCCAGGAATCTGGGCGGCCATCTGCGCCAGCCAGCCCTTGAGCTCCTCCACCTGCTTCTCGATCGGCAGCACCCCCAGGCCGCGGGCCAGCACCTTGGCGGTGGTGCCACCGCCGGCCTGATACACGAGCCGGCCGTGCAGGTGCTGGGGGAGGCCCTGGCGCAGTAGCCGGAAGGCGGGCTCCTCCATCGGCGTTTCCAGGGCGATATTGGGTTTCTCCGGCTTGATGCGCGAGAAGCCACAGCGTTTGGCCAGCAGCTTGAGCTCCATCAGCTGCAGCAGGGCGATCACCGGCGCCGGCAGGGCCCCGTAGCGGTCCACCCAGTCGGCCGCCAGCTGCAGCAGGGCCTCGGGGCTGCCGCATTCGGCAGCGGCACGGTAGGCGGCCATCTTCTCGTCGTTGTCTGCAATCCAGTCGCCCGGAATGAAGGCGGTGATTGGCAGGTCAATCTGGGTGTCGTCCACCGCCGGGATGTCCTGCCCCTGGATCTCGGCCAGGCACTCCTGCAGCATCTCCATGTAGAGGTCGAAGCCGATGGTTTCCATCTGGCCGCTCTGCTCCACCCCCAGCAGGTTGCCCACGCCGCGGATCTCCATGTCGCGCATGGCCAGCTGGTAGCCGCTGCCCAGCTGGGCGAATTCCTGAATTGCCCGCAGTCGCTGTCGCGCCGCCTCACTCAGCGAGGCATCGCCGGGATAGAACAGCCAGGCGTGGGCCTGGATGCCGCTGCGGCCCACCCGGCCGCGCAGCTGATACAGCTGGGCGAGGCCGAACTTGTGCGCATCCTCGATCAGGATCGTGTTGACGCGTGGGATGTCGAGGCCGCTCTCCACGATCGTGGTGCAGAGCATCAGATCGGCCTCGCCGGCGTTGAAGGCCACCATGGCGCTCTCCAGCTCACCCTCGGCCATCTGGCCGTGGGCCACCAGCAGCTTCAGCCCCGGAAGCATCTGCCGCAGCCCCTCGGCCACCTCCTCGATCCCCTCCACCCGCGGCACCACGTAGAACACCTGGCCGCCGCGATCGAGCTCCTGGCGGATGGCGCTGCGCACCGCCTCCTCATCAAGGGCGGCCAGGTGGGTCTTGATCGGCCGGCGCAGGGGTGGCGGCGTGGTGATCAGGCTCATCTCGCGCACGCCCGAGAGGCTCATGTAGAGGGTGCGCGGGATCGGCGTGGCGGAGAGCGTCAGCACGTCCACGTCTTTACGGAGCGCCTTGATTTTTTCCTTCTGGTTCACCCCGAAACGCTGCTCCTCATCCACCACCAGCAGGCCCAGCTGTTTGAACGCCGTGCCCTTGGAGAGCAGCTGGTGGGTGCCCACCACCACATCCACCGTGCCGCCGGCCAGGCCCTCAAGGATCGTCTTGCGCTCGCCGGCGGTGCGGAAGCGGTTGAGCAGGCTCACCTTCACCGGATAGGGCGCGAACCGCTCCGAGAGCGAGCGCCAGTGCTGCTGGGCCAGCACCGTGGTGGGCGCCAGCATGGCCACCTGCTTGCCGGCGGTCACGGCCTTGAAGATCGCCCGGATCGCCACCTCCGTCTTGCCGAAGCCCACATCGCCGCACACCAGCCGGTCCATCGGTGAGGGCTCCTCCATGTCGCGCTTCACATCGGCGATCGCCTTCACCTGATCCGGCGTGGGTTCGTAGGGGAAGGAGTCTTCGAGTTCGTTCTGCCAGGGGCCGTCGGGGGGATAGGCGAAGCCCGGTGCCTTGTGGCGCTCGGCGTAGAGCTTCACCAGATCCACCGCCACCTTGCGGATCGCCTTCTTGGCCCGTTCCTTGGCGCGGGTCCAGGCAGTGCCGCCCATGCGGTTGAGCTCAGGCGGGGCGTCGGCGGTGGCGCGGTAGCGGCCCAGGCTGCCGAGCTGGTCGGCGGCCACCCGCAGCAGGCCGTCGGCGTACTGCACCACCAGGTAATCCCTGGATTCGCCGCCGATCGCCAGCTTCTCGAGCTTCAGAAATCTGCCGATGCCGTGGTTGCGGTGCACCACGAAATCGCCGGGCCGCATCTTGTTGGGGTCCACCGTGCGGCTGGCGGCCTTGCGGCGGCGGCGCACGTAGCCCGTGGCGGCCAGGGCGTGCTGGCCGAAGAACTCCCGGTCGGTGATCAGCACTAGCTTCCAGGCCGGCAGTTGCAGGCCCTCCAGCTCGGCAGTGCCCCGGCTCTTGAGGGCCACCGGCGTGCCCTGCTCCACAAGCCGTTCGATCGCCGGGAGGTCGCCGGGGTTGGGCACGAAGCGGCTGATGCAGTCGTGCTCCTCCAGCAGCGCCACCGCCCGGCTGGGCTGGGCGGAGAGCAGCCATACCGTTGCCCGCTCCTGCTGGAAGCCCTTGATCAGCCCGGCCAGTTTGCCGAAGGCATTGGGGTAGGCCGGTACCGGCCGGCTGGCCAGATCGAAGCCGTTGGCATGGCCATCGCTCTCGTGCAGCTCGGCCAGATCGAAGCCGGCAAAGCCCTCACTGGCCTCTTCGAGCGTGTCGGTCGGCGGGCGGTGCTGCACGGCGGGCAGCGGCGCTCCCAGCTCGGTTTCGGTTTCGGCGTGGTGGCCGACCACGTGGTCGAACCATTGCTGGCCGTGGGCCAGGCAGGCCCGTCGTTCATCGATCGCCACCAGCGTGGCGGGAGGTAGGTAGTCGAGCAGCGACGCGGGCTGGCTCCAGGCCAGGCCCATCAGCCGCCGCAGGCCCTCAGGCGTGCCGCCCTCCAGCAGTTGCTCCAGGGCCTCCGGGCTCAGCAGTTGCTCCAGCCCATCGGGCATGGCCTCGCGCAGGGCTGCGGCGATCAGCGGCCCGTAGCCGCTGGGAGTGAGCCGCACCACCTCGATCGGGTCGAGGGAGCGCTGGGTGGCGGGATCGAATTCCCGCAGCTTCTCCAGGTCCTCGCCGAAGAATTCCAGGCGCACGGGGAGCTCACTGCTCACCGGAAATACGTCGGCGATGTCGCCGCGGCGACTCCAGCTGCCCTCCTGCTCGATCGTGGTGACCCGTTCGTAGCCCAGGCGGGTGAGGGTTTCGCCCAGTTGCTCCAGGTTGAGGCGGTCGCCCTTGCGCAGGCTCAGGCACTGCTGCTGCAGGGCTGCCGGCGGTGGCAGGTGCGGCTGCAGAGCCCGTTCGGTGGCCACAATCGCCAGCCGCTGCCTGCCGTTCGCTTCGGCCTTGCTGGCTTCACCGGTGAGATCCAGCAGCTCGCTGAGCACCTGGAGCTGACCCCAGGTGATCTCGCTGGTGGGATCGAAGGGCTCATAGGGGCTGCCCTCACTGGTGGGATAGAGCTGGCAGCTGCGCCAGCCCATCAGTTCCAGCAGCGTGGCCCAGCGGCCCGCCTCCTCCAGGGTGGGCACCACCACCAGCAGCGGCGCCGGCCCTTCGGCGACCGCATTGGCCTGGGCCGCGAGAGCGCTGCTCACCAGTGCCCGTGCCGCCCGGCCGGCACCACTGAGCCTCAGCCGCTCGCTGCGCTCGATCCGCGCCCGCAGCTCGCCTGTGAGGGACGCCTGCTGTAGCTGGCGCACCAGGGCGGAGAGGGGCATCGGGGCAATGCGCGGCAGCTGTCGATCTTGGCAACCGGTCTCGCCGTGATGCTCGCCAGAATGGGCGGGTGGTCCGCTACCGCTGCCCATCCTGCGAGCTCCGACCGCTGCGCAGGCGGCAGCGGCGCGATGGCGTGTGGGTCTGCGCCCGTTGCCGCCGGCCCCTGCAGAGGCTGCTGCCGGTGTGGCCCGTGCCGGTGCTGGCTGGGCTGCTCGTGGCACTTGGCTTTGCCGTGGCTTACCAGCACCCCGGGCGCTGGACTCCAGCGGCATTGCCTCCCGAGCCCCCACAGGTGGCGGCGGTGCAGCCGGTCCCGGAGCCCGCCGGTCTGGAGGGTGTTGAGCCTGGGGCGTTGCTGGCCCGGCTGGCCGCGGCCGATGCCGATTGGACGCCTCGGGCTGAGGTGCTGCCGGATGGCCGCATCCGCTACCTCTACAAGCGCCGCCAAGGAGAAGCGGCGCTCAGCATCCAGGAGATCAGGGAGCTGATGGCCAACCCGCCTTCCTTCGAGCGTGAGCGGGCCGCCGTTTCAGAACTGCTGGGTCTGCTGGCGGATGCCGGGGTGCGCATCCAGCTGAGCCAGCCCCTCAAAGCCGGAGCAGCCGGCGAGTGGGATCCCCGCTCGCGCACCCTGCGGGTGAAGCCCTCGGTGCTCGGGAGCGGCAGCCGCGAATTCGCCCAGGTGCTCAACCACGAGGCCATCCACGTGGCCCAGAGTTGCCGCGGTGGCGGGATCACGGCCCTGCCCCAGCCGCTTGGTCTGTCCGAGCACCTCCCGCCTGTTCTGCGCCGGGTGCTGCAGGAGCCGCTATACCGCCAGGCCTCCGAGCCCGAGCGGCGGCTTGAGCGGGAGGCCTACGCCAACCAGCACCTGCTGGCTCTGGGCCCGCTGTTGCTGCGCAGCAACTGCCGCCTGGCGGGTTAGCTGGGCGGGTTGGCAGCTAGATGCCGATCAGCTCGCCTTCCAGCAGCATGTTGAACTGCAGCAGCTGGCGGTCGCTGAGTTGCTGGCGACTGCTGAGCTGGAAGTGACGCTCCAGACACTGACGACCCTGGACCGCGCTCCATCCCAGCTGACCGAGCAGCTGGTCGCACTGGCTGAGCAGGTCGCGACGTCGCAGGGGGATGGGGGCCGTGGCGGGATCGCTGCCGGGAGGGAGGTTTTGCAGGGCCTGCAGATAGGCCATCAGGTCGCTGTAGCTGGTGAGGCGGCTGCGGCTGGGATGTCCGAACGTGCGCTCCAGATAGGGACCTTCCTGCTCGCGTTGCCAGCCGATGCGGCGCAGTTCCAGATCCAGCTGGGCCAGCTCACTGCTCCAGTCGTCGGGATCGGCAGGCGGCTCGGCGATCGGCTCAGCGGCAATCGGCTCAGTGGCAATCGGCTCAGTGGCAATCGGCTCAGCAGCAGGCATGGGCACGGGATCGGGCGGCAGGGGACCGGGCGGCACGGGCTGGGGCGCTAGCGGTGCGGCGGCCGTGGTGGCGGGTTCAGCAACTGGCGCGGCACTGCTTTGCGGGATCGGCCTCGGCCTGGCTGCACCTGCCGGGTTGGGGCTGGACTTCGCACTGGGCTTGGGTCTGGCTTCCGGGCTGCTGGTCGGCTGTGATCCCAGCCGCTGCTGCAGGCGGCTGAGGGCCCGGTCTTCCGCGGCTTCGGCCGTGGATGCCTCCCCCAGGGCACTGCCCAGCAGCTCGCCCTGGTGGTGGGCCACCACCTCCACCACCCGGGAGCCGGGCTCGGCGTGCACCAGTCGGGCCTGAAGCTGCATTCGGGAGGCGGTTCAGCCTTCCTACAGTGAAGCCTCCGCCAGTCGAGATGGAAGCCGAGTCGATCGAATCGCTCACGCCACTGATCCAACAGGCGGACCAGTGGCGTGAGGTGCTGCTGCTGTTGCCCCTGCTGGTGGCACTGGAGGCGGTGCTCTCGGCCGACAACGCCATCGCCCTGGCCGCGATCTCGCGGCGCCTTCACGACCGGGCCCGCCAGGAGACCGCCCTCAATCTCGGCCTGCTGCTGGCCCTGGTGTTCCGTCTGGGCCTGATTGCGGCGGCCCAATGGGTGTTGCACTTCTGGCCGCTGCAACTGGCGGCAGCCAGCTACCTGCTCTGGCTTTGTGGCAAGCACCTCTACGACCTCACCAACCAGCCGGCCGAGGAGCGCCAGGAACCGGACGCTGGGGGTACGGATCCGCTTGGCCACCAGCAGGCGCCTGGCCATTCCGTGCAGGGGGCGAGCCTGCGCTCGGTGGTGGCCACCCTGGCGCTCACAGATTTGGCCTTCTCCCTCGACAGCGTGGCTGCAGCGGTGGCCGTGAGCGATCGGCTCGTGCTGGTGATGGCCGGCGGCGTGATCGGTGTGATCGCCCTGCGGCTCACAGCCGAGCTGTTCATCCGCTGGCTGGAGATCTTCGAGCACCTGGAAACTGCCGGTTATCTGGCGGTGGGTCTGGTGGGGGTGCGGCTGTTGCTGCGGCTGATCTGGCCGGCGTTCGACCCGCCGGAATGGAGTCTGCTGGTGCTGGTGGCCTGTCTGTTCGCCTGGGGCTTCTCCGCACGCCAGTCCCCCACCCCCCTGGAGGCGGAGGTGCCCGGCGATGCGGGTTGAACTGCGCCAGATCGGCAGCGACCAGCTGCTCGACCAGCTGGAGGTGGAGGCGCTGGCCGATGTGCCCCAGCCCGGGCGCTGGTTGGAGCTGGGCGAGCGCAGCTTTCTGGTACTGCAGCGCCGCCACCGCTACCGGCTGTGCAACGGCACCTATGAGCTGGCAGCGGTGGCCCTGCAGGTGAAGCCCCAGCGCCAGCCGGCTGACGCCCGCTGGTGGGGCCAGAGCTGGGTGATCGGTGACCCCCACTGCCGCTTCAATGCGCGCAGCCCGCTGCTGCGCTGTGCCGTGCTGCCAGAGGGGCCGTGTGAGCGCTGCGTCCACTTCAGCCCGGTGGCTGGGAAGGGCTAGGCGTGATCGCCATGGTTCTGACCCATCCCCCCTCCATTCCCCGCGAGCACCTGCGCTGGCACCGCTGCCGCCGCCAGGCTGGCCATGGTGTGGCCTCGGGTCGTGCCAGCGACAGCCCCTATCAAGCCGGCACCATTGCGCTGCAACGTCCGGCCTTCGCCCGTTGTGGCCTTGATCTCGGCGACTGCTTCAACGGCACCCTGAATCTGCTGGTGCCCGGTGGCGAGTGGCGCCTGAGCGAGCCGGCGATGCGGATCAACCAGCTGGCCTGGACGCCGCTGCATCCGCCGGAAACCTTCTCCTTCTGGCCGTGCCTGCTGCGTCTCGCCGCCCCGACCGGCAGGGACCCCGCGCCCACCACGGAGCAGCCGCTGGCGCAGGCCTTGCAGCAGCCCCTGGCGGGTTGGATCTACTGGCCCCACCCGGAAACCAAGCTCCGCCATCACCAGCCCGCCGGCCAGCTGGAGGTGCTGATGCCCTGGATCGCCGACCTCGCCAAGCTGGAGGCCCGTTCGGGTGGGCTCGAGCTGGGTGTGGACGGCCGCCGTTGTCGTCTGATCGACTCGGCTCGGCTGAAGGCTCGCTTGCTGGAGTTCCTCAAGTTCCGGGTGTTGGCGGCCCAGGAGAGCTTCTTCGAGGCCTTTGCGACCCCCCAGGCCGCCGCTGCCCTGCGTCGTTGGCTGGCTGCGGTGGGCTGGCGGGAGGCCCTCGACCTCAGCGATGCGGATTTGGTGGCCGTGCTGGAGACGGCGCGCCGGCTCTATCTCAACTGAGCCACGGCCGGGCCGCGCTGGGCCCGTAGGGTGAAGGTTGAACCCACGCCACTGCTCCCATCACGAGCGCCACACCAGCTGCCCGCACCCCGCGAGCCAGCGCCACGCGAGCCCGTGCTTCGCGCGATGGCGCCACCCCAACCTCCCAGCCCAGCTCCAACGGCCAGACCAACAGCGGCGCCAACGTGAGTGCCAGCACGACCTCAGGCGCCAGCGCCCCCTCAGTTGAGGGTTTCAGTGGTCTGGGGCTGGGCCAGCCGATCCTGCAGGCCGTTGCCGAGCAGGGTTATTCCACGCCCTCGCCGATCCAGCAGCAGTGCATCCCGGCGGTGCTGGAGGGCCACGACGTGATGGCCGCAGCCCAGACCGGTACCGGCAAGACCGCCGGATTCACCCTCCCCATGCTGGAGCTGCTGCGCCATGGCGCCGGGGCCCACGGCGGCGTGGTGAGGGCCCTGGTGCTCACCCCCACCCGTGAGCTGGCCGCCCAGGTCGGAGAGAGCGTAGCGGCCTACGGACGTCACCTGCCCCTGCGCAGTGATGTGGTCTTCGGTGGGGTCAACATCAATCCCCAGATCAAGCGCCTGCGGGCCGGCACCGACGTGCTCGTGGCCACTCCCGGCCGGCTGCTCGACCTGCATCAGCAACGCGCCCTGCGGCTCGATCAGGTGCAGATCCTGGTGCTCGATGAAGCCGACCGCATGCTCGACATGGGCTTCATCCGTGACATCCAGAAGCTGCTGGCCCTGTTGCCCCCCCGGCGCCAGACCCTGCTGTTCTCGGCCACCTTCAGCGCCCCGATCCGCAAGCTGGCCCATGGTCTCCTGCATGCCCCAGTGCAGTTGCAGGCCACGCCCGAAAACCGCACCGCCACCACGGTGGAGCACCTGCTGCACCCGTGCGACATGGCACGCAAGGGCGAGCTTCTCATTCACCTGATCGCCAGCAATGGCTGGGAGCAGGTGCTGGTGTTCTCGCGCACCAAACACGGTGCCAACCGCATGGCTGAGCAGCTCAGCAAGCACGGTATGGCCGCGGCCGCCCTGCATGGCAACAAGAGCCAGGGGGCCCGCACCCGGGCGCTGGCCGGCTTCAAGAGTGGTGAGCTGCGGGTGTTGGTGGCCACCGACCTGGCTGCCCGCGGCATCGACATCCACCAGTTGCCCCACGTGATCAATCTCGACCTGCCTAACCAGGCCGAGGACTACGTGCATCGCATCGGCCGCACCGGGCGGGCCGGCCACCCCGGCCATGCCATTTCGCTGGTGGCGGCCGAAGAACACGAACTGCTGCGGGCGATCGAGCGGCTGATCGGCTCGGCCCTGCCCCAGCAGGTGGTGCCGGGCTTTGAGCCCACGGTGCTGTCGGCGCCGCCCTTGGATCTCAGCGGCGGTCGCGGCCGCAGCCGCGCTGGCAGTGGCGGTGGTGGCAGTGGCGGAGGTGGGGGTGGTGGCCGGCGCGGTGGCAGCGGTCGCAGCCCGGCTGGCGGCAACGCTGCTGGCAACAGCGCAAACGGCAACAACCGACACAATCGTGGGCGCAGCCCTCGGTTGCGATAGACACGTTCATCCTCCCGCCATGCCTTACGAGCCCGGATCACCCGAGTGCCGCGTGCTGATCGATTGCAAGACCCAGATCGAGTCGATGCTGCTGGCCCTTGGCCGAATTGAGAGCAGCGAGCCGATTCGCGAGCAGCTGCGTTCGGTGCACCATCAGCTCGAAACCCTGCATGCGCAGTATCGAAAAAACGCTGACTAGGGCCACCAACCAACCCCACGTTCTCGGCTGAATGGTCTGGGCTGTTTGATCTGGGCTGAATGGTCTTCAGCCCAGGCCTGGACCGGTCAGTTGATCCCCTGGTCTGGCGGCTCCAGTTGCCGGCAGGTGGTGGTGGCGTAGGCGCTGGCCAGCGTCGCCACCCGTTGGCGCTTGAGGGCGCTCTGTTCGTGTCTCACCACATACCCACCGGTGGTCTCGCGGTAGATCAGGCAGCCCGTTCCCGTCTCGCCGACAAACGAAAGCTCGTTGCCCATGGCTCCAGCGCAAACGTTGGTTTTCTTCTAGCCCGGGCCAGGGTGCGTCGAAAAGGTGTTGAGCTCCTCACACACACAACGTAAATCTAATGTTGCGACTCATGAAGGGCCGAGCCCATCGCCGCACGCCGCGCCCAACTGCTGGATCAGGGCCTGTCCCTCACTTGGCCCCTTGCCCTCCAGCTGGGCCCGGCGCAACAGCAGCGGGCAGCCGCCGCTGGCCACCACCAGGCCCAGGCCCGGCTCCACCGCCAGCACACTGCCCGGCTGGTTTTCCCCTGGCTGCCAGCGTCCACACAGTCGGGCGGCCTCCGGGCTGAGCTGGTGCTGCAGTCGTTCCACCAGGGGCTCAGTGGCCAGCAGCTTGAGGCGCTTGCCCTGCCAGCTGGTGTGGGCCCCTGGATAGAGCCCCATCACGCGTCGATGGATGGCGAGGGCCGAGTCGCTCCAGGCCATGGCGAAGTCGTCCTTGTTGAGCAGGCGCGCGTAGGTGACCCCTTCCTCGCCCTGGGCCCTCACGTTCAGCCGGGCCAGCCGCTCGGGTTCCGGGCCGGCGCCCGCCGCCGCGATCCGGGGCAGTGCCTCCACCAGCAGTTCCGCTGTGAGGGCCGCCAGGCGGCCAGCCAACTGCTCGGCGTTCTCCAGCAGGCCGATGGGAATGGCCCGCTCCAGCAGCACCGGCCCGGTGTCGAGCCCGGCTTCCATGGCCATGATGCCCACGCCGGTTTCGCGGTCGCCCTCGATCAGGCACCACTGGATCGGGCCGGCGCCACGCCAGCGGGGCAGCAGGGAACCGTGTCCGTTCCAGCAGCCCAGCGGTGGCTGGGCCAGCACCTCGGGCGGCAGGATCTGGCCGAAGGCCACCACCACAGAGGCCTCGGCACCAAGCGCCGCCAGCTCGGCCTGGACCTGGGGCTCGCGGCGGATCCGCTCCGGCGTGAACACCGGAATCGCCAGTTCCTGGGCACGGGCCTTCACCGGGCTTGGCACGAGATCCCTGCCCCTGCCCCGGCGACGGTCGGGTTGGCTCACCACCCCCACCAGCTGGTGCCCGGCGCCCACCAGCGCCTCCAGGCTGGGCACCGCGTAGGCCGGGGTGCCCCAGAAGAGGATCTTCATGGCGCTAGATCTAGGCCTCGCCGGTGATCGAGAGCCCCTCCACCCACACGTGGGGGCAGAGGCCGTCGGGGGTCACCTTGGCCTCGCCCTCGAAGCCCACAATCGCCTTAAGCAGCTGGCGGATGTCGCCGGCCACGGTGGCGGCCTCGATCGAGCGGGGCTCGTCCCCCTGGATCAGCCAGCCGTCAAACGGCAGCGAGAAGCTTCCCTGGCTGGCCTTCACGCCGGCGTGCAGGGCTGAGAGGGAGTCGATCCACACGATCGGCCCATCGGCATGGAAGCGGTCCAGCCCCTGCTGGCCGCCGCCGCTGCCTGGGGTGGGGCCCACTTCCAGCCAGTCGGCTCCCACCGACACCTTGGCCCCCAGGCCCGCGTGGCCGGTGGGGGCCACGCCGAAGGCACGGGCGGTGGCCTCCGAGTGGAGGAAGTTGCGCAGCAGCCCGCCCTCCAGCAGGGCCAGCCGCTGGGTGGGGGTGCCTTCTCCGTCGAAGGCCGAGGCGCCGATGTTCCCCGGGTGCAGGCCGTTGTCGTGGATCGAGAGGAACGGCACCGCCAGCGGCTTGCCCAGCGACTCACGGCTGCTGAGGCTCACGCCATCGAGCACGGCGCGGGCATTGAACAGGCTGGAGAAGGCGCCGATCAGATCGAGGAACGCCTCCGGGCTGAACACGCAGGTGTAGTGCCCGGTGTCAATCGGGGCATAGGCCAGGTGACTGATCGTGCGCTCGGCCGCCTCGGCGATGCAGCCGGCCACATCGAGCTCGCCGGCGCCGTAGGCCAGGCGCACGGCACCCGCGCTGCGGGGCTTGCGGCCCGTCTCCTCGGCGCGGGCGTAGAGATAGAGGCTGGCCGTGCTCAGAGCCTGGTGGCGGCAGGCCCCGTCGCTGTTGAGGTAGAGGCGCTCACTGCTGCGCTGGGCCAGGCCGTTGTACGGCACGGTGCTGATGGCGGGATGGCGGCCCAGCAGATCGGCCTCGGCCTGCTTGAGGGTGCTGAGCAGCTCCAGGATCGGCTGGGGCGCGTGGCGGGGCTGCTCCAGTTGCGGCAGGGGCGCGGTGGCCAGGGGCGAGAAGGCCGGGGTGTCGTCGGGGTTGCCGAAGGCACTGGCATCCCGAGCGCCGGTGAGGGCCTTCTCCAGCCCTGAGGAGCTGAGGTCGGAGGTGCTGGTGATGCCCACCAGGCCGTCGCCGTTCCACACCCGCACGGTGATGGCGCTGCGCTGGGCCCCCTTCATCTGCTTGGCCTCGCCCCGGTCCACCTGCACGGAGGTGTCGGTGCTGCAGGAGGCCCCCAAGTCCCACTGGCTGATGCCGTGCTGCTGGGCGAGCTGGGCGAGCTGGTCGCGCAGCTCGCTGGCGTTGAGGGTGCCCGCTGCGCCCGAGGTCATGGTGTTCGAGTGGTCCGTTGCTGGTGTTGCGCCCATGGTCAGCGGCCCCCCACGGTGATCGAATCGACCTTGATGTGGGGCTGGCCCACGGTCACGAACACGCTGCCGCTCACGGAGCCGCAGAAGCCGGCGGCCAGGTCGAGGTCGTTGGCGCACATCGAGATGCGCGGCATCACTTCCTTGGCCTCGCCGATCAGGGTGGCCCCCTTCACCGGCTTGGTGAGCTTGCCGTTCTCGATCAGATAGCCCTCCTCCACGGCGAAGTTGAACTGGCCGGTGGGGCCGACGCTGCCGCCGCCCATCGACTTGCAGTAGAGACCCCTGTCGACCGAGGCGATCAGCTGCTCGGGGGTGTGCTGCCCGGCCCCGATGTAGGTGTTGCGCATCCGGCTGGCGGCCGCGAAGGCGTGGCTCTGGCGCCGGCCGCTGCCGGTGCGGGCATGGCCGGTGCGCAGCTCGCCGGCCCGGTCGCTCAGAAAGCGCTTGAGGATGCCGTTCTCGATCAGCACGGTGCGCTGGGGCTCCATGCCCTCGTCGTCCATCGAGAGGGAGCCGAAGGCGCCATCGCTGAGCCCCTCATCGATCGCCGTCACCGCCTCGTGGGCGATCGGCTCACCCACCTTCTCGGCAAAGGGAGTGGTGCCCCGCTCCACCTGGGTGGTTTCCAGCAGATGGCCGCAGGCCTCGTGGAAGATCACACCACCGAAGCGGTTGGCCAGCACCGCCGGCATCTGGCCCGCCTCCACGTAGTCGGCGTAAAGCATGGCGCCGGCGCTCTCACACACCTCCAGGGCACTGGCCTCGGCATCCCAGCTGCGCAGCTGGTCGGGCCTGCCGTGGCTGCCGTAGCGGCGCCCGATGCTGGAGCGGTGCTCGCCATCGGCGGCAAGCACATTCAGGCCGAGCGACTGGTGCAGGCGCACGTCGCGGGCGAAGGTGCCGTCGCTGGCGGCCACCAGTACCTCCTGCCAATCACGGGCGTAGCTGCCGCGGCGGGCCTGCAGGTGTTTGCCGTGCCGCTCCAGCAGGGCCGTGCCCTCCAGCAATCTGGCCGTGGCCTCCGCCAGCTGGGGGCTGCCGCTCAGCCAGTCGCTCTTGTCGGCGGCGTGGTCACGCAGCTCCGGCAGGCCCTCAAATCCGTTGCGGCCGTGGGTCAGCAGTTCCAGGCCCAGCATGCCCAGGGCCTGCTCAAGGGCCTGGCGCAAGCCCCTGGCGCTGAGGTCGTTGGTGCTCACGAAGCCATCGCGTTCACCGCGGAACACGCGGATGCCGGCTCCCATGCCAAAGGCAGGGCTCACGCTGGTGATCGCCTCCTGCTCGGCCAGCACGCCCAGGTGGTCGGTGCGCTCGAGAAACACCTCCACCAGGTCGGCGCCGGCGGCCCGCCCCTGCCCCAGCAGTTCCTCCAGCCGGCCCTGCCAGCTCGGGTCGAAGGTATCGAGGCTGGGTGGGGAAGGCTGGAGCTGGCTTGTGGCAACCATCGGCACGGCTCTGGATCAGGGAGGTCCTAGCAAAAAGCCCCGACCTGAGGGGCCGGGGCTCGGGGGTATGGGGTGTGGATCGCCGGCTCAGCGCACTGCGGGCTGGAACTGCTCGCTGCGGATCGGCTTCATCAGGAACAGCTTGGCCATCTCGGCGGCATTGGCCACCCAATAGGGGAGTTTTCTGAGGGTCTTGAGCGGGGCCGGTGCCGAACCCTCGTCGGCGGCAGCCAGCTTGGCGTTGTTGGTCACCAGGCGCTCCAGCCGCTCCCAGAACTTCGGATTGCGCACATCGAGCACCACCGGGAACACCCGGGCAGACGTCTCGTTGGTCTTGTCGATCACGTATTTGTCGTACTCCCGGGCATCCAGGCCGAGTGCCTCATAGAACTCCTTACGGGCCACGTCGCGCACGTACATGGTGGCAAACACGGCCAGGAGGAAGAAGCGGCACCACAGGCGGGCCTGCAGGCCCCGCACCGTGTCGGGCTGGGCCTTCATCAGGGCATCAAAGAAGTCGCCGTGGCGGTTCTCGTCTTGGCACCAGTTTTCGAAGAAGTTGAAGATCGGGAAGATCTTGCTGTCGGGGTTCTGCTCGAGGTGGCGGAAGATGGCGATGTAGCGCCAGTAGCCGATCTTCTCGCTCAGGTAGGTGGCGTAGAAGATGAACTTGGGCTTGAAGTAGGTGTAGGCCTTGTTGGCGGTGAGGAAGCCCAAATCGAGCTGGAGCCCGAAGTCACTCATCGCCTTGTTGAGGAAGCCGGCATGGCGAGCCTCGTCGCGGGCCATGTGGGCGAAGCACTCAGCCAGCAGGGGGTTCTTCTCCTTGATCCGGCGGCTGAGCTCCTTGTAGAGCAGGAAGCCGGAGAATTCGGAGGTGCAGCTCTGCTCGAGAAACTCGACGAAGACCTTGCGGGTTTCGGGATCGAGCTTGTCGGCAGCGCCCTCGAACTCCTCGTTGCGGACGAAGTGGTGGCGGTTGTAGTCCTTGCGGAATTCTTCGCAGATGGCCTCTAGCTCCACCTCGTTGGGGCGGAGGTCCATCGCCGCCATGGCGTCGAAGTCGGTTGTGTAGAACCGGGGCGTGAGGATCGTGTCCTTGACCGGATCCTTGATCGCCGGAGCTCCGGAGGTTCCCACCGCGTTGGTGGGGGCTGCGGGGGTGGCCGTGGCGGCGGGAGGCACCATCAGTTGAGGCGGCACTGAGCTGTGGGGCCATCGTAGGGGGAGTGGCTCCGCCGGCGCCGGCGATGTGAAGGGGAGCCGGCTTGCCGTGCCTCAGCGGAGCGTCTGCTGGCCGTAGCGCGACGGATGAACCACCAACTCAGTCGGCACCCTCAGTCGGCACTCTCAGTTGGCGCCGAGCCACTTCTGGCCGTTGAGCCGTTGCACGAGGCGAGACACCAGCAGGGCCAGGGTGATCTTCTTCTCGTCGATCAGAAACGACTCGAGCAGGCTGGGCTCGCTGCCCGCCTCAGCCACGGCGATCGTTTTGGCGGAATTGATATCGGCCTTGGTGAAGCAAAGCCAGAAGCGCCTCTCACCGGGAAGCTGCCCCTTCACCATCCAGCAGGTGCTTCCCACCACGGGCATGGCCCCCTCGCAGAACGCGAGCTCGGGTTCGTGCCCGCCATAGCTCTGAATCTCCCGGGAGAGCGCCGGCAGCAGCAGCTGGGGCACAAACTCGGCGAAGGGTTGGTCTTCCGGGGCCGGGGGCTTGGCTTTGGCGGCGGGCTTAACGGTTGCGGGCGCCTGCTCAGCTGCTGCTGCCTGCTCAGCGGGAGTGGGGGAATCGCTCGCTGGCACGGGCCTGGAGGAAAGCTGGAGCGACTTTAAGCGGGCTGCCCCACCGGCTTACCAGTCGTCACTGAGGGGTTGATCCCAGCCATCGGTTCCGCCCCCGGCGGTGGCGGCTGCCGTTGTTGGTGCGGCCACTGTTGGTGCGGCAGCTGTTGCTGCGGACACGGGCTCGCGGCTCTGACGGGCTGGGCCGGGTCTTCCCTTGCGGATCACCCGGTAGGGCACCTCCACCGTGGGGCTCGGTTCACCGGCGGCTCGGCTGGGACCGGCGCCGACAGCGGCGTTGAACGGTGGGGGTGCGGCGCCGCTGGGTGGAGTCGCCGCTTCCCAGGGTTCAGGCGCGCGGCCCGAACCAGCAGGGCGGCGCACCTGACGCTGCAGGCCCGCGCCTGCAGCGCGCAGGGCGAGGCCGGTGCCCAGGGCACTCAACAGGGCCCCGCCCCCGGCGGCGAGCATCATCCAGACACCCAGAGGCAGGGCCGGCGAGCTCCAGATCAGCAGCCGCAGGTTGACCGCCGGGCGCGGGTTGACCGCTCCCACCAGCAGCACCGCCAGCAGCGGAGCCAGCAGGGGAAGCAGCAGCAGCTGGCGCAGCACGTTCACGGGCTGGTGGGGTCTGAGTCTGCCCCTCGCTGCGGCCCCTGCCAACGGCGCAGGGAGCCCAGCTCCAGCCCGAGTGGATCGAGGCAACGGATCACGAGAAAATCCACCATCTCGGCGATTGTGCTGGGCTGGTGATACCAGGCCGGCACCGGCGGGGCGATGCGGGCACCGGCTTCTGCAAGGGCGGTGAGGTTGCGCAGATGCACCAGGCTCCAGGGAGTCTCCCGCGGGCAGATCACCAGTGGACGCCCCTCCTTGAGGTGCACGTCGGCAGCCCGCTCCAGCAGATCGGTGGCCACGCCTGCGGCGATCCGGCCCACCGCCCCCATCGACGCCGGCAGGATCACCATGCCTCGGGTGCGGCAGCTGCCGCTGGCGATGGCTGCTGCCTGGTCGTTCCAGCGGTGACAGCGCAGCCAGCCGGTCGTCGTGTCGGTGCGCTGTCGCCAGAACTCCTCCTGGCCCTCGGGCTCGCCGGGCACCCGTACCCCCAGCTCCGCCTGCCACACGGTGATGGCCCCCCGGCTGGTGATCAGTTCAACGGCTTCACCCGCTTGCAGCAGGAGTTGCAGTGCCCGCTGGGCCAGAGGCTGGCCGGAGGCCCCGGAGATGGCCAGCACCACCGGGGTCGACGGGGGCTGGTCGCTGTGTTTCATCCGTCAGGCGTCGGTGGTTGCGTGGTCGCTGAGGTCGCCGTCGTTGTCGTCGTCCCGCTCCTCTGCGCCGGAGCCGCTGCCGTGTTCCTCATGGTCGAGGCTGGCTTCGTAACCCTCGGGGAGCACCACAGCCAGGTCGATCTGATGGCGCAGGGCATCCACCTTCTGGATCTCCACCTCCACGCTGTCGCCGAGCATGTATGTGCGGCGGTTCTTGCGGCCCACCAGACGGTTCTGGCGTGAGCGGTACTCGTACCAGTCGTCCTTGAGTGAGCTGACGTGCACCAGCCCCTCCACCATCGAGGGGGGGACCTCCACGAAGAAGCCGTAGCTCTGTACGCCGCTGATCACACCGGGCAGCACCTGTCCCACAAGCGGCTCGGCCTGGCGGGCCTGGATCATGGCCAGCTGGTCGGCCTGAAGTTCCGCCTGAAAGCGGCGGCGGCTGTTGAGTCGCTGCACCAGGCCCTGGTCCAGGGCCCGCTGCAGGAGCTCCAGCTGGGCCTCACCCAGCAGGGGCCAGTCAATCTCTCCGTGGCATGCGTTGGAGGCCAGATCCACGGCCACCTTGTGGCGGGGGCTCGGGCGATCCCGGCCTTCGCTCAGCAGCAACACCAGCACCTGCTGGTTCCAGAGGTCGCTGTAGTGCAGGGTCGGGCAGCACCAGGGAGCCACGGCGAGCGTGTCGCCGGGGGAGCCTGCCAGTGCGAAGGGCCCGGGGGCAGAGCTCAGAATCACAGGCCTGAGGGCGGCCCGCAGCTGTTGCTGCAGGGCCCGGCTGCGGTCGGTGGAGGCAAAGGCAGCGGCCAGCTCGGCGGCACTGGCGTTGCCTTCCTCACTCAGGGCCAGCGGGATCTCCAGGGCCAGGGCTGCCCTGGCCACGTCGTTGAGGTCGGCTGGATCAGCGAGGGCATTGGTGGCGAAGATCGCGGGCAGCCCGAGGGCTGCCAGGTGGGCTCCCAGGGCGCGGTTGGCGGCCAGCACGGCTTCCCGCAGCAGAGCCGCAGGATCGGTGGTTGCCAGGCTCACCAACCAGCCATCCAGAGGGCTTGAGGGGTCGGGTTCAGCCAGGTCCCCGAGGCTCTCGATCGCCGGCAGGGGCAGGTTCAGCTCCAGGGAGCCAGCTGCCAGCCGCTGCTGGCGGAGGACCTCACAGCAGCTCAGCAGCTGCTCGAGCTGGGGAAGGTGGTCCTTGAGCGGCTTGAGCGCGGCCGGAATGGTGCGGCTTCTGGGCTTGCGCTCGGCCAGGGCCTGAAGTGCCGCCCCACCCACCTGGGCCACCGGCCGCACCTGGCTGCGGCAGAAGCGGTAGCGCTCCACCACCCCATCGCCTGCAAGCTCAAGGGCCACCGAGACGGCAGCCTGGCTCTCGCCGGCCTTGAAGGAGGAGGCTTTCGTGAGGGCACTGCTGAGCAGAGGCAGCCACTGTCGCCCCACGCAGAGGGCGTCGGCCTGGTCGCGCAGCCACTGATCCAGGGCACCGCCTGGCAGCAGCCGCTCGGCCACCGCCGGGCTGTGGACCCAGAGCGTGGTGCCGCCGTCTTCGCGGGTCTCCAGGGCGATCGCCGGCAGTCCCGGAGCCTCCTTGCCCTGCCACGGCTCGATCAGCAGGGCGGCCTGGCCTGTGAGATCCACGCGGTCCTTGGCCTCCACCGCCCGCAGGCTGCCTCGCGGTGCCGCGGGGCGATCGTTGAGCCGATGTTTGGTGAGGAGCAGATCGAGGTCGGCACTTTCGCCGCCGCTCACGGGCAGGCGCCGGGCCACGTGGCCCTGCGGAGGAAACTGGCCCACCGGGTAGCGATCGACCACCACATCCACCACAGATGCCTGCTGGGGGTCGACGTAACCGGCATCCCCCGCGGGCAGTTCCACGCTGGTCAGCAACCGGTCGTCCAGCGGTGTGGCCAGCAGACGGCCGTCGTCCTGCTGTTCCACCTGGGCCAGCAGCGACAGGGTCTGCCGCTCCAGGATGCATTGCACCCCTCCCTCGGGGGAGCGGCGACGGCCGCCCTCACGGGTCACCTTCACCAACACCCGATCGCCGTTCCAGGAGTGGTTGAGCTGGTGATCACGGATGTAGATGTCCTCGCCTCCGTCTTCGCGCAGGGCAAAGCAGAAACCCTTGCTGGAGCACCGCAGCCGGGCTGGGATCAACTCCGCTTGCTCCTGGCGTTGCAGCCCCTCCTCGTGGCGCTCCACCAGCCCCAGACGCTCCAGCGCCTCAATGGCGATGGCCAGCTGCTGCTTCTCTTCCTTGAGGCTGAGGCCGAGTGTCTTTTCGAGTTTGCTCAGCGGCAGAGCTTCGTCGGCGGGCAGCTGGTCGAGCAGGGCGGCGACCGTGAACTTCATTGGGCGTGAACGTCTGCGTGGGCGTTTGGGGAAGCTGCCAGCAGGTCGAACCCCGAGGCTCGCTCACCGGTGGCTGGAGATCTGGGCAACGGCCTGGGCTCGGAGCGATGCCCACGGCGGATCCAGGATCCATCCGATACTTTAGGCCGGCAGGTCCTGGCCAGGCCAGATCGATCCTTCAGTGGCAGCGGCTCAGGTCTGTTCAGCTTCGTCGCCCCTCTCGCCGGCAGCCCGCACGATCAGGCGCAACCCCAGGATCAGAAAGCCCACCGCAGCTGCCAGCTGCAGCAGATTGGTGGGAATCACGGCTGAGAGTGAGCCGCCGGCCCCGGCCCCCAGCAGGCTGGCCAGCACCAGGGCAGCGGAGCTGCCGGCAAACACCGCCCCCGGTCGTAGGGAGGTGCCGCTGATGGTCACGATCGCCAGCTGGGTCTTGTCACCCAGTTCCGCCAGGAACACGGTGACAAAGGTGGAGGCGAGCAGGGAGAGATCCATGGCGGGACTGACAGGGGTGCTGCTCAGGAGAGGGGCAGATCGAGGCTCGGCGGGCTGAGCTGCAACACCGCCTGGCGGCCGAGCCAAAGGCCCAGGGCCACCATCAGGATGCCGGCGGCGCGTTCGAGCTGCTGGGCGGGCACGATCCGAGAGAGCCAGCGGCCCAGTAGCACGCCCACCAGGCTGGAGCAGATCAGGGCCAGGGAGGCGCCCACAAACACCAGCACTGGTCGGCCCGACTGGGCGGAGAGCAGCAGGGCCGCGAGCTGGGTCTTGTCGCCCAGTTCGGCGAGAAAAACCGTGGTGAAGCTGGCCACGAAGGCCGCCCCCCAGCTGCCGGATCTGCCGTCGCTGGCCTGCCGCTCGCTTGCGGCTGTATCCGGGCTGGTGCCCTGGGGCTCGGGGGGTGGGCTGGCGGCGGGACTCATGGCTGCAGGCGAAGGGCGCGCAGGAAGCGTTTCATCACCCTGCTCCGCCCGCCATATTCGCTGCGAATCTGCTGCAGGCAGCAGGCGATCGCCAGGCGATCCCCCTCCGACCCATCACCCTTGTCGGCCTGCTGCTGCTCGCCAAACAGCTGGATGAGGTTGGCGACCTGGCAGAAATCAGGTCGCTCGGTGTAGATGCGGCAGCGCTGGGCGCCGCTGTTGTAGTGAATGCACCAGCCGTCGTCGCCCACCATCGCCAGGTAGGCGTGGCGCTGATCGGGGCTGAGGGCGTCCAGGGCTTCCGGTCGCTGGGCAGGATCGAGCCTGCAGCAGGCGCCGCAGCCCGTGATGCATTGCCAGCGCGGGCCGGATCGGCTGGAGGTCATCGGCGCAGCTGGTCTCTCCCCCATTCAGGCACACACGGTTCAGCCACAAACGTTTGCAGCACAAACAGTCCTTCAAAAACGGTCCGCCAAAACGGTTCACTCATCAAGGGTGCTCGCTGTGACAAGCCGTCACAGAGGGCCGTCTCGTGCCCTGGGGGCTGCCCCTGGAGCCTTAATGTCGCTTGCAGCGCAACCGCTCCAGAGCTGGCACCCATGGGAATCGACTTTCACCTGATCGCCAACTTCGGCGCCCTGGCGCTGATCACTCTCGCGGGTCCGGCCGTGATCTTCATTCTTTTTTACCGCCGTGGTGCGCTTTGAACGCGCCTGACCAGCGCGAGTCAGCACCACTAGACCAATGACCCAGCCCACGACCAATCCTGGCCTGTGGGTTTTTTTGTGTGTGGGGCTGATCCGTTGCTGACCCTGCTCTGTTGCTGACGCAGCTCCCAGGGTGAGGGTGTTGAGCAGGTTCAGGATGCTCCACGGGCTGTGCGCTGCTGGGCTTCCCAGAGGGCGTGATAAATCGGCTGGGGTTGCACCCTTCGCCCCACGTAGGCGCCGATCACCGCACTCACCAGCAGGCCAAGCAGCCACTGCAGGTCGCCGGCCATCCGCAGGGCAAACAGCACCGTCACCAGCGGCAGCTGGGTGGCGCCAGCCAGCCCGCCGGCCATGCCGAGGGCCAGGCCCAGCTCAGGATTCCCGCCAACCAGTTGGAGCAGCCCCCTGCCCATCAGCCCCCCCAGGCCAAAGGCCGGGTCGATCAGGCCGCCTGGAATGCCGGCACCCAGGGCCAGGGCAGGACCCACCACTCGGCTCACCAGCAGTGCCATCCAACCCAGATCGGCGCCCATGCCGGCAGAGCCGGACAGCTCGAGCCCGTTGGTTGTGTTGCCGTGGATCAGCAGCGAGAGCAGCGCCTCGCCATCTCCGCCGCTGCGGCCACCGCTGAGCACGGCCATCAGCGCCAGAGCGGCTCCCAGCATCAGGCCCCAGCGCAGGGGAGCCTGCTGGATCGGCCGTCTGAGCCTGGTGCTGACCTGCAACAGCAACCGGGACATCAGCCCCCCGAGGATTCCGGCGCTGCCGCCGATCGCCAGGCCCCAGGCCAGCTGCTGCCACTCCGGCTCCTGGGTGGTGAGCAGGCCCAGGCTGTACAGGGGCATCCCGGCCAGGTTGCTCACCAGTGCCGCCGCGGCGCAGGTGAGGGCTGTGGGCCAGAGCAGGCCCACGTTGTAGCGGCCCAGGAGCTCCTCCATCACGAACACAGCGCCCATCAGCGGGCTGTTGAAGCCCCCGGCCAGGCCAGCCCCGGCGCCGATCGCCACCAGGTTCGTACTGCTCAGGTGGGGCAAGAGCCAGGGGCAGCGCCGCTGCAGCCCACGCGCTATTGCGCTGCCGAGCTGCACCAGTGGGCCCTCCCGCCCCAGTGGCATCAGCGCCAGACTCGCGAGGGTCCAGTTCAGCAGCCGCGCCAGGGTCGTGCGCTGGTTCAGCAGCCTGGGGGCCATCTCGGGCTGCTCCAGGCTCTCCATCGTCTGGGGGATGCCGGAGCCGGCCGCATCCCGCAGCAGACCCGCCTGCAGCCACAGCAGCAATGGCATCACCGCCAGGGGAGCCAGCGCCAGGAGCAGGCCTGGCAGGGCCCACGCCTGGTTCGTCCAGCCCGGCATCAGCCCCAGCAGCTCGTCCTGGAGATGGTCGATGGCATTGAGCGGCCAGCAGGCCAGCCCCACCACCCCACCGAGCAACAGCAGCTGCAGCAGCACGCCCAGGGGCTGCAGGAGGCGGTTCAGCGGGCTCGTGGGGTGGGGCTTCATGGTGCAAAGGGGCGGTGGGGTGTCATCAGTGATGGTTCAGGCGGCCAGCCCCAGGGCGGTGGCGGCCTCTTCCAGCAGGGAGCGCAGGTAGGGGTGGTCGGCCCCGGCGTCGCTGCGGATTTCCTCACCCGCTGCGTTGCGCACCACCACGCCATCGCCCTCGCGGCGACACCAGTAGCGCCGCTGCCGCCGCTGCAACACCACTTCGTCGCGGCCACTGTCACTATCGAGGCCTGCAGGGCGCAGGCCGGTCAGATCCAGCTGGAGCCGCTCTTCGCCCTGCCAACGATCGAGTCGCAGCCGGAAGGCCACATCCACCAGCTCGGGCACGCGCGCCTCCCCCTGCCAACCCCAGCCCATCGCCCGCAACTGGCGATCTCCTTGGCGCAGCTCCAGCTGCAGATGGCCGCCGCGCAGCAGCCGTTGGCTCGCCACGGTGCAGTGGCGGCTCCAGTACACCGGTTGCGCGTGGCCGATGCCGAAGGGCTCGAGCCGCTGCTGCTGACGCAGGAAAGCCCGGTCGATCTGGGCAAACGGCAACAGGGCCTCCGGTTCCACCGGTTGCCCGCCGCCCTGTTCGCTCAGCCAGCTGCTGGCCTGGAGATTGAGCCGCTCGTGCAGTTCCGCCACGTGTTCGGCGCGCACCGTGAAGCCACCGGCGGCGGGATGGCCGCCGAAGCGCTCCAGCAGGTCGGCGCAGCTGGCCAGGGCCTGATCCACTGCAAAACCACGCGGGGCCCGCACCGAAGCCCGCAGCCGCCCGTTTCCCTCGCTGGCCAGCAGGGCGGTGGGACGGCCCAGGCGATCCACCAGCCGTGCCGCCACGATGCCGATCACGCCGTGGTGCCAGTGGCCCTGGGCCAGCAGCAGAAAGGGGCTGGTCTCGGGACCATCGGCCTCCAGCAGCGCCAGGGCTTCGGCTTCGATCGCCTGGCAGAGCTCGCGGCGCTGGCGGTTGAGTGCCTCGCATTCACGGGCCAGTGCCAGTGCCTCTTCACCGTCGGCACTGGTGAGCAGCTGCACCACCAGCTGGGGATCGCCGAGTCGTCCCACCGCATTGATGCGCGGTGCCAGCTGGAAGCCCACGGCCTGGGCATCGAGCGGCTGTTCTTCGATGCCGGCCAACCGTTGCAGGGCCTGCAGTCCTGGCAGCGGGCTGTGCTGCAGGTGGGGCAGGCCGTCGAGCAGCCAGCGCCGGTTCACCCCCTGCAGTGGGGCCATGTCGGCGATGGTGCCGATGCAGAACAGGTCGCGCGCCACCACCAGTTCCTGGGGGCGACCCATCGCCTTGCACAGCCCCGCCGCCAGCACGTAGGCCAGCCCCACTCCTGCCAGACCACGGTAGGGAGACTGCTCCGGGGTGACGGCCGGATGCAGCAGGGCCAGGTGTGGTGGCAGCTCCGGCGGCAGGCTGTGGTGGTCGGTGAGGATCACCTCGAGCCCGAGCTCCCGGGCCCGCTCCAGGGCCTCGTGGGCCGACACGCCGTTGTCGACGGTGATCAGCAGCGGCACCCCGGCTGCGGCCAGTTCCTCCACCATCCCCACATTGAGCCCGTAGCCGTCGCTCTGGCGGCTCGGGATCGCGGCCTGTGGTGTGGCGCCAAGCCGCTGCAGCACCCCCACCAGCAGGGCGGTGCTGGTCATGCCATCGGCGTCGTAGTCGCCGCAGATCGCCACCGCCTCGCCGCCGCGGCAGGCCCGCTGCAGCCGTTTCACCGCCTTGGTGAGATCGCTGAAGTGCTCCGCCGCCGCTGGCGCGGTGGCGGGCTCCAGCAGGTCGGCCACCTGCGCGGCAGTGGTCAGTCCGCGGCGGGCCAGCAGGGCCAACAGTGGTTCCGGCAGGGGGCCCAGTCCGTCCGGGTTGAGGTCGGCTAGAGGTCCTGGAAGCGGCAACCAACCCAGCGGGGTGGGCAGTCGCCAGCGCTGCTCTTGGGGCTTGGGGAGCAACGGCTCGGCTCGGCTTGGCCCCATTGTGGGGGCGCCGCTCGCAACCGCCATGGCACTCAAGGCCCTGCTCTGGGACGTGGATGGCACCCTGGCCGAGACCGAGCGCGACGGCCATCGCCGGGCCTTCAACCGTGCCTTCGCCGATGCCGGTGTGCCCCTGCACTGGGATCCCGATGGCTACGCCCCATGGCTGGCGATCAGCGGTGGGGCCGAGCGCATCTCCGCCGCCCTTCAGCAGTTTGAGGGGGTGCCGCCGCCCGCCGATCGGGTGGCGGCGCTGCAGGCCGCCAAGCAGCGGCATTACGCCGAACTGATGGCTGCCGGTGAGATCCGGCTGCGCCCCGGCGTGGCCGACCTGATCGCCGAGGCCGCTGCGGCCGGGCTCACCCAGGTGATCGTGACCACCAGCGGCCGGCCGGCGGTACAGGCCCTTGCCCGCCAGCTGCTGGGTGAACTGGCCGAAGTCTTCGCCTTCTGGGTGTGCGGCGACGATGTGAGTCGTAAGAAGCCTGATCCAGAGGGCTATCTGCAGGCCTGGCAGCGCCTGGGCTGCGCTGCCGATGAGCTGATCTGTCTTGAAGACTCCCTGCCCGGCCTCGCGGCCAGCGCTGCCGCCGGACTTCCCTGTCTGGTCACCCAGAGCCACTATGGTCGCCAGGAGGATCCCGCCGGCTTCGCCGCCGCCAGGGCGGTGGTGAGCTGCCTGGGGCCCGCGAGCCAGGTGGTGCGTGGCCCGGCTTGCCAGCCTGGCCGGATCACGCTCTCCTATCTAGAGCTCCTGAGCTGATCTCCTGGCCTTGCAGCGCACTCGCTTTCAGCGCTTTTCCGAGCAGCTCGGCTCACTGGTGCTGGGGCTGCTCCGGGGCAACTGGCGCCACCGCAGCGCTGTGCTGCTGGCCCTTCTGGTGGGCTTCTACCTGGGCGGCAACCTCACCTCCTATGTGTTGCTGATCTTTCCGGGCGGCCGGCCCCTGCTGGTGCTCACGCTCGTGGTGGGCCTGGAGCTACTGGTGCGGCTGCGGGGCAGATGGCTGCGCACGGAGCCCGGCCTGGGTTGGCTGATCACCGACAACCTGCGGATCGGCTTTGTGTATGCGATCGTTCTCGAAGCCTTCAAGGTGGGCACGTGAGCGCAGCGGGGATGGCTGCGGAGCCCACCCTCGACCCCCTACTCCGGGATGGGTTTGCGGCGCCCCTCCTCAACGACCTCGCCGAGTGGGTGCGTGCAGGAAAACGCCCGCTGCTGGGGCTTAATGGGCCGGTGGGTGCCGGCAAAACGACCCTCTGCCGCTGGCTGAGCGCGGCCGCAAGTCGGCATGGACTGCGACTGGCGGTGGCCTCGATCGACGACTTCTACCTGCCTTGGGCGGAGCGGCAGCAGTGCATGGCAGGGAATCCTTTCGGCGTCAGTCGCGTACCCCCCGGCAGCCATGACACCGACCTGCTGGTTGAGAGTCTGGGGCGCTGGCGCAGCACTCAGAAACTCATCCTGCCTCGCTTTGACAAGACCTTGCGGGGTGGGCAGGGCGATCGCTCCGGCTTGGAAGCCGTGGATGCGGATGCACTGGTGCTGGAGGGGTGGTTGGTGGGCTGCCAGCCCCTGGGATCTGGGCTCAGAACTGACAATCCTGGCCTGATTCTCACAGACTCCGAAAAAGACTGGCTGCCGCACTGGGACAGGGCCCTTGAGGCCTATGTGACCGCATGGGAGCTGCTCAGTGACCTGGCACTGCTCAGGCCCACCTCCTGGACATGGCCCAGACGCTGGCGATTCCAGGCCGAAGCGCGGCAGCGCCGCGCAGGCGGGGAATGGCTGACCGTGATCGATCTGGAGAAGCTTGTGCGCTCCAGTCTCGGCAGTCTTCCACCCTTGCTGTATCAGCAGCCACTGGAAGCAACGGCCAGGCGGATCGCCTGGCTCGACAGCCGCCGCCGTTGCTTCAAGGTGTGCGGCTGAGGATCAGCCCTCAGCGGCTTCTTCGTCGCTGGTGGGATAGACGAAGCCCTGGGCGCGACCACTCAGCACGGCCTTGCCGATTGAGAAAGCTTTCTGGGCAGCCACGGATGCCTTGGCTTTCCAGTGGGCGTGGCGCTGATTGCGCTTGCCCTTCGACGTTTTCTTCTTGGGTACAGCCATCCCCGATCAACTTGCGGCCAAGCAAAGATCCTCCGCTGTCACTTGCCCTTTCGTCAAATGGCTAAGCTCCCTCCAAAGCCGGAACTCAGTGAGCGACAGCCTTTCTCCGGCGCGCCCTTCCACCAGGCCCGCCTTCTCCGGCACCAGCCCTGGACCCTCCTACAGCCAACTGCTGGCTGACCTGCGTGCCGGCAAGGTCAAGGAGCTGGAGTTGTCCGTTCGCCAGCGCGATGTGCTGGCGCGCTACCGCAATGGGTCGCAGGCGCGGGTGCCGGTGTTCAGCAACGACCAGCTGCTGCTGCGCACGGCTGAAGCTGCCAGGGTGCCGCTGGCCGTGCGCGACGACCGGGCCGAGGCGGCGATGGCAGGCCTGGTGAGCAACGGCCTGTTGGTGGTGATCCTGCTGGCCGGCCTGGTGTTGCTGCTGCGCCGGTCCGCCCAGGTGGCGAACCGGGCCCTGGGCTTCGGCAGCAGCAAGCCCCGCCTGCAACCGGAGGGAAGCCTGGCGGTGCGTTTTGAGGATGTGGCTGGCATCGCTGAAGCGAAGGAGGAGCTGCAGGAGGTGGTCACCTTCCTGAAAACTCCTGAGCGCTTCACCAGCATCGGCGCTCGCATTCCCAAGGGTGTGCTGCTGGTGGGCCCTCCTGGAACGGGCAAGACACTTTTGGCCAAGGCGATTGCCGGAGAGGCAGGCGTGCCGTTCTTCTCGATCAGTGGCTCCGAATTCGTGGAGATGTTCGTGGGAGTTGGGGCCAGTCGGGTGCGGGATCTCTTCGCCAAGGCCAAAACCAAGGCGCCCTGCATCATCTTCATCGACGAGATCGACGCCGTGGGACGCCAGCGTGGTGCGGGTATCGGCGGCGGCAACGACGAGCGGGAGCAGACCCTCAACCAGCTGCTCACGGAGATGGATGGCTTCGAGCCCAATTCGGGCGTGATCCTGCTGGCGGCCACCAATCGGCCCGACGTGCTCGACGCGGCGCTGATGCGCCCCGGGCGGTTTGATCGCCGCATCACCGTGGACCTGCCTGATCGCAGGGGCCGCGAAGAGATCCTGGCGGTGCATGCCCGCTCCCGCCCTCTCGATCCGGCCGTGTCGCTGGGCGATTGGGCCCGGCGAACGCCAGGCTTCTCGGGGGCCGACTTGGCCAACCTCCTCAATGAGGCGGCGATCCTGACGGCCCGGCGAGACCAGGCCTCGATCGACGAGAAGGCCCTCTCCGATGCCCTCGAGCGCATCACGATGGGGCTTTCTGTGGCGCCGCTGCAGGATTCAGCCAAGAAGCGCCTGATCGCTTACCACGAGGTAGGCCATGCGCTGCTCACCTGCCTGCTGCCCAATGCCGACCGGCTCGACAAGGTGACCCTGCTGCCCCGGGCCGGTGGGGTTGGCGGCTTTGCCCGCACCATGCCCGATGAGGAGGTGCTTGATTCCGGGTTGATCAGCAAGGCTTACCTTCAGGCCCGCATGGTGGTGGCCATGGGTGGGCGGGCGGCCGAGCTCGTGGTGTTCGGGCCCGCAGAGATCACCCAGGGAGCTAGCGGGGATCTGGAGCTGGTGGCCCGCATCGGCCGCGAGATGGTCACGCGCTACGGCTTTTCCAGCCTTGGGCCCGTTGCTCTGGAGGGCGATGGAGCCGAGGTTTTCCTCGGGCGTGATTGGCTGCGTCCCCAGCCCGCCTACTCCCAGGGCACGGGCAATCGCATCGATCTGCAGGTGCGTCGCATTGCCAGCGAGGCACTGGATCAGGCAGTGGCTCTGCTGAAGCCGCGCCGGGCCCTGATGGATGCTCTGGTGGAGCGGTTGATTACCGAGGAAACCATCGACGGCGACAGCTTCCGGGCCACGGTTTCTGCTTTTGAGCTAGCTGAAGCGGATGTCGAGGCTGCGCAGATAGGTGTGTAGGCCGGCGTCCTGGATCGGCAGCAGATAGGCGGTCTGGCCGCTTTCATTCACATGGGCGTGCCAGTGTCCCGGCGGGGTGATGAAGGCCCCCCCGGCGCGCCAGTCGATCCGCCTGGGGTTGCGGATGCTGCCGTCGCTGTTGAGTTCACTGCCCACCAGGGTGTAGCAGCCAGGGGTGCAGTCGACGATCAGATCCAGGGCCACCGACTGGTGCCGGTGAGGCGCCTGGGTGGCGCCGGCGGGCACCATGCCGAACATCGCCCACAGCACGTGGGTCACGGTGCGGGTGGAGGGAAGATCGCGGTTGGCCAGCAGCAGGCTCAGCCGGTTGCTGCGGGCACTGCTCGGATCGGCCGCCAGGTGTTGCAGCTCCTCCCGAAGCCAGACGCCGGGGTAGTGGGTGGGCTCAAAACGTGGTTCGCTCGGAAGCACCCCCAGGTAGGTGAGCAGGGGTCCGTCGTGCACCCAGTAGAGAACGCTGGTGCTGCTGGCCTGCAACAGAGGTGCACAACCGGCGGGCAGCACAAACAGATCACCCGCCTGCCAGTTCAGCTCGAAGCTGCCGGTTCCGGAATCGGCCGGGCGCTCACAGCGGCCGCTGCCCGAGAGCACGTAGAAGAGCAGGCTGGTGGCCTGGGCGGCAGCCTTCACGCCTTCTCCAGCTTCAATGCGGAGAAAGTGCGCCGCGAGGGCTGGGCTGGTGGCTGGCCCGGATGTCCCCAGGTCGTTGCTGAGGTCCAGAGGAATGATTGCGCTTGGACCGCTGGCATGGAGTTCCGGTCCCCATTCCCTGTAGGGGATGGGGTCGGTGAGACCCGCACGCACCGGGTTGGCGGCCTGCCGGTA
The DNA here is from genome assembly GCA_044235095.1 of Prochlorococcaceae cyanobacterium. Classification (GTDB taxonomy): domain Bacteria; phylum Cyanobacteriota; class Cyanobacteriia; order PCC-6307; family Cyanobiaceae; genus NIES-981. The sequence continues at coordinate 31,642 of JBIIIC010000004.1, read as the reverse complement.
GTCGAACAGCAGGGCTTTGGTCTGTTCAGGGACCAGGGCCGTGTCGTTGCTGGTTCCGGCACAGCAGCCGGCTTCTGGTGCCTGGGTCATCGATTCCGCTGGCGAGTGGAGGCCTGAAAGGAACTGTCGGGGAATTCGCCGGACCCTTCTGGATGGATCACCCTATTGAGACCGAAGCTGCTGTGGGGGACTGCAACAAGGGCTACGGGTTGGTCGATATCGGCTCAGCCGCCGGCCACAGCGGGCACGATCGACACTTCGTCACCGTCCTTGAGGGCGGTGGCCTGGTTGTCGAGGAAACGGATGTCCTCGCTGTTCACATAAACATTGAGAAAGCGGCGCAGCTTGCCGGCTTCATCACAGAGGCGGCCCTTGAGACCGGGGTAGCGGCCATCGAGGGCATCGATCAGGCCATCCACACTGCTGGCCTCAAGCGCAACGCTGGCTTCGTCGTTGGTGAACTTCTGCAGGGGGGTGGGGATCAGAACCTGAACAGCCATGGTTTGAAAACGAGGTGAAATCGGGGTGGGAGAAACCTGTAACGGCAAGGCACAGCGGCACTGCCCGGGAATTGGCGCTCAGCCTTGGTGAGCAGCCTGGGCCTGCTGCCAGGCAGCCTTGAAGCTCTCGAGCTGGGCTTCGATCAGGTATGGCTCGCCAATGGCGGAGGCGACCGCCTCCGTTGTCTTCAGGCCATTGCCGGTGATGTAGGCCACCGTGCGCTCCTCAGGATTGATCTTGCCCTGCTCCACCAGCTTCTTGAGCATGGCGATGGTGGTGCCACCAGCGGTTTCGGTGAACACGCCCTCGGTTTCAGCCAGCAGCTTGATGCCGTCGATGATTTCGGCGTCGGTCACATCGGCGATCGTGCCGCCCGTGCGATTGGCGATGTCGATGGCGTAGGGGCCGTCGGCCGGATTGCCGATCGCGATCGATTTGGCGATGGTGTTGGGCTTCACCGGCGTGATGAAGTCGCGGCCTTCACGGAAGGCGGTGGCGATGGGGTTGCACCCCTCGGCCTGGGCACCGCTGAAGCGCACAGACTTCTCCTCCACCAGGCCGCACTTGATGAATTCATCGAAGCCCTTGCGGATCTTGGTGAACAGCGAACCGGAGGCCAGTGGCGCCACCACATGATCCGGCAGCTCCCAGCCCAGCTGCTCGATCACCTCATAGCCGAGGGTCTTGGACCCCTCGGAGTAGTAGGGGCGCAGGTTGATGTTCACGAAGCCCCAACCAAAGGTGTTGGCCACTTCCGAGCAGAGGCGATTCACCTGGTCGTAGTTGCCCTTCACCGCCATCAAGGTGGGGTTGTAGATCAGGGTTCCGAGCACCTTGCCCAGCTCCAGGTCGCTGGGGATGAACACGCAGCAGTCGAGACCGGCGTGGGCGGCGATGGCGGCGGTGGAGTTGGCGAGGTTGCCCGTGGAGGCACAGCTCACCGTGTTGAAGCCCAGCTCGCGGGCACGGGTGAGGGCCACGCTCACCACGCGATCCTTGAACGAGAGCGTCGGCATGTTGACGCCGTCGTTCTTGATATAGAGGCTCTTGAGTCCAAGCCGCCTGGCCAGATTGTTGGCCTTCAGCAGCGGCGTGAAGCCGGTGCCCACATCGATCGGATCACCCTCGATCGGCAGGAATTCGCGGTAACGCCAGATCGAGGCGGGGCCGGCTTCGATCGTGGCGCGACTCACGCGGCTCCTGATCGCCTCGTAGTCGTAGACCACCTCCAGGGGGCCGAAGCAGACGTCTTCGCAGACGTGGCGTGCGCCGGCTTCATAGGCGTGGCCGCATTCCTTGCAGCGCAGGCCCGTGAAGGTGGGGCCGGAAACGCTGGAGCGGGAGAGGGTGGCAGTCACGATCTCACCTGGCGGAAGCCAAAGCTGTGGGCAAAACGCTAACAGTGCTGGTGAAGGCCGTGATCAATAGCCGACCTGGAAAATCGGGATTACGCCAACCTGGTTCACCCACCTTGCGTCTGCCGTTTGCCCCTCTAGCCTCGGGCCTCTCCTCCGGCCCGTGCCTGCTCCACTTCTGAGGCGCCTGCCCGCCCGCCCTTTCTGGCTCGTGCTGGTGGGAGTGCTGGGGGCGCTGGTCCTGCCGGCCACGGCCGTGGTGCTGCTCGCACGCTTCTGGGTGGAGTGGCAATGGTTCAGCCAGTTCGGCTGGGCTGGCGTGCTGCTCACGCGCTGGCTGATCCAGCTGGTTGGCATCGCCCTGGGACTGTTGCTGGCCCTGGGGCTGCAGCGCTGGCTCAGTTGGTTCTGGGCCCTGCCGCGGAGCGGCGGAGCCTTGCGGTTCGCCCTGGCGCCCCGCCCCTATGCAGCAGCTCTGCTGCTGGCGGTCACGCTGCAGCTGCTGCCGCTGCTGCTGTTGATGAGCCTGGCCCAGCGGCTGGTGCTCAACCCATTTGATCCACGCCGCCTGCATGGCCTGGTGGCCTTGGCGGATCTGCCTTGGCTGGCGCTGCTGCCGGCCCTGCTGATTGCAGCATTGGCTCTGCTGCTCTGGCCGGGCCGGGCGTCCCGCTTGGTGGCCGCCATCGGCGGGGTGGCGGTGGCAGTGGTGCTGGCCCGCAGCTGGGGCCTGTGGAGCGAAGCCCTGCTGGTGCCCGACAGTGGCCTGCGCGAGCCCCTGCTCGGCGCCGATGTGAGCTTCGGCCTGGCACGGTTTCCGGCTCTGGCCTTTGCCCTCACCCTGGCGCTGGCGCTGCTGATTCAGCACCTCGGCGCTGCGCTCTGGGGCCTGCTGGCTCGGTCGCCCCAGCTCACGGACGGCCGTTTTCATGGCTTCTCGCCGGCCCAGCTCCAGGCCCTGCGGCTGCCTCTTGCCCTGGTCACGCTGCTGGTGGCCTGCGCCTTCTGGCTGGGCCGGCACCAGCTGCTGATGAGCACCGCCGGCAGCGTGCCAGGGGCCGGCTGGCTCGATGTGCATCTGCTGCTGCCGCTGCGCACCTTGGCCGCCCTCGGCGGCCTGGCCACGGCCATCGCCCTGTTCTGGCCCTGGCCACCAGGCCGGCGGGCGCCGCTGTTGCTGATTTCGGCCCTGGTTCTGACTGTGGTGCCACTCCTGGAGCTGCTGTTCACCCCCCTGCTCCAGCTGCTGCTGGTGCGCCCACGGGAGCTGCAGCGCGAGAGCCCCTATCTGGCTCGTTCGATCGCCGCCACCCGCGCCGCCTTCCAGCTCGATCGGATCAGCAGCCGCACGGTGAATCCCCGCACCCGAATCACGCGGGCTGATCTGCAGGCGAGTGCGGCCACCCTGCGCAACATCCGGCTGTGGGACAGCCAACCCCTGCTCTCCACCAACCGGCAGCTGCAGCAGCTTCGGGTGTACTACCGCTTCTCGGGCGCAGCGGTGGACCGCTATGGCCTCAGTGCCGCGGGGGGTCTGGGTCGCCAGCAGGTGATCATCGCCGCCCGTGAGCTCGACCAGTCGGTTCTGCCCCCCGCGGCCCGCACCTGGCTCAACCGTCATCTGGTGTTCACCCACGGCTATGGCTTCACCGTGTCGCCGGTGAACGCGGCCACGCCGGATGGGCTGCCCGAGTACTTCATCAGCGACCTGGGTGCATCCACCCGGGTGCAGGGCAACCGGCAACTGGGCATCAGCGAAGCCGAGGTGCGCGCCGCCATTCCCATCGGCCAGCCCAGCCTCTACTTCGGTGCCCTGCCGTCCCCCTATGCCCTGGCCCCCACCAAGGTGCCGGAGTTTGATTACCCCCAGGGCGATCAGAACGTTTACACCCACTACAGCGGAAAGGCCGGGGTCCCGGTCGGATCGTTCTGGGGGCGGCTGGCGGCGTCGATCTACCTGCAGGAGCCCAAGTTGCTGGTGCAGGGCTCCCTTACCCCCCAGACGCGCCTGCTGCTCCGGCGCGAGGTGCGCCAGCGGTTGCGCCGGGTGGCACCGTTCCTACGGGTGGAGGGAGAGCCCTACCTGGTGTCAGTGCGTCTCGATGGCGACAGTCCGTTCCCCTCCTCCCAGCACCAGTTCTGGATCGTGGAGGGGTTCACCACCAGCCGCACCTATCCCTATAGCGCGCCGGTGCCGGGTAACCCGGACGTGCGCTATCTGCGCAATGCCGTGAAGGCAGTGGTGGATGCTTACAGCGGCCGCATGGTGCTCTATGTGGCCGAGCCACGCGATCCGTTGATCCGTGGCTGGCAACGGCTGTTTCCAGACTTGTTCGAACCGCTCGGCGCCATGCCCAGGGCCCTGCAGGGGCACATGCGCTATCCGCTCTGGCAGTTCGAGCTGCAGACCCAGCAGCTGCTCCGCTACCACGTGACCAACCCGCGCATCTTCTACAGCGGCGATGACGTGTGGCAAGTGCCCAAGGAGATCTATGGGCGCCAGGAGGTGCGGGTGAAGCCCTATCACGTGTCTGCCCAGCTGGCACCGGAACTGCCCCCTGAATTTCTGTTGCTGCAGCCGCTCACGCCCCTGGCCCGTCCCAACCTGGCGGCCTGGCTGGCGGCCCGCAGCGATGCGCCCCACTACGGCGAGTTGGTGCTGCTGCGCTTTCCAACCCAGACGCCGATCTTCGGACCCGAGCAGATCACGGCCCTGATCAACCAGAATCCCCAAATCAGCCAGCAGTTCGGCCTCTGGGACCGCTCCGGTTCAGAGGTGATACAGGGCAATCTGCTGGTGGTGCCGGTGGGCCAGGCCCTGCTCTATGTGGAGCCCGTGTATCTCAAGGCGCGCCAGGGTGGCCTGCCCACCCTGGCGCGGGTGGTGGTGAGCGATGGCACTCGCATCGCCATGGGCACCACCCTGGAGGAAGGGCTGGAGTCGCTGCTTGATCCCAGCCGCTCTCTGCCCGCCAGTGGTCAGCCGTTGCAAGCTGCGAGCGGATCGGTGGCTGTTCCCTGATGGACGTTGGTTAAAAAAAGGGGGCCCCGAAAGGCCCCCGAGCAATGCGATCGCGATGATCGATCAGGCCGCCACGGCGGTCTTGGGATCCAGTTCGCCCTTGGCGTAGAGGCCGGCGTAGTAGTTGATGTCGCGCTGCTTGATCTTGCTGGCGTTGCCGGCGCACCAGAACTGCTGGTAACGATCGAGGCACACCTGCTTCATGTACTGGCGGGCGGGCTTGTTGAAGTGGCGGGGATCGAAGTTGGAGGGATCTTTGGCGGCGGCCTCCCGCACAGCGGCGGTGAAGGCCAGGCGGTTGTCGGTGTCGATGTTCACCTTGCGCACGCCATTGCGGATGCCTTCCTGGATCTCCTCCACGGGCACGCCGTAGGTCTCGGGGATGGCGCCGCCGAACTTGTTGATCATGTCGAGCCACTCCTGGGGCACGGAGGAGGAGCCGTGCATCACCAGGTGGGTGTTGGGGATGGCCTTGTGGATCTCGGCGATGCGGCTGATGGCCAGCACCTCACCGGTGGGCTTGCGGGTGAACTTGTAGGCGCCGTGGCTGGTGCCGATGGCGATGGCCAGGGCGTCGACCTTGGTCTTGGCCACGAAGTCGGCGGCCTCGGCGGGATCGGTGAGCAGCTGGCTGTGGTCGAGCTTGCCCTCGAAGCCGTGGCCGTCCTCGGCCTCACCCATGCCGGTCTCCAGGGAGCCGAGGCAGCCCAGCTCGCCTTCCACGCTCACGCCGATGGCGTGGGCCACGTCCACCACTTCCTTGGTGACCGCCACGTTGTACTCGTAGCTGGCGGGGGTCTTGGCGTCGGCCATCAGTGAGCCGTCCATCATCACCGAGGTGAAGCCGTTGGCGGCTGCACCGAAGCAGGTGGCGGGGCTGTTGCCGTGGTCCTGGTGCATCACCACCGGGATGTCGGGATAGGTCTCCACGGCGGCCAGAATCAGGTGGCGCAGGAAGTTCTCACCGGCGTACTGGCGGGCGCCCCGTGAGGCCTGCAGGATCACCGGAGAGTCGGTCTCGTAGGCCGCCTCCATGATCGACTGCACCTGCTCCAGGTTGTTCACGTTGAAGGCAGGGATGCCATAGCCGTTCTCTGCGGCATGGTCGAGCAGCAGCCGGAGGGGAACGAGCGCCATGGGAACCTCGCGAGGGCAGGATTTGGGATGGGCGCGAGTCTAGGGGATCTCCCTGCGCGCCTTCTGCGGTCGCAGGCAGCCCGGCGCGGCTTTCAGGCCACCACGGGGGCAACAAACAAGGGGGCAGCAAAAAGCCCCGCCTCCACAGGTTGGAAGAGGCGGGGCAGAAGCAGCGTTGAGGCTGGCTCCGCAGGGAGCGCCTCGGTGATCAGTCGATCAGGTGCTGCTTGCGCAGAGACTGAACGGTGTAACGGTTCTGTTTGGCGGCGCGACGGGCTTCGGCGGCCTGGCGGGCCATTTGTCTGGCAGTGGTGATGGACATGGAAGTGCCTCCGTGAAGATCCCGGCTGAGGTTGGGGGTGGATGGCGCGTTGCTTCGGGGAACGGGCGAACCCGGGCAATCCCTACTTCCGCCCAGGGGCATCCCGGGCCAACGTCGTTAAACCGTAGCGATTGCTACGAAGTTTCGGGGTTCGGTGTGATTCCTACTGACGCTTCAGTTTCTGCTGCTGGGGTGGCCGGCGCGGGCCTGGTCGCAGCAGCGCTGGCTCAGCACCGCCTCGCCCAGTCCAGGCACCATCGGCCTCCCTTCGCGTGCCGCAGCCGCCCACCAGCCATGCAGCTGCTCCACCGGGGCGATGCGTCCATCAGCCCAGGTGCGGGCAAAGGCCAGGCGGGGCTCGGGTTGCACGGCTCGCAGCGGCTCGCCGCCACGGGAGAGCCAGAGGCCGAATCCGTGCACGTAGTCGGCCTGGTTGTCGGAACCCAGAACGGCGGTGCCATCACGGCCGTAGAGCTCCACCCAGCAGCCGCGTCCGCGTCGGGTCACCGACGCCAGGTTCACCTGGGCGGGTAGCCAGGAGCCCTGCGCCTGCATCAGTTGCAGCTGCACCAGGGCAATGTCCTCCGCATCCACGGCTGCCCTGCTGCCGGAGCCGTCGGCCAGGGGCCGCTCGCTGATCGCGGTGCTCAGCAGACCTGTCACGCCCCTGCTGGGGCCCACGAGCCAGTGGAGCATGTCGAAGGCATGGGTGCCCAGTGCCCCCAGCACGCCGCCACCGGCGCTGGCCTGGGAGTACCAGCTCCAGGGGCGGCTGGCATCGGCGCGGCTGCCCATCAGCCAGTCGAGCTTCACCAGCACCAGCTCCCCCAGCGCGCCGCTCTGGATCACTTCATGGAGCTGCTGGAACAGGGGCACGGCCCGGTATTCGAAATCCACCGCCACACAGCAGCCCTGCTGGATCGCCAGCCGCTGCAGCTCTTCGATCTGCACGGCGCTGAGGGCCACCGGCTTTTCGAGCATCAGGTGCTTGCCGGCCAGCAGGGCCTGGCGGGCGAGTTCAAAGCGTGGCCCGGGTGGGGTGGCGATCACCACCGCCTCCACGGATGGATCGGCCAGCAGCGCCTCGAAATCGCTGTGGCCGGGCAGCTCGGCGGTATGGCAGGCCTTCTCCAGACGTTCGGGTCGGGGGTGCCACAGCGCCACCGGGGTGGTGTGAGGGCAGGCGCGCAGAGCCGGCAGGTGCACCGTTTCGCCGAATCCCAGACCAGCAACAGCGACACGCAGGGGCTGGCGGAGGTTGGACATGGCTGAAAAGGGGCTGGCTCGGCTCAGGCAGCCTGCAACAGCGCGGCCCCGGCAGCACAGCTCTCTTCAATCACGGCGTCGATCAGCGCATCGCTGCCCGCCGACTGCCACTCGCTGCCGAAGCGGGGAATGCCGTTCACCGAGGTGTCGCGGTAGAGGCCCTGGCCGCAGTCGATCTCCATCACATAGAGATCGCTGGCGCGGGGTTTGTCCCCATCCTCCGCGGCGGCCTGAAACCGGCTGAGCACGCTGAGGTTGCCGCCCCGACTCACGCGCAGGCTGCCGCCATCCCACCACTGCTGCCCGGCCTCGCTGGCCGGCACCTCGTGCCAGTCGACAGGACCGGCCAGGGCTGCCGGCAGCGGGGCCGCCGGCAGTACACCCAGCAGCCAGCCCAGGCCGACACTGAGCACCAGCAGACCGGCCGCCAGGAATCGACTCATGCTGCGGTGACGGATTGGCGGCAGCCGTGCATGCGCAACAGGCTGGCCAGGGTGCCCTTGAGCTGGGTGCGATCCACGATCGCATCCACGAAACCGTGTTCGCGCAGATACTCAGCCGTCTGGAAACCTTCAGGGAGCTTCTCGCGCAGGGTCTGCTCGATCACCCGGCGACCGGCGAAGCCGATCAGCGCCTTGGGCTCGGCCAGGATCAGGTCGCCGAGCATGGCGAAGCTGGCGGTCACGCCGCCAGTGGTGGGGTGGGTGAGCAGGGGGATGTAGAGCAGCTCGGCCTGGCGATGGCGCTCCAGGGCTCCTGAGATCTTGGCCATCTGCATCAGGCTCAGCATCCCTTCCTGCATGCGCGCACCACCGGAGGCGCACACGATCAGCACCGGGTAGCGGCGGGCCGTGGCGATTTCGATCAGACGGGTGAGCTTCTCGCCCACCACCGAGCCCATCGATCCGCCCATGAAGCGAAAGTCCATCACCCCGAGGGCCAGGGGCAGTCCGCTGCTGGTGCACAGGCCGGTGATCACCGCATCGCGCAGGCCGGTGCTCTGTTGGCTGTCCCGGATGCGGTCGGCGTAGCTGCGCCGGTCCTTGAAGGCCAGCGGATCGGTGGGGGCCAGCTCGCTGTCGAGGGGCTCAAAGCTTCCTGGATCGGCGATCAGGCGGATCCGCTCATCGCTGTCGATGCGGTGGTGGTAACCGCAGCCCTTGCAGACGCTGGCATTGGCGATCAGATCCTTGCGATAGACCACCAGGCCGCAGTCGGGGCACTTGCTCCAGAGGCCATCACTCTCATCCAGCTCCTGGGTGGCCCGCACCACCGGCGCGGCCTTGCGGCGATCGGCAAACCAGTCGAACAGCGACATCGCCAAACCGGTTGTTGTTTGGCTCTATTTAAGACCCCGAGCCCGGATGGGGCCCGCATCTCAGCCGAGCGGCAGCACCAGGTTCAGCCATGGACCCGGCCCCGTGCACCAAACCACCAGGCCGGCGAGCGCCAGGAAGGGGCCAAAGGCAAAGGGCTGGTGACGTCCCAGTCGTCCGCTCAGTCGACCGACAACGCCAACCACGGCACCGCTGAACACCGCCAGCAGCACCATCGCGCCCAGCCCCGCCAGCCCCAGCCAGGCTCCGAGCAGGGCGGCGAGTTTGGCGTCGCCGAGGCCCAGGGCGGGCCGGCCCACCAGTCGCTCGGCCAGGGCGCTGGTGGCCTCGAACCCCAGCAAGCCCATGGCTGCGGCGAGCAGGTGATGGAACAGCACGGCCCGTCCGATCGCTTCACCTTGCTCGAAACCGATCGCCGCGCTCACCCCCAGTCCCAGCAGCAGTCCCCAGCGGCAGAGGGGCTCAGGCAGCCAGAGCCTGTCGAGATCGATCAGCACCAGCGGCAGCAGCCAGCTGGCCAGCAGCCAACCGGCCGGGATCACCAGCAGGGTGGCTGGATCGGGCCCGAGTCCAGCGGGGCGGGCCACCAGCATCACCACCCACAGTGCGGCGCTGCCCAGTTCCACCACGGGATAGCGGCTGGCAATCGGGCTGCTGCAGTCGCGGCAGCGCCCTCTCAGCCACAGCCAGGCCAGCACCGGCACGTTGTCGAACCAGCGCACCGGACTGCCGCAATGGGTGCAGTGACTGCCGGGCTGGATCAGCGATTCCTCCCTGGGCAGGCGCCAGGCCACCACGTTGACGAAGCTGCCGACACAGGCACCGAGCAGGGCCGCTGCTGGGCCCAGAACCGCTGGGGAAAGGCTCATTCCAGGCGTGGCATGCGCAGACGGGAGGATCTCTGCTTGCTGGCACGGCTGCGCAGCAGCTCGAGCGGCACAAACTGCTCATCGGGAAGCAGCACCGGCCGTTCAAACACCACCCGGCCGCCCGCCTGCTGCAGCACGACCCCACAGGGCTCCGGCCCGGCAGGACAGTCGTGCTGGTAGTGGAACAGCACGCTTCTGGCCTGCCGCAACACCATCTGACTGTTGATCCGATCGAAGCGGAGGGCCGGCGTCGCCGATGCCGCCCCACCCTGAATCAGGAATGAGGGCTGGCCTGCCGACTGCCCAGGTGGCTGATCCGGGAGCCGGGCCGCCCTGCGAGCACCTGGGGCCTGGTAGGCGAAGGAGATGGCTTCACCCGCGCTGGTTCGTGCCCCAGGGTAGGTGCAGTGGCTGTTGTCAGCCGAGCTTTTTCTTCTCCTCGATCATGCGGTGGATGATCGGGGTGAGGATCAGCTCCATCGCGAAACCCATCTTGCCGCCGTTCACCACGATCGAGGTGGGGCTGGACATGAAGGAGTCGTGAATCATGTCGAGCAGGTAGGCAAAGTCGATCCCCCACTTCTCGCGGGCCCCCTTGCGGAAGTGAATGATCACGAACGATTCATCCGGGGTGGGGATGTCGCGGATCATGAACGGGTTTGAGGTGTCCACCGTGGACACCCGCTGGAAGTTGATGTCGGTGCGGCTGAACTGCGGGCAGATGTGGTTGATGTAATCCGGCATGCGGCGCAGGATCGTGTCCACCGTGGCCTCTGCCGAGTAGCCCCGCTCCTTGTTGTCGCGGGCGATCTTCTGGATCCACTCCAGGTTGACCACCGGCACCACGCCCACCAGCAGGTCGGCCAGGCCGGCCACGTCATACCCCTCACCCTGCACGCCGCCATGCAGGCCTTCGTAGAAGAGCAGGTCGGTGCCGGCAGGGATCGGTTCCCAAGGGGTGAATTGGCCGGGCTCCAGGTTGGTGCCAAGGCGGGCGTTGTGTTCGGCCGCCTCTTCCACCGAGTGGAGGTAGTAGCGCTTCTCGCCAGTGCCGGTTTCGCCGTAGCTCTTGAACAGCTCCTCGAGCTTGTCGAACAGGTTGGCCTCCGGGCCGAAGTGGGAGAAGTTCTCACCCTTGGCCAGGGCGGCGGCCATCGCCTCCTTCATCGGACCGCGCTCATAGCGGTGGTAGCTGTCGCCCTCCACCACGGCCGGGGTGATGCCTTCCCGCTTGAAGATGTGCTCGAAGGCACGCTTCACAGTGCTGGTTCCGGCGCCGGAGGAACCGGTGACGGACACGACCGGGTGACGCTTCGACATCGGCGCAGGGACAAAAACCGGTGCTGAGTTTGGCAGATCAGCCAGCGAGGGCCGCCAGTAGCTGCTCGCCCATGGCCTGGCAGCCCAGCTGGGTGCAGCCTTCGGCCATCAGATCGCCCGTGCGGAATCCGCCTGCGAGCACCCGATCCACCGCCGCTTCCAGCTCTGCGGCGGCGGCCTCCTGCTTCAGGGCAATGCGCAGCAGCATGGCGGCACTGAGCACCATCGCCATCGGGTTGGCCTTGTCCTGGCCGGCGATGTCGGGGGCGGAGCCATGGATCGGCTCAAACAGGCCCGGCCCTGCCTCGCCCAGGGATGCGGAGGGCAGCATGCCGATCGAGCCGCTGAGCATGGCGGCCTCGTCGCTGAGGATGTCGCCGAACAGGTTGCTGGTGAGCAGCACGTCGAACTGGCGCGGGTTGCGCACGAGCTGCATGGCGGCGTTGTCGACATACATGTGGCTGAGCTGCACGTCCGGGTAGCTGGCGGCATGCAGGGCCTCCACCCGGTCTCGCCAGAGCTGGCTCACATCCAGCACGTTGGCCTTGTCGACGCTGCAGAGCTGGCCCCGCCGCTGCCGGGCCAGCTCAAAGCCCACCCTGGCGATGCGGTCGATCTCATGGTCGCTGTAGGCCATGGTGTTGAAGGCCCGCACGCCGCCATCGGCCTCCACCCGGCCCTTGGGCGTGCCGAAATACACCCCACCGGTGAGCTCGCGCACCACCAGCAGATCCACCCCCTCGATCACCTCGCGCTTGAGGGTGGAGGCGTCGATCAGGGCGGGAATGATCTTCACCGGCCGCAGGTTGGCGAACAGCCCCAGGCCGGCCCGCAGGGCCAGCAGGCCGCTCTCGGGTCGTTTTTCGCGGGGCAGGTTGTCGTATTGCGGCGAGCCGATTGCTGCCAGCAGCACCGCATCGCTGGCGCGACAGGCTTCCAGGGTGCTGGCGGGCAGGGGCTCGCCGGTGGCGTCGATGGCGGCACCGCCCATCGGCTGCTCGTTGTAGGTCAGCTCGAAGCCGTGGCGGCGGCTCACCGCATCGAGCAGCTGGCGGGCCACCGCCGTGATCTCCGGGCCGATGCCGTCACCGGCGAGCAGGGTGATCCGATAGCTGGACGTCATCGCGCTGTGGGGCGGGGCAGCACGGTGGGCTGCGGCTTCGGTCGCGAGGCTACGGGGTGGCCGGCTCCGCTCCGGTGCCGCCATCGCGGCTCAGGGGGACGCCCGTTTCTCCAGCTGGCGCACAGCCCGCGCCAGCTCCGGCAGCTTGTTGAAGACGGCGGAGCAGCGCAGCCACAGGCGGTTGGGGATGGCCGGGTAGCCGCTCACCACCTCGCCGGCGGCCACCTCGCCGTGCACGCCCGACTTGGAGCTGGCGATGGAGCGATCGCCCATCACCGCCTTGTTGGCCAGCCCCACCTGGCCGGCCAGGATCACGCCATGGCCCAGCCGGGCCCCGCCGGCGATACCCACCTGGGCTGCCAGGGCACAGCCCCGGCCGGTGGTCACGCCGTGGCCGATGTGCACGAGGTTGTCGATCTTGGTGCCGGCGCCGATGCGCGTCTCGCCCACCGAGGGACGATCGATGGTGCTGCCGCAACCCACCTCCACGCCGTCTTCCAGCACCACCTGGCCGGTCTGGGGCATCTTGCGCCAGCCACCGGCGGTGGGCACGAAACCGAAGCCCTCGCTGCCGATCACGGCATTGGCGTGCACCACACAGCCGCGGCCGAGGCGACTGCCTGGTTGCAGCACAGCTCCGGCATGCAGTTCGCAGCCCTCGCCCAGCTCCACATCGGGGTAGAGCACCACGTGGGGGTGGAGCACGCAGCCGGCACCGATGCGGCAGCCGGCGCCCACCACCACCTGGGCGCCCAGGTGGCAGCTGGGATCCACGGCGGCTGAGGGATCCACCACGGCGCTGGGGTGAAGGCCGGGCGGCAGCGTTGGCCGCGGATACAGGGCTTCAAGCGCTTCAGCAAACCCCAGCCGCGGATCGGCCAGGGCCACCCAGGCCAGGCCCCGTGCGCTGGCCTGGGCCCGGAGGACCTCGGCATCTTCACCGCGGGCGGGGATCAGAACGGCACTGGCGCCGGTGCTGGCCAGCGCTGCGGCCAGGGCATTGCCTGGCTCCAGAAAACTGAGCTGGCCGCCGGCGGCCCGATCGAGGGCCTCCGCTCCACTGAGCTCAGGATCTCCGGCCAAGTCGTGGGGCGTCTCAGCCGTGAACTGGCCCAGCTGACTGAGCAGGTGGCTGAAGCGCATGGGCCCTGTCTGGCTGGCCGGATCGTAGGGGCAGCATCCGGGGAGGAACAGCACAGAGCGGGGCTGCCGTGGGCTTGGAGTCAGGCGGGGATCAGGGCCAGCTCGTCGCGGTGTACCACCTCCACCCCCTCGCGGCCGATCAGGCAGCGCAGCTCCTCACTGCCGTAGGCGCTGATGCCCCGCCCCAGCTCCCGGCCCTCGCCGTTCACGAGGCGCACGGCCTCACGGGCGCCGAAGTCGCCCTCCACCGCCACCACGCCCACGGCCAGCAGCGAGGCACCGCGCTCGCACAGGGCCCGTTCAGCGCCGCCATCCACCCGCACACTGCCCTTGGGCAGCAGGGCATGGGCCAGCCAGCCCTTGCGATCGCTGAGTGGCTGGGGCGATGGCTGAAACACCGTGCCCACCCGCTCGCCGGCCAGCAGCGCATCCAGCACAGCCGGATCGCGGCCATCGGCCAGGTGCACGCGGATGCCACTGGAGGTGGCGATCCGGGCAGCCGCCAACTTGGTGGTCATGCCGCCGGTGCCCCACTGGCCACCGCCGCTGGCCACGGCACTGAGGCGCTCCAGCTCGCCCAGATCACGCACCTCCTCGATCGGCCTGGCTTCGGCGTTGGTGCGCGGATCGCCGGAGTAGAGGCGGTCCACGTCGGTGAGCAGGATCAGCTCATCGGCCCCCACGGCGGCGGCCACCAGGGCGGAGAGGGTGTCGTTGTCGCCGAAGCGCAGCTCGTCGGTGGCCAGGGTGTCGTTCTCGTTGACCACCGGCACCACACCCCAGGCCAGCAGCTGCTCGAGGGTGCGGCAGGCGTTCTGGTAGCGGCGGCGGGAGGCCAGATCGCCGCGGGTGAGCAGCACCTGGGCAACCGCCAGACCGCGCACGGCGAAGGCGTCCTGGTAAAGCGCCATCAGCCGGCCCTGGCCCACCGCGGCGGCGGCCTGCAGAGCCACCACCTCGGTGGGGCGCTGGGCCATCTCCAGCACCGAGCAGCCCAGGCCCACCGCTCCACTGGTGACCAGGGCGATGGCATCGCCGCGGCGGCGGGCCCGGTTGAGGCTCGCGGCCAGATCGGCGATCACGGCGGCGGTGGGTCGCTCCGCGCTGCCGCGCAGCAGGCTGGTGCCCACCTTCACCACACGGCGGCGAGCCTGGCTCGAGGCCCCATTCGGCAGGGCAGTCATCAACTCAGGCCCGCCCCCACCCAGCTGGCCAACCGCAGCTCCAGCTTCTGCAGCCGGTCCCGTTGGCAGGGCCTGCCCTGGGGATCAATCGGCTTCACCAGCACCGTGAACAGTCCCAGGCGGTTGCCGGCGATCACATCGGTGAAGAGCCGATCACCGATCAGGGCGACCTGTTGGGGCGGCATCGCCAGCTGGCTGAGCACCTTGCGCAGGGCGGTGCGCCGCGGCTTGCCGGCGGAGGTGGTGAACGGCAGTTGGAGCTGCGCGGCCACCCGGCCGATGCGCTGGCGGGAGGGGTTGTTGCTGAGCAGGTGAATCGGCAGCTGCTGTTTGGCCACCTCCAGCCAGCGCAGAGCGCTGTCTGGCAGCTCGGCCTGGCGGCGGGGCAGCAGGGTGCGGTCCACATCCAGAACCAGGGCGCCGATTCCCTGGTCGAGCAGATCCTGCAGCGGGAGCTCCGCCAGGGTGCGGTCCAGCAACCAGTTCGGCCTCAGCAGCTCCCGCAGCATCAGTCGATCGCCTCCCGTTCGTCGAGTTCAGCCTCGATGCGCGGCTGTACCCGCTCAAACTCCTCGCCTTCCACCAGCCGGGCCTCGGAACCCTCCATGCGGGCCACCACAAAGAAGGGATCCAGGGGAATGTAGAGGCCATATTCCTGCTCATCCACCAGGAAGCTCACCAGTAGCTCGTAGGTTTCCGAATCGTCGTCGGCGTCCTCGTCGTCGAGGTCCTCGGGCTCCGGTTCATCCAGCTCGCCGCTCACCGTGAGGGTCACGGCCGAGCGCACCAGGGTGAGGTCATGCTCCTGGAGCACCACATCCGCCACCGACAGGATCGGTTCGGTGGCATCCACGGTGTCGATCAGCTCCGGATCGTCGTCGTCGCTGAGGCGAAACAGGCAGACCGGGGTGTCCACCGGCGTGAGCAGGGCGTAGTCGTGGCCATCGAGTGGGATGAGCTGCTCCAGAAAGCAGAGCAGCTGGCGCTCTTGGCCATCGCGCACCACCACGGTGGGCACATCACTGGGACCGCCGGAGTCGGCCGATGTGGATCCGGGAGAAGCCATTGCTGCAGCTCAGTTCACTTCAGGATGGTGCAACGCCGGCCGGTTGGCTGCTGAAGATGGTCGCAGCGGCCACCGGTTCGGGTCCCTCCAGCAGCCATTGTTCGAGCAGCAGTGCCGCCGCCGCACTGTCGAGAGCGCCGCTGCGATCGCCATGTAGGCCCCGGCTTTCCGCAGCTGCCCAGCTGCTGCTGTGCTCGTTGACCCAGGCCACCGGCAGTCCGGTGGCGCCTGCCAGCTGTTCGCCATAGCGAAGACAGTGGCGCGCCTGCGGCGTGGGCTGGCCGGATTGATCGAGGGGCAGGCCCACCACCAGGGCCTGCACCCGGCGCTGATTCAGCAGCGGCTTCAGGCGGGCCAGGTCGTCGCCAAACCGGCCTCGGGCCAGCGCCGGCAGCGGCGATACCGTGAGCCCGAGTGCGTCGCAGCCGGCCAGACCGATCCGACGGCGGCCCACATCGATGGCCAGCATGGAGCGGGGCTGGGGGGGCTGGCGCCTGGCCACCGTCTCAGCGGGGTGTGAGTGGTGTGGGGAGGGGCTGGCGCCGCGGCTGCAGTTTGCCGAGCACGGCCTCCAGCTGGCGTGCCCCGAGGGCGGTGCTGGTGGGGTGTTCCTGGCGGTGCCACACGCTGCGTGCCATCAACACCCGCTCGCCCCGCGCTTCGGCACCGAGGCGCTGGAGCCACTGTTGCCTGGGTTTGTCCTGCACGTCGCTGCGCAGCCACAGGCCCCGTGGCGCGCCCTTGAGCTGCTGTTGCAGGCGATGCAGCAGCAGCTCTGTGCCACAGCCCAGCAGGTGTGGCCAGCCCGGATGCACCGTGAGCTCCACGTCGTGGCCGCCGCCGGGGTGATCGCCCACCCAGCGAATCGCCGCCACCGCCTGGTCGCGGCCTGGATCCACCAGCAGCCACCCCTTGCGCCCGCTCTGATCGAGCAGGTCTTCCACGCGGCGGTCGAGCAACTGCCGCAGCAGGGCCGGGCAGGCCGCCTGTTCCAGCTGCCAGAGCAGCAGTGCGTTGCGGCGGCTGAGGGGCTGCAGTTGCAGTTCACCCGCGTTGTTGCCGGCGGCTGGAACAGGCGGGGCAGCACCGCCTTCCTGGCGCCAGCACCAGAGTTGGTCGGTGCGGAGGGGCTGGAAGCCCTGCTCCCGCAGCACCGCCAGGCGGTCGTTATCGAGGGTGGCGGCGTTGGCGATCCAGCTGCTGGCGCCGCGGGTCTGGCGAATAGCAGCCCGCACCAGAGCGCTGGCCAGGGGGCGACGGTGCTCACTGCAGGCCAGGCGCAGGTGCTGCAACTGCCAGCAGCTGCCGCTGCGGTTCAGCCGGCGGGTCACGATCAGCCCTTCCGGGGTGTTGCCCTGAAACGCCACAAGCACCTGAGGTGCGAGCGGTTTGTGGGCCGTGAGGGCCTGAAGAATCCGTTCAGGCAGTCCGAGCCAGACGGCCTGTTGCAACACCGGCTGCAGCGGCAGGAAAGCGGGGTCCCGCAACAGCGGCAGATGCCAGCCCACCAAGGGTTCAAGCCGCCAGCTCGGGACCACGGGCTGGGGCGGAGCTGCCATCTGCGCTGATGCCATCTGCCGGGAGCCCGAGCTGCTGGGGAAGCTTTGGGGTTGTTGTGATCTTATCGAGAATCAGGCCTGCCAAGGATGCAGCCTCCCGATGATCACCGTCCCCGGCCTTTAATCGGGTTGTCATCGGGTTGCAGTGCCAGCTCCGGGCCGCACCAGCACCAGCGGTGTGCGCTCATTGGCGTTGCCGGCCGGGTTGGGGCGCAGGGCCCGTTGCAGCAGCTCCTGGTCGCAGCCTGAGTTGGCGGCCAGCACCTTCACCCGGCCCAGGTCGTTGACGTCGACCACGGCCACATCCACGCCCAGGGCGGCGGCGGCTCGGGTGCAGAACGCTTCCGGCTGATCAGGACCCAGAACAATGGTCTGGTCGTAGGGCGGGGTTGTGCCGGTCACGTCGTCGATCAGTCGGGCCTGATCGCCGGCCAGCCGGTAGAACCAGCCTTTCAGGCCCACCAGCTTGAGGGCGGTGCCCACCAGCCAAGCCATCAGCACCCGTGCCGGACCCACTACATCGATCAGGGTCTGCAGGCCGCAGGCGGTGGCCAGGGAGCTGGTGGGGTGGAACACCCGGCAAAGCAGCCGGGCCAGACCGCTGGGCTGCACGGTCTGTGGGTGGTGATAGCGGCCCTGCATCACCGCCAGGGGCGTTTCACCGATGGTGAGCACGTCGCCGCTACGAAGCACCGGACCGGCGTAGTGGCGCAGCACAGCTTCGGGGTCGTCGAGCACCCCCAGCAGATGGGTGCGCACCGGCAGCACGCTGCAGTTGTCGCCCGGCCGCCAGCTGGCCGTGGCCGACGACAGCACCGCAGGGCTGCTGAGTGGCACCAGGATCCCATCGCGCTTCTGCAGCTGGCCGAAGGGTCCGTAGTTGACCCACAGCACCTCCAGCCAGAGGGTGTCGATCAGCTGACGCAGATCGCTCGGGCCGGGGCCTGGCTGGCCGGAGATCCGTCCGGCGGAGGCGGGAACGCTGATGCTGACCTCAAGCTGGGCCCGGGTGGTCTTTCGGCCCTTGACGATGTAAGCGGCCCAGTAGCCGTCGGCTCGCGCTTCCTCATCGGGATGGCAGGCAATCACCCGACTGGTGATCGCCAGGCCGGACAGATCTCCCTGGCCCAACAACGTGGGCTTGAGGGTGATCTCCGGCACGAAGACTTCCATCTGCCGGTGTGGATTGGCGATCGTGATCTCGCCCCGCACGGTGATCCGCTCGGCAGACTGCTGCACCTCAAAGCTGCCCGGGCGCAGTCGCAGGGGCGAGGCCGGGCGGAGCCTGTGGCGCAGCTCCAGCCACAGCAGGGTGAGGCCCAGTAACAGGGCCACGACCAGAACGGTTTTGATCACGCAGAGCCAGGTCAATTGCGACAGGGCACGGATCGCTGGAGAGTACGCGCACCGGGGGCCTTAGCGTCACGTGTATCGGCCAGTGGGTTCAGCAGATGCGCAAGACCTTCGTGCTCGACACCAATGTGCTGCTGCACGATCCGGCTGCGCTCACCCGCTTCGAAGACAACAACATCGTGATCCCGATCGAGGTGGTCGAGGAGATCGATCGCTTCAAGCGGGACCCGGCTGAAAAGGGACGTAATGCCCGCCAGGTGTCGCGGCTTCTCGATGAGCTGCGCACCAGGGGCAACCTCGCCGATGGTGTGCCCAACGGCGATCAGGGCGGCACGCTCAAGATCGTGTTCTGCCGCAGCGAAACCCTCAACCAGCTGCCGCCGGAGCTGAAGAGCGGCAACGGCGACAACAACATCCTGGCGGTGGCGCTGGAGGAGCAGCGGCTCGAGGCGGTGATGGGCAGCCAGCCGCCGGTGATCCTGGTCACCAAGGACACCAATCTGCGCATCAAGGCCGATGCGGTGGGTCTGATCGCCCAGGACTACACCAGCGATCGGGTGAGCATCGGCGATCTCTACCCAGGGTTCTGCGAGGCCTGGGTGGATGCCGATCAGATGGATCAGGTGAAGCAGGCACCGGGCCTGGCGGTGGACCAGCTCGAGCTGGAGCAGCCCCTGCAGGCCAATGAGGGCGTGACCCTGGTGGACCGGGCCCAGCCCGCCCACACCCTGCTGGCCCGTTTCAACGCCGCCACCGCCAGCCTGCAGCCGCTGCAGCGGGCGACCAAGGTGAAGCTCGGCCGGATCCAGGCCCGCAACCGCGAGCAGACCTTTGCTCTCGATCTGCTGCTCGACCCCGACATCCAGCTGGTCACCCTGGTGGGCAAGGCGGGCACGGGCAAGACCCTGCTGGCGCTCGCTGCCGGCCTCAACCAGGTGGCCGATGAGCGCCTCTACGAACGGCTGCTGGTGACCCGCCCAGTGATCTCCTTGGGCAAGGAGATCGGCTTTCTGCCTGGGGATCTCGAGGAGAAGATGGGCCCCTGGATGCAGCCGATCATCGACAACCTCGACTACCTGTTGGGTGGGGATGAGCAGCGCGGTGGCAGTTCAGGTGGCAGTTCAGGCGCCAGTGCCCATGGCGTTCGACCCGGAGGCCATCGCCCGCGCAGCAACTGGGCCGATCTCAAGGGCATGGGCCTGCTGGAGGTGGAGGCGATCAGTTACATCCGCGGCCGCTCGATCCCGCGGCAATACATGGTGGTGGATGAGGCCCAGAACCTCACTCCCCATGAGGTGAAGACGATCGTGACCAGGGTGGGCGAGGGAACAAAGATCGTGTTCACCGGCGACCCATACCAGATCGACAATCCCTACGTGGACGCTGAGAGCAACGGCCTCACGTGGCTGGTGGAGCGCTTCAAGGGCCAGGCCCTGGCGGGTCATGTCACGCTGCAGCGTGGTGAGCGCAGCGAGCTGGCTGAGCTGGCGGCGAATCTGCTTTGATCAGCAGTCGAGGCACGAGCGACGCTCGGTGTCGCTGATGTCGCCGCGCTCACGCTGCCACTGGCGGCGGCGCAGGTGCTCGTAAGCCTGGCAGAACTCCTCGCCCAGGCCCTCGCGCAAGGTCGTGTCGGCGGCGAAGGCGTCGAGGGCTTCACCCAGGTCGGCGGGCAGCCTCCGGCACTGGTCTGCAGCGAGGGGGTTGGCGTAGTTGTCGTTGTCGCAGCGGGGGCCGTGGTCGAGTTGCCGCGTGATGCCGTCGAGGCCCGCCGTGAGGATCGCCGCCTGCAGCAGGTAGGGGTGGGCGGCGCCGTCGGGCAGGCGCAGTTCCAGGCGCTGGTCGTCGGGGATGCGCACCATGTGGGTGCGGTTGTTGCCGGTGTAGCTGATGCCGCCCGGGCTCCAGGTGGCGCCTGAGGTGGTGGGCGGCGCCGCCAGGCGCCGGTAGCTGTTCACCGTGGGGTTGGTGATGGCACACAGGGCCGGGGCGTGGGCGATCAGGCCCCCCAGAAACTGATAGGCCAGCGCTGAGAGGCCCAGCTCACCGGCGGGATCGTGGAACAGGTTGCGGCCGGCGGCCGGTGTGCCGGCGGCGCCCCAGAGCGAGAGGTGGGTGTGGCAGCCGTTTCCGGTGAGGTCGGCGAACGGTTTGGCCATGAAGCTGGCCCGCAGCCCCTGCTGCTCGGCCATCGACTTCACCATCACCTTGAAGAAGGCGTGGCGATCGGCGGTGGTGAGGGCGTCGGCGTAGGTCCAGTTGATCTCAAACTGGCCGTTGGCATCCTCGTGGTCGGCCTGGTACGGCCCCCAGCCCAGCTGCTCCATGGCGGTGAGCAGCGGGCCGATCAGCGCGAAGCGGCGCATCAGGGCCAGCTGGTCGTAGCAGGGCTTCTCCTGGTGGTCGGCCGGATCGGCGATGGCGGCCCCATCGGGGCTGAGCAGGAAGAACTCCGCCTCCACGCCGCTGCGCAGCTCAAAACCGAGGGCGGCGGCCCGCTGCTGCTGCCGGCGCAGCAACCGCCGCGGACACTGGGCCATCGGGGCGCCGTTGAGGGTGAGCTCGGCGGCCATCCAGCCCACACCGGCCTGCCACGGGAGTGCGGTGAGGCTGGCCGGATCGGGCACGGCCAGCACGTCGCCATCGGCGGGGGAGAGATCGAGCCAGGCGGCAAAGCCCGCAAACCCCGCCCCCTCCTCAGCCATCCCCGCCAGGGCGGAGGCCGGCACCAACTTGGCCCGCTGGATGCCGAACAGGTCGGTGAATGAGACCAGCACGAACTGAAGCGCGAGCTCCTGGAGCCGTTGGCTGAGATCAGACATGGGGCGGTTGCTGGAGGAGGTGGTCGACGATGGAGCGCAGTTGCCGTTGCTCGGCCGGGCTGCTGTGGGGGTTGCCGGCCCTGTGGCCGAGCACGGAGTCGATCTGGTGGAAGCTGCCGCCGGGGATGGCGGCCGCTTCGGCGGCCAGATCGTCGGGGGTGAAGTAGAGGTCGTGGCTGCCGGCCACCACGGCGGTGCGGGCCCGGATCGCTGCGAGGGCTGCCGTCAGGTCACCGGCTGGTGCCACGTCGTGGGCCAGCCAGGTGTCGAGCATGGCGATCAGGTCGCGGGGGTCGTGGCGGCGGTAGTGGGGCAGCCACTGCTGCTCCACGTGCTGCTCGATCGGCTCGGCGACCGTGCGGAAGAAGGGCTGGCTGGCGGCCCAGCTGGCGTAGATCAGGGCGTAGGTGCGCAGCCCCTGCTCCGGGTCGGCAACGAAGCCGCTGCCGTTCCAGTGGCGGTCGGCCGTGAGCGCCTGGCGCAGGCTCAGGCAGAACAGCCGGTTGTGTGGAGAGGTGCGCGCCGTGCCGCACACACAGCAGATGCGCTCCACCCGCTCCGGGTGATCCACCGCCCACTGGTAGGCCTGCTGCGCCCCCATCGACCAGCCGTAGATCAGCGGCAGGCGCTCCACGCCAAACACCTCTTGCAGCAGGCGGTGCTGAGCGGCCACGTTGTCGCGGTGTTGCACCACCCAGCCCTGCTCCGCCAGCCCCATGGCGCTGTTGCTGGGGCTGCTGGAGGCGCCGTTGCCGAACTGGCCGGCGATCACGATGCACCAGCGACTGGGATCGAGTACCGGCCCGGCCAGCCAGGCCAGGTCCTCGGGCCGGGCGCCGTAGGAGGTGGGCACCAGGATCAGGTTGGAGCGCTCGGCGTTGAGTTCACCGAGCTGCAGGTAGCTGATCTGGGCGTCGGTGATGGTGTGGCCGCAGGCGAGCGGCCAGTCGCCCAGGGGATGGTGACGCCGTTCGCTGCGGAGGGGGCTGGTCGCGGGGCCCGCGGTTGCTGGGGCACTCATGCGGGCTGGGGGCCGTTGGCGGGCAGGGCCAGGGCCGGCAGGTTGGCCAGCAGCTGGCGGTGCACCCGCAGGTAGCCCTGATCCAGGTGATCCAGCTGGGGGGCGATGTGGCGGTGGGCTGCGGGAAGAGCGTGGAAGGGGATGGAGGCGTAGAGGTGGTGTTCGGCGTGGAACGGCATGTTCCACATCAGCCAGCGCACCGGCCAGGTGGTGAGGGTGGTGCGTGTGTTGGTGGTGCCGTCGGCCGCGAAGCTGCAACCGCTGTGTTCGGCCAGCAGCAGGAAGCGCAGAAACGGCTGCCCCACCGCCAGGGGCAGCAGCCAGAACCAGAACAGGAACCCGTTGCCGTTGACCACCGACACAACCGCCAGGGCCAGATAGAGGCCCACCTGCAGCCAGGCCGATCGACGCACCTTGGGAATGATCTCGGCGTTGAAATAGGGCACCTCGGAGAGATCGCCCCAGAGCAGGCGCCCGTAGCCGCTCAACTTGCCGCTCCACCAATGCCAGCCGCTGAGTTCGAGCAGATAGGCCGGCAGGCTGGTGGGCACCGGGTCATCCAGTTCCGGATCCAGCCCCGGCTGGTGGGTGTAGCGGTGGTGCCACTGGTGGTAGCGGCGGTAGGCGGTGGCGTTGTAGAAGCTCAGCAGTCCCAGGAGCCAGGCGGCCGCGTCGTTGGCGGCGCGGCTTTTGAAGGCGGTGCGGTGGCTGCACTCATGCAGCCCGGCGAAGCAGGTGGCCAGGCCGACCCCGCACACCAGCAGCCCCGCCAGCCGCAGGGCCAGGGGCCAGGCCTGTTGCCCCCAGGCGAGTCCACCGGCGGCAATGGTGAGCAGGTGGCTCACCAGGCGAATCCAGGCGGGGCCATCCCGCAGCTGGTTGAGAACCGCCAGCTCGGCCCGGGGAATCAGGCCAGCGCGTGGCCGCTGCGGGGCTGCAGCAGCGGAGGAGGGGGTGGCTGAGCTTGGGGCTGAGGCGTCCACAGACGACAACGGGGTGCAGCGGCCATCCCACCAGCTGCCCCCTCCCCCCTTCGGTAGGGGATGCGACCGTCTTGCCCTGAAGCGGCCAGACCCGGTGCCCGGAAGGCTGCCTAGATTTCCTCAAACCGCCCCTGCCGTCGATGGTGCCTGGCGATTCGCGAGTCGATTCCCGCACCGAGCCCGGTGGCGACCCCCGTCACCTCGCGCTGGTGGAGTCGCTGCGCAGCCGCTACCGCAGCGCCGAGGAACGGGGGGATGCAGAGGCCAAGCAGGCACTGTTCAAGGAGGCCGTGTACCTGGGCATCCAGCCGGATGAGTTCACCCGCGGCGGCTGACGTTGCCTGCGCCCGCCCTCAGCCCCCTGCTGCTGTTCAGCCTCTGGGGCTTCGAGGCTGATCTCGCCGCCGCCTGCACCACCGCCCTGCAGCAGGGCTTCGATGGCCTGGAGGTGAACCTGCGCCACCCGGCCCTGGCGGGCCTGGCTGCCGGCGCCGTGGCGGAGCAGCTGGCAGCGGCGGGCCTGCAGCTGGTGCTGGAGCTGCTCACCGGGGGCTACTATGTGCCTGATCTGGCCTGCACGCCGGAGCAGCACCTGCGGGAGCTGGAGATCCAGCTAGCCCGGGCGCAGGCCCTGCGCCCCTTGCGGGTGACCGTGCTCACCGGCAGTGACAGCTGGCCATGGCCGGTGCAGGAGGCCTTCTGGCACCAGGCCATGACCCTGGCGGCTGGCTGCGCGGTGCCGGTGAGCTTCGAGACCCACCGCTCCCGCAGCTTCTACAGCCCCTGGCTAATGCAGGCCTACCTGGAGGCCTTCCCCGGCCTGCGCCTCACCGCCGACCTCAGCCACTGGTGTGCGGTGGCCGAGCGGCTGATGACGCCAGAGCTGGAGCCGGTGCGGGCGATGGCGGCCCGGGTCGACCACATTCACGCGCGGGTTGGCCATGCCCAGGGCCCGTCGGTGGGCCAACCCTTCGCCCCGGAGTGGGGCGAAGCCCTGGAGGCCCATCGGCGCTGCTGGCAGCTGTTTGCCCGCGAGCGCTCCAGCGCCAGCCAGGGCCCCTTCACCATCACCCCTGAGTTCGGGCCCGATGGCTACCTGCCCCAGCTGCCCTTCACCCGCCAGCCGGTCGCCGACCTGCTTGAGCTCAACACGGCGATGGCTCAGTGGCTGCGCCAGCAGGTTGCGTGGTGAGATCCCGGTCGACTTCCGCCGGTGGCTGCCAGTGCTCCAGGTCCAGCAAATGGCGGTACAGCGCCTGCCACTGCAGGATGCGCTGCTCCAGGCGATGGGCTGGACCAGGGCTGAGGCCACTGGCGTAGCCCCGCTGGGCCGATTCCACAAGGTGGCGGTCTTCCTCCAGGAAGCCCTGCATCGCCGCCATCCAGCTGTTGGCCGAGTCGGCCAGCTCTGGCGGTCCGAAGAGCCACACGTCCATCGTGCAGCGATCCAGCGCGGCGCCGGGCAGGAAGCTGATCAGGGCCAGACGACGATCGGGCCAGAGCAGCAGGTGGGTCCAGGGGGCCAGGCCAAAGGTGTAGAAGGTGCCGCTGGCGCCGCTCTCGCTGCCCCCGGGGGGGACTGGGGTGGCCAGCAGGGTGCCATGGGGACTGAGGGCATGGCGGTAGAGCCGCACCGGCCCCTGTTCCCGGTGCAGGGTGGTGGGGTGGGCGATTGCCACGTGGTAGTCGTCGAGGGTGTTGTCGTGGGCGATCTTCCAGTTGCAGGCCAGGGCGCGCTGCTCCCGGGCCAGCAGCTGGCGCGGTTCGGCGAACAGGGCCCCCGCCTCATCGAGCACCAGGTCGAGCTGCTGCTCCAGGGGGATGGGATCGGGCCCCAGGGCCACCCAGATCAGCGGGCCCAGCTCGCGGCAGGCCAGTTCCTGCAACGGCCAGTCGTCGCGGCAGAAGGGCTCGAGAAAGTCCCCCTCCCGGGCCGCCGCCAGCAACTGGCCGTTGAGGTTGTAGCTCCAACCGTGATACGGGCAGATCAGCCGCCGGCAGCTCTGGGCCGCGCTGCCGCTTTCCAGCAGGGCCACCCCCCGGTGGGGGCAGCGGTTGAGAAAGGCGCGGGCGGGTGGGTTGTCTCCATCTGGCGTTGCTGGCGGGGCCTGCGGCTTGGCAGCCGGCCGGGCCTGCGGCTTGGCAGCCGGCCGGGTGAGCAGCACCGGCAGCCCCAGCAGTTCCACGGCCAGGGCCTGGCCGCTCGCCAGCTCGGAGCCGGCCGCCAGGGGATGCCAGCAGCGCTGGCTGTAATGGCTTCGTTCCCGCTCGGCCACCGCCGCGGAGCTGTACAGCCAGGGGGGAAGAAAGGCAGCGGCGGCCATGGCAGCAGGGTCAGCGGGCGAGGGCGGGCTCGAGGCCGCGCAGGTTCTGGGCCAGCTCCTCGCGCAGGGCGAGAAAGGAGGGGGAGACCCGCAGGTGCGCCATCGAGGAGTGGTCCAGCTCCACCGCCACGCTGCGCACGATCCGCCCCGGCGACGGCGCCATGATGTGCACCGTGCCGGCCAGGAGCAGGGCCTCCTCCAGGTCGTGGGTGATCAGCAGGGCCGTCAGGCCCGTGCGCTGCCACAGGTCGCGCAGGAACTCCTGCATCGATTCGCGGATCTGGATGTCGAGGGCGCCAAAGGGTTCATCGAGTAGCAGCACCTGCGGCTCGGCCGCCAGGGCGCGGGCAATGGCGATGCGCTGCTGCATGCCGCCTGAGAGCTCCCGTGGCAGGCGACGGGCCGCATCGGCCAGGCCCACCACCTCCAGGAAATAGGCCGTGCGCTCGCGGATCTCCTGGCGGCTGCGCCCCTGCAGCTCCATGCCGAAGGCCACGTTCTGGGCGGCCGTGAGCCAGGGGTAGAGGCTGTACTTCTGGAACACCATGCCCCGATCGGAGCCTGGTGCGGTGATCGGGCGGCCGTCGATGCTGATCGTGCCGGCACTCGGCTGCTCGAGGCCGGCGATCAGGCGCATCACGGTGGATTTGCCCGAGCCGGAGCTGCCCACCAGGGCCACGAATTCACCGGAATGCACCGCGAAGCTCACGTCGCGCAGCACCTCCTTGCGCGTGGCGCCGTAGCCGAAGCTCTTGCAGAGGTGGTCGATCTGGAGATGCATGGCAGGGAGGCTCAGTTGGCCCAGGAGCAGGCACGGCGCATCAGCGCCCGGAAGCCCAGATCGATCAGCAGGCCGATCAGGCCGATCACGATCAGGCCCATGAAGATTTCGTCGGTGCGCAGAAAGCGCTGGGCGAGACTGATCCGCTTGCCCAGGCCTTCGGTGGCCGCCACCAGTTCGGCCACGATCACTAGATTCCAGGCCGATGCCATGTTGATCCGGTAGGTGTCGAGCACCTGCGGGGCGATGAAGGGGGCCACCACCCGCAGGAGGATCGGCAGGGTGCGGCCACCCAGGGTGCGGGCGGTCTCCACCAGTTCACGCGGCACGAATTTCACCGCATCCATGATCATCAGGGTGTTGAAGAAGAAGGTGCCGATGAAGATCAGCAGCACCTTCGGCAATTCATCCAGCCCGAAGTAGATGATCAGCAGGGGAATGAAAGCGGGCGCCGGCATGTAGCGGATCAGTCCCATCAGCGGCTCCAGGAGCCGGCAGATCACCGGGCTGGTGCCCATGGCAATGCCGACCGGCAGGGCCAGGCCTGCCGACATGGCAAAGCCGATGAACACCCGCTGGATGCTGGCCAGGGCGTCCTTGACCAGCAGGCCACTGGTCCACTGCTGCTGCCCCGCCAGCCAGACGGCCTGGGGCGAGGGCAGGAACAGCTTGTTCACGCTGCCGCTGGCGGTGGTGATCCACCAGAGCAGCACCACAGTGAGGATGCCCAGTAGGCCGAGCGCCCAGGGGTGACGGATCAGACGTTGGAACGCAGGCATGACCAACGGCTGGGGACTACTTGGCGTTGTCGACGAAGGTGGAATTGAGCAGGTTGCTCAGATCAGGCTTGCTCTTGGCCAGACCCACCTCCACCAGGAAGGCACTGATCTGCTCGGCGGCGAAGGGCAGGGAGGTCATGGTGCTGCCGGGTTTGAAGTTGGCCCGGTTCTCCGCCAGGGTCTGGATCGTGGTGCCGGCGTCGTACTCCTTGAACTCCGCCTCCGACACGCCCGAGCGCTGCACCAAGATCGGCAGGGTGGTGGCTGGATCGTCCTTCATCAG
This sequence comes from Prochlorococcaceae cyanobacterium, assembly GCA_044235095.1. GTDB lineage: Bacteria > Cyanobacteriota > Cyanobacteriia > PCC-6307 > Cyanobiaceae > NIES-981. Next base: position 4,092 of record JBIIIC010000004.1, on the reverse strand, counting down.
TTGGAGCGTGGCGAACCAGGCATTCACCACCTGCTGAATCGCCTCCGGGTTCTGCTCCACGAACTCGCGCCGGCACACCAGCAGGTCGCTGATGGCGCCGGGATGCTCGCGCGAGGAGGTGAGCACCTTGCTGCCCGGGCGCTTGAGGGCCTGCGTGTTGAAGGGGGCGTAGACGGCAGCGACATCCACCTGGCCGGCGGCGAAGGCTGCCGCCGCGGCACCGGTCTCCAGAGGCACGAAGGTGATATCGGAGGCGCTCATTCCGTTGTCCTTGAGCACCTTGAGCAACAGGTAGTGATCCACCGTGCCCTCCTCGGCTGCCACCTTTTTGCCCTTCAGATCGGCAATGGAGTTGATGCCTTCCGCCACGATGATCTGGTCATTGCCGGTGGAGTAGTCGTTCTGCAGCACGACTTGCAGATCGGCGCCGCCAGCGACGGAGCTGATGGTGTCGTTGAGCGTCTGGCTGTTGCAGTCGAGCTGGCCGGCATTGAGGGCATTGATGCTGTCGAGATAGCCGTCAAACCACTGCATTTGGGCGTTGACGCTTGCTTTGCCGAACAGGCCCTTGGCCTCCGTGACCGCCCAGGGGAACCAACCCGGCCAGGCGCTGTAGCCGATGCGCACGGTGGCCGCCTCGCTGCCAGGGCCTTGGCTGGGGCTCTGGCAAGCCGCCAGCAGCCCTCCACCCAGGGAGGCGATCAGCACCAGCAGGGCCACCCGGCGACGCGATTTGGACCGGGATGTTGGTTGGGAGGGAGAGGAGCTGCGCGATTGATGGAGTTGGCTCATGGCAGAAAACAGGAATCAGAGATCAGCAATCAGAGTTAGGGTTCAGACTTGGGGTTGTGGGACGGGCATCAGATTGCGGCCCAGGAAGCACGTCCGGTCGTACCGGGATGGCAGCCGTGCTGGGCCGGGAGCCTCAGAAAAATTCGAGATAGCGTTGCAGTTCCCATTCGGAAACGGCGCCGTGGTAGGCCTCCCACTCCTCTCTCTTGTAGGCCACATAGGCCTCGAACATGGCATCACCAAATACGGTTCTGGAGAGTGGATCGGCGGCGAAGGAATCGATCGCCGCATCGAGCGTGCGCGGCAACATCGCCAGTCCCCGTTCGGCCCGCTCGTCCGGCGTGAGGGTGTAGGCATTCACGAGGTTGGGCGGCCCGGGATCGAGACCTTCCCGAATGCCTTCGAGGCCAGCGGCCAGAATCATGGCTGCCCCTAGATAGGGGTTGCAGGAGATATCCGCCGCTCGGCATTCCACCCGTCCTCCCGGGGAGGGAATCCGCAGCATGTTGGTGCGGTTGTTGTTGCCGTAGCAGATGAACACCGGCGCCCAGGTGAACCCCGACATGCTCCCCTGGGCCACAAGCCGCTTGTAGCTGTTCACCGTGGGGGCGATCACGGCGCAGATCGCCGGCGCATGGCGCAGCACCCCGGCGATGAATTGGTGGGCGAGCTCACTCACGGCCCCGGGGGTGCGCTCGGCGGTTTCGAACAGGTTGGCGCCGCTGCTGAGATCCGCCAGCGACATGTTGAAGTGGGCGCCACTGCCGGTGCGGTCGCCGTAGGGCTTGGGCATGAAGGTGGCGATCAGCCCATGGCGGTGGGCGATCTCCTTGGCCATCAGCTTGAAGAAGGTGAGCCGATCGGCCATGGTGACCACCTCGGCGTAATCGAAATCGATCTCGAACTGGCCGGGGCCATCTTCGTGATCGAAGGAATACACCCCCCAGCCCAGCTGGTTCATCGCTGCCACCAGCTCATCGAGCCAGGGCAGGTTGTCCAGCAGGGTTCGCACGTCGTAGGCCGGCTTGTCGAGGCAGTCGCGCGGGCTCAGGGGCACCGGGCGGCCCTGCTCATCCCGGCGCAGCACGAAGAACTCGGTCTCAATGCCGAGGTTGAAGCGGAAGCCCATGGCGGCCGCCTGGGCCTGCACCCGCTTGAGGATGGTGCGGCTGCAGGCCTCGAAGGGCTGGCCATGCAGGTGCAGGTCGCTGGCCATCCAGGCCAGCTCCCGCTGCCAGGGCAGCACGGTGGCGGTGGCCGGGTCGGGCACGGCGGCTACCTCGTCGTCGCTCACCTCCTGGGGCACGCCATCGAGGGCGGCGCCGGTGAACAGCTCCGAGCCCCCCAGCATCTGGCCGAGGTGGCTGAGGGGCACGGCTTTGGCTTTGCACACCCCATGCAGATCCACATAGCTGGCCAGGGCGTAGCGAACCCCCTGGCTTTCGAGCTCGCGGCGCAGGCTCTCGATTGCGGGCCCGTTCGCGGAATGACTGGTGCTGCTCATGCCAGCACCAGCGCAGGGGCTGCCTCCTGGTGGGCCGGGGCCGTGACCACGGCGGCTCGCTGATCCCGCACCCACTGGTGCCAGCTCTCGAGCCCCTCGCCGCTGCTCGCCGAGACGCGGATCACCGCACAGCGCGAATTCACGGCGCGGATGTGGGCCTCGATCCGCTCGATGTCGACCGGCAGGTAGGGGAGCAGATCGGTCTTGGTGATCAGCACGCAGTGGGCCTCGCGGAACATCACCGGGTACTTGAGGGGCTTGTCGTCGCCCTCGGTGACGCTGAGCAGGGCCACCTTGCGGTGCTCACCCACCTCGAATTCGGCTGGGCACACCAGGTTGCCCACGTTCTCCACCCAGAGCAGGTCGAGGCTGGCGGGATCGAGCCGGTGCCTGAGCAGCTTCAGGCCGCCGCTCACCATCGCCGCATCGAGGTGGCAGGCGCGGCCGGTGGTGATCGGCACCACCGGCACGCCCACGGCCTCGAGCCGCTCGGCATCGAGCTGGGTGGTCATATCGCCCTCCAGCACCGCCATCTGCAGGTCGGCGGCGAGGGCGGCCAGGCTGCGCTCGAGCAGGGAGGTCTTGCCGGCACCAGGGCTGCTCATCACGTTGAGGCAGAGCAGCTGCCAGGCATCGAAGTGCTCGCGGTTGTGCTCGGCCTGGTGCTGGTTGGCGGCTAGCAGGTTGAGGCCGATGGTGTCTTCCAGGGGCATGTGCATGGCCGTTACACCGCCGCGGCGGTGGCGAAGGGGGTGGGTTGGGGGGCGGTGGTCGCGCTCGGGATGGCTGGCTGGCTGGCCGCAGGGCAGGGGGAATCCGGCACCCGGTAGTCGACGGAGCGGATGCGCAGTTCCCGGCCGCTCACGATCTCCTCCATCGGGTGGTTGCAGCAGGGGGAGCGGTAGGCCTGCTCGGGAGCGGGGCTGTAGGTGCCGTTGCACAGCACACAGCGCCCCACCAGCGGCACGGTTTCGATCGCCAGCTCGGCGCCGTCGAGCCAGCTGCCGCGCACAGCGGCCCGCCAGGTGGTGATCAGCTGGTCGGGCTCCACGCAGGTGAAGGTTCCCACCTGCAGATGCACCGTCTGCACCTCTGGTGTGACGGGGTCGTGCTGCTGCCTCCACTCCTGCATGGAGAGCACCAGGCATTTGGTCATGTCGACTTCATGCATGCCGCTATCTCCACTTCTGGTCGACGTTCATGTTGCAGACGTCGCTGATCCAGCTCGGCTTCTGCTTGCGCGGCAGCTGGCCGCTCACCACCAGGTGGGCCATGGTGTCGCAGATCACCCGGCAGGCCATCAGGGAGGTCATGTCGCTGATGTCGTAGGGGGGGGAGACCTCCACCAGCTCCAGGCCGCACACCGGCACGTTGCGCACGATCAGCTCCAGCAGCTTGAGGGCCTCGCGCGGAAGCAGGCCGCCCGGCTCGGGCCAGCCGGTGCCGGGCACGAAGCCGGCATCGATGCAGTCGATGTCGAAGGAGATGTACACGCAGTCGGTGCCATCGGTGGCCCGCTCAATCGCGAACTGGGCAGCGGCCTCCAGCCCCATCTCGCAGATGTCGGTGACGGTGAGCACGTTGGTGCCCCGCTCCCGGCACACCTTCACGCCCTCGCGCGGTACCTGCCAGCCGCCGATGCCCAGCTGCACCAGGTTCTTGGCCGGCGCATTGGCCATGTTCGTGGCGTGGAACCACGGACAGGTGTGCATGCGCTCGTCGAGGTCGATCTCCTGGGTGTCGACATGGCGATCGAAGTGGATGATCCCCACCTTCTTGTCGCCCAGATGGCGGCA
>JBIIIC010000003.1:0-172426 GCA_044235095.1 Prochlorococcaceae cyanobacterium | reverse complement strand
GCTGGCAACAACCAGACGTTGTCTGGATCAATGAACCGCCAGATGACACAACAGCCGAGGAGGAGTTACTCTTTCGGCAGGCGGCCTAAATGGCGCCAACCGGCGACATCTTTCCTGAAAGTCACCGTCCTGTTCATGGCCAAGGCGGATCTCTGAACCCTTTTTATCTTGACTTGCTTTTCTCCGATTGCAAGTCTGGCGCCATGGCGCAAAACACTCCCAAGGCGCCCCGCTCTGCGTCTTGTCTTGTTGCTCTCGATTGAGTGCCAGACGGCGCTCATCGGGCACAAAAAAGGCGTCTGTCTTTAACCAGACGCCCGATGCTTGAGCGGATTGAGTCGCTAATCCTGAATGGCTCGCTCCAGCAGGAAGGCCGCAAGATTGCTCATGGAGCGACCTTCGCGAAAACTGATCTTGACCAGCTGTTCGTAGACCGCTTGAGGAACAGTGATCGTAAGCCGCTGGGGCTTGAGAAGGGCATTGCGCAGCATCGGTTCTTGCGCTATGTCACGTCGTTTCACGACCAGGGAACCAGTGTCGGGGTTTACATGCAGACATTAACGAAAACAGAAGTGGCCGTAAATGCCAGCACTGTCGTCTCTGAAGATATTGCTGAATCTGCATAAATGCGCCGATCGAAGACCTTGTTTAATCGCTGAGCGCCCTGCTAAGTATGTCGGTTGCTACCTCGGAGAAAGATCGTCCCGTTTTCCGTGCTATCGCGTTGATCCCTTCAACGACTTCATCGGGAAGCTCCAGTTCGATCGACCGTGGATAGTCCCTGGGATCAAGGCGCAGGACATCCTCGGCATCGTTGTCGCCCATGCTGAATAGCCGAATGTCTCACCAGCATAGCCGTATCCGTGTCTGCGATGTGAATGCTGCTCCTGGGCCGGCGTTTCATTCGTGGCCGTCCTTCTTTGGATCCGTTTTCGGGTTCCTTGATCGCTGCTTGGAACTCAGGGCCCAGTCGCCAGAGATCGCTGTTCTTGTGCCCCTACTCTGAACATGAGTTGGATTCAGTCGATCTGCTTCCATGATTCATGTCCCGCCTGTCTGTCTTCTGTTGCAGGCGGAACGCGACTCCTCTTTTTCTTGCTCCATTCGCTTCTCGTTTGGGGCTGGATCTACTGGCGACTCGATGCTTCCGCCAGGGGTTGTTGATGCTGTTAAGGGAAGCTTGCCCGTGCAAGGTTTTTGATTCCTGGGTATGGATTCCTGATCTATGACGTGATGGGGCTTGCTCTTTCGAAGGCGGTCGTCCTTGGTTAGAGCCGGTGATCCATGGTTCGATCCTGTTGTGTGGGATCTAGCCCCGAGCATCACGATTTCAATGTCCAGATCCGCTCCAGGCTCTGCCTGAAGCGTTCGGTCTGGGATGGCGTTTTGAGCAGCTGCCTGCGGAAGAGGGCGGTGACCCGCCAAAACTTCAGTCCAGCAGCGACAGCAAAGACCAGCCAGGGCACCAGCATCCAGAGGGGATTGCTCGTCACGTACTTAGAGCAGGTTGCCTAGTGCCGGGTGCCTGTCTGGGTCGCGGCGTCCTGATGCCCGTTCTTGCTCTCGCAATGGGCACTGGCGGCGTTAGCGCCGATCAGCAGGGTGACTGCGGTGATGGCAAGGAGGAGCAGTCGCTGCATCGGGAGTGGAGTGTTGGATACCAGGCTACGGGCGTTGGCGGCTTGCTGCCTGGAGCACCGGGGAATGGCGTGCTGGTGCAGGCCAACAGCGTTCAGCAGCCGCCAAACAGTGCGAGTTCAAGCCTGCTGAACACCTCCCAGGTTTCGTCGGGGTCATGGCCGGTGACCGCCAGAGACACCGTGCGGCGCTCCGGGTGACAGTCCACGGCCAGGGCCACGCTGCGGCTCTGGTGATCCACGTGATAGGTGGCGCTCTGCCCCCCTTCCCGATAGAGGGTTTCGGGGTGGAGCGTAAAGCCCAGCTGGCGGGTGATCTGGCTGATACCGGTGAGGCAGCTCACCAGGTCGGCGTCGGTGCAGATGGCGGTTGTGTACACCGTGGGTGGCGCTTCCGGTTCACCTTCAGACGCTGGCAGAAGGCTGCTGGCCAGGGACCTGGCAAGAGTTCGCATCGGCGCCACCGCGGTTCTGTGGTTCGCAATCTGGCGCGATGGTAGGCCGATCACGCTGGATGTGTTGTGTTGATTCGGCTACACCGCTATCTGTGGTGTGGATTGCGATCAGGCGGCGAGCTGGCGGTGCGGCAGCAGGGTGGCGTAGAGCCGCTCCAGGGCGTCGATGTTGCCCCTGAGGCTGTAGCGCTCCAGGGCGCGTTGGCGAGCCCGGCGACCCAGCTCGGCGGTGAGCACCGGTTGATCGCGCAGCACCGGCAACAGCGTGCGCAGCTGGGTGGTCACCCCCTGGGTGCTGATCACGATTCCGGCGCCCCCCTCCAGCACCTCGCCATCGGCGCCGGCGTCGGTGGCCACGCACGCGGTGCCACTGGCCATCGCCTCCAGCAGCGACAGCGACAGTCCCTCCACCAGCGAGGGCAGCAGAAACACCTCCGCCAGTTGTTGCAGGGCCACCCGCACCTCCAGCCGCGGCTCGTAGCCCCACCACACCACATCGCTCTCGCTGCCGTTGCTCTGCAGGGAGCTCCGCAGCGGCCCATCGCCCACGATCACCAGCATGCAGCCGCTCGGGCGCACCAGCCGCCAGGCCCGCAGCAGGGCCTCCACGTTTTTCTCGGTGGCCAGCCGCCCCATGTAGAGAAACACCCGCTGGCCGGAGAAGCGCTGGCGCAGGGCCGGCAGCTCCGGGCTCGGCTCCACCTCTGCCGGCCGCCAGGTGTCGGGGTCCACGCCATTCGGGATCACCGCGAGCCGCTCGGCCGGCACCCCCAGCCGCTGCAGCACCTCCGCCTGCAGCTCCGAAAACACGATCACCCGGTCGTAGCGGGCCAGCGACGGGGCATAGAGCTGATAGGTGAGCTGCTGGGTGCCGGCGGTGAGATTGCGCAGGCTGGCGTCAAAGGGCGGGTGAAAGGTGGCCACCAGGGGTAGCCCCAGCTGCTGACACAGATCCGGCAGGCGGAAATCCAAGGGCGAGAGGGTGAGGCTGGCGTGTACCAGATCGGGCCGCAAGCGCTCCAGCGACTCCCGCAGCTCCCGCTGGGCGCCTGGCGAGGGAATGGTGTACACCTGGCTTTTCACCAGATAGGGCAGCGCCACGTCTGGCGCTTCCGCGTTCTGCCCCTCGGGCTCCAGCGCGGGCTCACTGAAACGCCCCAGCTGGCCCGCCGGCGTGTCGAAGTGGATGAAGCTGATTCCGTGGCCCCGCCGGCGCAGCGCTTCGGTGGTGCTCAGGCCGTAGGTCACGTTGCCGCAGAACGGCGACTTCTTGCCCAGCCAGGCAATCTGAGCCACCGCAGTGCGTCGGCAGGGGACCCCTCAAGCTACCAGCGGCGCCAGGGTTGCTCGCTCAGGGCCGCCAGCAGGGCGATCCCTGCCAGGGTCCACAGCACCGGCAGCAGGCCGTAGCGGCTCACCACCGCCCCGGCCAGCACCAGCGGCAGGCTCAGGGCGATGTTGATCAGGTTGTTCTGCAGGCCAAACACCTTGCCGCGCATCGCTTCCGGGGTGTCTTCCTGAATGGTGGTCTGGGCCGGGATCGCCAGCATCGCCGCCCCCACACCCAGCACCGCGCAGAGCAGCAGGGTGAGCACCAGGTTGCCGCGCAGCTGCCCCAGCAGCAGCAGGCTCCAGGCGATCACCGCCAGCCCGGCGGCGGCCAGGCGGCGGCGGTTGAGGCCATGGCCAAGCTGGGCCACCGCCACTGCTCCCACGGCCAGGCCCACGCCGCTGAGGGCCAGCAGGGTGCCGAAGCGGGTGGGGCCCAGGCCCGGCACTGCCGCCGCCAGACTGATCGCCAGCACGTAGAGCGCCGCCAGCAGGCTGTAGAGCAGCACCAGCTGCACCATGGCGCTGCGCACGCTGGGCTGGCCCCGCAGCACCGCCAGGCCTTCACCCACCTCCTGCCACACGGAGCTGCGCCGGGCGTGGGTGGCCGGTTCGCGCAGACGGATGCGGCTGATCGCCACCGCCGCCATGCCGTAGCAGAACGGCAGCAGCACAAACTCGCCGCCCGGGATGCCCACGGCCGCCAGGCCGCTCTGCAGCAGCCGCAGGATCGGATCGCCCAGGGCGAAGCCCACGATCGTGGCCGCCATGCTGGTGGCCTGGTACAGCGAATTGGCGGCCAGCAGCAGCTCGCTCGGCACCAGCAGCGGAATCGCGGCCTGCTCTGCCGGCGCGAAGAACTGGGTGAGCACCGACTCCAGGAAGGTCATCAGCACCAGGCCCCAGTAGCCCCAGCTCAGCCCCAGCCATTCGGGGCCCGGCAGCAGGCAGAACGGCGCCAGCAGCAGCATCAGCCCGCGCAGCCCGTTGGAGGCCACCATCACGGCCCGTTTGGGCCAGCGGTCGGCCCACACCCCGGCCACCGTGCCCAGCAGCATCGCCGGCACCGTGTTGGCCACGTAGATGCCCGTGGCCAGCAGGGTGATCATCTGGGCCCGGGTTTCGGGCAGGTCGAGGCGGATGGCGGAGGCGGCCTCGGCCAGGGCGGGGTTGGCCTCCGGCGTGCCCTTCACCCAGGTCTGGGCGATCAGGAACACCATCAGCACGATGTAGAACTTGTCGGCCAACTGGGAGAAGATCTGCCCGAGCCACAGCTGGCGGAAATCGCTCAGGGCGAGCACCGCGTCGATGCCCCTGCTGCGTGGTCTGGCGCTCACCCTGGGCCGCGGCCGCTGTTGGGCCGTCATGATGCCTGAACCCCCGTCGCCGGCCCCCGGGGCGCTCCCGCCGGGAAGGCCGAGCGCAGCAGCGCCAGGGCCCGGGGGCGGCGGTTGAGGTGCTCGCCCCACCATTGCTCCACCACCGTGAGGAGCCGCACCCACACCGGCAGCGGACCCATCAGCTCACCGTCGCGCCGGCGCGGCAGCACCGGTCGAACCAGCCGCTGCAGCAGCGCCAGCTCGGAGGCGTTGAGCACCAGTCGGGCGCCTGGCACTGCGCCGATCACCAGGCCTTCGCTGGGCAGCAGGCTGCAGCGCCACTCCCAGTTGCCCACCGGGGGATCCAGCGGTTCACCGCTGCGGGCGCACTGGCCCAGCGGCAAGGCGTAGCCGCCCAGGGCCAGCAGCTGCACGGCGCCATGCACGGCGGTGGCCAGGGCCTCGGCATGGGGCTGGCGCTCGCGCACCAGCTCCTCCAGCCTGCCCAGTTGCAGCAGCAAGCACCCCAGCAGCCCCGGGGCCGGCGCCTCGCCGGGGGCCAGCTGGAGGGCCAGCTCCAGCAGCAGCTGGGCCGCAGCCAGGCACTCCAGCCGCTGGCCCAGCTCGCCGTAGTGGCGCAGCACCTGCAGCTGGCGCACCCGCTGCAGGCTGCCGTTGCGCCCACCCACCTGCAGGCGGAGATGGGTGAGGGGCATCGCCGCCGCCAGGCTGCTCCTGGGTCGGCGCGCGCCGGGTGCGGCCAGGCGTGTGAGCCCCTCGGCCTCGCTGAGCAGGGTGAGCAGTCGGTCGCTTTCTCCCAGCGGCTTGCCGCTCAGCACCAGCCCCTCGAGGATGCGCTCAGGCACGGCTGCGCAGGGCCTCCATCAGGGCCACGCCGCGGCTGGTGCCCAGCCGGCTGGCTCCCGCTTCCACCAGGGTGATGGCCTGCTCCAGATCGGCGATGCCGCCGGAGGCCTTCACCGCCGCCCGGCCGCGGGCCAGCTGCCGCAGCCGCCGCACCTGCTCCGCCGTCACCGGCGGGCCGAAGCCGCTGCCGCTCTTGAGAAACCGCGCCCCCGCATCGATGCTGATCTCCACCAGCAGTTCGAGTGCCTCTGGGTTGAGCCGGCCCACCTCCAGGATCACCTTCACCGGCAGATCCAGTTCGCAGATCGCCGCCAGATCGGCCAGCACCGCGGCGCTGTCGCCATCGGCAAGGGCGCCGAAATCGGGCACCACATCCAGCTCATCGGCGCCGACTTCCGCCGCCCATTCCGCCTCAGTTCGTTTCACGGCAGCCGGCACGGCGCCGAAGGGAAACCCCACCACCGAGATCAGCCTGGGCAGTGGCCCTTTGCCGCTGCCCTGCAGCGGCAGCCGCTCGCGGGCCAGCTCAACCCAGCGGGAGGCCACGCACACCCCGGCGAAGCCGAAGTGGCGGGCCTCATCGCAGCAGCGCACAATTGCCTCGTGGCCCTGATGGGGATCCAGCAGGGCATGGTCGATCAGCGGCGCAAGCTCGGGCAGGTCGCTGGCCATGGGCGATCACTCCGTGCTCTGCCCTGTTTAGTCCTTCGGCTGGATCACGCCGAAGCCGCCGTGGTTGCGGCGGTACACCACCTGGATCTGACCGCTCTCGCTGTCGCGGAACATGTAGAAGTCGTGGTCGATCAGCTCAAGCTGGTGCAGGGCCTCATCCAGGTCCATCGCTGGCATGGCGAAGTACTTGCGCCGCACGCCACGGCTGGGCAGCTCGGGCTCCTTGCCGTCGGTGAGGCTGGCCCCCGGCGGCGGCAGGCTGGCGGCGCCGGCCTCCTCGTCGCGGGCCGAGCGGTGCACCGGCCCCTGGAGCCGGTCGTGCAGGCGTTCGCGGTAGCGGTTGAGCTGGCGGGTGAGCTTGTTGGCCACCAGATCAATGCTGGCGTAGAGGTTGTCGCTGCGTTCCTGGGCCCGGATCACGGTGCCGTTGGCAAACATGGTCACCTCGGCGATCTGCTGCGGCACCCGCGGGTTGCGGGCCACCGACAGGTGCACGTCGGCTTCCTTCACCATCCCCTCGAAGTGGTGAATGGCGCGGCTCAGTTTGGTTTCGGTGTAGTCCCGGATCGCCGGGGTCACTTCAAGATTGCGGCCATGGATCAGCAGTTTCATCAGTGGGCAGCCGCCTCCGGTGCGCTCGTGGCCCAACGCTAGGAAGGCTTCCGGATGCGCCCCAGGGTCGACGCAATCCTTTTCGAAGCGCACCGGCCCGTGCCGTTTGAGCGGGGCTGGGCGGCCCAGCGCGCCCTGCAGCGGCGGCTGCTCGACAACCCCGCTGCCCCCGATGCCGTGCTGCTGCTCGAGCACGAGCCCTGTTACACGCTCGGCCGCGGCGCCAGCGAGGCCTTCCTGCGTTTCGATCCGGCGGCAGCGCCCCTGCCCCTGCACCGGATCGACCGCGGCGGTGAGGTGACGCATCACACCCCGGGCCAGCTGGTGCTCTACCCGGTGCTCAACCTGCAGCGCCACGGCGCTGACCTGCACGTGTATCTGCGCCAACTGGAGCAGGTGGTGATCGATCTGCTGGCCCAGCTCGGTTTGCGCGGCGAGCGGATCGCCGGGCTCACGGGCGTGTGGCTGGAGGGCCGCAAGGTGGCCGCCATCGGGGTGGGCGCCCGGCGCTGGATCAGCCAGCACGGCCTGGCTCTCAATGTGGATTGCCCGCTGGCGGGATTCGGGCCGGTGGTGCCCTGCGGCATCGCCGACCGGCCGGTGGGGCGGCTGGTGGATTGGCAACCGGAACTCACGGCTGTCAGCCTGCGGGCGCCGCTGCTGGCGGCGTTCGCGGCGCGCTTCGCCCTGGCGCTGCGGGCTCCGGATCCACAGGACAACCTGGAGGGGTGGTAAGCCTGGGCAGCCCGTGCAGCCGGATCGTCGTGAGTCGCCCCAGCGTGAGCAGCATCGCTGAGATCCACGCCCGCACCAGCCCGCGCGATCGCCGTGCCCTCGCGGCCGGTCCCGACTGGAGCGGCCTCACCGGCCTGGAGCAGCTCTGGCCCCTGCTGGCCGAACGCCATGGCGAGGCCGTGGCCCTGGAGGCGCCCCATGCCGCCAGCCCGGAAACCTTCAGCTATCGCCAGCTCCAGCGCGCCATCGAGCAGGTGGCGGCGGGCTTTGCCTCCCTGGGCCTGGCTGCGGGGGATGGGGCAGCGCTGTTCGCTGAAAACAGCCCCCGCTGGCTGATCGCCGACCAGGGCCTGATGCGTCTGGGCGTTGCCGATGCGGTGCGCGGCAGCAGCGCCCCAGCCGGTGAGCTGGCCTACATCCTGCGGGATTCCGGTGCCGTGGCCCTGGTGGCCGAGTCGGCAGCCCTGCTCACCAGGCTCGCGCTCAGCCCCGAGCAGCTGGGCCCCCTGCGGGCGGTGGTGCTGCTGGAGGGGCCGGCGCCGCAGGCCCTGCCGGCCGGCTGGCCGTCGGCGCTGGCCTGTCTGAGCTGGGAGGAGTTGCTGAACCGGGGCACGGCGGCTCTGGCGGCGGGGCGCCCCGCCCCCCAGCCGCCGGCCGATCCGGCCCGGCTGGCCACGATCCTCTACACCTCCGGCACCACCGGTGAGCCCAAGGGGGTGCCGCTCAGCCACGCCAACCTGCTGCACCAGCTCACCACCCTGGGGGTGGCGGTGCAGCCCAGCCCCGGCGACAGGGTGGTGAGCGTGCTGCCGATCTGGCACTCCTACGAGCGCAGCGCCGAATACTTCCTGCTCTCGCGCGGCTGCCGGCAGACCTACACCACCCTCAAGCAGCTGCGCGCCGACCTGCAGCGGGTGAGGCCCCGTTACCTGATCAGCGTGCCGCGGCTGTGGGAGGCCCTGCTCTCCGGTTTCGAAGACGCCCTGGCCGGCATGCCCCGCTCCCGCCAGCGGCTGCTGGGTACCGCCCTGGCCAACAGTCGCGCCTATGCCCTGGCCTCCCGCCGGGCCGCCGACCTCGCCCTCGCCCCTCAGCCGCCCCTGGAGCGGCTGACCGGCGCGGCGGAGCGCAGCCTGCGCTGGCCCCTGCATGCCCTGGCCGCGAAGCTCTTCTGGCCCAAGGTGCGCCAGCAGCTGGTGGGCGGAGCGCTGCGCACGGCAATCAGCGGCGGCGGCGCCCTGGCCCCCCACGTGGAAACGTTCTTTGAGGCGATCGGCCTGGAGCTGCTGGTGGGCTATGGCCTCACCGAGACCAGCCCGGTGCTCACCTGCCGCCGCAGCTGGGCCAACCGCCGCGGCAGCGCCGGCCAGCCCCTGCCCGCCACCGCCATCCGCATCGTGGACCCCGAGACCCGCGAACCCCTGGCGATCGGCGAGCGCGGCCTGGTGCTGGCCAGGGGCCCGCAGGTGATGGCGGGCTACTGGCACAAGCCCGAGGCCACCGCCAGGGTGCTCGATGCCGAGGGCTGGTTCGATACCGGCGACCTGGGCCGGCTGCTGGCCGATGGCTCGCTGGTGCTCACCGGCCGGGCCAAGGACACGATCGTGCTCAGCAGCGGCGAGAACATCGAACCTGGCCCGCTGGAGGAGTGGCTGCTGGCCCTGCCCCTGCTGGAGCAGGTGATGCTCGTTGGGCAGGATCGCAAGGCGCTCGCAGCCCTGCTGGTGCCCCGCCCGGAAGCGCTCGAGGCCTTCGCCCGCCAGGAGGGTCTCGCTGCGCCGGCCTCCTCAGCTGACCAGCCCGTTGGGCACCCTGATGCCGAACCGGCCCTGCTGCGGGCGCTCAGCCGCGTCTGCAACCGCCACCTGGCCGAGCGGCCCGGTGCCCGCCCCGACGAGCGCCTGCAGGGCGTGGCCCTGGTGGCGCCGTTCACGATCGAGGCCGGCCTGCTCACCCAAACCCTCAAGCAGCGCCGCGACCGCATTGCCGCCCGCGATGCCGCCTCCATCGCTGCGATCTACGGCGAACCGGCCGTTGACCGGGGCCGGGGCGGCTGACAGCCTGGGCATTGCTTTCCCAGCCCGATGGCCAACGGCACCCTCACGATCAAGCGCACCATCACCGTGCGGGCGGTGGTCACGCCTCGCTGGAAGGAGGACGCCGAGCGCGAACTCAGCAATGCCCTGGCCGGCAGCGATGCCCAGCTGGCCCAGCTGGAGCAGGAGGGCCAGCAGCTGATCGACGAGATCCGCCGCCAGAGCATCAACCCGCTCGACCCCCGCGTACAGGAGCAGGTGGCCTCGGTGCAGCAGCAGGTGGCCGCCAAGCGGGCCGAGCTGGAGGAGCAGAAGCGCCAGATCCTCGAGCAGCAGCGCCAGGTGCGCGAGCTGGAGATGGAGCAGATCGTGGAGCAGGGTCAGCTGGAGAGCGTCTGCGAGGTGCAGGTGGGCGACAACCTGGTGGAGAAGCTCCAGGCCTCCGTGCTGGTGCGCGACGGCGTGATCGAGGCGATCGAAGGGGCCTCGTAAAATCCCGCCAACACCGCGGCGGAACCGTTGGCCACCCACGAAATCTTCATGCCCGCCCTCTCCTCCACCATGACGGAGGGCAAGATCGTGGAGTGGCTCAAGAAGCCCGGCGATCGCGTTGCGCGGGGCGAGTCGGTGCTGGTGGTGGAGAGCGACAAGGCCGACATGGATGTGGAGGCCTTCCAGGAGGGCTTCCTGGCGGCTGTGCTGATGCCCGCCGGCGGCACCGCTCCTGTGGGTGAAACCATCGGCCTGATCGTGGAAACCGAAGCGGAGATTGCCGAGGCGGCCGCCAAGGCCCCCGCTGCTCCTGCCGCTGCCGCCGCCCCTGCTCCGGCTGCCGCCTCGGCGCCAGCACCGGCCCCGGCAGCTGTGGCGGCCCCCGCTGCCGTGGCGGCTGCACCGGCTCCCGTGGCTCCGGCTCCTGTGGCCGCTGCTTCTGTGGCCCCTGCTTCTGTGGCCTCCGCCCCCATGGTGGCCCCCGCCTCCACCGCCAGCGGACGGGTGGTGGCCTCCCCCCGCGCCAAGAAGCTCGCCTCCCAGCTGGGTGTGGATCTCAACGCCCTGCGCGGCAGCGGCCCCCACGGCCGGATCCAGGCCGACGACGTGCTCGCGGCCACCGGTCAGCCGATCACGGTGCCCCGGGTGGCCGAGGGCAGCGGCCCGGCCGTGTCCTCCGCCCCCTCCGGCAATGGCAACGGCGCGGCTGCGCCTGCGCCTGCGCCTGCCGGCGATGCCTTCGGCCGGCCCGGCGACACGGTGACCTTCAACACCCTGCAGAACGCGGTCAACCGCAACATGCTCGCCAGCCTGGCGGTGCCCTGCTTCCGGGTGGGGTACACGATCACCACCACCAAACTCGACGCCTTCTACAAGCAGGTGAAGAGCAAGGGCGTCACCATGACGGCCCTGCTGGCCAAGGCCGTGGCCGTCACCCTGGCCCGCCATCCCCAGGTGAATGCCGCCACCAGCGCCGACGGCTCGGCCATGGCCTATCCCGCCGCCGTGAATGTGGCCGTGGCCGTGGCCATGGAAGACGGCGGCCTGATCACCCCGGTGCTGGCCAATGCCGATCGCACGGATATCTACGAGCTGGCGCGCAACTGGGCGGATCTGGTGGCCCGGGCCCGCAGCAAGCAGCTCCAGCCCGAGGAATACAGCACGGGCACCTTCACCCTTTCCAACCTGGGCATGTTCGGGGTGGATCGGTTCGACGCGATCCTGCCGCCGGGCACCGGCGCCATCCTGGCGGTGGCGGCGTCACGTCCCACGGTGGTGGCTGGCAAGGATGGCTCGATCCGGGTGGCCAATCAGATGCAGGTGAACCTCACCTGTGACCACCGCACCATCTACGGCGCCCATGCCTCCGCCTTCCTCAAGGATCTGGCCCAGCTGATCGAGACCAGCCCCGAGAGCCTGGCGCTCTGATCGGCTGACCAACATGTACCAACCTGCCAATCAGCCTGCGGCCACCGCCCTGTTCCGCTGGCTGTTCGGCAGGCCCCTGCCAAGGGCTGCCGCGGCCTCGGAGCGCCTGCCCAGCCTGCAGGCTCTGCCGATCCTCGCTTCCGATGCCCTGTCTTCGGTGGCGTATGCCACGGAGGCGGCCCTGGGCGTGCTGGTGCTGGCCGGCAGCCAGGCCCTTGGCCTGTCGCTGCCGATCACTCTGGCGATCATTGCCCTGATCGCGATTGTGGTGGCCTCGTATCGCCAGACGATCGAGGCCTACCCCCAGGGTGGCGGCTCCTATGTGGTGGCACGGGAGAACCTGGGCACCGGCCCCTCCCTGCTGGCGGCCGCCGCCCTGCTGGTGGACTACACCCTCACGGCGGCCGTGAGCCTGATGGCAGGCACCCAGGCCCTCTCATCCCTCTGGCCGGCCCTGCTCCCCTATGAGGTGCCCCTGGCGCTGCTGCTGCTGCTGGCGGTGGGCTGGGCCAACCTGCGCGGCCTGCGCGAGGCCGGCCAGGCCTTCAGCCTGCCCACCTATGCCTTTGTGGTGATGGTCGCGGTGCTGGCGTTGTTCGGCCTGCACAACCTGGTGTTCGCCCATGGCTTCACCCCTGATGCCCCACCGGTGATCCGGGCCGCGGAGCCCCTGGGCCTGTTTCTGGTGTTGCGCGCCTTCAGTTCCGGTTGCTCGGCCATGACCGGCATCGAGGCCATCGCCAACGGTGTCTCGGTGTTTCGCGAGCCGGCCGCGCGACGCGCCCGGGCCACGATGCTGGTGATGGGCCTGATGCTGGCCTCGATGTTCCTGGTCGTCAGCGGCCTGGCCTATCTCTACGGCGTGGCCCCTGATCCCGATCGCACCGTGCTGGCCCAGGTGGGTCTGCGCGTGTTCGGAGCGGGCAGCGCTCTGTTCTGGGCCCTGCAGATCACCACCCTGCTGATCCTCACCCTGGCGGCCAACACCGCCTTCGCGGGCTTCCCGCGCCTGGCGGCGATGCTCGCCCAGGACCGCTTCCTGCCCCGCCAGATGGGCTGGATCGGCGACCGGCTGGTGTTCCAGAACGGCATCGCTGTTCTCCTGGCGGCCACGGCCCTGATCATCCTGGTGTGCCGGGGGGATACCACCGTGGCGGTGAATCTCTACGCCCTGGGCGTGTTCATGGCGTTCACCCTCTCCCAGGCCGGAATGGTGGTGCGCTGGTGGCGCCTGCGCGGCCCCGGCTGGTTGGGCCGGCTGGCCATCAACGCGCTGGGGGCCCTCACCACCCTGGTGGTGCTGCTGGTGATCGTGGTGAGCAAGTTCGGCGAGGGGGCTTGGACGGTGGTGATCGCCATCCCCCTGCTGGTGTGGCTGCTGGCCAGCATCCGCCAGCGCTACCGCCGGGTGTACACCGCCATTGCTCTGCCCGCCGATGCCCACGGCACGGTGATTCTGCCCTCGCGGCGCGATCCGGTGGGCAACCGCAGCATCGTGTGGATCGCCTCCTTCTCCCGTCCCTCCCTGGAGGCGCTGCACTACGCCGCCACGGTGTCGGATCAGGTGACGGCGGTTTGGGTGCGCTCGGAGGGCGACGACATCGAGACCATCCGGCGCGACTGGCGGCGTCTGGTGGGCGATTCCCCGGGGATCAGCCTGCGGATCCTGGACAGTCCTTACGCCTCGCTGATCGATCCGTTCGTGTCGTTTGTGGCTGCCGAGGAGCTGGCCAATCCCGAGGTGAGCCACACGATCGTGATGCCGATGGCGATCCCCCGCTACCGCTTTGATTCCCTGTTGCTCAACCAGCGCGGCATCAACATGCACCGGGCGCTCGATGCCAGCGGCAACCGGGTGTTCACCCTCGTGCGCTATTACCTGCCGGCATGAGCCAGGGCCTGCAGCCATGAGCGATCCTGCCGACCTGCGGCTCTCGAGCTACGACTTCGCGCTGCCCGAGGAGCGCATCGCCCAGCGGCCGGTGGAGCCCCGCCATGCCGCCCGGCTGCTGGCGGTGGACCCCCCTGGGACGGGGCCTGATCCCCATGCCCGTCACCTCACGGTGTGGGACCTGCAACGGGAGCTGCGGCCCGGCGACCTGCTGGTGGTCAACGACACCCGGGTGCTGCGGGCCCGCCTGCAAGCACGCCGGCCCACCGGTGGTGCTGTGGAGTTGCTGGTGCTGGAGCCCTGGCAACCACAACCCGGTCAGGCATCTGCTGCCGGCCAATGGCTCTGCCTGGCCAAGCCGGCCAAGAAACTTCAGCCGGGCGATTGGATCGAGGTGGTGGCTGCCGGCCAGCCGCCCCTGCCGGTGCAGGTGCTGGGCAGCGATCCGGAAACCGGTGGCCGCATCGTGCAGTTTCCGGCCGAGTGCGCTGATGCCGCCGCCCTGGAGCCCCTGCTGGTGCGCTACGGCGCCATTCCCCTGCCGCCCTACATCCACGAGCACCACGACTCCGACAATGAGCGCTACCAGACCCGCTACGCCTCCCGGCCCGGCGCCGTGGCCGCGCCCACGGCGGGCCTCCACCTGAGCGATGCGCTGCTGGCGGCGATCCGCGAGCGGGGCCTGGAGCTGGCCACCACCACCCTCCACGTGGGCCTGGGCACCTTCCGGCCGGTGGAGACAGAAGACCTCCGCCAGCTGGAATTGCACAGCGAGTGGGTGGAAGTGACGCCGGAGTTGGTGGCAGCGGTGGAAGCCTGCCGGGTGCGCGGCGGCCGGGTGATTGCCATCGGCACCACGTCGGTGCGCAGCCTCGAAGCCGTGGCCCAGCTCCATGGCGGCGAGCTCAGGCCCCACACCGGCCCGGTGAACCTGGTGATCCAGCCCGGTTATCGCTTTGCCGTGGTGCAGGGCCTGCTCACCAACTTCCATTTGCCCAAAAGCTCGCTGCTGCTGCTGGTCAGCGCCCTGATCGGCCGCGAGCGCCTGTTGGCCGTTTACACCGAGGCGATCGAGCGGCAGTACCGCTTCTTCTCGTATGGCGATGCCATGTGGATCGCGCCGGAGGCGGTGCTGCCTGAAGCGCGTCCACGGGGGTGAAGGCAGGCCCGCTGGGGGCACCAAAGCCCAGCTGCCGCGATCAAAAAAAAGCCCCAGCCTGGAGGGCGGGGGCACAAGGTGCGCACCCGGGAGGGTTCAGGCAGCAGCCAGGTTGGCAGCCACGAAGTCCCAGTTCACCAGCTTCTCGAGGTAGGTGGTGATGTAGTCGGGACGGCGGTTCTGGTAGTCGAGGTAGTAAGCGTGCTCCCACACATCCATGGTGAGCAGGGCCTTCTGGCCGTGGGCCAGGGGCAGGTCGGCGTTGCCGGTCTTGGTCACCTTGAGGGTGCCGCCATCCAGCACCAGCCAGGCCCAGCCGCTGCCGAACTGGGTGGCGCCGGCGGTCTTGAACTGCTCCACGAAGGCCTCGAAGCTGCCGAAGTCGGCGTTGATCTTGTCGGCCAGGGCGCCGCTGGGACGGCCACCGCCACCGGGCTTCATGCACTGCCAGTAGAAGCTGTGGTTCCACACCTGGGCGGCGTTGTTGAACACACCGGCCTTGCCGGCATCACCGGCCACGGCGGTGATGGTGTCTTCCAGGCTCTGGCCCTCGAGGTCGGTGCCGGCCACCAGGTTGTTGAGGTTGGTGACGTAGGCGTTGTGGTGCTTGCCGTGGTGGAACTCGAGGGTCTGGCGGGAGATATGGGGCTCGAGCGCGTCGAGGTCGTAGGGCAGCGCGGGCAGCGTGTGAGCCATGGAACAGGGTCAGGTGCTTTTGGTTGCCAGCCGGTGTGCCCGACGGCCGCGGCATCCTAACGATCGTTTTAGGTTTCCAAATTGATGGCCGGGTGGGGGTATCCGGCCGGCTTACTTGTCGATCTGCAGCAGTTCCACTTCAAACACCAGGGTGGCGTTGGGGGGGATGACACCGCCGGCACCGCGCTCGCCATAGGCCAGATCCGGCGGGATCACCAGCTTGCGCTTGCCGCCTACGCGCATGCCGGCCACTCCTTCATCCCAGCCCTTGATCACCCGGCCGCCGCCGAGGGGGAAGGTGAAGGGGCCGCGGCCGTAGCTGCTGTCGAACTCTTTCCCATTGGTGAGCGTGCCGCGGTAGTTCACGCTCACCAGCTGGCCGGCCACCGCTTCCTCGCCATCGCCCACCACCAGATCGGTGATCCGCAGGCCGCTGGGGGTCTGCCTCTCCCTGGGAGCGTTCAGTTCGCCGCCGAGGGCACCGGCCTGGGCGAGCTGGTCGTGATCAGCGGAGCTGGCGGGAGAGGCGTTGTCGGGAGCCATGGCAAACAGGGTGGGGTTGGGGTCTTCGGGATCCAGCTCGAAGGGATTGGCCGGTGTGGCCAGGGCGACAGCGGCTGCGGCGGCGCGCGCCGGGGCCGGGCTGCTGGCCATGGCGGGTGCCGCCTGGTCAGCGCTCTGGGCCGCCAGGCTCTGGGCCGCAGCCGGCGGGGTGGGGCTCACCAGCTGGCTCACCAGGGCCACCAGCAGGCAGGCCACACACACCGCCGAGCTGATCAGGATGTCGCGCATGGCCGCTGCTCTCCGGGCGGGTCAGGTGGGCTGATTCTGCCCGCCGCCCTGGCTCTGCAGCTGGCGGAGGCCCTGCTCCAGTCGGTCGATCCGGCCGCGCAGCTCGTCGAGTTCGCGCTGCTGGGGGATGCCCAGATCGGTGAGCAGCTGGTCGCGGTTGCGCTCAAGCTGGCGGCCGGCCTGCTCTTCCAGGCCCGGCGTTTCGCCACGCAGCGCCTTCAGCACGTCGTCGACCAGGGCGGAGGCGTGGCCGGGGTCGAGCTTGCCGCTGCGCACCCATTCCTGGCTCACATAGCGGAGCCGCTCGGTCACCAGCGAGGTGGTGCCGAGGCCGCGCAGCAGCAACTGTTGCAGGGGATTGGAGGGATCCATGGCGCCATCAGTGCTGCTCCAACCTTGGCGCTTTCTACGCTGCCTGGCTATGGGTGGTGAACGGCACGCAACCGGAACCTGGTCTGCCGTGGCCGGCCCAATCGCCGGGTTGGCAGCCGGTCTGGCCTTGCCTCCCCTGGGCTGGCCTCCCCTGCTGTGGCTGGCACTCGTGCCGCTCTGGGCGCTGGCCGGATCACCGATCCCAGCCCGGGCGGCCCGGGGAGGCTTTCTGTGGGGAGCGGCGGCGGTGCTGGTGAGCCACCGCTGGTTGCTGGGCCTGCACCCGCTCGACTGGATCGGCGTGCCCGCACCCCTGAGCCTGCCGCTGTGCGCGCTGCTGCTGGCCGCCTGTGCGGCGCTCGGCGGGTTGCTGGTTGGGCTGTGGACGGTGCTGGCCACCCGGCTCGATCCCCGCCGGGCCAGTTCGGCCCTGCTGCTGTGCTGCGGCTGGGGACTGGTGGAGGTGGCCCTGGCCAGGGGCCCGCTGTTCTGGATCGGCCTCGGCGCAGCCGTGTTGCCGGGCGATCGGGCCCTGGCGGGGCTGGCCCAGCTCGTGGGGGCAGGGGGGCTGGCGGCGCTGCAGCTGGCGATCGGCTGGCTGGGCTGGCGGGCCTGGACGGCCCGGCGCCCCCTGCCCTGGCTGGTGGCGGCAGTGCTGGTGGTGCTGCTGGGCCATGGCGCTGGTGCCGTGCTGCTGGCCGACCTCCCTGCCGATCCACCCCGAAGGGAGCGGGTGCTGGTGCTGCAACCGGCGATCCCCACCCGCGAAAAGTTCAGCTGGACCCAGCGCCAGCGGCTGCAGCGTCAGCTGGCCCTGGCTCTCCAGGAAGGCTCTGCAGCGGGTGCCGATCTGGTGCTGCTGCCGGAGGGGGCCCTGGGGCTGGAGCCCGAGCTGCCGCAGCCGGCGCCGCTGGAGCTGATCAGCGGCGGTTTCCGCTGGCAGGAGCTCGGAGGCCCCGCCGGCTCCGGCGCTGAGCGCCTTGAGCAGCGCAGTGCCCTGTTGCGCTTCGGCTCCGGTGCGAGCCGTGCCGGCAGTTGGCTCGACAAGCACCGCCTGGTGCCCCTCGGGGAGTGGGTGCCGTTCGCCCAGCTGGCGCGCTGGAGTGGCCTCTCGGCGGTGGGGGGCGTGGAGCCAGGGCCTCCCTCGCGGCTGCTGAGCAGGCCCGCTGGAGCCGTGGCCGGCGCCATCTGCTACGAGCTGGCCGATGGCCAGGCCCTGGCGGTGGCGGTGCGCCAGGGGGCTGGCTGGCTGCTCGCCAGCGCCAACCTCGATCCCTATCCCCTGCAGCTGCAGCGCCAATACGAGGCCCTGGCCCAGCTGCGGGCGATCGAAACCTCCCGCTGGCTGGTGAGTTCGGCCAATACGGGGCCAAGCCTGCTGGTGGATCCCCGCGGCGTGGTGCGTGAGCGGCTGCCGGCGGGCCTGCCGGCCCGGGCCCTGCTGGAGGTGGCCCCCCGCAGTGATCGCAGCCTCTACGCCCGCTGGGGCGACGGGCCGCTGCTCCTGCTCACCCTGGCGGCGCTGTCATGGCGCGGCTGGCAGGGGCGAGCGGTGGGGCTGCCCGCTGGGCAGCGGCGGTAAGGCCGGCAGCGGTGCTAGCCCAGGGACCAGCCCAGGGACCGGAGACGAGACGAAGCCTGCTCCCGCTGAACTCCTGCTGCCGAACAGTTCGGCCAGGCCAGCCTTGCGCAGTTCGGGCGCTTCGGGCCCGAGCGCCCAGAGGCTCTCGAAGTAGAAGAAGCCCACCCCCAGCCCCTGGGCCCGGTTGGCGGCCACCTTCTGGCGGATCAGCTCCAGGGAGGTGGGCCGGTTGCGCTGGCCGCTCATCACGGCGATGGCGGTGGGGATGCGGGAGCGGGCCTCCTGCACCTCCGGCCGGCTGAGATGGGGGATGTAACTGTCCAGATCGGGCCGGTAGATCTGCACGAGCAGTTCATCGGCGATGCCCCGCTGCACCCAGGCGCGCCAGTCCTGCAGCTGCAGTTTGTAGGCGAAGTCGTAGTAGTTGGGTGAGATCGAGATGATGGCCCCGGGGCGGGCCGCCCTCACGGCCGCAGCCAGCTGCTGCAGGAAGGCGGTGATCCGGTCGGCGCGCCATTTCACCCAGGCCGGATCGTCGGCGTTGGCCGGTGGCTCGCGGCCCGTGTCCTTGCGGTAGAGCGCCGTGGTGAAGGCGTCGTAGCCAAACTCCCGCGGCAGGCTCATGTGGTCGTCGAACTGGATGCCGTCGGCGCCGTAGGTGCTCACCACCTCGAGCACCAGATCGGTGATCAGCTGCTGCACTTCCGGCCGGAAGGGGTTGAGCCACACCACTTCACCGGCGGCGCTGATCGAGGTGAGGTCGCCGTCGCGCTTCTGGGTGAGCCAGCTCCGGTGGCGGCGCGCCAGCTCGGAGTCGGGCGGTGCCATGAAGCCGAACTCAAACCAGGGAATCACCGCCACGCCGCGGCTGCGTCCGGCGTTGATCAGCTCGCCCAGGATGTCCTGACCCTGCAGGCCTCGAAAGGTGAAGTCCTGCAGTTGGCGTGCTTGGCTCACCTGGCTGGGGTAGTAGGCCAGTCCCCCGTTCCACACCACCACGTAGAGGCGGTTGAAGCCCAGGTCGGCCAACGTGTTCACCGCGGTCTGCATGCGCTCGCGGTCGCGCAGCACCGGCATGTCGTTGGCGGTCAGCCACACGCCCCGCAGCTCGTTGGCCTGCGGCTGTGTCTGAGGCAGTGTCTGCGGTAGTGACGTGGTCTGGGAGTGGGCCGGCAGCGGCGGCAGGCCCAGCACCGGGGCCAGCAGCCAGCCGGAGAGGGCCACCAGCATCAGGCCGATGCGACGTTGCCGCTGCGCGCGTGCCATGGGTAGACGTTAGGAGCTTCAAGCGGCGGCTTGGCTGGCCTGGCGACGATCGAGAATGGCTGCAGCAGCGTTGCCGCGATGGCCCTCGATCAGCTCCGGCAATTTCTGCTGCGGGTTCAGGAGGACCCCGGCCTGCGCCAGGCTGTGCAGGCCGCCGCCACCGCCGACGACGTGGCAGTGCTGGCCAGCCGGATGGGTTTTGAATTCTCCGGCGATGAACTGCTGCGCCTGTCAGGCCAGAAGGTGGGTCGCGTCACCGTGACCAAGCAGGACATTCCCGGCGAATACAACTGAGTTCCAGCTCAGCCTGGGCGCCGGCTGAGCCTGGGCGCCGGCCGAGCTGCCTAGCGTTGCTCATCCATTCAGAGCGGCCATGACCACCACCGACTGGCTCTGGCTGCTCCATCCCGCCCTGGCCGTGGCGCTGGTGTATCCCCTGCTCGGCGCAGGGGTGCAGCTGGCCCTCCAGACGCGCAGCCGCCGGCTGCAGCAGGGCAAGGCCCCGGTAACAGCCGGAGCCGAGCACACGAGGTCGGGGCGCTGGCTCACCGCCGTGGTGGTGGGGATCCAGCTGGTCGCCTATGCGGTGGTGATCCTCACCAGGGAGCCCAGCCAGCTCAGCCCATCCCGGGCCGCCCTGCTGCTGCTGGTGCTCGCCGGCAGTGTGCTGGCTCTGGTGTCGCTCTGGCGGGTACGCCAGGCCCCCTACCGGGCCGCCTTCGCGTTGCTCGCCTGGGCTGGTGTGATCGGCCTGGGCCTGCAGCCGGAGGTCTGGCGCCTGAGCGACAACCCCCTGGATCCGGCCTTCTGGCAGTCGCACTTCTGGGGTGGCATGGGTCTCACCGGCCTGTTGCTGTTTGCTGTGGCCGCCCAGCCGGAAATCCAGCGTCAGGTGCGCTGGCGCCGCCTCCATCTCACCGCCAATGCCCTGGCCTCGCTGATCTTCGTGGCCCAGGGGATCACCGGTCCCCGCGACCTGCTGGAGATTCCGCTCAGCTGGCAGAAGCCCACCATCTGGGGCTGCAATTTTGAGCAGCGGGCCTGCCCGCCGTTTGCGCCTGTCTCAACCCCCATTGAGCAGGCACCGGGCTGATGGGGCTGGCCTGGGCGGTGCTGCTGCTGGGCCTGCTGGCTGCCCGCTACGTGCATTGGCGCATCACAGCCACTCTCAACCTCGACACCCCACTGGCGGCGGTGCTCAGCCTGCTGCTGCTGGCGGCCGAGCTCTGGCTGCTGGGCCATGGCTTTCTGCAGCTGCTGTTCAGCCTCGTGCCGGAGCGCGCCAGCAACAGCGCGTTGAGCGGCCCTGAAGAGGAAGGCGCCGAGCGGCCATGCCCCGATGCCCAGCCGTGGGTGGATGTGCTGGTGCCCAGCTACGGCGAACCGCTGGCCGTGGTGGAGCGTTGCCTGCGCGGTTGCCGCGCCATCGCCTATCCCCGCAGCACCGTGTGGCTCCTCGACGATTCGGCTCGCCCGGAGCTGGCGGATCTGGCCCGCCGTCTGGGCTGTCGCTACCGCAGCCGGGAGGATCGGGCCCATGCCAAGGCCGGCAACCTCAACCACGTGCTGGCTGAACTCAGCGGTGAGCTGGTGGCCGTGTTCGACGCCGATGTGGTGCCCCTGCCGGCATTCCTGTCGCGCACGGTGGCCCCGTTCAGCAACCCTCGTGTGGGCCTGGTGCAGACGCCCCAGACCTACATGAATGCCGATCCGGTGATTCGCAACCTGGGGCTGGAGCGCTGGCTGCTGCCGGATGAGGAGAGCTTCTACCGCTGGATCGAGCCGGTGCGCCAGCGGCTCGGGGCGGTGGTGTGTGCCGGCACCTCCTTTGTGGTCCGGCGCCGGGCCCTGCTGGCGGTGGGGGGATTTGAAACCGGCACGCCGTCAGAAGATCTGGCCACCGGCATCCGGATCACGGCAGCCGGCTGGCGGTGCCTGTTCATCCCCGAAAAGCTGAGTGCCGGCCTGGCGCCATTCACGCTGGCCGCCCTGGCGCGGCAGCGTTGCCGCTGGGCCAGTGGCACTCTGCAGACCCTGCGCACGGGTGCCAACCCGCTGCGCATCGCCGGCCTCAATCCCCTGCAGCGCCTGGCTTTTCTCGAGGGCATCCTGCACTGGCTCAACGTGTTCCCCCAGCTGCTGCTGTTGCTGATGCCCCTCAGCCTGGGGGTGTTCGGGGTGGCTCCAGTGCGGGTGAGTGGGGAGGGGCTGCTCACCATGGCCCTGCCCCTGGTGGTGGCCCAGCTGCTGCTGGCCCGCTGGTTCAGCGGCCACAGCCGCACGGCCCTGATGCCCGAGCTCTACCGCTGGGTGGTGCTGCTGCCGCTGGCCTGGGCGGTGCTCACCACCCTGCTGGGCCGTCCCCAGGCCTTTCGGGTCACCCCCAAGGCGCTGGTCAGTGGGCGCAGCGGCGCACCGGAACCGCGCCTGGTGCTGCCCCTGGTGGGATTGCTGAGCCTGCAGGTGGTGGCCCTGCTCAACCTGGTGCCGCTGCTGCGGGGCACCGCCCAGGTGCCCCTGGTTGCCGCCAACACCGTCACCCTGCTGGTGGGTGTGGCCTGGGCCCTGCTCAACGGGTTGTTGCTGCTGGCCGCCCTGCGCTGCTGCCGCGACCGCCCGCGGGAGAACGCCATTCCCTGGCTGGCCTGCAGCGAAGCGGTGCAGCTCAATGGCCAGTCCGCCCAGCTCACCGCCATCAGTGAGGAGGGTGTGGAACTGCGCCTTGAGCCGGCCGCCGGCACTGATCGCGGGCAGCCGCTCAAGCACTGGCAACCAGCCATGGCCCTGGAGCTCCGTTGCGCCGACGGCAGCCGCTGGCCGTTGCGGCTGGAGGCTCAGGCGGGCGCCCGCCTGGGCTGCGGCTGGCGTTCGCTGGACGAGCGCCAGCGCATCCAGCTGCAGCAGCGGCTCTATCAGCGTGATGGCCAGTGGCCCACCCGGCGGGCCCCGTCAGAGCCCCTGGCTCTGACGGCCACCCTGGCGCGCCTGTGGCGGCCGCTGCCACCGGAAACCTGGTTTCAGCGCAGCGTGTTGCCGGTGATGCCGCCCACGCAGGCCTAACGGCATCCGCAGCAGGCGGAATCCGTTCCGCTATGTCTGGATCAGCCCGCGGCTGGATGCCAGCTCTGCCGATGATCCGCTCCCGTGCCGCCGTTGCCTGGGCTCCGGGTGAGCCCCTGGAGGTCACCGAGATCGATGTGGCCCCACCCCAGGCCGGGGAGGTGCTGCTGCGGGTGGTGGCCAGCGGTGTGTGCCATACCGACGCCTACACCCTTTCAGGCGCCGATCCGGAAGGGCTGTTTCCGGTGGTGCTGGGCCATGAGGGCGGCGCGATTGTGGAGGAGGTGGGCTCCGGCGTGACCTCGGTGGCTGTGGGTGACCACGTGATCCCCCTCTACACGCCGGAATGCGGCAGCTGCAAGTTCTGCCGCTCCGGCAAGACCAACCTCTGCCAGGCGATCCGCACCACCCAGGGGCAGGGCCTGATGCCGGATGGCACCAGTCGTTTCTCCAACAACGGCCGGATGCTGCACCACTACATGGGCACCTCCACCTTTTCGGAATACACGGTGCTGCCCGAGATCGCCGTGGCCAGGATCAACAGGGAGGCTCCCCTGGAGAAGGTGTGTCTGCTGGGCTGCGGCGTGACCACCGGCATCGGCGCCGTGCGCAACACCGCCAAGGTGGAGCCGGGCAGCACCGTGGCGGTGTTTGGCCTGGGCGGCATCGGTTTGGCGGTGGTGATCGGCGCGGTGATGGCCGGGGCCTCGCGGATCATCGGCATCGATGTGAACCCGGAGAAATTCGCGATCGCCCGGCAGCTCGGCGCCACCGACTGCATCAATCCGCGCGACCACGATGCGCCGATTCAGCAGGTGATCATCGATCTCACCGATGGCGGCGTGGACTACTCCTTCGAGTGCATCGGCAACGTGGAGGTGATGCGGGCCGCCCTCGAGAGTTGCCACAAGGGCTGGGGCGAATCCACGATCATCGGCGTGGCCGGTGCCGGCCAGGAGATCAGCACCCGGCCGTTCCAGCTGGTCACCGGAAGGGTGTGGCGCGGCTCAGCCTTCGGCGGCGTGAAGGGGCGCAGCCAGTTGCCCGGGTTTGTGGAGGAATTCCAGCAGGGCCTGATTCCACTCGACACCTTCATCACCCACACGATGGGGCTGGATCGGATCAATGAGGCCTTCGAATTGATGCACCAGGGCAAGAGCATTCGCTCGGTAATTCATTTCTGATGGAGCTGCTGAGCGAAAACCGTTGCTTCGGCGGCTTGCACCGCCGCTATCGCTTCCGCTCCCAGGAGCTCGCGGGCGACACGGTGTTTGCGGTGTTTCTGCCGCCCCAGGCCCTTGAAGGCGCGCGGGTGCCGGCTCTCTACTGGCTCTCGGGCCTCACCTGCACCGACGAGAACTTCATGCAGAAGGCTGGGGCCCAACGCCTGGCCGCCGAAATGGGCCTGGCCCTGGTGGCGCCCGACACCAGCCCCCGCGGCGAGGGTGTTCCAGGCGATCCCGACGGCAACTGGGACTTTGGCCATGGGGCTGGCTTCTACGTGGACGCCACCCAGGAGCCCTGGTGCCAGCACTACCGCATGCACAGCTATGTGAGCGTTGAGTTGCCCGCTCTGGTGGAAACCCGGCTGCCGATCAGTGATCGGCGCGGGATCAGTGGCCACTCCATGGGCGGCCACGGCGCCCTGGTGTGCGCCATGCGCCATCCGGGGCGCTACCGCTCGGTGTCGGCCTTCGCGCCGATCGCCAGCCCTGCCAGCTGTCCCTGGGGCCAGAAGGCGTTCGGCCATCTGCTGGGTGCGGATCCGCGGGCCTGGCGGGCCTGGGATGGCAGCATCCTGCTCACCGGCGGCCAGAGACCTGTTGGACCCGATGGCCGCCCCTTGCCACTGTTGGTGGACCAGGGCGGCGCTGATGCGTTCCTGGCCAACCAGCTCCTGCCCGAGGCCCTGGAAGCCGCCGCTGCGGCCAGCGGCCACCCGCTCAGCCTGCGCCGTCAGGATGGCTACGACCACAGCTACTTCTTTGTGGCCAGCTTCATCGACGACCACCTGCGCCACCATGCCGCCGCGCTGCTCGATCCAGGTGCCGTCGTCGGCGCGGCGGTTGATCAAGTTTCAGAGGCATAGATCAAACCTTTAGCTCAAACCGTCTAGCTCAAACCGTCTCGTTCGAACGTTCATGCATTGATGGCTCGCCCCTGCCCGCGCTGCAGCAGCCGCTCGATCAAGCAGGATCGAAGTCTGGGAGGGCGCGCTGTCTGCGGAGCCTGCGGCTTACCCGTTGGAACGCCATGGGTCGGCCGCACCAGCAGCGCTGGGGCTAAGCGGCACGGGGGGCGACCGGCGTCGCTGCGTCTGGGCAGGGCACTGGCCTGGCTGCTGCCCCTGGGACTGGTTGCGACACTCATCTATCTGATCGCCAATCCCAGGGCGATCACCCCTTCCCCCTCGATCCGCTGGCCATCCGGGCAGGACCGCTCCTGAATGCAAAAAAAGACCCCTTGCAGCGCAAGGAGTCTGACTGAATGGAGCCAAGCGGACTCGAACCGCTGACCCCCTGCATGCCATGCAGGTGCTCTACCAGCTGAGCTATGGCCCCAAGTGGTACGCGTGGCGGCGGGAACGCTGGTCGTTCTGCCTTGGCCTGTCGGCCTTGCCTGGCGTGAACAGAGCTTACAACGCGGGGGTGGCCAGCCCTGAGCGAACCCCGCTCACACCTGCCGCCATACCGCCACCAGCTTGCCCTGCACGTTCACCTGCTCGGCAGGCAGCACGATGGGCTCGTAGGCCGGATTGGCCGGCTCCAGGGTCACGGTGGAGCCCTGGCGTTGGAAGTACTTGAGCGTGGTGCCACTGCCGGGCACCAGGGCGCTCACGATCGTGCCGTTGCGCAGGCGGCCAGGGTCGGCCACGGGCTCCATCAGCACCACGTCGCCGTCGGCGATGTGGGCCTCCACCATCGAGTCGCCGTTCACCGTGAGGGCGAACAGGCCGCGGGTTTCCAGCAGGGGCGCCAGGTCGAGCCGCTCCTGGATGTCGTTGAAGGTTTCCACCAGGCCACCAGCGGCCACGGCGCCGAGCACCGGGATGCCACCGGCCATGCCGCCGAGCAGCTGCAGGGTGCGGGCCTGGCCTTCCTGCCAGGTGATCCAGCCCTTCTGCTGCAGGTGCTTGAGCCGGCTCTGAATCGGCGCCGGCGACCGCAGTCCCATCGCCTCCATCATCTGGCGGATGGAGGGGCTATGGCGGTGGTTGCCGATGTAGTCGGTCAACCAGTCGTAGAGCTCCTGCTGGGCTGCCGTGAGCTCCTGCTGGCCTTGGCTGAGCTGCTGACGGGCCTGGGACACACGCACTGGGTGGCTGATACAGATGTACCGCTTCGTGGGTGGTTTGTAAAGGGCGCTCGCGTCTCTGTTGTGGCTGGATGGTGCTGGTCAGCGGCTGGTGAGCAGGGCAGCCAGCAGGGCCTGCTGGGCGTGCAGGCGGTTTTCGGCCTGGTCGAACACGCGGCTGCTGGGCCCTTCGATGGCGCCGGCGCTGATCTCCAGCCCCCGGTAGGCCGGCAGGCAGTGCAGCACGATCGCCCGGCTGTCGGCCTCGGCGATCAGGGCCTCATCCAGGCACCAGCCGGTGAAGGCCCGCTCCCGCTCGGCCTTCTCCTGCTCCTGCCCCATCGAGGCCCACACGTCGGTGTAGAGGGCGTGCGCGCCGCGCACCGCCGCCACCGGCTCGTGCAGCACCTCCACCGTGGCGCCGCTGGCGGCGGCCAGCTGGCGGGAGCGCTCCAGAACGCCGGCATCCGGCTCGAAGCCTGCCGGGCAGCCAACGCGCACGTTGACCCCCAGCAGGGCGCCGCAGAGCATCAGCGAATGGGCCACGTTGTTGCCATCGCCCAGGTAGGTGAGCGTGCGGCCCTGGATGTCGCCAAATGCTTCCTGCAGGGTGAGGAAGTCGGCCAGGGCCTGGCAGGGGTGTTCCAGGTCGGTGAGGGCGTTGATCACCGGGATCGAGGCCCAGTGGGCATACTCCTCAAGCTCGCTCTGGGCGAAGGTGCGGATCGCCAGGGCATCCACGTAGCGGCTCAGCACCCGGGCGGTGTCGGCCACCGGCTCACCGCGCCCCACCTGGCTCACCTGGGGGTTGAGGTCGATCGTCTGGCCTCCCAGCCGTGCCATCGCCACCGTGAAGCTCACCCGGGTGCGGGTGGAGGCCTTGGAGAAGATCAGGCCGAGGGTCGTGCCACCCAGGTGGATGGAGCTGCGCCCGGCCTTGAGGTCGGCTGCCAGCTGCAGCAGGGCCAGGGTCTGCTCTCTATTGAGATCTGCCGAGGAGAGCAGGTCTCGGCCCCTCAGAGCTTCAAGCGCTGGGGCCAGGGGGGTGGAGGCGGCGCCGTGCATCGGCCGGTCTCAAAGAACCCTTATCCGCGATCAGGGGCCCCGCCGTCAAGACAGGGCCCACGGAATCCGGCGCGGCTCAGGCCGCCAGCTGGGCTTCGGCGGGGAGCACGCTCTCGGCCAGCAGGGTCTTGAGCTCGTCGCCCTCGATCACCTCCTTGTCGAGGATCTCCCGGGAGATGCGCTCGAGCAGATCGCGGTTGTGGTGCAGGATCGCCAGGGCTCTGTCGTGGGCCCGGTCCACCAGGCCGCGCACCTCCCGGTCGATCGCCTGGGCGGTGGCATCACTCACCACGCGGCGGGGGTTGTTGGCGCCGCCGAGGAAGCGGCTGCCGCCCTGTTTGTCGTAGGCGAGCGGGCCCAGCGTTTCGCTCATGCCGAAGGTGCCCACCATCTGCTCGGCGATGTCGGTGGCGCGCTGCAGGTCGTTGGCGGCGCCGGTGGTGACTTCACCGAACACCACCTCCTCGGCGCTGCGGCCACCCAGCAGGGTGGCGATCTGGCCCTCGAGATCCTCCTTGGAGTTGAGGAAGCGCTCCTCGGTAGGCAGCTGCAGGGTGTAGCCCAGGGCGCTCATGCCGCGGGGCACGATCGAGATCTTGGCCACCTTGCTGCCGCCGGGCATCAGGTGCCCCACGATGGCGTGGCCCACCTCGTGGTAGGCCACCACTTTCTTCTCGTCGGGCTGCAGCACCCGGCTTTTCTTCTCCAGGCCGGCCACCACCCGCTCGATTGCCTCATTCAGGTCGCCCTGCTCCACGGAAGTGCGCATCGCCCGGGCTGCGAGCAGGGCCGCCTCGTTCACAAGGTTGGCCAGGTCGGCACCGGCAAAGCCGGCGGTGGCCTGGGCAATGCGATCGAGATCCACTCCGCCGGCGAGCTTCACCTTCTTGGCGTAAATGTCGAGGATCGTGCGCCGACCGGAGAGATCGGGGCGGTCCACCAGCACCTGGCGGTCGAAGCGGCCCGGACGCAGCAGGGCGGCATCGAGGGTTTCGGGCTGGTTGGTGGCGGCCAGCACGATCACCGGCTTGTCCTTGGCGGCGAAGCCGTCCATCTCGGTGAGCAGCTGATTGAGCGTCTGCTCGCGCTCGTCGTTGCCGCCCACCACGCCCATCGAGCCGGCGCGGCTCTTGCCGATGGCGTCGAGTTCGTCGATGAAAATGATGCAGGGTGCTTTCTTCTTGGCCTCTTCGAAGAGGTCGCGCACGCGGGCGGCACCGGCGCCCACGAACAGCTCCACGAATTCGGAGCCGCTGATGATGAAGAAGGGCACGCCCGCTTCACCGGCCACTGCCTTGGAGAGCAGGGTCTTGCCGGTGCCGGGAGGGCCCACCAGCAGAACGCCCTTGGGGATGCGGGCACCAATGGCGGCGTAGCGCTCCGGTGTTTTCAGGAAATCAACGATCTCGGTGAGTTCGGCCTTGGCCTCATCCACACCGGCCACATCGTTGAAGGTGACCCGCGATTCCTCGTCGGGCACGTACACCTTGGCTTTGCTCTTGGTGAAGCTCAGGGCCCCCTGGGCACCGCCGCCCATGCCGCTGCGGCGGGCGAAGAACTGCAGCACCAGGATGAAGATCAGTGGCGGCACCACCCAGCTGAGGATGGTGGTGAAGATGTTGGGCTTCTGGGGCGGGGCCGCGGCGAATTCCACCCCGTGCTGCTCCAGCCGCTGGGGCAGCTCCATGTCGAAGATCGGCGTGGTGGCGAGCACCGTGGGTGCGCCCTCGGCCGGGGCCTCCTTGAGCTCGTAGCGGATCTGGTCGGAGGTGATGTAGGCGCGGCGCACGTTGTCGTCGTTCACCTGGTCGATGAACAGCGAGTAGGGCACCCGGGGCACCTGCGTGGCAGGGTTCGGCAGGAAGTTGCTGAACAGCAGCAACACGCCGAAGCCGATCAGCAGCAGGTTGATCAGGCCGAAGCGCCGGCTGGGGCGGTTGTCGTCCTGGCGGATGGCCATGGTGCATGGGCCTGCAATTCGGCTCAGGCTAGGGGGGCTCCCCCCGGCCCCGATCCGTTGCTGGGGTGGGAAACCGAATCGCCAGACATGGCCCCATGTGCGGTCGCTTCTCGCTCACCACCGCCATCGACCGGTTGCTGCCGCGCCTGCAGGGAGAGCTGCCGGCTGAGCTGGCCCGGCGTTATGCGCCCCGGCCGCTAATCCGCCCTGGCGAGCCGCTGCTGATTCAGCGTCAACAGCAGGGCCAGCTGGAGGTGGCCTTCGCCCTCTGGGGACTGCTGCCCGCCTGGGTGAAGGACCCGGCGGATCCACGCAGGCCCGTGCATCGGCCGATCAATGCCCGCAGCGAAACCGTGGCGGAGAAGGCCAGCTTCCGCGGGCCCTGGCGCCACCACCGCTGTCTGATCCCCGCCGATGGCTTTTTCGAGAAGGGGCACCGGATCGCCCGCCTTGATGGGGCGCCGTTCTGGCTGGGTGGCGTGTGGGAGCGCTGGCTCGGCGCCGATGGCAGCCAGCTCGACACCTGCTGCATCCTCACCACCCGCCCCAATGCCCTGATCGCACCGCTGCATGAGCGCATGCCCGTGCTGATCCCCGATGGTCTGGAGCAGGCCTGGCTGGCGCCGGTGCACGGGGCCGAGCTGCGGGCCCTCGAACCGCTGATGCAGCCCTGGGATCCCGAGGGTTGGCGGGCGGTGCCGCAGGCCCCGCGCGCCGCGACCCGGGCCATTGCGGTAGACCGCCAGCAGCTGAGCCTGGAGCTGCCATGAGCGGTGTTGCCCTGCCCACCCTGCCCACTGAACGGGTGGCTGACTATCCCCGTCCGCCGGCCCTGGTGGCCAGCGGCGAGCACGTGCGGGTGGAGGCCCTGGGTCAGCCTCTGGCCGACACCCACCGCTCCCTGCGGGTGCTGGAGACCTTCCACCCGCCCACCTACTACCTGCCGCCCGAGGCCCTGCGACTGGATCTGCTCCAGCCGGCCGAGGGCCGCAGCTTCTGCGAGTGGAAGGGCATCGCCCGCTACTTCGATGTGGTGGTGGCGGCCGGCACGCCTGCCGAGCAGCGGCTGCGGCGGGCGCTGTGGAGCTATCCCACCCCCACGCCGGCGTTTGCCGAGCTGGCTGGCTGGTTTGGCCTGTATCCGGCCCTCATGGATGGCTGCTGGGTGGATAGCGAGCGGGTGCAGCCCCAGCCTGGCGGGTTCTACGGCGGCTGGATCACGTCAAGGGTTCAGGGGCCGTTCAAGGGCGATCCGCTGCACCCGGAGCTGGTATGAGCGTGCGGGTGGGAAAGGGCATGGCTGCTCCGGCCTGCTCCACTACAGAGCCGATCATCAGCAGCACCCGTTGGCGCAGGGCCCAGGCGTCCTTGATGTCACCGCTGGCGGCATAACAGAGCAGCTGCAGCGTGAGGCTCGACTCGGCGTAGTCCACGAAGTGCACCAGCCGGTCCTTGGCGAGGTCGATGCCCGGCACGGCGTCGAGCCGCTGCTGCAGCTGCCTGGTGATCGTCTCGATGCGGTGCAGGTCGTCGTAGCGGAGCCCGAATTCGATCCAGATGCGGCGGTTGTCGATCTGGGCCACGTTCTGCACCGCCTGGGTGCTGAACAGCCCGTTGGGCACGTAGATACGCTGGCGGTCAGGATCGCGCAGCTCGGTGTAGAACCAGCCCACGGCTTCCACCGTGCCCAGCAGGTTGAGACCGGGGAGGTTGATCGTGTCGCCCAGGGTGAAGGGGCGATTGACGTAGAGGCTCACGCCGCTGAGGCCGTTCTCCACGATCGTGCGGGCGCCGAAACCCACTGCGGCAGCGCCGAATCCGCCCGCTGTAATCAGCACCCCGGCCGACACGCCCAGCAGGTTCAGCACCAGCAGCAGCACCAACAGCGCCGCGGATGTGCTCAGCAGCTTGCCGAGCACATCGATCACAAACAGCCGGTCCTTGGCGGCGAGGTGGGGCAGGAGCTGGTGGGCGTAGCTCTCGGCGTCGCGGTCGAGATCACCCCGCCAGCGCATCAGGGTCCACACCACGCCAAGGGTCACCAGCCCATCGCGCACCTCCCGGCCATCGCGCTCCAGCTGGAGCAGCTGGGGGGCTGCCAGGCTGGCGATCCACCAGGCCAGCCCCGCCACCAGCACCGTGACGGCGATGCTGAGCCGTCCGCTCATCAGCAGGGCGCGTGCCAGGGAGCCTGAGCGGCAGCGACGGCCCACCACATCCAGCATCAGCCAGCTCAGGCCGGCCAGGGCTGCCGTGGTGAGGGGGATCTGCGGGTTGAGGGGCATGGCGGCAGAGGGGCGGTCAGCGGGGCGGCGGCTGCAGGCGCCACAGCCAGTCGCCACCCAATGCCTGCGGCGGCTCGGCTGACCAGGTGGCAACGGCCTGCATGGCGGTGTAACCCAGCTCGCCCAGAGGGGTGCGCGCCGGGTGGCCACCCAGCAGTTTCGGGGCGATCACGGCCGCCACCTCCTGCACGCAGGCGTCGCGCAGGGCGGCGGCGGCCAGTTCCGGGCCGCATTCCCACAGCACCTGGTTGCAGCCGCGACGGGCCAGCTCCTCCAGCACCAGCCGGGGGCTGCACTCCGGCAGCACCAGCCGTTCCACGCCGCGCCGATCGAGCTGGAAGCGGCGCCGGATCGGGGCTGCGAAGCTGTGCACCACCAGGGTGGGGGCCTGGGTCTGGTCCCAGAGCCTGGCGCTGGGCGGCAGGCTGAGGCCCCGGCTCAGCACCACCCGTAAGGGCTCGGGGTCGCGGCGGCCGCGGCTGGTGAGCAGCGGGTCATCGGCGCGCACGGTGCCCCCTCCCACGATCACCGCGTCGCACCGGGCCCGCAGCTCATGCACCCAGCCGCGCGCGGCTGGGCCGCTGATCCATTGGCTGGCGCCGTTGGGCAGGGCCGTGCGCCCGTCCACGCTCATTGCCCACTTGAGGATGCCGAGCGGCCGGCCCGTGGCGATGCGGTGGCAGAAGGCGCGATTGAGAGCACGGGCTTCGGCTTCAGCCACGCCCGTGATCACTTCGAGTCCCGCGGCCCGCAGCTCCGCCAGACCGCCGCCCCCCACCCGGGGGTTGGGATCGCCCATCGCCACCACCACCCGGGCGATGCCGGCGGCGATCACCGCCTGGCTGCAGGGGGGGGTGCGGCCGTGGTGACAGCAGGGCTCCAGCGTGACCACCAGGGTGCCGCCGCGGGCCCGCTCACCGGCCTGGCGCAGGGCTCCCACCTCGGCATGGGCCTCGCCGGCACGGGCGTGGAAGCCCTCACCCACCAGCTGGCCACCGGCATCCAGCACCACGGCCCCCACCAGCGGGTTGGGGCTGGTGCATCCGGCGCCCAGGGCCGCCAGTTGCAGGGCCCGCTCCATCCAGGGGCGCCAACGGGCGTCCTCCCCGACGGGGGCTCTGGGAGTGGGGTTGCTGTCGTTCACCCGCTGGCGGTGGGGAGGCTGCGCCACTCCTCCACCACGAAGGGGGGCACCGGCAGCTCCACGAACACCCCCGGCAGCTCCAGGCGGAGGGGGCGGTTCTGATCCAGGTCGGTGAGCAGCGGAGCCAGGTCGAATTCGGCGGCGGCGGCTCGGCCGTCGCGGGCCAGCTGAGGGTTGTCGAGGGTGATGTCGTTGAGCTCCCAGAGGCGCCTGCCGCTGCGGACCAGCAGCGGTGTGGGGTGATCGAGCCGCACCTTGCCCGGGTAGCCCACGATTCTCAGCTTCAAGGCGCCTCCCGCCCGGCCTTCGCGGTAGGCCACCACCTGCCAGCTCTGGTAGTCGAGGTCGCGCAAGCTTTCAAGGCTGCGCACCACCGGGGTGCCGTTCTCATCGGCATGGGCGTGCAGCTGGGCCTGGGCCGCGGCGGGGACCCCCAGCCAGAGGGCGACGACCAGCAGCAGGGAGAGCAGCATGCTCATGGCTGGTGTTCGGCCCTTGGCTGTCGCTCTGCACCCGGAATCACCTGCCAGCCGGTATGGGTGGCCCACAGGGCCCAGATCGCCATCGCCCGCAGGTAGTGGCAGGCGCGGAAGGTGTTCACCGCCGTGATGGCTTCGGGCGTGCGGAACTGCAGACCGCCGCCGTAGACCTGCCCCACTACGGCGCCGGTGATCGCGAAGGCGATGGTGCTCTCACCCATCAGCCGGTAGTAGGCGGCCAGGCCGAAGTTGATGCCGGTCCACACCTCCAGCGGGTGGGTGCCGTTGGGATCAAGCGGCGTGCCGTCGCGGCGCAGGCCATTGGCCACGCCAAGCTGCCCGCCCTCAAAGCGCTCGAAGCAGGCTTCGCGGATGGCGCCCAGGGCGCTGCGGGCCCGATCCTCGGCCACAACGGGCGGCAGGCCCAGCAGCCGGGCGTAGAAGTCGCCGCAGAGCTGGTCGGCCATCACCACCGGGGTGCCGCTCTCCGCATCGATCTCGTAGTACTCGCCGTTCCACAGCAGCCGATCGAAGTTGGCCCGCGATTGCTCCAGCCAGCCGCTGAATTCCCGCTGTTCGCTCGACGTATCCAGCCCCATGGCGAGCTGGAGTTGCTGGGCCATCGCCAACGCCGCCTCCAGGGCGGCGATCCAGAGGGCGCCGCAGTAGGCGCTCACTCCCTTCAGTGGCCAGTCGTCGAAGGTCTGGTCAGGCGCGCCGCCGTTGTCGGGCAGGCCATCACCGTTGGCATCGAAGGTTTTCAGGTAGCGCAGGGCCTGCACCGCCGCCGGCCAGCAGTCGGCCAGGAAGCGCAGGTCTTCGCCGCTGGGGGCCAGCTTGAAGGTGCGCCACACCTGCAGCACGAAGTCGCTGGCCAGGTCTTTCCAGAGGTTGCAGTCTTGATAGGCGGTGTAGTTGCTGGCATCCCAGGGACGCTCATTCGGAGCGCCCAGGTCGTGGGGGGTGGCGCCTGCCACCTTGCGAGCCGCCTCCACGCGGCCTTTGCCCTGGGTGAAATACCAGCCGATCGGCCGCGGTGTGGGATCGGCGGCCGGGATGGCGCGGGCGAAGCTGCGCAGCACGCTCTTGTCGAGCTCCGGCCACAGCTGCAGCAGGGCAAAGGAGCCGTAGAGGCGCACATCCAGGCTCTCGTACCAGGCGTAGTCGAGGCACTCGAGCACGCCGAAGCGGCCCACCGGATCGGCGCCGCTGGCGGCGCTCCAGAGGGTGCCGCCTGAGGCCAGGTCGTAGAGCTCGTTGAACAGGGCCATCCGCAGCGGCTCGGGCAGATCGCTCCGCTCCAGCACCGGCTGCTGCCAGGCTTCGATCTGCCGGCGCCAGCTGGCCCAGTCGCGCAGGGCTTCAGCGGCGATGGCCGCCGCGCCGGTACCATCGCTGCCGAAGAAATCGGTGTGGCGGCGCAGCGCCCTGGTTCCGGTCGCGAAGGCCGTCACCGGCAGATCCCAACTGATCACCAGCGGGATCTCAATGCTCTCGCCGGGCTCCAGGCGCAGCTTCACGGCCAGGGCGGCGCTGGCTGGATCGTTGGCGCCGCTGCGGCGATCGTTGTTGCTGTCGGGGATGGAGCCATCAGCCGCGAACGGCTCCCAGAGCTCGGCGCCGCTGCCGGCTGGATTCCAGCGGCTGCAGCGCTGGATCGTGAGACCCGGATGGCGTGCACTCAGGCCGGCATCGGTGGCGATGCACCACTGGCCCTGGCCCTCCCCCAGGGGCGAACTGCGTTCGCCGTCCAGCAGCACTCCGCGCAGGTTGCCGTCGTCGATCCAGCGGTTGCTCTGCCCCTCGCTGCGACCGATTGCCGGCACATAGTTGTGCTCGGGGCTGCCGTCGTCGCGGAAGTGCACCGAGGCGGAGGGGTCGGTGTTGGTGAACCAGCCGGTGGTGTTGCGCCAGCTCAGCAGCAGCGAGAGATCGAGCGGCGCTCGGGTGGGGTTGCGCAGGGTCCACGTGAACACCGCCACCGGGTAGCTGCTGCGCCGGTAGTCGCCCGGCAGGATCGGGCTGAAGGCCTGGCAGCTCACTTCGGCGTCGAACACGCTGCTGTAGTTGCTCCAGCTGAGCGGATAGCGGGCGGCATACGTGCCCGTGCACTGCTCCGGTGTGCTGGCTGGGTACCAGTTCCAGCTGCTCAGCGGTTCTCCGGCCTCAGGGCGGGAGGCGTCGGCGGCCGGCTTCACCGCCAGGGCGTGGGCGCGGCGCTGCTCGCCGTTGCTCTCAAACAGGGCGAACTGGCAGTCGGGCAGGGTGCCGAACCAGTGTTCGCCGCCATCGAGGTGCCAGAGGTTGAAGCTGCCATCGGGGGCGCGGCCGATGCAGCCGGCGCCGAAGCCCCCCAGCGGCATGCCGTGGTTGGGGCCGTCGTCGAGGTTGCTGGCGTAGCGCACCGTGTAGGGCCGCTCCCAGCCCTGGCCCAGTGGTCGGCTCCAGCTGGCGGGTGGGGCCTGCCAGCAGTGACGGGCGCCACGCGGGCGGCTGGGCAGGGCGCGGCGCAGCAGCGATTTCAGAGCGGAGAGGCTGGGGCGCGCCATGGAGCAGCCAAGGGTGGGCCCAGCTTGTCAGAGCTGATGCGCGCTCACAGCTGTCCGGCCACCTCCTGGTCGATCAGGGCATCGAGGGTGATCGCGGTGCGCACCAGGGCCTGGTAGCGCTGCACCAGGCGGCGGTTGCGCTCCAGCCAGTTGGCGGGATCCTGGCCGCTGCCGTGGCCGAGTCGCAGACCGGCGCCCAGGCCCTGGCCGTCGCCATCGAGCAGCTCCAGGCCTTCCTGGCGCTGGATCAGGGCCAGCACCAGTTCGTGGATGCGCTGGCGGCGATCACTCATCGCTGCGGCTCCGGCGGGCGGGGATGCGGCTGAGCATCATGGCGCCAGTGGCAGGCAATAGCGCTGAACGGCAACGCGGCCAGCAATCGGGCCACCAACACGACGAGCAACACGACCAGCAGTGCGGCCACCAGTGCGGCCAGCAGTGCGGTGCCGGGCAGCATCGCGGTGGTGGGCTGTGACGCCGCCGGCCTCGACGGGCTGGCTCCACCCCAGCGGCTGCTGCTGGAGCAGGCTGCCTTGCTGGCCGCCCCGGCCCGGCTGCTGCCCCAGCTGGAGCAGGCGTTCCCGCTCCACACGCGCTTCGCCACTGACAGGCCCGACGCGCTGCTGGCGCGGCTGCGGCAGGCCCTGGATGCGGGAGAGCGCGCGGTGGTTCTGGCCAGCGGTGACCCGCTCTGGTTCGGAATTGGCCGGTTGCTGCTGCAGGCCTTCGGCCCGGGTCTGCTGCGCTTTCACCCGGCGCCCAGCTCCCTGCAGCTGGCCTTTGCCCGCATCGGCCGCCCCTGGCAGGACGCCAGCTGGATCAGCCTGCATGGCCGCGATCCGGCTCCCCTGGCAGCCGCGCTGCAGCGGCGCCCTGCCGCCCTGGCGGTGCTCACCGATCCCGGCCGCGGCGGCGCCGCGGAGGTGCGGGCGCTGCTGCGAGCCTCCGGACTGGAAGCCGCCTATGCCCTGTGGCTGTGCGAGCGCCTCGGCCACTCGGCCGAGCGGGTGCTGCGGCTCGATCCCGGCGATCCGCTGCCGCCCGATCTCGATCCGCTGCATCTGGTGGTGCTGATTGCCGAGCCGCCGGCGCCGTCTGCCGACCCCGCCAGCCTGCCCCTATTCGGCCTCGACGACGGCCTGTTTCTGCAGCATCCCGATCGCCCCGGGCTGATGACCAAGCGGGAGGTGCGGGTCCAGCTGCTGGCCGAGCTGGAGCTGCCCGAGCGCGGTGTGCTCTGGGATATCGGTGCGGGTGTGGGCTCGGTGGGGTTGGAGGCCCTGCGGCTTCGTCCCGGGCTGGAGCTCTGGGCCCTGGAGGCGCGCGGCGGCTCGGCCGGGCTGATCCAGGCCAATGCCGAGCGGCTGGGGGTGGTGCCGACCGCGGTGCTGGAGGGGAAGGCACCGGCGGCCCTGGGCCAGTTGCCCGATCCCGATCGGGTGTTGCTCGGCGGTGGCGGTCGGGAGCGCGCAGCCGTGCTGGCCGCGGTGTTGGAGCGCTTGCGTCCTGGCGGGGTGGTGGTGATTCCCCTGGCCACCGTGGAGGCCCTGGCGGAGCTGCGCCCCTTGCTGGAGCAGGCTGGGCTGGCGGTGGCCGTGCGTCAGCATCAGGCCTGGCGCGGTGCCCCCCTGGCCGACGGCACCCGCCTGGCCCCCCTCAACCCGGTGCTGGTGCTCTGCGGTTGCCGCCCCTGAGCTGGGCGGCCAGCGGCTCGATCCGCACCGGCGTGCCCAAGCCGATCCCCTTGGCTTCCGCCTGGCCCGCCCCCAGTTCGATCACCCCATCCACCGGCTCGTCGGGGCCGTAGCTGCGGCACGGCAGTTGCATGCAGGGCTGGGTGCGGGCCTCGATCGCCACCACCCGGCCGTCGCGCACAAACAGCATGTCGAGCGATTCAGGGGTGCGGTGCATCCAGAAGCGGGCCGGCGTGGGCCGACTAAACGGGAACCACATGCCCCGCAACGCCGGCAGTGGGGGGCGCAGCTGCAGGCCCTTGGCCTGTTCGTGGGGCTCATCGGCCACCTCGAGTTCAATGCAGCGCCCTGGCTCCAGACACCAGCGGGCTTCGATCGGCAGCAGCTGCGGCGGCGGTTGCTGCCAGGCGGGCTGATTGGCCCAGGCTGCCTGGCCCACGCCCAGGCCAGCCAACCCCGTGCCGGCCAACCCAGTGCCGGCCAGCAGCCCGGCGACCAGGCGCCCCAAGGTCAGCGCGCCTCCTGGGGCGGCAGCCGTTCGCTCAGGCAGTAGCCCTGCCCCCGGATGGTGTGGATCAGCCTGCGCTCGCCACCCTGCTCCAGTTTCTGGCGCAGGTAGCGCACGTACACCTCGATCACGTTGCTGGATGTTCCCTGGTCGTCGTTCCACACCTGTCGCAGGATCTGCTCGCGTGCCACCACGGTGCCCTTGCGCTCCAGCAGAAGCAAGAGCAGCTGATATTCCCGCGCCGTGAGGGCCACGCTGCGACTGCCGCGCTTCACCTGGCGGGTGGTGGGGTTAACCGTGAGATCGCCCACCTGCAGCAGCAAGGGCTGCTGGGCGCTGTGCCGGCTCAGGTCGCGGTGCAATCGCAGGCGCATGAGCAGATCACTCGGGCCGTGGGCCGAGAGCCAGAAATCGTCGGCACCGCTGCCCAGGCAGCGGGTCCGTGCCTCCAGGTCGTCGTGGCCGCCGTCGAGCAGCATGGGCACGGAGCCGTAGTGCTCACGCAGTTGGCCGATCTGTCCCTCCTCGCTGGCGCTGAGCACCACGAGGTCCGGCGTCTCGCCGGCGGCAGCGATCCGGTAGCCCGACGCCTCCAGTCGCGCCGCCAGGGCCTCGGCCTGTGCGCCCAGCAGCAGCACGGTGGCCAGGGGCGGCTGACCGGTCGTCGAGTCGCTGGAGTCTGCTCCGCTCATGGCCCCAGTCCATTGCCCGGCTTGGCCACATGGGGCAGGCCCCAGCCCAGCTTGTTGCGCAGCACCTGGAAAAACTCGTGGTCGGCGAGCCGCACGAAGCGCACCGGATGGTCGCTGCGCCGGATCAGCACCCGGTCTTCAGGCCAGATGTAGCAACCGGCGCTGCCGTCCACCACCATCATCAGCCGTTCCGGTGTGGCGGGAAACACGGTCACCGGTTCGCGATCGCTGAACACCAGGGCCCGCGACGCCAGTGAATGGGCGGCGATCGGGGTGAGCTGCAGCACCGGACAGTCGGGCGTGATCACCGGCCCCCCGGCCGAGAGCGAGTAGGCGGTGGAGCCGGTGGGGGTGGAGAGGATCACCCCGTCGGCGGCGATGTCCACCGGAGCGTGGCGGCCGATGGCGATCTCGAAGTGGCACATCGAGGTGAGGGGCTCCCGGTGCAGGGCCATCTCGTTGAGACAGAGCACCTCCCAGCGCCGCTGTTCGCCCCGCATCACGCTCACCACCAGGGTGGTGCGCTCCTCCACCGTCCAGTTGCCGGCGATCACCTGATCGAGCGCCCCCTCCAGCTGGGGCAGGTAGGCCTCGGCGAGGAAGCCCAGGTGGCCGGTGTTGATGGTGAGGATCGGCACGCCGATCGGGGCCGTCTGGCGGGCGGCGGAGAGCACGGTGCCGTCGCCCCCGAGCACCACCGCCAGCTCCATGTCCTCGCTGAAGCTGGTTGGCACGCAGGCGCTGTAGCCCTTGCTGCGCAGGTGCTGGTCGGGGTTGGCGAAGCCCACCATGCCGCCCGAGCTGCTCACCCGCGCAACCCCGTAACCGGCTGCGGCAAGGCGGGTCTCGATCGCATCAGCGGTGGCAACGGCCAGATCCTTGCCGTCGTTCACGATCAGTCCTGCGCGCGGCACCGATCGGGAGGCGGGGGCTGCCTGAGTTTATGGGCCCCTGAGAACTCCGCCGCTCAGAACTGCTCGAGGAAGCGCAGGTCGCTGGTGTAGAGGCGGCGGATGTCGTCGATGCCGTGGCGCACCATGCAGAAGCGCTCTACCCCCAGCCCGGCGGCGAAGCCGCTCCAGCGCTCCGGATCGAGACCCATGCCCGTCAGCACGGCGGGGTCGACCATGCCGCAGCCCATCACCTCCAGCCAGCGGCCGCGCCACTGGACGTCCACCTCAGCACTGGGCTCGGTGAAGGGGAAATAGCTGGCGCGGAAGCGCACCGGCAGGTCGCCGAAGAACTGCTGCAGGAAGGCGGTCACCGTGCCGCGCAGGTGGGTGAAGTCGAGCCCCTCGTCGATCGCCAGCACCTCCACCTGGTGAAACACTGGCGAGTGGGTGGCATCCACGGCATCGCGGCGGTACACCCGCCCCGGGGCGATCACCCGCACCGGCGGCGGGTTGTTTTCCAGGTAGCGGATCTGCACCGGTGAGGTGTGGGTGCGCAGCAGTCGACCATCCCCCAGATAGAAGGTGTCCTGCATGTCCCTGGCGGGGTGATGCTCAGGGATGTTGAGGGCGGTGAAGTTGTAGTAGTCGTTCTCGATCTCCGGCCCTTCCGACACGCGGTAGCCCAGGCCGCTGAAGATGTCGGTGATCTCTTCGATCGTGCTGATCAGCGGGTGCCGGTGACCCGGCGGCGTGAAGCTGCAGGGGGCTGTCACGTCGAGGGTTTCGCCGGCGATGCGCTCCGCCATGGCGGCCGATTTCACGGCCTGCAGACGCTCGGCCAGCAGGCCGCTCAGCTGCTCTTTGAGCACGTTGGCGCGCTGGCCGATCACCGGCCGGTCGGGGCCGGACAACTTGCCCATGGCGCCGAGTACGGCCGAGAGACGACCTTTCTTGCCCAGCAGACCCACCCGCAGCTCCTCGAGCT
Source organism: Prochlorococcaceae cyanobacterium (assembly GCA_044235095.1). Lineage (GTDB taxonomy): Bacteria > Cyanobacteriota > Cyanobacteriia > PCC-6307 > Cyanobiaceae > NIES-981. The sequence goes on along the minus strand of JBIIIC010000003.1, from coordinate 132,478 downwards.
CGGCGCCGCTGGCGGCCGCGGCGATCTCAGCGGCGGCCTGGGCCTCCAGCTGTTCCAGCTGGGCGGTGAGATCCTGCAGCGACACGGTGACGCTCACAACAAACCCCGGCGCAGTGGCGAAGATGAGACTGTACGGAGTTGCCCAGCCAGCCGATGCAGCCTCGCGAGTCGATGGCGCCTGCGCCGAGCCAGCCGCTCAGGATCCTGATCAGCAACGACGACGGGGTGTTCGCTGGGGGCATCCGCACCCTCGCCAATGCGGCCCTGGCCCGCGGCCACCAGGTGACCGTGGTGTGCCCCGACCAGGAGCGCTCCGCCACCGGCCATGGCCTCACGCTGCAGACCCCGATCCGTGCCGAGCGGGCCGATGAGCTGTTCGACGACGGCGTGACCGCCTGGGCCTGCAGCGGCACCCCGAGCGACTGCGTGAAGCTGGCCCTGTTTTCGCTGCTGGAGGAGTGGCCCGACCTGGTGCTCTCCGGCATCAACCACGGTCCCAATCTGGGCACCGACGTGCTCTATTCCGGCACGGTGAGTGCGGCGATGGAGGGCACGATCGAGGGGCTGCCGGCCCTGGCGGTGAGCAGCGCCGATTTCCAGTGGCGTCAGTTCGAGCCGGCGGCCCGCATCGCCCTGGATGTGGCTGAGGAGATGCTGCACACGGGCTGGCCTGGAGGATTGCTGCTCAACCTCAATGTGCCGCCGCTGCCGGCCGAGAGCATCGGGCCGCTGCGCTGGTGTCGCAAGGCGGTGCGCCGCTACACCGACCAGTTCGATCGGCGCGTTGATCCCCGCGGCCGCACTTACTACTGGCTGGCCGGTGAGGTGGCCAATGATCTGGAGGCGGAGGTGTCCGGACCGGCCGACTGGCCGATCGACGTGGCCCACGTGCATGGCGGCGGCATTGCACTGACCCCCTTGCAGCCGGAGCTCTTCTGGCGCGGCCACTGCAGCGATCTACCCGATCTGGCTCAGGCGCTGCGATAGATCCGCTGCAGCAGCCAGAGGCTGATCCACAGGCCGATCAGGTGGGCGAACAGCACCTGGGTGTTGCCCAGCACCGAGAGCATCTCGATCGAGGTGATCGGCAGGCCCACCACCCGGCCGCCCACACCTGGCGCCTGCTGGATCTGGGCCCCGAAGAACCCCGGCACCTGCTGGGAGGCCTGCACGAACAGGCTGCCGGCCAGCGACTGGTAGCCCACCACCGCCAGCGTCAGGCCCGCCAGGTCAGCCAGCACGCCCCGCTTGATCAGCCGGGCTGTTTCACCCTTGCTGGGCCGCACGGAGGAGCCCAGCGCCCGGCCGCAGCGGATCACCAGCCAGCTCTGCCAGATGCACCAGAGCAGCAGCAGAAACGACAGGGTGGTGAGGGAGATACCGGGGCCGAGCCCCAGGGCCCGGGCCGAGTTGGCCACCAGCCGGCCGCCGATGTTGTTGAACAGGAGCACCCCCACCACCACCACGCCCAGCACCACCTGGGCCCAGAACCGGATCCAGCCCATCCGCCGCAGGGCACCGGAGATGAGTTGCAGGTCGAGCCGGTCGGCCATGGCGAGGAGGCACGGATCCACCAAAGTTGCCATGGGAGGATCCGATTGGCTTGTGAGTCCGATCCACCCGAGCCCGCCACCGCCTTCCCTACTGGCCTCTACTCCTGGCCTCCATTCCTGGCCTTCACCCGTTGCGTTGCTCGTGCGTTGATCCCGCTCTGCTCACCCCAGGACGCACTCCGGCCCACGGCCATTGCTCTCGGCAGTTTTGACGGTCTCCACCCCGGCCATCGCCGCGTGATCGCCGCAGTGACCGAGCCAGCGGGTCCAGAGTTCGGGCCAGGGGATCCGGTGCTCACCCATCCAGTTCCCACTGCTCCAGTTCCCACTTCTCCAGTGCCCACTTCTCCAGTGCCCACCGTGGTGAGCTTCTGGCCCCATCCGCGCGAGGTGCTGCACGGCGAGCCCCGCCTGCGGCTGGATCTCCCCGCGGAAAAGCTCAGCCTGCTGGAGCCCCTGGGCATCCGCCAGCTGGTGCTTGTGCCGTTTGACCGGCAGCTGGCGGCCCTCAGCCCGGAGGCCTTCGTGGAGCAGGTGCTGGTGAGGCAGCTGCAGGTACGGCGGATCGCCGTGGGCACCAACTTCCGCTTCGGCGCCGGCCGCAGCGGCGACACCGACGACCTGTTGCGGTTGGGCGCCCGCCATGGCATTGCCGTGTCAGTGGTGCCGATGCTCTGGGATGGCGAGGAGCGGGTGAGCAGCAGCCGCATTCGCCGTGCCCTGGCGGCCGGCCAGCTGGCCGAGGCCGAGCGGCTGCTCGAGCGGCCCTATCGCTTCAGCGGCAGCGTGGTGCGCGGCCGCCAGCTGGGCCGCCAGCTGGGCTGGCCCACGGCCAACCTGCGGGTGGATGGCCGCAAGTTTCTGCCCCTGGAGGGGGTGTATGCCGCCTGGGCCTGGCTGCCGGCGGGCGTGCCGATGGCCGCGGTGATGAACCTGGGCCCCCAGCCCAGCGTTGATCCCTCGGCGCCATCCGCCGTGGAGGTGCACCTGCTCGATCGCCAGCTGGACCTGGCGGAGGGGCAGGAGCTGGTGGTGCAGCCGATTGCGCTGCTGCGGCGCCAGCAGCGCTTTGCCGATCTGCAGGCCCTCAGCGCCCAGATCGGCCGCGATGCGGAGCAGGCGCGGCGCCTATGCGCCGGGATAGGCGTGGGTGAGCCCCCAGCTGATGAACAGGCCGATGCCGCCCAGCAGCAGAATGCCTGACACCAGCACCAGCATCGGCCTGTCGGAGCCGCCTGTTTCGATCGCCATCAGCCCAGCGCCGTGAGCCCCACCCTACCGAGCCCGAGCAACGCGGCGGTGTTGCGCCTGATCGACGCCAACCTTGACCGGGCCCGTGAAGGCCTGCGGGTGCTTGAAGACTGGGCGCGCTTCGGTCTGGAGCGCCCGGAGCTGGTGGCCCGGCTCAAGGATCTGCGCCAGCGGCTGGGCAGGCTTCATGCCGACGCCTACAAGCGTGCCCGTCACACCGCCAGCGACTGCGCCACTGGCCTGGCCCACCCTGCCCAGCAGGAGCGCCGCGAGCCCCCCCAGGTGGTGGCGGCCAATGCGGCCCGGGTGCAGGAGGCGTTGCGGGTGCTCGAAGAATTCGGCCGGCCCATCGACGCTGCCCTCGCCGCCGAAGCCGCCTCGATCCGCTATGCCCTCTACGACCTGGAGCTGGAGCTGCTGCAGGCGAGCGAGGGCCCCTCGGCCGACAACACCCCAACCGGTGCGCAGCGCCGCCAGCGTCTCTCAGAGTGCCATCTCTATCTGGTCACCAGCCCGGTGCCGCAACTGGAGGCCGTGGTGGAGCAGGCCCTGCAGGGCGGCGTGCGTCTGGTGCAGTACAGGGCCAAGGAGGGCAGCACCGCCGCCGATGGCACCCCCCTCACCGACCGCCAGCGGCTGCAGCAGGCCGAGGCGCTGCGCCGGCTCTGCACAGCCCACGCAGCTCTCTTCATCGTCAACGACCGCATCGACATCGCCTTGGCGGTGGAGGCGGATGGAGTGCACCTCGGCCAGGGCGATCTGCCTGTGGCAGTGGCCCGGCGCCTGATCGGCACCGACCGCCTGCTGGGCCGTAGCACCCATCGACTGGAGCAGTTGCAGCAGGCCATTGCCGAGGGCTGTGACTATGTGGGTGTGGGCCCTGTGAATGCCACCCCCACCAAGCCCGGCCGAGAGCCGGTGGGGCTCGACTACGTGCGCGAGGCGGCGGCGGCGAGTTCCATCCCCTTTTTCGCCATCGGTGGGATCGAGGTTGCCAGCCTGGAGGCGGTGCGTCAGGCCGGTGCCAGCCGCGTGGCGGTGGTGCGGGCGATCACGGCGGCCAGCGAACCGGCGGCAGCCAGCCGCGAACTGCTCGCCGCCCTGGGCCAGACACACTGAGCGGCTTGGGCGCGCTTTCCTGCGGACCAGAACCTGGGCGATGAACGAGATCACACCCGAGATCACACCCGAGATCACCGTTCAGGTGAATGGGGAGCCGCGCCGCTGCCCTCCCGGGCTGAGTCTCGATCGGGCCCTCGAGACCCTCGGCTACCGCCCCCAGCTGGTGGTGGTGGAGTTCAACGGCATGATCCTGGCCCGCCAGCACTGGGCTGAGCAGCCGGTCGTGGAATCCGATGTGCTGGAGGTGGTCACCATCGTGGGGGGGGGTTCCTAGATTTTTCCCACTACTTTTTCTTGCTGTGCTGCGCCGCGTCGTGTCCTGGCTCGCTCTGCCGGCCCTTGTGCTGAGCCTGCTGGTGGTGGCTCCCGAGCCGGGCTGGAGTGCCAGCGGCGGCCGCATCGGTGGCGGCAGTTTCCGCAGCGCCCCGTCCATGCCCCGCAGCTATGGGGGTGGCAGCTATCGCGGCGGTAGTTATGGCGGCGGTGGTTATGGCGGTGGCTACCGGGGCGGCTACGGCGGGGGCATCGGCTTCCCCTTTGTGCTGCCCTTCTTCTTCGGCGGCGGCGGCCTGTTCGGCTTCCTGGTGCTGATGGCCGTGGTGGGCCTGATCGTGAATGCGGTGCGGGGCGGAGCCGGCGCCATGGCCGGTGGCGGTGGTGCCCTGGCGGCACCGCGCGCCGATGGTCCGGTGAGCGTGGCGCAGGTGCAGGTGGGCCTGCTGGCGAGCGCCCGCGAGTTGCAGTCCGACCTGCGTCGCTTGGCGGCATCGGCCGACACCAGCAGCTCCACCGGTCTGCAGGCGGTGTTGCAGGAAACCAGCCTGGCCCTGCTGCGCCATCCCGATCTCTGGGTCTACGCCAATGCCGAGGTGGGTCAGGTGCCTTTCCCCGCAGCCGAAGCCACCTTCAATCGCCTCTCGATGGCCGAGCGCAGCAAGCTGGATCGCGAGCTCACCTCCAATGTGGCTGGCCAGCGCTTCCAGGATTCGGCCCGCCCCGCTGGTGAGAGCGATGCCACCAGCGATTTCATTGCCATCACCTTGCTGGTGGCCAGCCGCCAGCGCTTGGCGTTGCCCGCCGCTGGCAGTGCCGACCAGCTGCGCCAGGGTTTGCAGATGCTTGGCGCCGTAGCCGCCAGCGATCTGCTGGCTGTGGAGGTGATCTGGCAGCCGGAGGGGGCTGGCGAGGTGCTCAGCGCTGATCAGCTCCTCACTGCCTATGCCGACCTGCAGCATCTCTGACAGCCCTTGCCTGGGCGGCCCGGCCTGACCACACTGCGCCCAGCCGTCTGGCGCTCGGATGGATCGCCGCGCCCTTCACTGGGTCAACACACCTGTGCTGCTGCAGGCGATCGAGCGCTATGAGGAGGGCCGTCTGCCGCGCTCGATGCAGCTCTGGATCGAGGCCCTGCTCGACCTGGAGACCCCGGTCTCAGGCCCTCTGCGGCCCGGCTGCTGAACGTTCAGATGGGCTGCAGCCGCCCTGCAGGATCCGAAGCGCTGCCATCGCCGCCCCATAGCCGTTGTCGATGTTCACCACCGCCAGGCCAGGGGCGCAGCTGGCGAGCATGCCGTGCAGGGCAGCCTGGCCGCCTGCGCTCACCCCATACCCCACGCTCACCGGCACGCCGATCACCGGCTGGGGCAGCAGGCCAGCCAACACTGTGGGCAGGGCTCCCTCCATGCCAGCGCAGGCGATCAGCACATCGGCGCTGCGCAGTTGATCAAGTCGCTCCAACAGGCGATGCAGCCCCGCCACGCCCACATCGAGCACGAGCTCCTGGGCGATCCCATGGCAGGCCAGGGCCAGGGCCGCTTCGCTGGCCACACGCAGGTCACTGCTGCCGCCAGCCACCACGGCCACCGTTCCGGCGCCGTTCTGGGGTGCAGGCAGGGGCCCGCTGCAGAGACAGGCGGCTTCTGCGTGGTAGTGCAAGGGGGCTCCGGGCAGCAGAGTCAGCACCGCTGCCGCCTTCTCGGCAGTCACCCTGCTGGCCAGCACCAGTTCGTTGCTGGCCAGCAGGGCGGCACTGATCCGGGCGATCTGATCGGCACTCTTGTGCTCGCCCCAGATCGCCTCCACCATGCCGAGCCTGCGGCGCCGATCCAGGTCGAGCCGGTGATCGCGGCAAGCGCCAGGCTGAGCCCCAGGGGCTTGGGCATGGCCCACCAGACCAACGCTCAGCTGGCCATCGCTCACTGGCCCATCGCTCACTGGTTCATTGCTCAATGGTTCATTGCTCACTGGGGCTCGAGCTCCGCCTCGGCCAGCAGCGGGAAGGGATTGCCCGCGTTCTGGCCCAGGGACTGGCGGGCCAGTTGTTCAAACTCACGCTGCACCCGCTCCACCTCGGCGCTAGGGATTGCCTTCCACTGCTCACGGCTGGCCCAGCGGATCACCAGGGTGGCCTCTTCGTGTTGGGGATCCCAGAGCAGGTCGCGGCCCAGAAAGCCAGGCTGCTGCTCCAGCCACGGCTGCCAACTGCGGCGCTCGGCCTCCAGCCAGGCCTCTCGGCCTGCGGCCGGCACCTGCAGCCGCAGCAGTTCGATCACCTCACGGCTGGAGCGTGGCGGCGAAGCCCCCTGGGCGGCCTCGGTGGGGCCCGCACCGGTTGCTGCCACGGCGGCGGCCGCGGGCAGAACGGGTTGACCCCAGATCAACACCACCAGCAGCGCCAACAGAGCGGTCAACCTAGAGAGCCAGACATGGCGGATGTTGTTGTGTCCTCGGCTCCGCTGTCGCGCCATCATCTGCAGGTCTTCAGCGCTGCAGCAGGGCCACCGCCTGGCAGGAGATGCCCTCTTCACGGCCCTCGGGCCCCAGGCGCTCATTGGTGGTGGCCTTCACCCCCACCTGGTCGGCCTCCAGTCCCATGCGGCTGGCGATGGCGGATCGCATCGCTTCGATGTGGGGCTTGAGCTTGGGCCGCTCCGCCACCACTACGGAATCCACATTCAGCACCCGCCAGCCGCGCTCGTGCACCAGGCCCACCACCTGCTCCAGCAGCACCAGGCTGTCGGCGCCCTTCCACTGCGGGTCGTCGGGTGGGAAGTGCTTGCCGATATCGCCGAGGGAGAGGGCCCCCAGCAGGGCATCCATGATCGCGTGCACGAGCACGTCGGCATCGCTGTGGCCGTCGAGCCCCAGCCCTTCGGGATGCTCCAGCCGCTGGCCCCCCAGGATCAATGGCCTTCCCGGCACCAACCGATGGATGTCGTAGCCGTTGCCGATCCGCAGGTGCTGCATGGTCTGGGGCGTGCCAGCAGGTGAAGAGCCCGCACAGGCGAACCGGTGTGCGGGTTGTAATGGTCCCATCTCCTGCACTGTTGATGGCACTGCGCTGCGTGGTGGTCGAAGACCAGGTGATGTTTCTGCAGCTGCTGGTGGCGATGCTGCGCACCCAGCCCAACTTCGAGGTGGTGGCCACCGCCCAGGGGGTGGAGGAGGCCATTGCGGTGTGTGGCGAGCACAATCCCGACCTGTTGATCCTCGATCTGGCCCTTTCTGATGGCGATGGTCTGAGCGTGGTACAGGCCCTCAGGGACCAGGAAGAGCCACCGGCTGTGATCGTGTTGTCGGGGCAGGCGAGCAGCTTCGTCTGTCCGCGCGAGCTCACCCCCCTGGTGCAGGCCGTGGTCGACAAGACCCGCGCCTACGCCGATCTCAGTACTGAGATCCAGCGCCTGTTGCAGCCTGTCGCTGAACCCGACGAGGCTGGTGATGCTGCAGCGGCAGCCCGCAGGAGCCCCCTCACCATCCGCGAGCAGCAGGTGTTCAGTCTGATCGGCAAGGGCCACACCAACCGTGCCATCGCTGAGTTGCTGGGTCTGTCGCTGCGCACCGTGGAAACCCACCGCAAAAACATCACCGTGAAGATGGGTGCCAAGGGTGGTGAACTGGTGCGTCTGGCGGCCCTCAATCTGCAGATGGCCCTGGACGGTGTGGAGTAGGGCCCTGACGCTCGCCGCGCTCGCGGCTTTGGCGGCGCTGGTCAATCTGCAGGCGCCCACCGTCTTTTTTGATGTCCAGCTGATGCTCGGCAGTGGCGTGGCCGTGCTGGCCCTACTGCTGTTTGGCTGGAGCGGGCTGCTCGTGGGCGCCGCTGCCCTGACGGTCACGGTGGTGCGCTGGGGCCACCCATTTGAGCTTGTTGATCGGCATGGGTCTGCTGATCTGGCTGCGCTGGTTTCTGGATCGGCCCAATGGCGGCCGCTCCTGGCAGGCCGACGGCCGCCTGGTGTTGGCGGCCATCGGCTACTGGCTGGTGCTGGGCATCCCGACCGAGATGCTTCTGTTCATGCTTCGCCTGGGGGTCGACCCGGTGAAGGCCCTGGGGCTGGGACTCAAGGAGGCTATGCAGCAGGTGGCCCGCGACGTGGCTGTCCAGTCTCCGGTTGGGTCAGTGGCTTCCCTGCCAGCGATGGCCTGGCGGTTTCAGGCCCCGGGGGCGTAACCGGTGAGCAGCGATCCGCAGCTGTTCAACAGGTTGGATCGCGATTACCTGCTCGAGAGGCCCAGCCGCACTGGTTTGCCGGGTCTGGGGCTGCTGGTGCCCCGGCGCCTCTCGCCGGTGCTCAAGGCCGATGCCCAGGCCTACTGGCAAGTGCGCTCCGGACCGGTCTTGGTGGTGCAGAGGGCCGCTCCCCTCATTCGCCGGCTCGACTATGAGCTGCTGCTGCCCGCCTTCAGCCTGATCGGGGCGCTCCTGCTCGTGGCAGCTGCATTGGCGGAGCTCCTGGCCAGTGCCGTTGAACGTCAGTTGCTGGGGGTGATCCGGCCGCTGCGGGGTCAGCCCAATGCCGGGCAGCTGCCGGATCTGGGGGGCTCCATCATCCGCGAACTGCAGGTGCTGGTGGAGCTGGTGAAGCTGGTGAACCGCCGCAACCGCCCATCCGTGAGCTCAGCACGTCGCTGCAGCAGGCCCGCAATGAGCTGGCCCAGACCGCCCTGGCCATCACGGAGGCCATCCCGGTTGGCACCTACACCATGGTGCTGCGCCCCGGGGCGGAGCTGGCCCAGTTCTCGTTCATGAGAGAGCGTTTTCTGCAGATCTGCGGCCTCGAGAGTCAGGCGGCCGCGGCCGACCCCCTGCGGGCGTTCGCCTGCGTGCACCCCGACGATTACGACGCCTGGGTGGCCCTCAATGCCGACACCTTTGCCCGCAAGCTGCCGTTCAAGGGTCAGTGTCGGGTGGTGGTGCGCGGCAAGGTGCGCTGGATCCTGGCGGAGTCGGTGCTCCGTGACCTCGCCGATGGCTCCGCTGTCTGGGAGGGGGGTGATCTCCGACATCACCGAACAGGTGCAGGCGGAGCAGAAACCGCGCGATCAGGAGCAGGAGCTGCGCCGCATGCTCAGCGTGCTGCCGATCCCGGTGGGCTCCAATCGCCTGGCCGGCGACCAGGAGATTGTGTTCCTCAATCAGCGTTTTCTTGACACCTTCGGCTACGCCGCCGAGGAGCTGCCCACCCTGGAGGCCTGGGCCGAACGGGCCTACCCCGATCCTGCCTATCGCCAGCAGGTGATGCAGGTCTGGCAGCACGAAGTGGAGCGCTGCCTCGCCGGCGGGGGCGATGTGGGGTCGATGGAGTTGCAGGTTGCCTGCAAAGACGGCAGCTTCCGCGATGTGATCCTCACCGCCACCCTGCGCGATGACCGCATGGTGGGAGCATTCATCGATGTGGCCGAGCGCAAGCGGGCCGAGGCCGCCCTGGAGCAGGCTTATCGCCGTGAGGCTGAGCTCACGGAGCGGCAGCGGCTGGAGCTGGAGGCCAAGTTGCGCACCAGCCTCACGGCGGCAGCGGTGGCCCATGAAATCAACCAGCCGCTGAGCAGCATCCTGATCAATGCGCAGCTGTTGCAGGCCCAGCTCCGTGGCTTACCGGAGGGCGATGGCCGCAACCTGCTCAGGCCGCTGCTGGAGCAGCAGGTCGAGGAGAGCGAACGGATCGTGACCACGATCGAGAAGATGCGCATGCTGCTGCGCAATGTGCAGACCGAGCGCCAGCACCAAGCCCGAGGGCTGTGGCGTGGGTCTGTTTGTCGTCAACACCGCTGTCCAGATTCACGGCGGCAGCCTTCAGCTGGGTCGCAGCGCCGAGCTGGGTGGGGCCGAAGTGCTGTTGAGCCTGCCGGCCCAGGCTTGAGCCTGGCTGGCCTCAGTGGGGCAGCACCTGCAGGCGTGTGCCGTCGCGCCCCAGCACCTGCACGGGCGTGCCCGGCTCCAGCACCCGGCCGGCCTCCAGGTTGGTGGCGGCCCAGCTCTGCCCCTGCCACAGCACGCGGCCTTCGCTGCTGCCGCTGAAGCCGCTGATCACGGTGGCCCGCTCGCCGCTGCTGGCGGGTGCAATCCCCCGCTGCCGCCTCCCTCCCCAGCGCTGAAGGCCCACCAACAGCAGGGCCGTGCAGGCCACAAAGGCGCCGGTCTGCAGCAGCGGCGGCCAGGCCACCAGTCCGCTCACCGCAGAAACCACCAGGGCGGCGATGGCGCCCGCCAGCAGCCCCTCGAATTCGGCACCGAGCAGCTCCAGCAGCAGCAGGGCCAGTCCCAGCAGCAGCCAGATCAGGGCGGCGGGCATGGCGACCGGAGCAGTGGTGCACTGCGGCCATGCTGCCTAGGGTTGACCCTGCTGGCCGCCGCGAGGTCATGGAAGCCCTGTTCTCCCTGCCGGCACTGGTGGTGATGGCGGCGCTCGGCATCAACAGCGTCAAGGTCACGAGCGGCGGCCAGTCGCGGCTGGTGGAGCGTCTAGGCAAATACGACCGCCAGCTGCAGCCGGGGCTCTCGTTTGTGCTGCCGGTGGTGGAGAAGGTGGTGAGCCACGAATCGCTCAAGGAGCGGGTGCTCGACATCCCCCCCCAGCAGTGCATCACCCGCGACAACGTGGCGATCGAAGTGGATGCGGTGGTGTATTGGCAGCTGCTGGAGCACGCCCGCGCTTACTACGCCGTCGACAACCTGCAGGCCGCGATGGTGAATCTGGTGCTCACCCAGATCCGCGCCGAGATGGGCAAGCTCGACCTCGATCAGACCTTCACCACCCGCCAGGAGGTGAATGAGGCCCTGCTGCGTGAGCTGGATCAGGCCACCGACCCCTGGGGGGTGAAGGTGACCCGGGTGGAGCTGCGTGACATCCAGCCCTCCCGCGGGGTGCAGCAGGCGATGGAGCAGCAGATGACCGCCGAGCGGGAGAAGCGCGCCGCCATCCTGCGCTCCGAGGGAGAGCGCGAATCCCAGCTCAACGCTGCCCGCGGCCGGGCCGAAGCGCTGGTGCTCGATGCCAGGGCCAAGCAGGAGGCGCTGCTGCTGGAGGCGGAAGCCCAGGCCAAGCAGCAGGCGCTGCTGGCCCAGGCCCGCGCCGATGCCGCCACCCGCCTGGCTGAGGCGATGCAGGCCCAGCCCCAGGCGGCCGAGGCGATCCGGCTGTCGCTGGCCGGCGACTGGATGGCCATGGGCGAGGCGATGGCCAACGCTCCCGCCGGCAGCGTGCTGATGGTGGACCCCCAGAGCCCGGCGGCGCTGCTGACAGCCCTGCGGAATCTGCAGCCGCCGCAGAGCTGAGGCCGATTGAGCCCTGAGGCCTACTCGGATTGCTGGCCTGCCTGCTGCGCCTGCCAGCGGGCAAACAGCTCCGGCCGGCGCTCCCGGGTGCGCTGCTGCTGTTGTTCGAAGCGCCAGCGGGCGATGGAGCCGTGGTCGCCGCTGCGCAGCACCCCTGGCACCTCCATGCCCCGGAAGCTGGCGGGGCGGGTGTAGTGGGGGTGCTCCAGCAGGCCGGCACTGTGGCTCTCCTCCTCCAGGCAGGCCTGGGTGCCCACCGTGCCGGGGAGCAGCCGCACCACCCCATTGATGATCACCGCCGCCGGCAGCTCGCCGCCGGTGAGCACGAAGTCGCCGATCGACACCTCCTCATCGGCCAGGGTGCGGATCCGCTCGTCGAACCCCTCGTAGTGGCCGCAGATCAGCACCAGCTGGTCGCAGTTGGTGGCCCAGCGGCGCAGATCGGCCTGCTGCAAGGGATGACCCTGCGGGCTCATCAGCAGCACACGCCGGCGTGGCACGACGGGGATCGCCTCCATCGCCGCGAACACCGGCTCCGGCTTGAGCACCATCCCGGCGCCGCCTCCGTAGGGGTCGTCGTCGACCTTGCGGTATTTATCGGTGGCGAAGTCGCGCGGGTTGTGGGTGTGCAGGGCGGCGATGCCGGCTGCGAAGGCCCGGCCGATCACCCCAAGGCTCAGCAGCGGAGTGAACGCCTCGGGAGCCAGGCTCACCACATCGAGTCTCATGACCGTGAAGCGGGTTGGCAGGGCACCATCAGCCGGCGGGCCGGCTCACGCGCCGGATCTCCGAGCTGAAACTGGCCCGGCCCGGCAGGCCGTCGCCGCGGCTCTCCACGGTGCTGCGCAGGCGCAGGTTGGGCTTGGTGAACCAGATGCGCTCGCGCACCTCGCTGCCGCTCTCGCTGAGGGTGAGCTCGAGGCTGCCATCGGGCCAGAGCTGCCAGTTGCCCTGCCGCTTGCCCTGCTGCCCGCCTCCAGCTGACGTGCTCACCGTGAAGTTGCCGTCGCCGGTGAAGAGCAGCTGCCGGGGGGCCTCCCCCTTGGGCCCCAGGCTCAGGCCGCCCGGGGAGTCGGCGCTGCTCGGCTCCAGGTAGGCCACCACCAGTTCGCCCCGCTCGCTGCTGTGCCACTCATCGCCGTTCTCGCCCTCCAGGCCGGCATCGAGGGCAAAACGGCTGCGCAGTCCCATCCACTCGCCGGCGCAGAAGCGCAGGAAGGCCCCGATGTCCTGGGGGGGAAAGGGCGCGGAATCGCTGCAGGTGTCAGTCATCGGGCGATTCTCTCAGTCGCTTGGTGTGGTCAGGCCTCATTCCCCCCGGTAGCCCAGCTCAGCCAGGCGCGCGGCGCTGCGGCGCCAGCCCGGCACCACCTTCACGAACAGCTCCAGATACACCGGTCCGCTGAACACCTTCTCCATCTGCAACCGGGCCCCCTGGCCGATCGTCTTGAGCATGCGGCCGCCCTTGCCGATCAGGATTCCCTTCTGGCTGGAGCGTTCCACCAGCACCGTGGCCAGTACGGCGGTGCGGGGGCCGTCGTCGACCACCCGATCGATGCTCACCGCCACGGAGTGGGGCACCTCCTCGCGGGTGTGGCTGAGCACCTGCTCGCGGATCAGTTCGGCCATCAGCAGCTGCTCGGGCTGGTCGCTCACCGCATCGGCCGGGTAGAGCTGGGGCCCCTCGGGCAGCTCGGCAGACAGGGCCGCCACCAGGGCCTCGGTGCCCTCGCCGGTGAGGGCGCTCACCGGATGCAGCGGCCAGCTCAGCGGAGGATTGGGCTGCTCTCCTGCGGTCGGGATCGAGGCGAAGTCGCCGCGGCCCTCTAGCAGCTGGCGATAGCTGGCCGCCAGCGCTTCGGCCTCGGCTGGATCCACCAGGTCGTGCTTGTTGAGCGCCACGTGCACGGGTGCGCGGCAGTGGCGCAACAGCTCCACGATGAACCCATCGCCGCGGCCGGCCGGTTGGCTGCCGTCCACCAGCAGGAGCACCACATCCACATCGCCGATGGTGTTGCGTGCGGTTTTCACCAGTCGCTCCCCCAGCAGGTGGTGGGGCTTGTGGATGCCGGGCGTGTCGAGCAGCACCAGCTGGGCTGCCGCGGTGGTGAGGATCGCCCGCAGCCGGTTGCGGGTGGTCTGTGCCACCGGGGAGGTGATCGCCACCTTCTCGCCCACCAGCTGGTTGAGCAAGGTGGATTTGCCCACGTTGGGGCGGCCGATCAGGGCCACGAAGCCGGAGCGGAAGGGCTGGCTTCCCTGCTGCTCTGTTGGCAGAGCCGCCAGCAGCCGGGCTGATTCCTGAGGATCGGGGATCGGCAACAGCACCCCCTGCTCACCATCTGCCCCGGGCGCTGCGAGGGCGCTGGGCTCGCGCGGGCTGGAGGCGGGGGAGTGGGAATCCATTCCTCTCACAGTGGCAGCCCGCCGGCCTGGTTTCCATAGCCTGGGAGCCAGCGTTGCGCCCCTTCCCCATGACCGCCGTTGCCGAGCCCACCTTCCAGCAGGCGATGGAGATCACGGCCCAGTGGCTGGGGCTCTGGGACAACGGCGAGCTCAGCGACGAGGTGCTGGCTGATCGGGTGGCCGAGCTGGTGTCCAGCCGCGACGGGGCCCGCGGTTTCTTTGTGGTGAGCCTGGCGGGCGACTGCCCGCTGATGGATCGCCTGCCCGAGCCCCTGGTGCTCCAGCTGCGGCAGGCGGGCGAGGGGGTGGTGGATCTGTCCGCGCGCAACCTGGCGATGAGCACCGCCATGGCCCGCCATCACCACCGTGCCGGCGATGGCGGCCAGCAGGCTGCGTCGGAGCGGGTGAGCGCCCGCTGCACCGAGCTGTTGCGGCTGCTGGAGCCCGCCGCCGTGAAAACCCGCCTCGAAACCCTCCTGGCCGCGGCCCGGGATGGCCAGGGCGACGATGTGGCCTTCCTGGATCGCTGGGGTTACGACGCCGAGCAGCGCCAGGCGATCGCGGCGGCGATCGAGGCGGTGGCCGAGTGAACCCTCACCGCGCACTCTGGCCATGAAAAAGCCCCCACCGCGGCGGGGGCTCACTGGACTGTTTGGAGCTGTGCCTGTGGTGGGCCGAGTTCAGTCGCGGCGACCGCCGCCCTGCAGGGCAATAATCAAGCGCAGCACGAAGATGAACAGGTTGATGTAGGTGAGATACATCCCCAGGGCGCCGGAGAGGTATTGATCGTCCCGGTAGGTGCGCGGCATCGTGTAGAAGTCCACGAAGGCGGCGCCCACGAACAGCACGGTGCCAAAGCCGGCGATCATCAGCTCAAAGGTGCCGCCCATGAACATCTGGGGGGCAAAGATGCCGCCCACGATCTGCACAAGCATGGCGATCACCAGGCCGAGGATGCCCAGGCCCACCACGCCGCTGAGGGCCTGGCCCACGTTGTCGCTCATGCGACGGCCCATCACGGAAGCCACCACGAAGGTGATCCCCGTGGCCAGGGCAGCGGTGCCGATGGCACCCACACCGGCCACCGAGAGTGCATAGGCCACGATGCCGCTCAGGGTGAAGCCTGTGATCAGGCTGTAGGCGGTGAGCAGGGGCAGGGCCGTGGCGTTGTCCCCCTTGGTGGCCGCGTTCTGAGCCACGAAGAACAGGATGAAGTTGCCGATCAGGGCCACCCAGAAGAGCGGCATGAACAGGGCAGCATTGCTGGCCATCAGCGCCAGGCCGCCCAGCACGCCCCCGGCGGTGAGCACCATCCCGCCGCCCACGTAGGGCAGGGCCTTGTTGACCACATTGGGGCCCACCAGGGCGCTGGATTGGGCCTGGCGGATGGCCTCCTGGAAATTGCTGCTGGCGGGCATGACGCCACCGGTCTGTTGAACTGTGTCCATCCTGCCAGTGCTGGCCAGGGGGCGGCAGGGTCAGCGGCCCCGGCCCGGGTGCGGATCTCCTCCCTGAATCCGGCGGGGCGGCTCCCGCCGTTGGTGTCGCTTGTCCCGCTCCGCATAGGCTGTCACCAGTCGTTGCACCAGTGGGTGGCGCACCACATCGGCAGCTGACAGCCGGCAGATCGCCACCCCTTCCACGCCCTCGAGCACCTCGGCGGCCTCGCTGAGGCCGCTGGTCACCCCGGCGGGCAGGTCCACCTGGGTGGGATCGCCCGTCACCACCATGCGCGAGTTTTCCCCGAGGCGGGTGAGCACCATGCGCATCTGGGCGGTGGTGGTGTTCTGGGCTTCATCGAGGATCACGAAGGCATCGGCCAGGGTGCGGCCGCGCATGTAGGCCAGCGGCGCCACCTCGATCACGTTCTTCTCGATCAGGGCCGCCGTGCGCTCCTGGCCCAGCAGGCTGTGCAGGGCGTCGTAGAGGGGGCGCAGGTAGGGGTCCACCTTCTGCTGAAGATCGCCGGGCAGGAAGCCGAGTCGTTCGCCGGCCTCCACGGCCGGTCGGGTGAGGATCAGCCGCTCCACCTTCCGCTCGGTGAGCATGCGCACCGCCAGCACGGTGGCAAGAAAGGTCTTGCCGGTGCCGGCCGGTCCCAGGGCCAGGGTGAGGTCGTGGCGCTCCATGGCGTCCACGTAGGCCTTCTGGCGCAGGGTGCGGGGCCGCAGCAGCCTGCCGCTCTGGCTGCGGGCCAGCACCTGGCGGCCCAGGTCCTGGTGTTCCTCCGCCCGGCCGCTGTCGAGGGCGCTGAGGGCGGTCTGCACATCCACCGGGCTCAGGGCCTGGCCCTCCTCCCAGATCGGTCGCAACAGCTCCACCAGGGATTGGGCCCGCTGCAGTTGGCTGGGCCGTCCCTGGATCAACAGGTCAAGACCCCGCAACACCAGTGAAGCTCCCGTGAGGGCCTCAAGGCGATGCAGGGTCGCTTCCGCCTCCCCTGCCAGGGCGAGAGCCGCCGCAGGGGAGGGGAGGGGAATGGTGGTGCTGGTGAGCCCCGCGGGCTGGGCCATGGGGCGGTTGCTGATCAGGCTTCAGCGGCCCCTTCAACGGCAGCAGCAGCCTCAGCTGCGGCGGCCGCCTCGGCAGCAGCCTTGGCTTCGGCAGCGGCCTTGGCTTCGGCAGCTTCCTTAGCGGCCTGCTTGGCAGCTGCCTCGCGGGCCGCAGCCTGCTTCTTCTGGCCGATCACCACAGACGGACGCACGCTCTTCTCAGCCAAGCCACCGCGCTCCAGCAGGCTGAGCACGGTGTCGCTGGGCTGGGCGCCCTGCTCAAGCCGGGCACGGATGGCCTCGGTGTTGAGGCGGGTTTCCTTGGTGCGGGGGTTGTAGAAGCCCAGCTCCTCGAGCGGACGACCGTCGCGGCGAGAGGTGCTGTTGACGGCCACGAGGCGGAAACTCGCTTCCCGCTTCTTGCCAAACCGCTTCAGGCGGAGCTTGATCATCGTGGCCTAGCCGCTAAGTGTCCAAACAACCAGTGTAGCTCGTTGGGGGTGCCCTTCCCCATGGGCAGCCATTCGATGGCCGGCAGGGCTGAGCGGCTCAGAGCTGGCCGAAGCCCTTGCGTTTCTTGGCCGGTTTGGCTGTCTTGGCGGCTCCACCTCCCCGGCCCCCCATCCCTGGCGTTGCGCCCATCCCGGGCATGCCCATGCCGGGGAAGCCGCCCATGCCCGGAAAACCGCCGCCCATGCCCGGCATCCCCGGCATGCCACCGCCGCGGGTCATCTGCTGCATGAAGCCCCGCATCTGCTGGAAGTTCTGCAGCACCTTGTCCACATCCGCCGGGGTATGACCGCTGCCGCCGGCGACGCGGCGCCGGCGGGAGGGGTTGGCGGCCAGCAGATCCGGATCGCGGCGCTCGGCCTCCGTCATCGAGCTGATCATCGCCTCGATCTTCTTGAGCTGCTCTTCGCCCTGCTTGAGCATGCCGTCGTCGATCTTGTTCATGCCCGGGATCAGCTTCATCAGGCCGCCCAGGGATCCCATGCGCTTGATCAGGCGCATCTGCTGCACGAAGTCCGAGAAGTCAAACGTGGCTTCCTGGAGCTTCTGCTGCATCTTGGCCACATCGGCCAGCTCCACCTCCTTCTGGGCCTTCTCCACCAGGGTGAGCACATCGCCCATGCCCAGGATCCGGCTGGCCATCCGCTCGGGGTGGAAGGGCTGCAGGGCCTCCACCTTCTCGCCGGTGCCGATGAACTTGATCGGCGCACCGCTCACCTTGCGGATCGAGAGGGCGGCGCCGCCGCGGGAGTCGCCGTCGAGCTTGGTGAGCACGGCGCCGGTGATGCCCACCTGCTCGTGGAAGGCGCGGGTGAGCTCGGCCGCCTCCTGGCCGATCATCGAATCCACCACCAGCAGCACCTCGTCGGGGCTGCAGGCCTCGCGGATCCGCACCATCTCCTCCATCATCGATTGATCGATCTGGAGGCGGCCGGCGGTGTCCACCAGCACCGTGTCAAAGCCTTCGGCCTTGGCCTTCTCGATGCCGGCTGCGGCGATTGCTTCCGGCTTGGCCTCTGTGCCGAGGCTGAACACCTCCACCCCGATCTGGCCCCCGAGGGTCTTGAGCTGCTCGATGGCGGCGGGGCGATACACGTCCGCTCCCACCAGCAGCGCCTTGCGGCCCTGCTCCTTGAGGTGCAGGCCGAGCTTGGCGGTGGCGGTGGTCTTGCCGGCGCCCTGCAGGCCGGCCATCAGCACCACTGCCGGTTCGCCTGCTTTGCCTCCGGCAGCCAGGGGCGCGTTCTCGCCGCCCATGGTGTCCACGAGTTGCTCGTGCACCACCTGGATGAACTTCTGATCCGGACTGATGCCGCGCACCACCTCGGCGCCGAGCGCCTTCCTGCGGACTTCGTCCACAAAGTCCTTCACCACCGGCAGGCTCACGTCGGCCTCCAGCAGCGCCCGGCGCACCTCCTTCAGGGCACCGTCGATGTTGGTTTCGCTGATGGCGCCCTGGCCCCGCAGGTTCTTGACGGCGTCTTCAAACCGCTGGGAAAGCTCGTCGAACATCCGGAACCGGTCCCTGGAATGCGTTGATCGTAAAAACCGGTGCCCCTCAACCTCGAACTTGTCAGTCCCCAGCGCGTCGACAGGATGGGGTTACGGCTCCGACCAGCTCCCGCGCCAGGCTCCTGGCCGCCTTGCCACTGCTGTCGCTGACAGGCTGCTCAGCGCGGGCAGCGCAGCCTGAGCAACCTTCTACTGCGTTTTGAACACAGCGCTGGATGCCAGGCGGCTTCGTCCGCCGCGCTTGCCTCCGGCAGTGCTGGACCTCAGGGCCGTTCTCCTGCCTTCAGGAGGCTTTCTGGAAGCTTGCCAGCCGCCAGCGCTCGCCGTCACGGGCGAACACGTAGCGGTTGCGCAGTTGCAGGATGGTGGGCTGACCCACAGCCTGTCGGGCCCCATCCAGACGCTGATCCTTGTAATCGAGGTTGGCGATCACGGCGATGCGTCGCGGACTGCGCTCTTCGATCTCCAGGCTCTGCACCATGGTGCTGATGCGCTGGGTCTGGTTCAGGGCGGCGTCGCTCGCTCGCTCGCTCCGCACTCGGCTCACCTGGCTGTCCCGCCCCATCTCGGTGAGGGGGATGCTGCTTTCCCCGCCTGCAAGCACGGCGGCCTTGCCGCTCAGCCAGGCCTGCAGCAGCCGCTTGAGCTGTTCCTGGGTCGGCTCTGCGGCCGTCAGGGGGGCTGGGGCAACCGGATTGGCTGCGGCAGTGGGGTTGGGTGTCGCGGTGGCCGGGGGCTTGGGCGCAGGGGCCTGCACCGCGCGCTGCACCGGAATCGGCGTGGGAGGAGTCTGGCGGCTGCGCAGCAGGAGGGCGCCTCCACCGGCTGCCAGCACCGCCGCCAGGGCCGTCAGTCCCAGCCAGCGTCGTTCTTTCCAGGGATGCCCACCGTTGAATGCGGGGCGCTGGACCGTGGGCAGCTGGAAGGCGGGCAGTTGCAGGGGGGGCAGCTGCTCTCTGAACGCCTCCAGCTGGGCGCGGCGGGCGGCCAGCCAATCGTCCAGCCAGAGCCGTAGATCCAATGGCGGCAGATCATCCGGCTCCGGCTCGGGCTCCGGCAGATCTGGCCCGCCCTCGCTGTCCCAGGTGCCGGTGCGTGCGACTGGCGGTGCACCAACCCGGGGATCAGCGGGGGCCGGCGCGCCTGTGCCCCAATCCAGGCCCATCCAGCTGGCAAACGGGTTGGGGCTGGTGCGGCGATCACCGGGCTCGGGTGCTGAGCGGTCGTGCTGTTCCACGTAGGTCTGCACGTCGCGGTCGGCGAAGTAGGCCTCCAGATCGGGGTCGGCTTCGAGGTCGCGGTAGCCGGGCAGCACATCCCGTGCCAGCCAATCGCGGGTGTAGGCGCACAGCTGGGCCAGGGGATCGTTGCTCTGTGCTTCGGCCCACTGGCGCAGGTCTGGCGGCGCCCCGTCGGCAAACAGGGCCAGCCCCTGATCCACCTTGCCCAGCAGCAGCTGCAGGCAGGCCTGCAGGGGCTGGGTCCCGTCCTGGCCGCTGAATTGAAGTCGCTCGAGAGCCGTGGCGATCTGCTCGGGCTTGCGGCGGGCAAAGCCAGACGCGGTGAGGGCCGTGGTGGCCAGGAAGTGGGCAGCGCTGGAGTGATCCCCCCAGCGGCTGAACAGATCCATCTGTTCCTGAACGGTGAGGAAAGAGCGGATCTGCTTGAAGAAGGCCTGGAATTCGCTGCGCGGCAGCCGGGGATCGGCATCACCTTCCAGGCCTCCACGGCGCTGCACGAGGGCATCGAGCAGCGCCAGACCTTCGCCGCGTTCGGCCGTGGCAGTCAGGTCGCGACTGAGCAGGTCCAGCACCCGGAATGGCTGCAGGCCATCGAGTTCGTCCTGTAATTGCTGGCGCAACAGGGGTTGCTGGCCGATGCGCTGGAGCAGCTGCTGGCCCTGCTGCAGCGTCTGGGCGGCGGATTCATAGCGCCGTTGCTGGTGCAGGTCGGCGGCGGCAGCCAGACAGGCCAATCCAGCCAGAAGGGCCAGGTCGGCCTCCCGGCCGCTGCCGAGGGCGGGAGCCCGCGGCGGTTGCAGACAGCGCTGAGCCAGCTCGAAGCAATCCAGGGCCTGACCTGCCTCAAGCAGCAGCAGCAGGCCGCCAACATCCCGGCTGGAGGGGATATCAAGGGCGGCCAGCGCAGAGGGCTCCCGGGCCGCCAGGGCCGTGAGGCTGGCCTCGTAGTCGCCACGGCGTTCCGGGTCGCTCAGCAGATCGGCGCTGGCCCGCAGCAGCTCTGCTCTGGCCTGGAGCGTTTCCGTGGTGAAGCCCTGCTCCGGCAGGCGATCGAGCCGTTGCTGGAGGGTGTGCAGCAGGGCCTGGGCATCGGTGGCCGGATTCACGCCAAGCAACCGGAAATGATCGATCGGCAGTTCCAATCCGCCCCATTCGCTGGTGGCCGACTGTAGGCAGGGTCTGCACTTTTGGCTCCTGGGCCCGCCCCGCTGGTGGATGGACCCCGTACAGTTCAGGCACGATCAGCCTTCTTCCCGAGCCGGCTTCCATGACTCAGGCAGATATGAGCCGCGACAGCGCCGCTGCTTTCGGTGCCGCCTCGGGAGCCCCGGCCTGCTCCGCGGACAGCACCCATGTGGCGGGGCCCCACGCCGAGCGGCTGGAGAACCTCTACCCGGCCACCAAGGCCACCGTGAATCGCGACGAGGGCTTGATGCTCTACCGCGACATGGTGCTTGGCCGACGCTTCGAAGACAAGTGTGCCGAGATGTACTACCGGGGCAAGATGTTCGGGTTCGTGCATCTCTACAACGGCCAGGAGGCTGTGAGCACGGGCGTGATCAGGGCAATGAAGCAGCAGTACGACTGGTTCTGCAGCACTTATCGCGACCACGTGCATGCCCTGAGCTGCGGCGTGCCGGCCCGCGAGGTGATGAGCGAGCTGTTCGGCAAGGAAACGGGTTGCAGCAAGGGCCGCGGGGGGTCGATGCACCTGTTCTCGAGGGAGCATCACCTGCTCGGTGGTTATGCCTTCATCGGGGAGGGCATTCCTGTGGCCCTGGGTGCGGCCTTCACCAGTCGCTACAAGCGCGATGCCCTCGGCGACGCTTCCAGTGATGCCGTGACGGCTGCATTCTTCGGAGATGGCACTTGCAATATCGGCCAGTTTTATGAGTGCCTCAACATGGCGGCTCTCTGGAAATTGCCGATCATTTTTGTTGTTGAAAACAACAAGTGGGCCATCGGCATGGATCACAACCGTGCCACCAGTGATCCGGAGATCTGGCGTAAAGCCGCTGCCTTTGGCATGGCCGGAGAAGAGGTGGATGGCATGGATGTGCTGGCGGTTCGTGCTGCCGCGCAGCGGGCGGTGGAGCGGGCTCGCGCT
Organism: Prochlorococcaceae cyanobacterium; assembly: GCA_044235095.1. Lineage (GTDB taxonomy): Bacteria > Cyanobacteriota > Cyanobacteriia > PCC-6307 > Cyanobiaceae > NIES-981. The sequence continues at coordinate 110,726 of JBIIIC010000003.1, read as the reverse complement.
GGTGAAGGCCCCACGCTGCTGGAGTGCCTCACCTACCGCTTCCGGGGGCATTCGCTCGCCGATCCCGACGAGCTGCGCGCCCAGGCTGAGAAGGAGTTCTGGGCTCAGCGCGACCCGATCAAGCGCCTCGCCTCCCATCTGGTCGAGACCGGTCTGGCCTCGGCCGAAGAGCTCAAGTCGATCGATCAGGAGATCGATGCCGTGGTGGCCGACTGCGTGGAGTTTGCGCTTGCAGCCCCCGAGCCCAAGGGTGAGGAGCTCACCCGATACATCTGGGCGGAGGACTGAGGCGCGGATAGAAGCGGGTTAGCCCGTGATACCGGCGGGATTCAGGGAGTGCTCGGTGATCGTCTGGTCAGGTTGCGCAGTTTGCGCAGGGCCTTGAGTTCCACCTGGCGCACCCGCTCTCGCGATACCTCCAGTAGCCGGCCGATCTCTGCCAGGGTGTGACGCTCTTCGCCATCGAGCCCAAAGCGCAGCCGCAGCACCTGATGCTCCTGCTCGCTGAGGTGTTGAAGCCAGCGACCCAGCTGTTCCTGGTGGATGCCGCGTTCCACCCGATCCAGTGGTTCCTCGCTGTTGCCGTCGGCGATGAGATCGCCTAGGAAGCTGCGTCCTTCGTCGCCATTCACCGGTGCATCCAGGCTCGAGGTGGTGAGCGCCTGGCGCAGGAGCCCATCAAGTTCGTCCAGCGGCATCTGCAGGGCCTCGGCGATTTCACGCCGGCTGGGCATGGCACCGAGCTTGTGCGCCAGATCAAGGCTCACCTTGCGCACGGCAGAGAGGCGCTCGCTCAGGTGCACCGGTAGACGAATGGTGCGCGATTGGCAGGCGATCGCCCGCGTCATGCTCTGACGAATCCACCAGAAGGCATAGGTGGAAAATTTGTAGCCACGGGTTGGGTCAAATTTCTCAACTGCCCTCTCCAGGCCTAGCGATCCTTCTTGAATCAAGTCCAGAAGTTCGAGGCCTTTTCCTTGATATTTCTTGGCAACGCTGACAACCAGCCGCAGATTGGCTTTCATCATCCGTTGCTTGGCACGCTGGCCAATGCGCAGGATTTTTTTGTCGTGGCTGTTGTGATCCTGGCTGCTGTTTCCGCCATCGGCTTCCAGCAGCTGCATCATCGCCTGCACCTGGTTGCCAAGCTCGATCTCTTCGGCCGGCGTGAGCAGTGGTTCGCGGCCAATGGTGGCGAGGTACCAGCTGATGGGGTCGCTGCTTCGCCGTCGACTGCCCTCGCTGCTGCTCTTTAACGATGAAGCACCCATCCCAGCAGATCTGTCAGGGGATGACTCTCCCGTTGAAATCCGAAATTCCGTTGTGTTTTTAGATGCCCTTTAGGTTTCGATTGCAAAACAACACAAACTTTTGCGCTTTCTGTTATCGGCGGCAGTGCTCGGCCTCGCTTCTCTGCAGATGATGCGCAACGGCAATCGGGCTGCTGTCACCCCTTCGGACCGCCTGATGGCCTGCCTCGGCGTGCGCCGTCGCGGCCAAGGCAAGCAGATGGGGTGGGGTTTGGCCATTGCTGGCGAGTTGCCGTGCTCCCAGCCCGGCTGCATAGCCCGCCAGCACATCCCCCAGGCCAGCGCGGGCGGCCCGAGGTTCGGCGCTCATCAGCTGCCAGCGGCGGCCATCGGGGGCAGCCACCACACTGCGTGCCCCCTTGAGCAGCACCGTGGCGCCGCTGTTTTGGGCCGCTGCGGCGGCCCTTTCCAGGGGTGGGCTGGCCGTCAGGTCGGGAAACAGGCGCTGAAATTCCGCCGGATGGGGCGTGATCCAGGTGGCCCCCCGGCGCCCTTCCAGCCAGCGGCGGGCGCCGAGGGGGTTGGCGCTGGTGTTGGCCTGGGCCAGGCGATTGAGGCCGTCGGCATCCAGCACCAACAGGCCTGCAAACGCCTGCACCTGCTCCCAGATCCGGCCTTCAGCACCGCCCGCTGCCGGGCCCAGCTCGTCGCCCGTGCCAGCCCCCAGCCCCGGGCCCAGCAGGATGGTGTCCAGCCGTTCAAGCTGCGACAGATCCAGGGGGCCCAGGCCCAGCTCCCCGCCGCTGCTGCAAGTCAGCTCCTGAACCACCACCTCCGGAAACACTGTCCACAGTCCTGAGGCGATGGCGCGGGGCAGGGCGGCTCGAACGCTGCCGCAACCGCTGGCCCGGGCGCCGGCGAGGGTCAGGTGGGCGGCTCCGCGGTAGGCATCGCTGCCGGCCACCACCAGCAACCGTCCCCGCTGGTACTTGCCGGCTGCCGGATCGCCCTGGGGCCAGGGGGCACAGCCCAGATCCTCGAAACGCAGAGCCAGCGGCTGGCTGCTGGGCAGGGCGTCGAGCAAGCCTGCCGGCAGTCCCAGATCGATCCGCTCCAGCCGGCCCACCCACGCCAGGGCGGCGTCCTGGATCAGTCCCTGTTTCAGCAGCCCGATCGCATAGGTCTGGCAGGCACGGGCCACCCCGGGGCTGATGGGTGTGCCGGTGTCGGCGCAGAGCCCGGTGGGCACATCGATGGCCACGAGGCGGCCTCGCTGATGCACGTGGCGTTGCTCCAGCACGCTCTCGACCGTTTCACCCGCCGCTCGCTCCTGGCCGATGCCCAGCAGGGCATCAATCCATAGCGCCGGATCGCTGGGTTCGGGCGCACCCGTCAGCTGGGCAATTCCCAGCCAGCGGGCGTGTTGGAGGTGGCGCTCGGTGAGGGGCTTGTGCCGCTCGAACGGACTCCAGATCCGTACCGCCACACCGGCCAGATGGAGTTCGCGCGCCACCACCAGGCCATCGCCGCCGTTGTGGCCAGGCCCCACCAGCACAAGCGCGCCCCGCCGGCGCAGCTCCTCTCCGTGCTGTTCCAGCAATCGCCGGCTCACCGCCAGGGCCGCCTTCTCCATCAGGGCCTCCACCGGCAAGCCGCTGGCGAACAGCTGGTTTTCCAGCTCTGCCATCTCGGCGCTGCTGACCAGCAGGTGGCTGGCATCGCGGAGGGGCCAGTTTGTCGGGGCGCTGCAGGCAGACACGACAGGGTCGGATCGCTCGGTCTCATGATGGAGCGAGCTTGCGCGATGCGCCTTCTTGCCCAGCAGCTTGCCCAGCACGGTTCAGCCGTCAATGCCGCAGTCGCAGGCACCGCACCCGCAGGCGCCGCACCCGCAGGCGCCGCAGCAGTCTGCCGCTACCACGGCAGGAGCCGCTGCACTGGAGCGGCTGAGCGCCTGGCCGGGTGAGCACCGGGTGGCTGTGGGTCTCTCGGGAGGCGTTGACAGTTCACTCACAGCGGCCCTGCTGGTGGAGGCCGGCTGGCAGGTGGAGGGACTCACCCTGTGGCTGATGAGCGGCAAGGGAGCCTGCTGCGCGGAGGGCCTGGTGGATGCGGCCGGGATCTGCGAGCAGCTGGGGGTGCCGCATCACGTGGTGGATTTCCGGGAGCATTTCCAGGCCCAGATCGTCGATTTTCTGGTGCAGGGCTACGGCTCCGGCGTCACGCCGTTGCCCTGCTCGCGCTGCAACCGCGAGGTGAAATTCGGACCGATGCTGCACTGGGCCCTGCAGGAGCGGGCTATCACGCGGATCGCCACCGGTCACTACGCGCGGGTGCGCCATGCCGACGCCGGCGAGCCCCTGCCGGTGCCCGGAGATGCCATGGGGCGCCATCAGTTGCTGCGCGGCCTCGATGGCCGCAAGGACCAGAGCTACTTCCTCTACGACCTCCCCCAGGAGGTCCTGGGGCGCCTGGTGTTTCCCCTGGGCGAGCTCACCAAGGCCGATACCCGCCTGGAGGCGGCCCGCCACGGCCTGCGCACGGCCCAGAAACCGGAGAGCCAGGATCTCTGCCTGGCCGATCACCACGGCTCGATGAAGGCGTTTCTCGATGCCTATCTGCCCCCCCGCCAGGGGGAGATCGTGCTCACCGACGGCACCGTGGTGGGCCAGCACGACGGCATCGAGCATTTCACGATCGGCCAGCGCAAGGGCCTGGGCGTGGCCTGGCGCGAGCCCCTGCACGTGGTGCGTCTGGATGGGGCCATGAACCGGGTGGTGGTGGCGCCCCGCTCCGAGGCCGCCCGCAGCGAAGCCGTTGTTGGGGCGGTGAACTGGGTGTCGATGGCGCCGCCCCGGGAGCCGCTGCAGGTGGAGGTGCAGGTGCGCTACCGCAGCGGCCCCGAGCGGGCTCGCCTGATCCCCCTGCTCGCCACCGACGCGGACCGCGCCGCCGATCGCCCCCATCGCTGCCGGCTGGAGTTTTCTGAGGAGCAGTTCTCGATCACCCCTGGCCAGGCTGCGGTGTTCTACGCCGGGGATGTGCTGCTGGGCGGTGGCTTGATTCAGCGCGACTAGCCCAGGTTCACCAGTCCCGGGTTCACCAGTAGGGATCGGCGGCGAGCTCCACCCTCAGACAATCCGTGCGACTGGGGGGCACTGCTGCGATGCAGGCCCGCACAGTCTTGCCGTTCACATCGATCTCGCAGGCGCCGCAGCTGCCGCCCAGGCAACCGGTGGGGATCAGCACACCCGCGGCCTGGGCCGCAGCCAGCCAGGAGCTGCCGGGCTCAATGCTGGTGCGCTGGCCATTGGGCCAGTGGATGGTGACGGGATCGCGACCCATGGCTCAGGGGGTGAGAAGGGGATTCAGATTCACGTGTCGCTCAAAGGCATCGGCGAGGCGATCGAGCAGCGCATCGCGCTGGCGGCTGTGGTGCGGCTGCTGCTCGCTCAGGGCTGGCAGGCACTTGCGCTGCCGCAGTTGGTTCAGCCAGCGGCGGCGCCATGGACCGCTCTCAAACACGCCGTGCAGGTAGGTGCCGGCAGCGATTCCTCCCTGGTCGCCCACAGGGTTCACCCAGCCCAGCCCCTGATCCGAGCAGAGACTCTGGCAGGGCTCCAGGGTCATGCTGACGCCCCGGTGCAGTTCAAATCCCTCCAGGGTCATGGGACCGGGCTCGCTGGAGCTGCAGGGCCACAGCGCCAGGCTGCGGCGTTGCTGGAGCGCCTTCACCTGGCCGAACACGGTGCGCAAAGGCAGCAGGTTGAGGCCCGCCGCCGTGGCAGTGCCGCCTTCATGGCCCTCGGGGTCGCACAGCTCCCGGCCCAGCATCTGCAGGCCGCCGCAGATGCCGAATACATGGCCCCCTGCTGCCAGGTAGCGCTGCAGCTGGCGGGCCAGAGCGCTGGTCTGCAGGGCGGCCAGATCCCGCAGGGTCTGCTTGCTGCCGGGGACCACCACGGCATCGGGATGGCCCAGCTCCTCCCCTGGCTGCAGCCAGCGCAGCTGCACTGTGGGCTCGGCTTCGAGCGGATCGAGGTCGGAGAAATTGCTCAGCGACGGCAACCGCAACACCGCGATCTCCAAGTCAGCTCCCTGTTTGCGGCCGCGGCGCTCCAGCAGATCGAGCGAATCCTCCGGGGGAAACAGCTCATCCAGCCAGGGCATCACCCCCAGCACCGGCACGCCGGTGTGGGTTTCAAGCCAGCGGCGGCCTTCCTCAAACAGCTCGCGCCTGCCCCGGAAGCGGTTGATCAGCAGGCCGCCGATCAGGGGGCGCTCCACCGGCCGCAGCAGGGCCAGCGTGCCCACGATCTGGGCAAACACGCCGCCACGCTCGATATCGGCCACCAGCAGGCAGCGGGCGCGCAGGTACTGGGCCAGGCGCAGGTTGGTGAGGTCGCGCGGCTGCAGGTTCACCTCCACCGGACTCCCCGCCCCCTCGAGCACCAGCCGACCGGCGGGGAATGGCGTCTGCAGCTCCACCAGGCCTGTGCGGATGGCGTTCCAGCCTGGGCGAAACCAGTCGCGGTAGTAGTGCTCAGCCCGTGCCCGCCCCACGCTGCGGCCCAGGTGGATCACCTCGCTAGTGGAGTCGCCCTGGGGCTTGAGCAGCACCGGGTTCATGGCGCACTCTGGTTCGCGCCCCGCTGCCCAGGCCTGTAGGGCCTGCGAGTAGGCCATCTCACCGCCGGCCTGGTCAACCCAGGCGTTGTTGCTCATGTTCTGCCCTTTGAAGGGCAGGGGGGTTTCGCCCCGGCGCCGCAGCACCCGGCAGAGGGCGGCGGTCATCAGGGATTTGCCGGCGCCGCTGCTGGTGCCGAGCACCATCAGGGGGCGTGGGCCGGCTCCGGGGCGCGGGCTGCTCACAGCCTTGGCCGGCTGCGGCGCAGCTGGTGCTGGATCCGCTCGGCCAGTGGGGCTCTGGGGATTTCGCCCCGCCAGTTCCCCAGCAGCTCGCGGCCCATCGGTGTGAGCCGCACCCGCTCGGTGAGTCCCTGGCCGTCCACCTCGCGGCGCAGCACCCCGAGGCGGATCAGCCAGATGAAGTGCGCTTCCACCCGCTCGGGGCCCATGCGCCCCCAGCAGAGCTGTCCTGCTTCGGGGAGCCTGCAGAAGGTCGCGCTGCTCAGGGCCTGCTCAGCCACGTGGTCGTAGAACGCTCGCCGGAAGGGCAGGCAGCGCATGGCCTGGCTTGCCCTCGCCAGGGCGCGACGGTCGAGCAGGGGATCGCGGTCGCGCGCCGGTTCCTCGCCCAGCGCATGGTCGTGGCTCAGCCGTCGTTTCATGGATGGCATTCTCCCCGTCCGCCTGCTTGCCATGCTGGTTCTGGCCTCCGCTTCGCCCGCCCGCCGGCGCCTGCTCGAGCAGGCCGGCATCGCCCATCAGGTGCAGGTGAGCGGTGTGGATGAGCAGGTGTTTGCAGATCCCGATCCCCTTCAGTTGGTGCAGCGCCTGGCGGCCGCCAAGGCGGATGTGGTGGCCGACTCCCTGGCCACCACATCCGCGGGAGATGCGACGGCTGTGCTCGGCTGCGATTCCGTCCTGGTGTTCGAGGGGGAGGTGTACGGCAAACCCGCAGACGCCGCCACGGCGATCGCCCGTTGGCAGCGCATGGCCGGCCACTGGGGGGAGCTGCATACCGGTCACTGCCTGATCTCCCTGCCTGTCCGACCGGAGCCAGGCCTGGCCCAGTCCAGACTGGCGGTCGTCACCACCAGGGTCCAGTTCGCGGCCGTGACTGTGGTGGAGATTCAGGCCTATGTGGCCACCGGCGAGCCATTGCAGTGCGCTGGTGGTTTTGCCCTGGAAGGGCGAGGCGGGCTCATGGTGGAGCGCATTGAAGGCTGTTTCAGCAATGTGATCGGCCTGAGCCTGCCTTTGCTGCGTCGCTGGCTCAGTTGCCCAGCAGGGTGTTGAGCAGTTGGATCAGGCTCTGGCTGCTGTTGGTGCGCTCCAGGGTCACTTGCAGCACCCGGTCTGACCAGCTGAAGCTCAGGTTGTTGCCCTGTTCACTGACGCGTACCGGCCAGGTGGCGCCCTGGCCATCGGTGATGCGATAGCCCTCGCCCCGGAAATTGCTGAAGGTGTACACCGAGCCGTCCGTCAGGGCCACGTCCACCTTGCGGCCGCGCGTGCTGGTGCGTTCGCGGATTTCGCAGCTGCCGCTGGCCAGGGTCTTGAACCAGCGGGTGAGTCGGCACTGGGCCTGTCGGGCCACAGCACCACCACCCTGGCCAAACAACTGGCGGCTGAGGGTGGTGTCGACGGTGCGCCGATCCCAGCCATCGCTCCAGCATCGCTGGGCTGCCACATCACAAACGGCGCCGTTGCTGAGCCGGAACACCTTGGGGGGCTGTTGACCGCCCAGTTGCCGCAGGGCTGCCTGCTCGGCGTAGATGCCGTAGTACTCACGGGTGAGGGCAAGCGACAGCCCCTGCCGGTCGTAGCAGCGTTTTTCGCGACGATCGCAGAGCACCCCGGCGATCGGTAGCTGCAGATCTCCGAGCGTGGTGTTGCCACCGCCGCCGCTCATCCCACCGCCACTTCCACCGCCACTCCAACCGCTACTGCTGCCGAAGAGCTGTTGCGAGAGTTGGGTGGCCACGGTGCGGCGGCTGTAGCCATCGCTCCAGCACAGATTGGCCCGGCTATCGCAGAGGGCGCCGGTGCTGAGCCGGAACTCCTGCACGGGGGGGCGACCGGCCAGCTCCCGGGTGAGTCGATCAGCGGCCAGGCGGCCGAAATAGGTCTGGGTGTGGCCGATGGACGGTCCCTTGCCGTCGTAGCAGACGGGGCCGGCGCCATCACACACCACGCCCGGAGCCGGTGCGCTCAGCTGGCCAGTGGCAGGCCTTGTCTGCAGTTGGGCGTTGGCGCCTGTTCCCAGCACACCAAGGGATAGAGCAGTGGCTGCGAGAGACGCTCCTGTGAACCAGCACTGGATGGCGGAGCGCTGAGAACCTTGCAGGTGAGTAGCCACGGCCGGTGAGCTGACTTGGTTGGTTTGTGATAACACGCTATGCCCTGTGTGAATGGCTGTCATCCGCTGAATTGGGCAGGTTCTGCTGCAAGCAGAAGGCCGGCGGGTCTCCTGTCGGTGCCAACAAAAAAGCCCTTGCCGGATGGCAAGGGCTTGACGAACTTGTGGAACCTGATGAGCAGGATCAGTCGAGATCCGGCATGGCCAGGGTGGGCTCGGCCTGACGGTCGATGCCCTTTTCGAAACCGGCAGCTGCAGCGCGGGCGCGGCCGGCGTGCCAGAGGTGACCCACCAGGAAGAAGAAGGCGAGCACGAACTGGGTCGCGGCAAGCCACTGGCGGATATTCACGAAGTTCACCGAGTTGGGCTCAGTGATGATTCCGCCCACCGAATTCAGCGAGGCGTTCGGGGCGTGGGTCATGTATTCAGCCGCGCGGCGCACCTGCCAGGGCTGAATGTCATTCTGGAGCTTGTCGAGGCTCAGGCCATTGGGGCCGCGCAGGGGCTCCAGCCAGGGACCGCGGAAGTCCCAGAAACGCATGGTTTCACCACCGAAGATGATCTCGCCGGTAGGAGAGCGCATCAGGTATTTACCCAGACCGGTGGGACCCATGGCGGAGCCGATGTTGGCGCCGAGGCGCTGGTCGCGCACCAGGAAGGTGAAGCTCTGTGCTTGGGAGGCTTCGGCGTTGGTGGGTCCGTAGAACTCAGAGGGGTAGGCAGTGTTGTTGAACCAGATGTAGGCCGAGGCGATGAAGCTCATCATGCTGAGCGCGCCGAGGCTGTAGCTCAGATAGGCCTCACCGTTCCAGATGAAGGCGCGGCGCACCCAACCGAAAGGCTTGGTGATCACGTGCCAGATGCCACCGAAGATGCAGGTGAGACCGATCCAGATGTGACCGCCGATGATGTCTTCCATCGAGTTCACACCGATGATCCAGCCCTCACCACCGAAGGGGGCGCGGAACAGGTAACCCCAGATCACGCCAGGGTTGAGGGTGGGATTGGTGATCAGGCGCACATCGCCGCCACCGGGGGCCCAGGTGTCATAGACACCGCCGAAGAACATGGCCTTGAAGACCAGCAGCAGGGCGCCCACACCGAGAAGAATCAGGTGATAACCAATGATGTTGGTCATCTGATTCTTGTCACGCCAATCCTGCGAGAAGAAGGAGGAATAGCTCTCCAGGATCTCAGGACCGCGCAGGGCGTGATAAAGACCGCCCAGGCCAAGAACGGCCGAGCTGATCAGGTGCAGCACACCCACCACGAAGAAGGGGTAGAGGTCAACGACCTCACCGCCGGGGCCCACGCCGTAGCCGAGGGTGGCCACGTGGGGCATGCAGATCAGCCCCTGCTCATACATGGGCTTGTCGAAGGTGAAGTGGCTCACCTCGAACAGCATCATGGCGCCGGCCCAGAACACCATCAGACCGGCGTGGGCCACGTGGGCGCCGAGCAGGCGACCGGAGAGATTGATCAGGCGGGCGTTACCGGCCCACCAGGCGTAACCGGTGGAGTCGAGGTCCTTGCCCCCGACGCTCACCAGCCCGGAATTAAAGGGCGTTTCCACGGGGCAGTACCTCTTCAGGGAAGACGAAGTTTTCGTGCGGCTGGTCAGCCGGTGCCATCCAGGCACGCAGACCCTCGTTCAGAAGAATGTTCTTCGTGTAGAAGGTCTCGAACTCGGGGTCCTCAGCGGCGCGGATCTCCTGCGACACGAAGTCGTAGGCACGCAGGTTGAGGGCCAGGCCGATGATGCCGATGCTGCTGGTCCACAGACCCATCACCGGCACGAACAGCATGAAGAAGTGCAGCCAGCGCTTGTTGGAGAAGGCGATCCCGAAGATCTGGCTCCAGAAGCGGTTGGCGGTCACCATCGAATAGGTCTCCTCCTCCTGGGTGGGCTCGAACGCCTTGAAGGTGTTCGACTGTTCGCCGTCCTCAAACAGGGTGTTCTCCACCGTGGCGCCGTGAATGGCGCAGAGGAGCGCACCGCCGAGGATGCCGGCCACACCCATCATGTGGAAGGGGTTCAGGGTCCAGTTGTGGAAGCCCTGCAGGAACAGCAGGAAGCGGAAGATCGCCGCCACCCCGAAGGAGGGAGCGAAAAACCAGCTGCTCTGACCCAGCGGGTACATCAGGAAGACGCTGACGAACACCGCGATCGGGCCGGAGAAGGCGATGGCGTTGTAGGGGCGGATGCCGACGAGACGGGCGATCTCGAACTGACGCAGCATGAAGCCGATCAGGGCGAAGGCGCCGTGCAGGGCCACGAAGGGCCAGAGGCCGCCGAGCTGGCACCAGCGCACGAAGTCGCCCTGGGCTTCAGGGCCCCAGAGCAGCAGCAGGGAGTGGCCCATGGCATCGGCCGGGCTGCTCACCGCAGCGGTGAGGAAATTGCAGCCCTCCAGGTAGGAGCTGGCAATGCCGTGGGTGTACCAGGAGGTCACGAAGGTGGTGCCGGTCAGCCAGCCCCCCAGTGCCAGATAGGCGGTGGGGAAGAGCAGCAGACCCGACCACCCGACAAAAACGAAACGGTCGCGCTTGAGCCAGTCATCGAGGACGTCGAACCATCCCCGCTGCGGCGCGCGCCCTACAGCGATCGTCATGGGTGGGAAATGAGCGGTGCGGGAAACCCGCGAGCTGTGGGTTACCGGGGGATGGTAACAACGTTGCCGGCCACCGCGAGGCGGGCTGCAACGGGCTGACATCCCAGCGCTGATCAGCCCTTTAGGTATTTCTTCCGATTCTGTTTCGGTCGCGCGGTGGTCCCGGTGGCGGGCTCAGGCGATCGCCAGGTGGGCAGGCGCGCCAAGATGGCCGCTCCTCCTGATCTGGCTGGTTTGATGGCGGTGTCCGATTCGGCCGCAACCCCTGCGAGCGCCACCCCCGGGGCTGCCCCGGTTTCCACGGTGCTCGAGCAATCCGTGCTGGGTTCTCGCCGCCTGTCCAACGTGCTGGTGGCGGCGGCCGTCACCATCGGTGGGCTGGGCTTTCTGCTCACCAGCCTCTCCAGCCGCCTCGGCCGCGATCTCCTGCCGATCGGCCATCCCGCCGAGCTGGAGTGGGTGCCCCAGGGCCTGGTGATGGGCCTCTATGGGGTGGCCGCCCTGCTGCTTGCCACCTACCTCTGGTCGGTGATCGGTATCGACGTGGGCAGCGGTGCCAACCGCTTCGATCGCGGTGCCGGCCAGGCCGTGATCACCCGCCGTGGCTTTCGGCAGACGATCACGGTGGAGATTCCCCTGCGGGAGATCCAGGCGGTGAAGGTGGAAGTGCGAGACGGTCTCAATCCGCGCCGGCGTCTGGCCCTGCGCGTGCAGGGTCGCCGCGATCTGCCGCTCACCAGGGTGGGCGAACCGATGCCCCTGGCAGAACTGGAGCTGGCCGGTGCCCAGCTGGCCCGTTTTCTGGCCGTCCCCCTCGAGGGGGTTTAACGCCTGGCGGAAGGGGTCTACCCCTTGATCCGCTCCTGATCCAGCCCGCTCCCTCCCTTGGAAGGCCCCACCGTTCCCATGTGCCAGACCTGGTTGCGCCGTTTTGCCCTGTTGCCTCTGCTGCTGCTGGCACTGGGACTAGGCCTCTCCGCCTGCGCCGGAGAAACGCCGGGTCGTCAGCTCGGCTGCAGCACCGCCCAGACCCCTTGCCTGAGGGGGGTGGCGGTGGTGGAGCTGGAGACCAGCCGGGGCAAGGTGCGCCTCGAGCTCGATGGTGATCAGGCTCCGCTCACGGCCGGCAATTTTGTCGATCTGGTCCGGCGAGGCGTTTACAACGGCACCGTGTTCCACCGGGTGGTGCGGGAACCCAGCCCATTCGTGGTGCAGGGCGGTGATCCGCTCAGCGCCAATCCCATGGTGCCTCCCAACCAGTACGGCACCGGGAATTTCGTGGATCCCACCACGGGTGAGAGCCGGTTGATCCCGCTGGAACTCAAGCGCCAGGGAGATGCTGAACCCCGCTACGGCGAGCAGTTGACAGCTCCGGGCGTCACCCGCGAACTCGCCCTTCCCCACCAGCGAGGCGCCGTGGCCATGGCCCGCTCCGCTGACCCCAACTCGGCCAGCGCGCAGTTTTACATCGCTCTCCAGGCCCTTCCCGAGCTGGATGGTCGCTATGCCGTGTTCGGTCGGGTGACCCAGGGCATGGATGTGGTGGACACCATCCAGCAGGGCGACCGGCTGGTGAAGGCCACCCTGGTGCAGGGCGGCTCTCTCAACCAGGCCAAGCCCTAGGCGGGCACCCGCTTGTCGGAGGCGGTGATCTTCAGGAACTCGGTGTTGACCCCTGAAGCCCTCTCCAGGGCCACTTTCCCGGTGCGGGCGATTTCCAGGATGCCGTAGGGCTCCATCAGGCGCTCAAGGGCCACCAGCTTGCCGGGGTCGCCCACCACCTCCAGGGTGAGGGCCTCGTCGGCCACGTCCACCACCTTGGCGCGGAACACCTGAACCAGTTCGAGGATCTCGCCGCGGTGCTGGGCTGGGGCCGCCACCTTGAGCAGCATCAGCTCCCGCTCAACGGCGGGGATGGTGGAGAGGTCGATCACCCCGAGCACATTCACCAGCTTGTCGAGCTGCTTGGTCATCTGCTCGAGGGTGCGGTCGTCGCCCTCCACCACCATCGTGAGCCGCGACATGCCGTGTTTCTCGGCAGGTCCAACGGCCAGGCTCTCAATGTTGAAGCCGCGGCGGGCAAACAGGCCGGAGATGCGGCTGAGGGCCCCCGATTCGTCTTCCACCAACACCGACAGGGTGTGCTTCATCGAGGGTCTGGGCACCGAGCCCAACGGGGCGATGGGCCCAAATTACGCGCCGGCCCCGGGCAGCTGACGGAGCCAGGCCAGCAGGGCCGTGTTGAAGGCCTCGGGGACATCGTCGTGAGGACAGTGGCCGCAGTGCGGCAGCACCTCCAGGGGCAGGTCGGACCTCAGCCGTTGCACCTGTTCGGCCACCCGCAGCGGCACCAACTGGTCGCGGCCACCCCAGATCAGCAGCAGGGGTTGGCGCAATCGCATCAACAGGGCGGGAGCTGTGGCGGCAGGGGGCCGCAGGGCCATGGCGATGCTCATCGCCCGCAGGCTGAGGGGGGCCCCCGGCCGGCGGGCGGGCCGGGCGATCAGCCGATGCAGCTCCCGGTCAGCGAGCACCGGCCGAACGTAGGCGCTCTGGATGCCCAGGGCCAGCAGGGGTGAGCGGGCCAGCAGGGGCACCAGCAGCTCCAGGGGCAGCAGCCGGCAGAGCAGTTGCACCACGACGCGCTTGAGTCGCCGCCGCCAGGGCCGCCGCCTTGGTGGCCAGCGGCGAGGCGGGCTCAGCAGTGCCGGATCCGGCAGGGGGGCGGCCACCACCGCCCGCACCATGCCCGGGAAGAACACCCCACAGCTGAGCGCCACCAGGCCCCCCAGGGAGTGACCCACCAGCACCGCCGGTGCCTGCACCACCTCCACCAGAAAGGCACGCAGCTGGCGGGCCCAGAGGCGGTTGTCGAGGCGCAGGGTCGGTTGGCTGGAGGCGCCGAAGCCCACCAGGTCGAGGGCGAACACGCGCCACCCCGCTGCCGCCAGGCTTTCGGCGTTGTGGCGCCAGTGGCTGCTGCTGGCGGCAAAGCCGTGCACCAGTACCAGCGGTGGATGGGACGGATCCCCCAGCACCCGCCAGTGGCAGCTCAGCCCGTGCCATTGCCAGTGGGAGTGGCGCCCCCAGTTCGCTGAGGGGGCAGGCTGGAGGGTGCTTGCCACCTCTGAAACCTGAGCGCGTCGTCTGAGGGCCACTATTGCGAAGGGGCTGCCCGGTTGCGGCTGGGGCAGGGGTTTTTCCGCGAGGACTCTCGCCCGTCCAGGGATCTGGGCGTGTTGCTGGCCCGCCAGCTGGCCGCCCGGGGGCCATTGCGAGTGCTCGATGGGATGGCGGGCTGCGGCATCCGTGCCCTGCGCTACGGCCTTGAGGCAGGCGCCCAGGCGGTGTGGGCCAATGATGCTGATCCCGAGCGCCTGCCACTCCTGCAGGCCAACCTGTCCGGCCTGGTGGGGGCGCGCTGCACCACGGCAACCGCCCAGCACCTGCTGGCCGGTTGCCTGCAGCAGCAGGAGCGCTTTGAACTGCTGGATCTCGACGCCTTCGGCTGTCCGGTGGCCCTGCTGCCGCTGGCCCTGGAGGCCGTTGCCGTCGGCGGTGTTCTCTATCTGGCCAGCACCGATGGCCGCTCCGCCACAGGCCACGACCGGAGGGCCGCGCTGCGCTCCCTGGGCGCGGCGGCCCGAGCCCATCCGGCTTCCTGGGAGCTGGCCCTGCGGCTGCAGCTGGGCGCCGTGGCGCGGGCGGCCTGGGCCATGGGGCGGGGGGTGGAGCCGCTGCTCGCCTTCAGCGAGGGCCGCACCTTCCGCACCGCCGTGCGCCTGCGGCGGCTGCCGGCCCCGCGGGATGAAGAGCGGCTGGGCCTGCTGGCCCTCTGCCATGGCTGCGGCGACCAGCAGGTGCAGTCGCTGTTGCAGCTGCGCCAGTGGCAGCCCTGTCATTGCCCCAGCGGCCAGGCTCCGCCCCTGGCGGTGAGTGGTCCCCTCTGGATCGGTGCGCTGCAGGATGGGGCCCTGCTCACGGCCATGGCCGCCGATCACGACGCCCAGGTGCTGCGCTCCACCCGCCAGCTGCTGGAGCGGCTGCGGCGCGATCCCGGCCTGCCTGCCCGCTGCTGGCCCACCGCCGAGATCGCCCGCCGCCTGGGTTGTGGCCCGCCGCCCTTGCAGCAGCTGGTGGCGCTGCTGCAAGCGAGGGGTTGGCCCAGTGCTGCCAGCGGTGTGATGGCCGGTTGCCTGCGGTCTGAAGCGCCCTGGCCGGCGATTCAGACCGCCGCCGCCGACCTGCGCTCCCTCACGGGCACGGCCAGGCTCTCGGCCGCTGCTGCCAGCCGCTGCTAAATAGGTTGCCACCTCGACCCGTTTGGCCATGGCCTCGGAAATCTTCGGCACCGCTGCGCTCTTTTGGGTGCTGATCCCCGTGGGGCTGGCCGGGGGAGCCCTGCTGCTCAAACTGGCCGACAAGGACTGAGCGGATCGCCCGGCCCACTCCCCAGCGATTCCTCCCGCCGGGGTGACCCACGCGCCTAGGCTCAGGCCCGCTTGAGCTTGGTTGATGCAGCTTCTGGTGGTGGGCGCTACGGGCACCCTCGGGCGGCAGATCGCCCGCCGTGCCCTCGATGCCGGTCATCAGGTCCGCTGTGTGGTGCGCTCACCCCGCAAGGCGGCCTTTCTCCAGGAATGGGGCTGCGAACTGACCCGCGGCGATCTGTTGGAGCCCGACAGCCTCGACTACGCCCTGGAGGGCCAGGAGGCGGTGATCGATGCCGCCACGGCCCGTGCCACCGATCCCGGCAGCGCCTACGACGTGGACTGGACCGGCAAGCAGAACCTGTTCGCCGCCTGCCAGCGCGCCGGCGTGAAGCGGCTGGTGTTCGTCTCCCTGCTCGATGCCGCAAAGCATCGCGACGTGCCGCTGATGGATATCAAGGCCTGCACCGAGCAGTGGCTTGAAGCCTCCGACTTCGACTACACGATCCTGCAGGGTGTGGCCTTCATGCAGGGCCTGATCAGCCAGTTCGCCATTCCCGTGCTGGAGGGGCAGACCGTGTGGGTGAGCGGCATGCCCACACCGATCGCCTACATGAACACCCAGGACATGGCTCGTTTCGCCGTGGCCGCCCTGGACCATCCCGACACCACCAGCCGGCGCAGCTTCCCGATGGTGGGTCCCCGCGCCTGGACCACCGGCGAGATCACCCAGCTCTGTGAGCGCTACACCGGCAAGGATGCCCGCCTGTTCAGGGTGCCGCCGGTGCTGATGGGACTGATGCGCAGCGTCACCGGTTTCTTCGAGGCCAGCCTCAACATCACTGAGCGTCTGGCCTTCGAGGCGGTGACCGGCGGCGGTCAGCGGCTCGACGCTCCCATGGAGGAGAGCTATGCCGCGTTTGGCCTCGACCCGAACGACACCACCACCCTCGAGAACTACCTCAAGGAGTACTACGACACCATCCTCAAGCGCCTGAGGGAGATGGAATCCGACCTCGACAAGGAGGCCAAGAAAAAGCTGCCGTTCTGAGCCCTCAGTGCGTCTGTACTACTCGCCTGGTAGGATTGTTTCGGTCGTTGAGTTGGTGGGTCGGTGTCGATCGCGCAAATCAAGAATCTGCAGCGCCGTCTGGCCAACCTGGAGTCTGAGGCCGTCGCGGAAGTGACCCGGGCCTGCGGCCATGAGCTCTGGCAGAGCGTTGGCTTCGATGCCCTCGACACGCTTGAGGATCCCGATCGCCGTGCCCGGGCGAACTACTACTACGGCCAGTTGCAGACCGTGCGCGAACTCCAGGAGTGTCTGGGGTGAGCGGGCAGGGGGCAAAACCGCCCTATCCGCCGCCGCCGGCCCGGCCCGATTTCCCGCCACCAGCCCGGCCCCCGCGACCCGATCTCGACCGGTCTGCCCTTGACCGGTCAGATCGACCTGGTCCTTTCCGGCGCAGCAGTTGATCCAGGCGCTCCTGCTCAACGGCGTTCACGAAGCGCCATTGCCCCGGTGCCAGCCCCGTGAGCTGCAACGGGGTCTGGCCGTCCATCAGGTCGATCGACTGGCGAATCAACCGCAGGGTCGGCAGTCCTGCAGCTGCGGTCATGCGACGCACCTGGCGGTTGCGACCCTCGCGCAGCTCCAGCTCCAGCCAGCTGGTGGGCACCTGCAGCCGGTGGCGGATCGGTGGATCGCGCTCGGGGATGGCCGCAGCTGCCACCTCCGCCGCCCCCAGGGCTCTGGCTCTGGCTGGCAGGGTGCACCGGCCCTGGATGACCAGGCCTGAGCACAAGGCCGCCAGGGCTTGTGGTTCAGCGTTGGCATCGCCCTCCACCTGGGCCCAGTAGCGGCGCCAATGGCCAAAGGCTGGGTCGGTGAGCCGTTGCTGCAGGCGGCCATTGGCGGTGAGCAGCAGCAGCCCCTCGCTGTCGGCATCGAGCCGGCCTGCCGCATACACACTCGGCACGGCAATGAAGTCGGCCAGGCAGCGCCACGGGCTACCCGGCTCCGGGGTGAACTGGCTCAGCACCCCGTAGGGCTTGTGAAACAGCAGGGTGGTCAGGACTGGCGGGCCTTCCAGAGGTTCACCACGCCGATGGAGATCAGCAGCAGGCCCAGGTCCATCGACAGGGGGGGCAGCACCATGGAACGTCCGAGCTCGCGCTCGACCCTATCGCTCGTCTGCGGCAGTCGGCGGTGCAGGGGCGTGGCGGCCTTTAAGCTGGTATCAGCCGTGATCCGGATTGAGCTGCCTGCATGATTGAGACCTCTGGTGTGATCGAGAAGGAGCAGGGCAACGGGTTCTATCTGGTGACCCTGGAGCAGCCTGCCGGTCACCAGTGCCTCTGCCGTGCCGCCGGCAAGCTCACCAAGTTCAGGATCAAGCTGCTCGCCGGCGACAAGGTGCTGGTCGAGATCAGTCCTTACGACCTCACCCGCGGACGCATCACTTACCGGGAGCGCAATGCCGGTGCCACCGGCCCCCGGCCCGGCGGCAATCGCCCTGGCGGCCCCCGTCGCCGCTGAGCTCCCGTCGCCTCAGGAGCGACAGCGGGTCGACGACGTCTCCGTCAATCAACGTCCTCGTCAATCAACGTCTCCGGCATACCAAAAGCCCGGGAGCACGACCCCCGGGCTTCGTTTTGGGCTGGCTCGGTGGGATGACCTCTTCCCTCAGGCGTGCACCCCGAGCAGGCTCTCGATGGCGGCCTTGAACTCGCTGCGCTGCTTCACGCCCTTGAATTGCTGCTTGAGTTCCTTGTTCAGGAACAACTGCACGGTGGGGGTGCCGCTGACGCCCGCCTGCTGGGCGATCGCCTGATCGGCTTCGATGTCGATCTCCACGCCCTGGGCGGCGCCGCCCAGCTCATCGAGCACCCGCTTGAGCTGGGGCTTGAGCACGTGACACGGGCCGCAGGTGGGGGAGGTGTACACCACCAGCAGGGGCTTGCTGCTGTCGTGATAGAGCTTGCGCAGGGCATAGCTGCCCTTCTGCCAGAGGGCATTGGCGTCGAAGTTGGCCTCATCGCTCTCTGCGGTGCGCTTCGGCTCACCCACCGTCTCGGGCTCCACCGACTCGCGCTTCACTTCCACCGCCAGGTTGTGGTGGCTCAGCCAGCGCTCGGCGGCCAGGGCCGCCTGGCAGCCGCTGCCGGCGGCGGTGATGCCCTGCCGCCACTCGGCGTCGGCCACATCGCCGGCGGCAAACACGCCGTCGATGCTGGTTTCAGGTCGCCCCGGTTTGGTCACCAGGTAGCCGTGGCCGTCGACCTCCAGCTGGCCGCGCAGCAGGCGGGTGTTGGGGGTGTGGCCGATGGCATAGAAGAGGCCCTTCACCGCCAGCTCCTCGGTGGCGCCGCTTTCGGTGTCGCGCAGGGTGATGGCCTCCAGCCAGTCGCTGCCGCTGCAATCGGCCACCTGGCGGTGCCAGTGCACGGTGATGTTGGGGTTGGCCAGCACCCGGTCGGCCATGGCCTTGCTGGCGCGGAGCTGGCCGGAGCGCACGATCAGGTGCACGTGGTCGCCGTATTTGGTGAGGTACACGGCCTCCTCGCAGGCCGAGTCGCCGCCGCCCACCACGGCCACCGCCTGGTTGCGGAACTGGGGAGTGGCGCCATCGCAGATGGCGCAGGCACTGATGCCGCTGCTCCAGAAGCGCTCCTCCTGGGGCAGGCCCAGCCGGTTGGCACTGGCGCCGGTGGCCAGGATCACGCTCTGGGCCTGATAGGTGGTGCCGTCAGCGGTGATCCGGAAGGGCCGCTGCGACAGATCGATCTCGGTGGCGTCTGCCAGCACCAGGGTGGTGCCCCACCGTTCGGCCTGGGCCTTCATCCTGTCCATCAGATCGGGCCCCAGGATGCCGTCGGGGAAGCCCGGGAAGTTTTCTACATGGGTGGTGGTCATCAGCTGGCCACCGGGGATGCCGCCGTCCTGGAAGCCCGTGATCAGCAACGGGTTGAGGTTGGCGCGGGCGGCATAGATGGCGGCGGTGTAGCCGGCCGGGCCGGAGCCCACGATCACCAGGTTCTCGACGTCCGGGCGTGCGGCCTCAGAAGGGGAGGAGCCAGGAGTTAGAGACACAGCTAAAGCGGAGCGACTATGAGTTGAGCCTAGGGGATGGTTGCCCGAGGTGACACTCTGTGACGCACGCGACCACATCCGAGGGCGGCGCTGTGGGTGGCTTTAGGTTTTGTTCAGATTTCCAGGAGGCCGTCGCTGGCGCCGGGGCCTGGCTGATTGGCTGGGTTGGAGGGTCGCAGGGTATTGGGCACCATCAGCACGCTGGGTTCGAGCAGGTCGGGATGCTCCTCCAGGCAGAGCAGCCATTCCCGGAACTCCTCTGTGAGGGCGTAGCTCTCCTCGAACTGCTCGAAGGTGTCGAGGGTGGCCCGCCGGGCCAGGGCCCAGCTCACGGCAACGGTGAGGCGGCGATTCACTGCGGCGTCCATGGTCCGCATCCCCAGAGGTGAGGCCACGCTGCCGGGCCGCCTGCCTTGCTGGGGTATTGGTTGACACAACGTCGCAAAATCCGGGCATTTGGTAGCCATCTTTTGTCGATTAGTGCCTGTTTGCGCGATTTTTTTCGTTTTATCCGTAAAAATGGGTAGAATTATGTCGCTTTTATTTCGCTCGATTGTGCCGAAGAGCGCTGTTTGGGCGCCGCGGCAGCGCTCAGGCCTTGTCGCAGCAGCGCACAGGCCCAGGCCCGCTGGGGCTGGCATGGGGGGGTGGGCCGAGCAGGGGACCTGATGGCCTGCGCTGCACGCCTTAGGCGCTGGGCCGCAGGAAGCTCGGCAGCTCTGGACCCCTGAGGCGGATCAGCTCGCCGGCCCGCGCTTCGATCGCCTGCAGGGGCAGCGCATTGCCGGGTGCGCCGCACGCCTCGCCGGCCGGTTCGTCAACGCTGGGAGTGGTGTCGATCAGGTAAGGCTCGCTCAGAGACCAGGAGCGGGCGAAGCCCATCAGCAGCGGATCGGCGGGGGCAAACACATAAGAGGGCTGGCGCGGAATCGCCTCCTGGGCAGCCCGCTGCCCATCCATGCGCACCACCCGGGTGATCGCCTGCACGAAGCGACTGCGTGTCACCACGGTGGTGAGATAGGCCAGCACCCGCAGGCGCGGGGCATCGAAGCCCTCGGCGCACATATCCACGCTCACCAGCCAGTCGCCCGCACCGCCTTGAAAGTCAGCGAGGCGAGCCGCAGCCTCGGGGTCCTGGGAGTGCACCAGCAGCACCCGATCGCCCTGCTCCCTCAGCAGGGCGCCGAGGCTGGTCGCATGGTCGATGTTGCGGGCGATCACCAGTCCGCCTGCTCCAGGGTGGCCCTGGCGCACGCGCTCCAGACGCCGCCTGGCCTTGAGCAACACCTGCAGGGCAATGCTGCTGGGATCGCCCAGCTGAATGGCCCGCCGCAGGTTGCGGGCACGCCAGCTCTCGCGCAGCTCGGCCGAGAGCGGCGAGGTCTCCGTCTCGCCCAGACCAGCTCCAGTGGCGGCGCAGGCCCCCCGGCCATGGTCCACCCAGCCGTCCTGAAACCGAAACTCCAGCGGCCGCACATCGCCAGCGGCGATCAGCTGGCGAGGCTCCACGCTCAGGTCGGGGCTGATCAGCTCGATCTGGCGATCGCCCAGGTGCCGCCGCACCCGCCGGGCGGCGCAGAAGGCGAGATTGTCGGCGCGGAAGGGCGTGCCGGTGAGGCCCAGCCGCAGCCGGGCCGGGGTGGTGAGCTGGCTGAAAGCAGCGCCCCAGGCGGCCGCTTCCGGTTCATCGGGGTCGAGGCCGAGGTGGTGCACCTCATCGGCGATCGCCAGCCAGCGCCCCAGCTGCGGCTGTTGCAATAGCCGCAGCAGCTGCTGGCGGTTGCGGCCCGCGCTCTGGTAGCTCAGCAGCCACCCATCAGCATCACCCAGCTCGTCACCCCCGTTCCAGGGGCGCAGGCGCAGCTCCAGTCGCTGGGCCGCCGCCAGCCACTGCTCGCCGATCGAGCTGCGGTGGCAGAACACCATTAAGCGATCGAGGTGTCGTTCGTGTCTGAGGCGACTGAAACTGAGCAGGGCCCCGAGGGTTTTGCCGGCGCCGGGTCCGGCGTGCACGAGCACGTCGTGGGGAGCGGAACCAGCGCCGGTGGGGGGCTGGTGCATGCGTGCCCGCAGCAGCTGAATCAGCTGTCGCTGCCATTGGCGGGGCTCGATGCCATGGCCCGGCGGGCTGCCGCTGGTGCCGGCCGGACCTCCGGAGCGGAGAGTGAAGGAGGGCGGAACCATGCCAACAGCCTGGGGAGCCATTGTGACGCCCAAGGCCTGGCCTGGGTCAGGCCGAATGAGTGTTCTGGCCTATGGGCGAATGCCTGCTGCTGCCTAGCCTTTGGCCCATCACTCCGGCCGGCACCGTCATGGCCACCACCCCCACGCCTTCAGGCCAGTCCAGCGATCCCTGGGCCTGGACCGCTGCCCAGCAACGCCGCCACGTGCTGCGCTGCTGGCGGCTTGAATGTGATCTCGATCCCATGATCCTGCGGGCTCGCCAGCTTCGTCACCAGGGATCCCTGCCCCAGGCAACCTGCGTCGAGCAGGAGCTCCTTCCCCTGTTCTGACAGCCTCCCTGTTCTCGGGCATTGAATTGCCCTGTTTTCGAGCGCTGTTGTGATTCTCTGATTGCTTGCTGGAGCCCCTAATGTGCGGGCCATCCGTGGGATGAGCGTTGGCTGAAGTGCTGGTGCCCCGGGAGCGCCAACCCGGTGAATCCCGGGTTGCGGCCACTCCCGAAACGGTCAAGCGACTGGCTGCCCGCGGCCTCCGCTTTGCTGTGGAGGCTGGAGCTGGTGAGGCTGCTGGCTTCGTGGATCACGACTATCAGGCGGCGGGTGCGCAGGTGCTTAAGAGCGGCAGCGAAGCCCTCCATCAGGTCTGGAGCCGGGCCGATGCCGTGCTCTGCGTGCAGGCCCCTGCGGCGGAGCAGCTGGCCCTGATCAAGCAGGGCGGCGTGCTGGCGGGTCTGCTGGCTCCCTACGGGGCCCGCCAGCTCGTCGACCAGCTGGTGCAGGGCGGTGTTTCGGCGCTCACCCTGGAGCTGCTGCCCCGCATCAGCCGCGCCCAGAGCATGGATGTGCTGTCGTCGCAGGCCAACATCGCCGGCTACAAGGCGGTGCTGCTGGCTGCGGCGGCCCTGGATCGCTACGTGCCGATGCTGATGACAGCGGCTGGCACGATCCAGGCCGCCCGTGCCCTGATCCTCGGGGCCGGGGTGGCGGGCCTGCAGGCCCTGGCCACCGCCCGGCGTCTGGGAGCCGTGGTGTACGTGAGCGATGTGCGACCGGCAGCCAAGGAGCAGGTGGAATCCCTGGGCGGCCGCTTCATCGACCCGCCGGAGCAGGAGAAACCCGCCGAGGTGGGTGGTTACGCCAAGCAGGCGAGCGAGGCTTTCCTCGCGGCCCAGCGCCAGCAGCTGGCCGACCAGCTGGCCCTGGCCGACATCGTGATCTGCACGGCCCAGGTGCCCGGCCGGCCGGCGCCGCGGCTGATCAGCGAGGACATGCTCGATGGCATGCGCCCTGGCTCGGTGGTGGTTGATCTGGCCGTCGCTTCCGGTGGCAACTGCGCCGGCACTGTTCCGGGCGAAACCGTGATCCGCAAGGGGGTGCAGTTGATCGGCGCCGACCAGCTGCCGTCGTCGGTGCCCAACCACGCCAGCGCCCTTTACGCCCGCAACCTCGCCACCCTGCTGGAGCAGCTGCTGCCCGGCGATGGGTCCGAGGCCAGCTTCGTGCTCGACACGGAGGATCCGATCGTGGGTGGCTGCCTGCTCACCCATGGCGGCCAGTGCCGTCACCGGACCGTTGTTTATGGAGAAGACGCTTGAGCTCCCTCACTGAAGCCCTCTGGGTGCTGCTGCTCGGCAGCCTCCTGGGCCTCGAACTGATCGGCAAGGTGCCCCCCACCTTGCACACCCCGTTGATGAGCGGTGCCAATGCGATCAGCGGCATCACGGTGCTCGCCTCGCTCACCCTGATCGCCCAAGCCAGGGATAACACCATTCTGCTGGCACTGGGGGCCGGTTCTCTGGCCTTTGCCTTGTTCAACGTGATCGGCGGCTTCCTGGTCACCGACCGAATGCTGGCCATGTTCTCCCGCAAGCCCACCAGCCTCAAATCGACGAGCTCGAAGTGATGACCAACACAACCGTGCTGGCCTACGCCATCGATCTGGTGGCGGTGCTGCTGCTGGCCCTGGGCCTCAAGGGCCTCTCCAAGGTGCGTTCGGCCCGCTCCGCCAATGGCCTGGCCGCCCTGGCCATGGGCTTGGCCGTGGCAGGACTGCTGATTCAGCAGCAGCTCAGTCTCGAGGCCTGGATCTGGATTGCCATTGGTACCGCTATCGGTGGCCTGGCCGGTCTGCTCACGGCCCAGCGGGTGCCGATGACGGCGATGCCTGAAACCGTGGCCCTGTTCAACGGCTGTGGCGGCATGGCTTCCCTGCTGGTGGCTGTGGCGGTTGCGCTTTACCAGAGCGACACTGCTGACCTGGTGGAGAAGGTCTCGATCATCATTTCGGTGTTCGTGGGCGCCATCACCTTCACTGGTTCGGTGGTGGCCATGGGCAAGCTCCAGGGCTGGATCGGTACCCCCAGCTGGACCCAGAGCCAGGTGCGCCATGGGGTGAACATTTCCCTGGCCGTGGCAGCCATCGTTGGTGCCTTCGGCCTGCCGTCTAATCCCTCGGGCTTTC
Organism: Prochlorococcaceae cyanobacterium; assembly: GCA_044235095.1. Lineage (GTDB taxonomy): Bacteria > Cyanobacteriota > Cyanobacteriia > PCC-6307 > Cyanobiaceae > NIES-981. Next base: position 86,715 of record JBIIIC010000003.1, on the reverse strand, counting down.
CCCTCTGGCTGCTGGTGGTGGCTTCCAGCCTGCTGGGCATCGGTGTCACCCTGCCGATCGGCGGCGCCGATATGCCGGTGGTGATTTCCCTGCTCAACAGCTATTCGGGCGTGGCTGCCGCCGCCGCCGGTTTCGTGGTGGGCAGCCAGCTGCTGATCGTGGCCGGCGCCATGGTGGGCGCAGCGGGCTTGATCCTCACCCAGGTGATGTGCAAGGCCATGAACCGCTCGCTCGTGAGTGTGCTGTTCGGCGGTGCCCTCGGCGGGGCCGCCCAGGTGGGTGGCGGCGGCGAGGAGGCGGGCTACACCCGCATCACCAGCTGCAGCGCTGAGGAGTGTGCCATGGCTCTGGAAACGGCCGAGCGCGTGGTGTTCGTGCCTGGATATGGCCTGGCGGTGGCCCAGGCCCAGCACACCCTGCGGGAGCTCTCCAAGCTGCTGGAAGCCAACGGCACCGAGGTGAGCTACGCCATCCACCCGGTGGCGGGCCGGATGCCCGGCCATATGAACGTGCTGCTGGCCGAGGCCGACGTGCCCTACGAGCAGCTGCTGGAGATGGACACCATCAACCCCGAGTTCCCGCGCACCGATGTGGTGATCGTGCTGGGTGCCAACGACGTGGTGAACCCGGACGCCAAGAGTGATCCCAACAGCCCCCTCTATGGCATGCCTGTGCTGGAGGTGGACCAGGCTCGCCAGGTGTTCGTGGTGAAGCGCAGCCTGGGTGCCGGCTACGCCGGCATCAAGAACGCTCTGTTCGAGCTGCCGCAGACGGCGATGGTGTTCGGCGACGCCAAGGCGGTGCTCAATGGCCTGGTGAGCGAGCTGCGCGAGATGGGTGTGGGCAAGAAGGCTGCCTGAAGCTGGCCCGGCCATCGGCCGCGCTGTGGACTTTCGCCAGCGCTGGCCCTGGTTTGGGGCCGACCTGCAGACCTTGCGAGACACGCTGCGCCCCGAGCCGCTGCCGGTGGATCGGGGCCGGCCGCTGACCATTCCCCTGCCCAGTGAGGATTCACTGCTTGTGCTCAGGGATCGCCCCACCTCCGGCGAGGCGGCGGCCCTGGTGGTGCTGGTGCACGGGCTTGCCGGTGACAGTGGCCGCCAGGGGGTGCGCCGACTGGCTGGGGTGCTGCAGCACTGCGGCTTTGAGGTCTGGCGACTCAACCTGCGTGGGGCTGGTGCAGGACGGGCGCTGGCCCGGGGAAGCTATGCGGCGGCCTGCACGGCCGACCTGTTGCCCGTGCTGGAGGCCGGCCGGGCTCGTGCCGCCGGCCAACCTCTGCTTGGCGTTGGTCTCTCGCTTGGGGGCACGATCCTGCTGAATGCGGTGCTGGAGATGCCCGAGGCCCTCGATGGCCTGGCGTGTGTGAGCAGTCCGCTGGATCTGCAGGCCTGCTCCCATCGCATTGCCGCCCCTCGCAACCGGCTGTATGAACGCTGGCTGCTGCGGCGGTTGATCGCCCAGACGCTGGCCGACCCCTTCGGCCTGGATGCGGCTGAGCGCCAGGCCCTGGAAGGGCCGGAGCGGCCGCGCAGCATCCGCGGTTTCGATGCGGCGATCACGGCTCCGCGCTGGGGTTACACCTCGGTGGATCACTACTACGTTTCTGCCAGCCCTGCGAGCGCCCTGCGCCAGTGGCTCAGTGACGAGCCCGCCCCAGCTCTGGCGGAAGGGGGCGCAGCGCTGCCGCCGGCCCTGCTCCTGCACGCCGCCGATGATCCCTGGGTGCCGGCCACGGCCACGGCTGAGCTGGCCCGGTCGCTCGGCAAGCGGCCACCCCTGCTGCCCTGGCAGGTGCAGATCACTCCCCATGGCGGCCACAACGGCTTCCATGACGCACACCCCCGGGGCGGTGGGCCCGTGCAGCCGGCAAGCTGGGCCGACAGGCGGGTGGCCCACTGGCTGCTTGCGTTGCTGGAGCTTGGTGCAGTCAGCCCTAGCCCTGGATGAGCAGGGCTGGTGCTGCTGATCAGTGGTTGGTGGTCAGTGTGTAGCGCTTCACGACCCAGGGCTCGATCGGTGTGCCACTGATCACGTGCTCGCGCAGGATCCGCTCGATGCGCTCCGGCGTGACACCGCTGTAGACGATCCCCTCAGGCCAGATCAGCAGAACCGGCCCCTCGGCGCAGATGCGCAGGCAGTCGGCCTTGCTGCGCAGCACGATCCCCTCCGGCCGTTCTGGATTTTCCAGGCCCAGCTCGCGCACCAGGCGCTTGAGCGCGTCCCAGCTGGCGGCTCCGATAGCGGGATCAGGGCAGCAGAGCGCCTTGCTGGGGGTGGCGCAGAGCAGCAGGTGGTGCGAGATCAGCTGGGGTTCGTCCATCGGCGGGCTGCTCAGGCCGGCAGCGCCGCCGGGGCCTTGGCCTGCAGCCGGGCTGCGGCCTCGCGCACCGCCCCACGTGCCCAGGCGTCTACGGCCAGCACGTCGGCCAGGGAGGGGTTGGCCATGAGGTCGGCCCGGTGGCGATCACACACCACGTCGATCAGGCGCGGGATATCGAGGAAGTGCACCTGCTCATCGAGGAAGAGGGCCACGGCCTGTTCATTGGCGGCGTTCATCACCGCCGGCATCGTGCCGCCGGCGCGACCGGCCGCGTAGGCCAGCTCCATGCAGGGGTAGCGCTTGGGATCGGGAGCGCGGAAGGTGAGCGAACCCACCTCGGTGAGGTCGAGGCGCCGCCAGGGGGTCTCGAGCCGCTCGGGCCAGCTGAGGCAGTAGAGGATCGGCAGCTTCATGTCGGGCCAGCCCAGCTGGGCCAGCACCGAGGAATCGGCCAGCTCCACCATCGAGTGGATGATCGACTGGGGGTGGATCACGATCTCGATGTGGTCGTAGTCGAGGCCGAAGAGGTAGTGGGCCTCGATCACCTCCAGGCCCTTGTTCATCAGGCTGGCCGAGTCCACCGTGATCTTGCGGCCCATGCTCCAGTTGGGGTGGCTGGTGGCATCGGCCACGGTGGCCTTGTGAAGATCGGCCGGGTCCCAGTCGCGGAAGGCGCCGCCGGAGGCCGTGAGCTGGATGCGGCGCAGGCCAGGTGTGGGCGTGCCGGTGGAGAGCCGGGCCGTTTCGGCGTAGGGGGTGCCCTGCAGGCACTGGAAGATGGCGGAGTGCTCGGAATCCGCCGGCAGCAGGCGCGAGCCTGATTTCTCGAGCTCGGGCAGCACCACCGGGCCTGCCGCGATCAGGGTTTCCTTGTTGGCCAGGGCCAGATCCTTGCCGGCGCGGATGGCGGCCAGGGTGGGCAGCAGGCCGGCGCAGCCCACGATCCCGGTCACCACCAGGTCGGCGCTGGTCCAGGCTGCGGCGGCCTCCAGGCCATCGGGGCCACCCAGCAGTTCGGGCAGGTGGGCCGGGCGGGCGGAGGCATCGAGGCCATCGAGGCGCTCGCGCAGCTCCGCCACCTTGTCGGCGTCGGCCAGGGCTACCACCTCGGGGGCGTGGCGGCGGATCTGCTCGACCAGCAGGTCGAGGTTGTTGCCGGCGGTGAGGGCCACCACCTTGAAGCGATCCGGGAACTCCTCGGCCAGCTCCAGGGTCTGCGTGCCGATCGAGCCGGTGGAGCCGAGCACGGAGAGGGCTTTCACGGCGGTGCTCCACCACAACGGGCCACCAGTGTCCCACTGGCGATCGCCACCAGGCCCGGCAGGATGCACGCCAGTGATCGCCGCCCGATGGCCGACGCGCCCTCCTCCCCCCCCCCGATCGCCGGTGCACCGGCTCCCGCAACATCCCCGGCTCCCGAGGCCGGTCCCGGCTGGCCCTACCTGCTGGGCTGCGGTCTGGCGATGGGCTCGGCCGATGTGGTGCCCGGGGTGAGCGGCGGCTCGATGGCCTTCATCCTCGGCATCTACGGCCAGCTGCTGGAGGCGATCGCCGGCTTCGATCTGACCCTGCTAACCCTGCTGCGCCGTGGCCGCTGGGCAGAGGCGGCGGCACGGGTGCATCTGGGCTTTCTGGTGCCGTTGCTGGCCGGTCTGGCCAGTTCGATCCTGCTGCTGGTGCGGCCGATCACCTGGCTCTACGAGGCCCACCCGGTGTTTCTGTTTGCCTTCTTCTTCGGGCTGATCGTGGGCTCGATCGTGCTGATCGCTCGCCACGCCCACTGGGGAGCCAGTGGCCTGGTGGCGATGGTGGTGGGCGCGGCGGGGGCCCTGGTGTTCGTGACCCGGGTGCCGGTGACCATGCCCCACGACCCCTTCACCCTGTTCTGGAGTGGGGCCGTGGCGATCATGGCCATGATCCTGCCCGGTATTTCCGGCTCGTTTCTGTTGCTGGTGCTGGGCCAGTACCAGCACGTGATGGAGGCAGTGAAGGGGTTGGATCTGGCCACCCTGGTGCCGTTTGCCCTGGGCTGCGCCACTGGACTGATCGCCTTTGTGCGCGTGCTGCGCTGGCTGCTGGAGCGCTGGCACGGACAGACCGTGGCCCTGCTGGTGGGTGTGATGGCCGGCTCGCTGTGGAAGATCTGGCCCTTCCGCACCGTGCTGGAGAGCAGCACCAACGCCAAGGGCAAACTGATCGTGCTGCGCGATGCCCTGGCGGCGCCGACCGATGGTGGTGCCCTGGCCGTGGCCCTGCTGCTCGGGGCGATCGGGGTGTTGCTGGTGGTGGGCCTGGAGTGGCTGCAACAGCGCGTGGGCGTGGCTGAGATGGGTGGCTGAGCCCCGCCTGCTGTACGTCGATCCCTGGCTGCTGGTCTTGGCCAAACCCTCCGGGCTGCTCAGCCAGCCGGGCCTGGGCCCTGAGCTGGCCGATTCCCTGATCAGCCGGGCCCAGCGCTCCTGGCCGGGGGCGCGGCTCGTGCATCGCCTGGATCGCGACACCTCCGGGCTGATCCTGCTGGCCCGCGACGCCACCACCCACCGCCAGCTCAGCGCTGCTTTCGCAGAGCGGCGGGTGCGCAAGACCTACCTGGCCAGGGTGCGGGGTGTGCCTGCGGCCCGCGGCGGGCTGATCGATCAGCCCCTGGGCCGCATCGCCACCCGGCCACCCCGCTACGGCGTGGTGCCGCTCGAGCACGGCGGCAAGCCGGCCCTCACCCGCTGGCGGCGGCTGGCGGCGTCGTCAGCGGGCAGCACCCTGTTGCTGCAGCCCCACACCGGTCGCTCCCACCAGTTGCGGGTGCACCTGGCCTGGCTGGGCCACCCGGTGCTGGGCGATCCGCTGTATGGCGGGGTTTCGGCACAAGCGTGCCCCGGCAGCATGGCGGCATCCGGGCGACTCCAGCTCCATGCCGCCGGGCTGCGGCTGATGCATCCCGCCACCGGTCGGCCGCTGCGCTTGCGGTGTACCGGAAACTGGGGCGACTTCGGCAGTTCTCTGGATGGCCAGCCCGGGTGCCGGTTCCAGTCCAAGCTCCTCCACCCCGGCCCGCGCTGAGCGTGGTCGCCCGCCGGAGAGCTGGGGCTCGGCCCTGGGCTTTGTGCTCGCGGCAGCTGGCAGCGCCGTGGGCCTGGGCAACCTCTGGGGTTTCGCCTACCGGGCCTCCCAGGGGGGCGGGGCGGCCTTTGTGCTGCTCTACGTGCTGATCGTGGCGGTGGTGTGTCTGCCGGTGCTGGTGGCCGAGATGGTGCTGGGCCGCAGCACCGGCCACGCGCCGCTGGTGGCACCGATCACCGCGGGTGGCCGTCGCTGGGCGCCGCTGGGCTGGCTGTTTCTGGCGGCCTCCGTGGGCATCCTGGCCTACTACGCCGTGCTGATGGGCTGGACCGGCCTCAGCCTGGTGGAGGCGCTGCTGCGTGAGCTGCCCGCCGACATGGCTGCGGCGCAAGCGCATTTCGCCGGCATCAGCAGCGGCGGCCCGGCGGTGCTGGGCCAGGTGCTGAGCATGGGCCTCACCGGACTGGTGGTGGCGGCCGGGATCCGGCGCGGCATTGAGCGGCTCACCAGCTGGGGCATGCCGCTGCTGTTTCTGTTGCTGCTCGCCCTAGTGATCTGGGCGAGCTTTCTGCCCGGGGCCCAGGAGGGCTACCAGGGTTTTCTGCTGCGCTGGGACCCCAGCAAGCTCACCGACCCCACCACCATCCGCAACGCCTTCACTCAGGCCTTCTTCTCCATCGGCGCAGGCATCGGCTGCATCCTGGCCTATGCCGCCTATCTCGATCAGCGCAGTCCATTGCCGCGCCAAGCCCTCAGTGTGGTGGGGCTCGACACGGCCGTCGGCCTGATGGCCGGCTGCGTCACCTTCCCGATCGTGGCCAGCTTCGGGCTGGGCGATGTGGTGAGCGGCAGCACGGTGGGCACGCTGTTCATCGCCCTGCCCCACGGCCTGGCCTCCCTGGGCGGTGCGGGCCGCCTGGTGGCGGCGTTGTTCTTCGCGCTGGCCTACATCGCGGCGATCACCTCGTCGGTGTCGCTGCTGGAGGTGCCGGTGAGTTCGCTGATGGACCGGCTGGGCTGGAGCCGTCGCCGCACCACCTGGCTGTGCGTGCTGGTGATCACCCTGCTCGGTCTGCCCGCCGCCCTCAACGTGGCGGTGCTGGAGCGGATGGATGCCCTGTTTGGCGGCGTGCTGCTGATCGCTGCAGGCTTGGCCATGGCGGTGCTGCTGGGCTGGGTGGCGCCCCAGCGCCTGCAGGCCGACCTGGCCGGTTGCGGCAGCTCGCCGCGGCTGCAGCGACTGCTGTTGCTGGCCCTGCGGTGGGTGTCACCGCCGGCCATTGCGGTGGGCCTGGCCGTGTCGATCGCTGACCTCCTGGGCAACTGGGTGGGCCAGGGCTGACGGTTGCCGGCTCCGCCGTGCTCCTGGGCCCCTCTCCAGCTCCGTAGGCTCCCTGGGCCGCCGAGGTCTGGCCCCGTGAACGCGTTCTTTCAGCGTTGGAATTTCATCGAGAGAGCCCGGCTGGAGCGCCAACTCTGGGACGCCTTTGAGCGCGGTGAAGACCTCGATGCCCTCCTGGCCGAGTGCCGTGGCGCCGTGGAGCAGGGCGGTGCTGAGCGCAGCTTTCAGCTGGAGGTGTGGACCACCACCCTGGCCCGCATCCGCAGGATCGAGCAGTTGATGCGGGATCAACGGCAACCCGGCCGTCCCGGTGGCCCGAACCAGGAGCCGTGAGTGCGCCGCGGCTCGGCTCAAGCCATGGGGCCGAGAGCGGGATTCGCAATGGGATAACGAATCCTGTTTTGGGTCCTATTGATAACAGGATGGCGAACTTGCGGGATTGCTCTCTTGCGGGATGGCGGACTTGCAGGATGCAGGACAGGGGCTTTTGGAGTCTGCGCCGGGGTTCTGGGATGGCCTGGATCGCTCCCCGGTGGCCGATCAGCTCCGCAACCACTCGGTGACGCCGCCTGGCCTGTCGATCAATTCGATCCCCTGGGCCTTGAGCTGATCGCGGATCCGGTCGGCAGCGGCGAAATCGCGGGCGGCCTTGGCGGCGCGTCGCTGCTCGATCAACACCTCGATCTGCGCGGTCTCTCCAGTGGCCCCCTCCTCCGCCCCACCGGCCCGGCTGGTTCCAGTGTGGGCCTCGACTTTCAGCCCCAGCACGGCGGCCAGCTCCACCAGCAGGGCACCGCGCTGACGCAGCTCTGGGCAGTCGGCTTCCATGGCGGCCGCCCCATCGCCACGCTCGAGCCGGTTGGCCAGACCCCGTAGCGGCCTGGCCAGCTCAAACAGCACGGCCAGGGCTGCCGAGGTGTTCAGGTCGTCGTTCATGGCGGCCACGAAGCGTGCGCGGGTGGCAGCCAGCTCTGGGGCAAGCCCAGCAGGATCGCTGGCGATCTGCGCCCGGGTGATCGACCCCTGCTCGGGCCGATCCGCGGTCGCCGCCAGCCCCAGGGCCGCATTCAACCCCTTCCAGCCTGAGGCGGCAGCCTCCAGGGCCTCGGCTGTGAAATCCAGGGGCTTGCGGTAGTGGGCCTGCAGCACGAACAGCCGCAGGGTCATCGGCGACACGCCCGAATCGAGCAGGGCACGGATGGTGGTGAAGTTGCCGAGCGACTTACTCATCTTTTCGCCGCCCACATTCACCATGCCGTTGTGCAGCCAGGTGCGGGCCAGCTCCCGGCCGGTGGCCGCCTCCGACTGGGCGATCTCGTTCTCATGGTGCGGAAACACCAGATCGGCGCCCCCCAGGTGAATGTCGATCGTGTCGCCCAGTTCCTCACGCACCATCGCCGAGCACTCGATGTGCCAGCCGGGCCGTCCCGGGCCCCAGGGCGACGGGAAGCTGGGCTCGCCCGGCTTGGTGCCCTTCCAGAGAGCGAAGTCGAAGGGGTGCTGCTTGCGGGCCTCTTCTTCCGTGGCCACGCGGCCGGCGGCGTTGTCCTGCTGCTCGGCCAGATCGCGGCCGGAGAGCTTGCCGTAGCCAGCGTGTTTCATCACCGCGAAATACACATCGCCATCGGCTGAATAGGCGGCCCCTTTCGCTTCCAGCTCCTGAATCAACAGCCGGATCGCATCGAGCGATTGTGTGGCCCGCGGCATCCGGTCGGCCGGCAGGATGTTGAGTCGGGCCATGTCGGCCACGAAGGCCTCGATGTTGCGCTCGCTCACCGCCTCCATCGAGCTGCTCTCCTCGGCGGCGCGCCTGAGGATCTTGTCGTCGATGTCGGTGTAGTTCTGCACAAACGTGACGGCGTAGCCGCTCCAGATCAGGTAGCGGCGCAGCACGTCCCAGTTGATGTAGCTGCGGGCGTGGCCCAGGTGGCAGAGGTCGTACACCGTGACCCCGCAGCAGTAGATGCTCACCTTGCCGGGCTCGATCGGCCGGAACTCCTCCACGCGGCGACTGAGGGTGTTGGTGAGCTTCAGGGTCATCGTGCCGTTGCTTACTTCGCGTCCATCCAGTTCGCGCCGACGCCGGTCTCCACCACGAGGGGCACGGAGAGCGCAACGGCGTGCTCCATGGTTTCACGCGTGAGGGCGAGCACCTGATCCAGCTGCTCGGGGGCGGCTTCGAGCACCAGTTCGTCGTGCACCTGCAGCAACAGGCGAGCCGGCAGGCCGCTCTCGCCCAGTCGCCGGTGCAGTTGCACCATGGCCAGCTTGATGATGTCGGCGCTGGATCCCTGGATCGGGGCATTGGCGGCGGCGCGCAGCTGCTGGGCCTCCATGCCGGCGCGTCGGGCGGTGTCCAGGTCGATCTCGAGCGGATCTTTGCCGAGCAGCCGGCCCAGGCCTCCTGGATCAAAGGCGAACGGGCGCCTGCGGCCCAGGATCGTTTCCACGTAGCCCTGGCACAGAGCCAGCCGCTCCTGCAGCTCCAGGAAGGCGAACACCTTCGGGTAGCGCTGCTTGTATCTGCTCAGGAAGTCTTTGGCCTCAGCCTGGCTGACACCCGTTTCCCGCGCGAAGCGCTGGGCGCCCATGCCGTACACGACGCCGAAATTGATCGTCTTGCCCAGACGCCGCTCATCCAGCGTGATGGTGTCCTTGTCGAGCAGCAGGCGGGCCGTGAGGGCGTGCACGTCGTCGCCCGTGCGGTAGGCCTCCACCAGCGCCTCCTCGCCGGAGAGGTGGGCCAGGATGCGCAGCTCGATCTGGGAGTAGTCGGCGCTGATCAGCTGCCAGCCCTCCTGGGGCAGGAAGGCCTTGCGGATGCGCCGGGAAAACTCCGTGCGCACCGGGATGTTCTGAAGGTTGGGGTTGCTGCTGCTCAGCCGACCGGTGGCGGTGACCGCCTGGTTGAAATCGGTGTGCACGCGGCCGGTTTCGGCCTCCACCAGGGCCGGCAGGGCATCCACGTAGGTGCTCTTGAGCTTGCTGAGCGTGCGGTGCTCCAGCACCAGCGCCACCACCGGGTGGTCGGCCTCGAGCTTCTCCAGCACGGTGGCATCGGTGCTCCAGCCCGTTTTGGTGCGGCGGGATTTCTTGCGATCCAGCCCGAGCGTGTCGAACAGCAGCTCGCCCAGCTGTTTGGGGGAGGCCAGGTTGAAGTCGACGCCGGCGGCCTGCTTGGCATCAGCCTCCAGGCGTTTGAGCGTGGCGGCCAGCTCCTGGCTCAGCACGCCCAGGTAGGCGGTGTCGATGCGGATGCCGGTGGCCTCCATGGCGGCCAGCACCGGCTCCAGCGGCAGCTCCAGCTGCTCCAGCAGCAGGGGCAGCTTCTCACCGAGGGCCGTCAGCTGGCTCTGCAGCAGCGGCGTCAGCCGCCAGGTGAGGTGCACGTCCATGCCGCAGTACTGGGCGGCCGCCTCGATCGGCACCCCTGCAAACGTGGCCCCCTTGGCCACCAGTTCGCCGTAGCTGGTGGGCCGGAAGCCGAAGTTGCGCTCGGCCAGCTCCTCGAGGCCATGTTTGGCGTTGGCATCGCGCAGGTAGTCGGCCAGGAGTGTGTCCATCACCACCCCTTCCAGGGCCAGGCCGTGGCGCAGCAGGATCAGCCGGTCGTATTTGGCGTTCTGCAGGGTTTTGGGGTGCTGGGCGCTGGCCAGCCAGGGGGCAAGGGCACTCAGCACGGCATCCAGGTGCAGCTGCTGCGGCGCAGGCGGCGGCTCACTGAGCAGATCTGCGGCCGGCGGTGGCTGGTGACCGATCGGGATGTAGGCCAGATCGGCAGCCCCGTCGCCCCAGGCCAGGCCGATGCCCACCAGCTCGGCCTGGAAAGGATTGAGAGCGGTGGTCTCGGTGTCGAGGGCGATCGGCGCGGCCGGATCGGTGGCCGCCAGCAGTCGGGCCACCAGGGCCTCGAGCGCGCCGGGGGTGGTGATCAGCTCGGGCTGGAGCTGGGGCGCCTGCCCTGCTTCCGGATGGGGGAGCTCTGCTGTGGGATCGGCATCAGGGATGGTCGCTGCAGCGTTCGTCGACGCAGGGGCGCCTGTCTCGGGCGCGCCGCTGCCGGGGCTGGATCCCTCGCTGGGCTCGGGCGGCGTGGCCGAGAACAGCTGGGCGAATTTGCCCACCTGCTTGGCCAGCGAAAACAGCTCCAGCTCCGTGAGGCTGCCGGCCAGCGCCTCGCTGTTCACTGTGCCCAGCGCCAGCCGCGGCTCCTCGGGTAGGGGGATGTCGACCAGGATCTCGGCGAGCATGCGCGAGCGGTAGGCGTTCTCCCGCCCCTCGCGCAGCTTCTCCAGCAGGGCTCCCTTGAGCACGCCCTTGGGATCCTTGGCCTTGGGGCCGGCCTGCTCCAGCTGCTCCAGGGCCGCGTAGATGCCATCCACGTGGGTGTAGGCGGCCAGCAGGTTGATGGCGGTCTTCGGACCCACGCCGCGCACGCCCGGGATGTTGTCGGAGCTGTCGCCGGTGAGCGCCTTGAGGTCCACGACCTCCTCGGGTGTCACCCCCAGCTTGGCGATCACCCCTTCGCGGCGCATCTCGGTGGGGCCGCTGTTCTTGGCGTAGGGGCCGCCGCCCATGTACAGCACGGCGATGTCGCGCGTGTCGTCGACCAGCTGAAACAGATCGCGGTCGCCCGAGAGGATGCGCACCCGCCAGCCCTGGTCCGCGGCCCGGTTGGCCAAGGTGCCGAGCACGTCGTCGGCCTCGTAGCCCGGGGCCATCGCCAGGGGGATGTCGAGGCCCTCCTGCAGGATCTGCTGAAGGTTGGTCAGGTCCTGGAAGAACTCCTCCGGAGCCTCGTCGCGGTGGGCCTTGTAGGCCTCGTCGGCCTTGTGGCGGAAGGTGGGCTCAGCTGTGTCGAAGGCCACCACCAGGCCATCGGGCTGGAGGCCCTTGCAGTTGTCGAGCAGGGCCTTCAGAAAGCCGTAGGTGACGCTGGTGGGGATGCCCTCCCTGGTGCTCAGGCCGCCATCGCCCCCCTTGGTGAACGCGTAGTAGCTGCGGAAAGCCAGCGAGTGGCCGTCGATCAGCAGCAGCAGGGGCTTGGTGCTGGGGGCCAAGGCGTGAATCGGGCGTGGCGGCCAGCCTGCCAGAGCTCAGGACTGCAGCTCGGCCGCGGCGCTCTTCACCGATGCCAGCCAGGCTGCACGTGGGTTCAGGGCAGGAGGATTGCTCCAGATCGCTCGTTCAGTTGCCTTCAGCCCCTGCGGCCGCTACCGCTGGTGGCTGGAGCGGGTGTGGGACCCGCAGCGGCCGCGGCTGCTCTTCATCGGCCTCAACCCCTCCCGGGCCGATGGCCGCCGTGATGACGCCACCCTGCGGCGGCTGGTGGGTTTTGCCGGCAGCTGGGGTTATGGCGCTCTGGAGGTGCTCAACCTGTTCTCGTGGATCAGCCCTTCGCCCGCCGTGCTGCGTCGCGCGGCCGATCCGGTGGGTGCCGACACCGACGCCTGGATCCGGGCGCGGCTGGCGGCCCATCCCCAGACACCGCTATGGCTGGGCTGGGGCAACCAGGGTGCCTGGCGCGGCCGCGACCGGGCCATGCTTGCCCTGCTTGATCGCTCGGGCGCGAGCTGTCGGCCTGTCTGCTGTGCGGGGCTCACCGCCCTCGGCCAGCCCCGCCACCCGCTTTATCTGCCGGCCACGCTTCAGCCGCTGCCCTGGCGCTGGCCGGAGCCCACTCTCCTGGGGCATCCTGAAGTCACATTTGCCGGCCCCGCCACCAGCTCGCCATGTCGCGAACTCCCCGTCGCTATGCGGTTCACCTGCACCTGAGCGGCGGCCAGCGCGAAACCGTGCACTTCGCCAGCCTGGAGCTCTTCCAGCAGTGGTATGGCGGGGTGCTCACGGCTGCTGCCAGCGACACCTTTGTGAATGTGCCGATCAGCGATCTGGAGGGGGAATACCTGGTGGTGCGTCCCAGTGCGGTGATCGGCATCCGGGTGGAGCCGAAGTTCAGCTCGATGGACGACGACGCGGCATGACCCCCGAGCGGCTGGGGCTGCTCTGGGGGATCACCGTGTTTTCGGGGGCGGTGGCCCAGGCGCTCGCCTGGCTCACGGGCCTTCCGGGGGTGGTGCTGCTGCTCAGTGCCGGCCTGTTGATCGGCCGCGCCGGCCTGGGCCTGGTGGAGCCCCTGGATCTGGGCAGTGGCCTCGGCACGATCACCGGTCTGCTGGTGAGCCTGGTGCTGTTTGATGGCGGCCTCAATCTGCGGCTGCCGGCCGACGGCACCCGCCAGGCCGTGCTGCGCATCTGCGCCGTGCGGCTGGTGCTGGCCCTGCTCGGCGGGCTGGTGGCGGCCCACGGGCTGGCCGGGCTCAGCTGGCCACTGGCAGCGGTGTTCAGCGCCATCGTGCTGGCCACGGGCCCCACGGTGGTCAACCCCCTGGTGCGCCAGATCCGGCTGGCGGAGCCCCTGGGCCAGGTGCTGGAGGGGGAGGGCCTGGTGCTCGAGCCGATCGGAGCGGTGCTGGCGCTGTTGCTGCTTGAGCTGGCGCTGGGGGATCTGCAGGGCTGGCGCGAGCTGGCCACCGGCCTGCTCACGCGCCTTGGAGGTGGGGTGGCGCTCGGGGCCAGCTGCGGCTGGCTGCTGGCGGAGGCCCTGCGGGGCATACCAGCGCAGCCGGCTGGCGCCCTGAGGCTGCAGCTCACCCTGGGCAGCCTGTTCCTGATGAGCAGCGGTGCCGAGCTGTTGCTGCCGGAATCAGCGCTGCCAGCGGCAGTGGCCGCCGGGGTGGTGGTGGGGCGCCGACCCGACACCGACGCCGCCGAGCTCGATGCGCTGATCCGCCAGCTGAGTCAGCTGGCGATCACCATGCTGTTTCCGCTGCTGGCCGCCGACGTGAGCTTTGCCCAGCTCAGCCCCCTGGGCTGGGGCGGGGTGGCCTGTGTGCTGGCGCTGATGCTGGTGCTGCGGCCCGTCGCGGTGGGGCTGGCCACCTGGGGACTGGGCTTCAGCCTGCGGCAGCGGGCCCTGATGGCCTGGCTGGCGCCACGCGGTGTGGTGACTGCAGCCGTGGCCAGCCTGTTCGCCATCCGTCTGGAGCAGGCCGGCGTGCTCGGAGCGGGCCGGCTCCAGGGCCTGGTGTTTCTGACGATCCTGCTCACCGTGGGCCTCCACGGCCTCAGTGCCGGGCCGTTGGCGCGGGCGCTGGGCCTGGTGGAGCCGCAGCCCAGTGGTGCTTTTAGCAGCTCTGAGGCAAACTTGTCAGGGCCAGATCTGTCAGAGACAGGCCTTGATGCGGGGCAGGGCGTCGCCGCTGCGCAGCAGCAGCAGCCAGGTGGTGAGTAGGTCGGGGCCCTGGAGGCTGCCGAGCAGGGCCGCACGCAGGCTCTTCATGATCACGCCCTTCTTCACGCCTGCAGCGTTGGCAGCCTCGCCCAGCAGTGCCTGGGCCTGATCAGCCTGGAGTGGGGTGGCGGGATCACGGGCCTCAAGGGCAGTCGCCAGTGCCGCCAGGGCGGGCCGGGCGCCCTCCGCGCACAGCTGGGCCTGGGCGGCCTCGTTGATGGCTGGCGTGGTGAAGAAGGGAACGGCCTGGTCAACCCCATCGGCCAGCAGGGTGAGCGAGGGGGCCAGCAGCTCGATCAGCTGCAGCTGCCAGGCAGGATCGGCATGCACCGAATTCGCTCCGGCTCCGGCTTGCGCCTGATCGGCCCCCTGGGGCCGCACCGCCCAGCCGCGCGCGCTCCAGAGCGGCAGCAGCTGTTCGCGCAGCGCCTCTGCCCCCTGCTCGCGCAGCACCTGGCCGTTGAGCCAGTTGAGCTTGTCCCAGTCGAAGCGGGCCCCGGCCCTGTTCACCCGCTCGAAGCCAAACACCTGGGCGGCCTCGGCCAGGGAGAAGCGCTCGCCCATGCCCTCCGGCGGTGACCAGCCCAGCAGCGTCATGTAGTTGGCCAGGGCTCCAGCCGTGTAGCCCATGGCCTGGAAGTCGCTGATCGAGGTGACGCCGTCGCGCTTGGAGAGCTTCTTGCCCTCCTTGTTGAGGATCAGCGGCGTATGGGCGAACACGGGCGGTTCAGCGCCGAGGGCTTCATAGAGCAGTAGCTGCTTGGCTGTGTTGGCGATGTGGTCCTCACCGCGGATCACGTGGCTGATCGCCATCGCCGCGTCGTCGACCACCACCACCAGGTTGTAGAGGGGGGCGCCGATCTGATCGGCAGGGGCGCGCCGGGCGATCACCATGTCGCCGCCCAGGTCGGCTCCGCTCCAGCGCATCTCGCCGCGCACCAGGTCGGTCCAGGTGATCGTGCGGCTGTCGTCGATGCGGAAGCGGATCACCGCTTCGCGGCCCTCGGCGATGAAGGCCTGTTCCTGGTCAGGGGTGAGGTCGCGGTGACGGTTGTCGTAGCGCGGGGCCTGCTTGCTGGCCGCCTGCTGCTCGCGCATGGCGGTGAGCTCCGGCTCGCTGGCGTAACAGCGGTAGGCGTGCCCTGTGTCGAGCAGTTGCTGGATGGCGGCGCGGTGCAGCTCCACCCGCTCGCTCTGGATCACAGGCTCGCCATCCCATGCAAGCCCCAGCCATTGCAGGCCTTCGAGGATGTTGGCGGTGTACTCGGGTTTGCTGCGTTCCTTGTCGGTGTCTTCGACGCGCAGCAGGAACTCACCGCCGTGGTGATGGGCGAACAGCCAGTTGAACACTGCAGTGCGGGCAGTGCCGATGTGGAGGGTGCCGGTGGGGCTGGGGGCCAGGCGTACGCGAATCGGACGCGGCTCAGCAACCACCGCCGGTGCTCCAGTGAATGAAACGGGACTGACGGGGCTCGAACCCGCAACTTCCGCCGTGACAGGGCGGTGCTCTAACCGATTGAACTACAGTCCCAGATTGGTCTTTAGGAGATCCGGGTTGAAATGAACCCCGTTCCTGTGACCTGCCTGGATCGCTTGCGCGACTTCAAAAGTATCCGTTGCTGCCCTGCCCTCCGTCAAGCCATCTGGCCTCTTCTCACGCCAGCTGGCAAGGAGGGACAACCACGCCGCACAGCCACAAAAAAACCCGCCGGGGGGCGGGCATGAAGCAAGCGCAGCAGGGGATCTGAACAGGAGTTCAGGGGCGGAAGCCAGCGGGTTCAATCAGACGTACCTGATTGCCACGGGCCGTGAATTCACGACCCTGGTCGCTCTGTACCACCACGCGACCACCGGATTTCACCCGGATCACTCGGGCCCGTACCCAGCCGAGGGCTGCGGATTCGAGCACCTTCACCACATCGCCGGGTTGAAGATCCAACTCCATGTTCAGAAATGAGTGTATTCGGGACAGAGAACTGAACTGCAGCGGAGCTGCCGTGGGGACATCGAACGCGCCGTGGAGGACTTGAACCCCCGACATCAGGTTTTGGAGACCTGCGTTCTACCAACTGAACTAACGGCGCAGGGCCGATGTCCCCAGTGGATCGAGAGCGCTCTGGAGAGCGCGTCTCAGCGGTCGAAGCGTTGCTTGACCCGGGTGGCTTTACCCACGCGGTCGCGAAGATAAAAGAGCTTCGCCCGGCGAACCTTACCGCGACGCTCCACCTTCACGGAAGCGACCTGGGGGCTGTGCAGCATGAAGACCCGCTCCACGCCGACGCCCTGGAAGATGCGGCGCACAGTGATGGTCTCGTTGAGGCCGCCGTGGCGCTTGGCGATCACCACCCCTTCGTAGGGCTGCACGCGCTCCTTGTTGCCCTCGCGAATGCGCACGCCCACCTTCACGGTGTCGCCCACATAGATCTCGGGCAGGTCGCTCTTGAGCTGTTCGGCCTCGAAGGCGCGGATCAGATCCTGAGCGCTCAGCTTGCCGGTGGTGGGTGCAGCTGTGGTGGGCTTCTCCGCCACTGCGGTGGCTGCCGGTGCTTCTGCCACTGCGTTGTCAGCGCCAGGGGTGTCCTGCGGTTGACCGGCCTGCTGATCGCCCCCAGCCGTGTTCATTTCATTTGCCTCTGCTGCCATCTCAGCTCCGCGACGCCTGGCCAAACCGCCAGTGTACCGGCTCAGCCGCCACCCCTCCCCACACCGGTGCCAATGCCCAGCCGGCGCAACGTCTGAGCAACGTTGGTAACTTGAACCAACGATCAGGCGCGGCCCTGCATGAATCTGTTTGCCGAGCTGCTGGCCAGCACCCGCCCTGCCACGGCCCCTTCGCCCCTGGTGGAGGCCGGTCCTCGCATCCAGAAAAGCCGTCGCGGCGTGGAGGTGAAGAGCGCCCGCGAAATCGAGACCATGCGCCAGGCCAGCCGCATCGTGGCCACCGTGCTGCGCGAGATGCAGGAGATGGCCGCCCCGGGCCTCACCACCGGCGACCTCGACGCCCATGCCGAGAAGCGCATCCGCGAGATGGGGGCCACCCCCAGCTTCAAGGGCTACCACGGCTTCCCCGCCAGCATCTGCGCCTCGATCAACAACGAGGTGGTGCACGGCATCCCCAGCAGCAAGCGGGTGATCAAGGCCGGCGACCTCCTGAAGGTGGATACCGGGGCCTACTTCGACGGCTACCACGGCGACAGCTGCATCACCATCTGCGTGGGTGAGGAGACCCCCGAGGAGGCGCGTCGTCTGGCCCGGGTGGCCCAGGAATCGCTGATGAGCGGCCTGGCCCAGATCAAGGCGGGCAACACCCTGCTCGACATCGCCGGGGCCGTCCAGGACCACGTGGAGGCGCATGGCTATGCCGTGGTGGAGGACTACACCGGCCATGGGGTGGGCCGCAACCTGCACGAGGAGCCCTCGGTGTTCAACTACCGCACCCGGGATCTGCCCAACATGAAACTGCGTCCGGGCATGACCCTGGCAGTGGAGCCGATCCTCAACGCCGGCAGCAAAGCCTGTCGCACCCTCCGCGACCGCTGGACCGTGGTGACCGTGGACGGCAGTCTCTCCGCCCAGTGGGAGCACACGATCGCCGTGACCAGCGACGGTTGCGAGATCCTCACCGATCGGGATTTCTGAATGGCCAGGTTCAGCTCCACGGCGGGCTGACTAGCCCCGGGTGAGGCTCCTGAAATAGAGCCACCGACCCAGGGTTGCCAGCGGCATCACCAGATAGGTGAGCGGGTTCGGCGTCACGATGATCAGGTTGAATCCCAGCCGGGCCTGCACCAGCACCTGATCGGCCACGAACTGGGCGCCCATCAGGCCCACCGGGTTGAGCCCTGAGCGGAAGGGACCGAGAACCAGCCTGCGGATGCGCAGCTGGGGGCTCACGAGCTCCAGGGACCGCAGGCTCAACAGCTGGCCGATCAACCGTTTGCTGATCTCGTAGAGGGGGCTGAAGGCCGGTTGGATCTCGGCTTCCGAGGTGTTGATCCACACCTCGGCCCGGGGGCGCCTGGCCTGGTCAGGCCGCTGAGCCACCACCGTTGCGAACAGCTCAAGCAGCCGCAGGCCGCTCAGGGCATTCACCTGCAGCGACTGCTCGGTGGCGGCGGCACTGCGGTCGTTGTGCACGTTGATGCCGTGGTTGAGCACCAGCACATCCACTTCTTCCAGCAGCCCGCCCAGCTCCTGCTCCTGGCCAACGCACCAGGTGATCTCGCGCACCGGGATCGGCGTGCCCTCGCTGTCGCAGAGATCCAGCTGCCTCGGGCCGCAGCTGAGGGCGATCAAACGGGCGCCTCGTCGGTGCCAGCTGCGCAGCATGGCCTGGCCCAGGGCGCCGCTGGCGCCGGTGATGGCCACAACCGGTTGCTGCATCACAACGACGCGAGTGGGTGGGCCCAGCTTGGCGGACAGGCCCCGGCCAAGGGCCGGCAACACCTGTGTGTGCCTGTGCCCGCTCATTAGATTGCGCCGATCCGATTGCGCCGATCCGGTGTCGGCATGGAGGTCGCGCCATGGCATCCCCCCTGCTGATCGGATCCTGTGAGCCATTCAGCGGCAAGTCCGCTGTGGTGCTGGGCCTGGGCCGCCAGCTGCTGCGCCAGGGCGTGGCCGTGCGCTTCGGCAAACCCCTCGCCACCACCTTCGATGGGGCGCCTTCAACCGATGTTGCGCCCCTGATCGACGACGACGTGCGTTTCGTGGGCGCCACCCTGGGGCTCGAGGAGCAGCAGCTGATCCCCTCGCTGCACGTGCGCGATGGAGCCAGCGCCCACCGGCGGCTGCTGGCCGGCGATCGCAGCGCCGGTGAGGGCTTTGCTGCCTGGGCTGCCCAGCTGCGCACCCCGGCCGGAGATGCGACAAGTGCTGGGATTGCCCTGCTGGAGGCCCCGGGAAGCCAGTACGAGGGCCTGCTCTATGGCCTGAGCCTCGGGGAGCTGGCACAGGCCCTCGACGCGCCCGTGCTGCTGGTGCATCCCTGGACCGACAGTTGCAGCCTCGAGCCCCTGCTGGCGGTGCACGACCAGCTGGGCCATCACCTGGCAGGGGTGGTGCTCAATGGGGTGGATCCGGAGGCCCTCGTGGACCTGCACCACGACGTGGTTCCGGCGCTTGAGCAGCTGGGTCTGCCGGTGCTGGGGGCGATGCCCCGCAGTCCGTTGCTGCGCAGCGTGACCGTGGCGGAGCTGGCCCGTCGCCTCGGAGCCCAGGTGCTCTGCTGCCGCGATCGGCTGGATCTGCTGGTGGAAACGCTCTCGATCGGCGCCATGAATGTGAATTCGGCGATGGAGTTTTTTCGCCGTCGTCGCAACATGGCCGTGGTGACAGGCGCTGATCGCACCGACATCCAACTGGCGGCCCTCGAGGCCTCCACCCAGTGCCTGATCCTCACCGGCGCAGGCGAACCGCTGCCCCAGCTGCTCAACCGTGCCGAGGAGCTGGATGTGCCCCTGCTCAAGGTGGAGCACGACACCCTCACCACCGTGGAAGTGGTGGAGCAGGCCTTCGGCCATGTGCGGCTGCACGAGGCTGTCAAGGCCACGTATGCCTTCCGCCTGGTGGAGGAGCACTGCAACTTTGCCCGTCTGTTTGACCGTCTGCGGCTGCCAGCGCTTGCCCAATAGCGCTGCTAGTTTCAATTGAGTGCTGGCAGCGCAGTGGTGACCCGGTCTCTCGATCTACCGGCACTTGATCGGATCGACACACTGGCCCAGGAACTGGCCATGCTGCAGGACCGCAGCAAGCGCCGTATCGCCATCCTCGGCAGTCGCCATGTGCCGGTGGTCTCGATTCATCTGGTGGAGCTGGTGTCCCGCTCCCTTGCCCAGGAGGGCCACAGCCTGATCACCTCCGGTGCCCAGGGCGTCAACTCCGCCGTGATCCGCAGCGTGCTGGCGGTTGATCCCGGACGCCTCACCGTGTTGTTGCCCCAGAGCCTGGATCGTCAACCGGCCGAGTCGCGCGACCAGCTGGAGCAGGTGCTGCATCTGGTGGAGAAGCCCGAGCACGACGAGCTACCCCTGCCGATGGCCAGCAGCCTCTGCAACCAGGACATCATCAGTCGCTGTGATCAGCTGATTTGCTACGCCTTTCACGACAGTGAGACGCTGCTGGCCAGCGTGCGACTGGCCGAGGACATGGGCAAGGTGGTGAGCCTGATGTTCTTTGACTGACGCCCCTTCGGATCAGGAGCCGCCGAACGCCACCTGACAGGCGGCGTTCAGCAGTTGGGCTTCTGCGGCGATGTTGGGGGCGTGGCCGTTCAGCTCACCATCGGCACAGTCGGCATCCATCTGGAACCGCTGACCATCGCGCTGCGCCACAAAGGTCACCACGTTGTCGGCAGGCACCTGGATGGAGCGGTAGTCGAGCAGATAGCTGCTGCTGGGCACCACGATCGTGCTCTGCTTGGCCTCGATGGCTGCGCTCACGGCGGCGCTGATCGTGGCGGCCGTGGCCAGGGTGCCCACCCCCCACACGGCGGCCTGTGGTGCCCACCAGCCCCAGCCGTTGTAGTAGCGCGGGCCATACCAGCCGTGGCGCCAGGGGCGATTGCGATTCCAGTTCGGATCCCAGCGGTGGTGGTGTGCCGTGGGACTCCAGGTGCGCGGGTCACAGCCCAGGCCACCGCAGGGACGGTCCCAGTGATTGTGGCGGTAGCTGCGGTCCCAGTTGGTGCTGTGCCACCTGTTGGGGTCCCGCTTCCAGTAGTCGGGATGGTTCTGGGCCTGATGCCCCTGGCCGTGCTGGCCGCCGAGGCTCGGCGAGCCGTGGGATGGCTTGGCCAGCAGGGGGGCCGGGATGGCGCTGCTCAGCACCAGGCTGAGGAGGGTCATCCGCAGAACAGTGATGCGCAGAACTGTGGTCCGCAGAACAGTGGTCCGCAGAACAGTGGTGCGGAGAAAGGGAGCCCGAAGTGAGATGGGGTCGGGGCCGGTAGGACGGGGCATGCACTCCGGAGCAATCTGCTGCTGTCTTAGGCCTGGATCGCCGGCCTGTCAGTAGTCAGCCGGCCAGCACCGCCTTCAGCCCCTCCACGTAGAGGAGGCCTGAGCAGAGCAGGCCGCCGGCCCAGCAGAGGCCCCGCACCGGCGGGATGTTGCCCACATAGGCGCCGATGTAGGCCAGGCGCAGCAGGGGATGGATCCAGGCGGCGGCGATCGCCACCAGGTTGGTCACGCCGGCCGCCAGGCACAGCAGGGCGGCCGGGGCATGCAGGCTGAAGGCCTCGAAACAGTTCTGGTGGGCCCAGGCGGCCCGCTTGCCCCAGGCCGGCAGCCGCTCGAACATCGCCCTGGGCGCTGCCAGATCAGCCATCTGGAAGTTGGCCTGGGAGCGGGCGGCCCCAAGGGGCACCGTGCTGAACACCACCACGCCCGCCGCCAGCAGCAGCGACCAGGCGAACGGGGCGAGCTGGGGGGATAGGGCCATGGCCGGAAGGGGTCGCGCTGATCCTTTTCTAGGCTGGCCCCAGCCCGCTCCCGCGCTCGCAACCGCCCCCATGGCCGACACCTTCTCCTTTGATGTGGTCTCCGACTTCGACCGCCAGGAACTGGTGAACACCGTGGACCAGGTGCGCCGCGAGGTGGGGCAGCGCTACGACCTCAAGGATTCAGGCACCGAGATCGAGCTGGAGGAGACCAGCCTCACGATCACCACCGCCAGCGACATGACCCTGCAGGCGGTGGCCGACGTGCTGCGCCAGAAGGCCACCAAGCGCAACCTCTCACTCAAGATCTTCGACTTCCAGGACCCGGAGGCCGTGGGCGGCAACAAGGTGAAGCAGCTGGTGAAGCTGCGCAAGGGCCTCAGCCAGGAGCTGGCCAAGAAGCTCAGCAAGGCGGTGCGCGACAGCGTCAAGAAGGTGACGGTGGCGATCCAGGGCGAGAGCCTGCGCATCACCGGCAAGAGCAAGGACGACCTGCAGAGCGCCATTGCCCTGCTGCGTGAGCAGGAAAAGGATCTGGAGCTGCCGCTCCAGTTTGAGAACTACCGCTGAGGCCCTGCCCAGGCCCCCCCGAGCTCGCTTGGTGCCAGAGGAACGGCGCGCATGAACCATTCACTGGCCCTGTTCGCCAAGACCCGCTCGCTGGAGCTGCGGATCGACGAACTGCTCGACAAGGTGGCGGAGGGGGGAATCCTGTTCGAGCGCGGCATGGTGCAGCTGCTGGACCGGGGCCTGGCGCCTGAAACCGAGGAGAAGCTGCACCAGCTGATTCAGCTCAAGGAGCGCTGCAACCAGCTGCGCCGGGCGGTGGTCAACACCCTCTACAGCGAGATGCTGATCCCGGAATTCCGCGGCGACGTGCTGCGGCTGCTGAGCAACCTCTACCGCCTGCTCGATTCGATCAAGAACGCCTTCCAGGATTTTCTGATCGAGTACAGCGATGTGGTGAGCGGGCAGCAGTCGATCGCCGAGGCCAAGGAGCTGGTGGCGGTGGTGGTGCAGAGCGTGCAGGAGGCGGTGCAGGGGGCTCGGGCCTTCTTCCGCAATCCCGAAGCGGTGCGCGATCACATCAACCAGATCCGGGTGTATGAATCGGAAGCCGATGGCATCACAGTGAGGCTGAAGACCGCGCTGTTCGCCTCCGATCGCCCGCTTGATCAGAAGATGCTGGGGCGCGATGCCCTGGCGGTGATCGATGGCCTGGCCGATCTGGCCGAGGAGATCAGCGACGAGCTCTCGATCCTGGCGATCAAACGGGCGCTCTAGTGCTCACCACTGGTTTGCTGTTTCTCTCCAGCGGCCTCTTCCTGGGCTGGTCGCTGGGGGCCAACGACGCCGCCAACGTGTTCGGCTCGGCGGTGGGCAGCCGCATGCTTCGCTTCTCCACCGCCGCGCTGCTGTGCAGCGTGTTCGTGATTGTGGGGGCGGTAAGCGCCGGTGCCGGCGCCAGTGGTGGCCTGGGTGAGCTTGGGGCGGTGAATGCCCTGGCGGGCTCGTTCACCACGGCCCTGGCCGCCGCCCTCACCGTGACCTGGATGACCCGGGCCGGTCTGCCTGTCTCCTCCACCCAGGCGGTGGTGGGGGCGATCGTGGGCTGGAACTGGTTCAGTGGCTCTGCCACCAATCTCGGCCAGCTCAGCCGCATCGTGGGCACCTGGGTGTTCTGCCCACTGCTGGCGGCCCTGGCGGCGGCCGGCATCTACCTGCTCGGCGCGCTGCTGCTGCGCTGCACCCGCCCGCACCTGCTGCGCCTCGACGCCGGCCTGCGCCAGGGGTTGATCCTGGCGGGGGTGTTCGGTTCCTACAGCCTCGGGGCCAACAACATCGGCAACGTGATGGGTGTGTTCGTGCCTGCCGCCCCATTCCCCGCCGTCAACCTGCCTGGGGGAATGGTGTTCAGCGGCACCCAGCAGCTGTTCCTGCTGGGCGGCCTGGCGATCGCCACCGGTGTGTATACCCACTCGCGCCCGGTGATGCTCACGGTGGGCAATCGCCTGATGCCCCTGTCCCCATTCGGTGCCCTGGTGGTGGTGCTGGCCAATGCGCTGGTGCTGTTCGTGTTCTCCTCCCAGCCGCTCGCGAATGCGTTGGCGGCACTCGGATTGCCGCCGATCCCCCTGATCCCGGTGTCGAGCTCCCAGGCGGCGATCGGAGCCGTGGTGGGAGTCGCCCTGCTGCAGGGGCGACGTGGCCTGCGCCAGGTGCGCTGGTCGGTGCTGCTTCGGATCGCCTCCGGCTGGGTCACCACGCCGGTGCTGGCGGCGCTGCTGGGCTACGTGCTGCTGTTTGTGGTGCAGAACGTGTTCGGCCAGGTGGTGGTTGAACCCCTGGGCTGAGGGGAGCGGCGCGCGAACCGGCCGAGCTGGCTGCCTACGCTGCTCCGATGGCGGATCAGACAGGCCGGCAGGGGCTGGGTTGGCGGTTCTGGATTGATCGCGGCGGCACCTTCACCGATGTGGTGGCCCGCGATCCGGAAGGCCGTTTGCGGATACGCAAGGTGCTCTCCGAGCAGCCCGATCGCCCCGGTGATCCGGCCGTGCGGGCGATCCGCGAGCTGCTGGCGCTGGGGAGCGCTGAACCCATCCCCGCCGGCCTGATCGAGGAGGTGCGGCTCGGCACCACCGTGGCCACCAACGCTCTGCTGGAGCACCGGGGCGCCCCGGTGCTGCTGCTGATCAACCGCGGCTTCGCCGACCTGCTCACGATCGGCGACCAGCATCGCCCCGACATCTTTGCCCTGGCGATCGAGCGCTCTTGGCCGCTGGAGCTGCGGGTTGTGGAGGTGGACGGCCGGCTCGACGCCGCTGGCTGTGAGCTGGAGCCCCTGCGGCTGGATGGGGTTCTGGCAGCCGAGCTGGAGCTCGCCTGGGCGGCGGGCGCTCGCAGCTGTGCCGTGGCGCTGCTGCACAGCACCCGCAACCCGGCCCAGGAGCTTCAGCTGGGTGCCTGGCTGTCGCAGCGGGGCTTCAGTGCGATCAGCCTCTCCCACCAGCTCAGCGGCCAGCCCCGGCTGGTACCCCGGGGCCACACCACCCTGGTGGAGGCGGCGGTGGCACCTGTGCTCGATGCCTACCTGGCCCAGGTACGGGGGGCGCTGGGGGCTGAGCCGCCGGATGGCCCGCGGCTGCGGGTGATGCGCTCCAGCGGCGCCCTGGCCGCGCCCGAGCAGCTGCACGCCAAGGACACGATCCTCTCGGGGCCGGCCGGCGGCATGGTGGGCGCCGTGGCGGTGGCGCGGCAGGCGCTGGCGGCGGCGGGCCTGCCGGATCAGCCGGTGGTGGGCTTCGACATGGGCGGCACCTCCACCGACGTGTTTCACTTCGATCCCGGCCGCGGTGCCCTGGCCTGGGAGCGGCTGGCGGAAACCGAGGTGGCGGGGCTGCGGCTGCAGGCACCGATGTTGCCGATCCACACGGTGGCAGCCGGTGGCGGTTCGATCCTGCGTTTCGATGGCCAGCGCCTGCTGGTGGGCCCCGAGTCGGCCGGCGCCAACCCCGGCCCTACCGCCTACCGCCGTGGCGGGCCGGCCACGGTCACCGACGCCAACCTGCTGCTGGGCCGGCTGCCGGCGATGGCCCTGCCGGCGGTGTTCGGCCCCAGTGGCGATCAGCCCGCCGATCTCGACGCGGTGCGCGCCGGCTTTGCTGATCTGGTCGCGGCGATGGACGCGGTGGCACCGGGCACCACACCCGAGCAGGTGGCCGCCGGGGCGCTGCGCATCGCCATCGAGCGGATGGCGGCGGCGATCCGGCAGGTCTCAATCCAGCGCGGCCACGACCTGCGCGGCGCCCTGTTGGTGAGCTATGGCGGCGCCGGCGGCCAGCACGCCTGCCGGCTGGCTGAAGCACTGGGCATCCGGCGGGTGCTGCTCCACCCCCTGGGCGGGGTGCTCTCCGCGCTGGGCATCGGCCTGGCAGAGCAGCGGGTGCTGCTGGAGCGGGCGCCGCGGCTGCCGCTCTCGGCCCCGTCGCTCGAGACGTTGCGCCAGGAGCTGCGGCTGCTGAGGCAGCAGTCGGAACGGGAGCTGCGTGCTGCCGGCGATCTGGCCGGTGAGGGCGGTGACCGGCTGCGCTGCCAGGTGCGGCTGGAACTGCGGCCCGCCGGCAGCGAGCACGGACTGGAGGTGGCCTGGCCCGAGGGCCTTGAGCCATCCGGAGCGATCGCAGAGAGCACCGTGCTGGAGCGCCTGGTGCGTGATTTCGCCGATCGCCATCAGCAGCGCTACGGCTACCGCCCGCAAGTTGATGGGGGAGCAGCCGCCGGCGCCTTGGTGGTGGAGCGACTGCTGCTTGAGGTGGCGCCGCCTTGCCACGGTCTGGCTGCTGAGGGTCCGCCTGCGGCGGCCGAGCCGGAGGCGGTGCAGGGGCCTCAGGATCTGCCGGCGGAGGTGCCTGTGTGGCTGGAGGAGAGGGGCGGTTGGCAGATGGTGCCGCTGCTTCAGCGCACCCAGCTGCGGCCAGGTCTGGAACTGGAGGGGCCGGTGGTGGTGGTCGATGCCACCACCACCAGCCTGCTGGAGCCAGGCTGGCTGGCGAGGGTGCAGGCCGGTGGGGGGCTGCTGCTGGAGCAGCAGGCGGCGGCGGCGCCAGGGCCGGAGGGAGCTGCTCAGACCATGGCCTGCCCGTCTGCAGGGGCTGCCCTGGCAACGCCCGATCCCACCCTGCTGGAGCTCTACAACCACCGCTTTGCCGCCATCGCCGAGGAGATGGGGGTGCGGCTGCAGCAGAGCGCCCGGTCGGTGAACATCCGCGAGCGGCTCGATTTCTCCTGTGCCCTCTTCGATGGCCAGGGCCGGCTGGTGGCCAACGCCCCTCACATTCCGGTGCATCTGGGCTCGATGGGCGAGAGCGTGACGGCCCTGCTCGCGGCGATCGAGCGCGGCGAGCGTCCGCCGCTGGGCCCCGGCGATGTGGTGCTCAGCAACGATCCCTATGGCGGCGGCACCCACTTGCCCGACATCACGGCGATCACGCCGGTGTTCGCCGATGGGGCGGGCGGAAGACCGCTCTTCTACGTGGCCAGCCGGGGGCACCACGCCGATGTGGGCGGCATCACGCCCGGCTCGATGCCCGCCTTCAGCACATCGATCAACCAGGAGGGAGTGCTGCTGCGCAATGAGCCATTCCTGGCGGGGGGGCGCTTCGATGAGTTGTTGTGGCGCCAACGGCTCCTGGCCGGTAGCCATCCGGTACGCAACGTTGACCAGCTGCTCGCCGATCTTCAGGCCCAGGCGGCGGCCAACCAGCTGGGTGTGGATGAACTGCGGCACCTGGTGCGTGAGCAGGGGTTGGCGGAGGTGCAGGCCTACATGGATCACGTGCAGGCCAATGCGGCCGGGGCGGTGCGCCGCGCCATCGCCCGCTTGCACGGCGGTTCCGCCGTGGTTCATCTCGACGACGGGACCTCCATCCAGGTGGCCGTCACGATCGATCAGCAGCGGCGCCGGGCTCGGATCGACTGCAGTGGCACCTCTGCCCAGCACCCCGGCAATCTCAACGCCCCGCTGGCGATCACCAAGGCGGTGGTTCTCTATGTGTTCCGTTGCCTGGTGGGTGAGGCGATCCCGCTCAACGCCGGCTGCTTCGAGCCGCTGGAGCTGGTGGTGCCGGAGGGCTGCCTGCTCAATCCGCGGCCCCCGGCGGCGGTGGTGGCGGGCAATGTGGAGACCTCCCAGGCCCTGGCCAATGCCCTGTTCCTGGCGCTGGGGGTGCAGGCGGCGGCCCAGGGCACGATGAACAACCTCAGTTTCGGCAACGCCGAGCGCCAGTACTACGAAACGATCTGCGGCGGCACGGGCGCCGGCCGCCGCCCTGGCGGCGAGCCGTTTGCCGGGGCGGCGGCGGTGCAGAGCCACATGACCAACTCGCGCCTCACCGATCCCGAGGTGCTGGAGGAGCGCTTCCCGGTGCGGCTCGAGCGCTTCGCCATCCGCCTTGGCTCCGGCGGCGCCGGCCAGTGGTCCGGTGGGGATGGGGTGATCCGGGAGCTGCGCTTCCTGGAGCCGATGACGGTGTCGCTGCTCAGCGGCTCCCGCCAGGTGCCGCCCGCCGGTCTGGCGGGCGGAGGCCCCGGGGCCTGTGGTCGCAACCAGCTCACGCTCCCCGATGGCAGCGCTCAGGAGCTCCCGGGCAGCACGGAATTGCAGGTGGCGGCCGGTGCCCTCCTACGCATCGAGACGCCGGGGGGCGGGGGGTATGGCCAGCCCGGGGCAGGGGGACCCGGCTGATGGTGGGCCTGTCTGTTCTGTCGCCCATCGGTCGTGCAAGCTGGATCCGGCTTGCCTGCGGCCTCCTGCCCCTGGCCCTGCTGCCGGCGCTGGCCACCGCATCCCTGCGGCCCGCAGCCGCCAATGTGCTGCAGGAGGGACGGCAGCGCTTCCAGCCGGTTTGGTCGGCCGGGGGGATCGTGGCCAGCCAGGAGCAGCTGGCCTCGGCGGTGGGCGCCCGGGTGCTGGCCCAGGGGGGCAATGCCGTGGATGCGGCGGTGGCGGCCTCCTTTGCCTTGGCGGTGACCCTGCCCCAGGCGGGCAACCTGGGCGGCGGCGGTTTTCTGGTGCTGTGGCTGCCGGGCACCTCTCCGGCCCAGGGGCGCGCGGACTGTGCCCAGGCGGCCCAACGGGCTGAGTTGCGACTGGGCGGCGGCACGGCAGTGGCAGTGAATTTCCGCGAAACGGCGCCGCTGGCGATCCGGCCTGAACTGTTCCTGAGCCCCGATGGCCGGGTCGATCGCACCCTGGCCACCCGCAGCCTGCTGAGCACGGGGGTGCCGGGCACGCCGGCCGGGCTGCTGCTCGCGCAGCGCTGCTACGGCCGCCTGTCTCGCCAGGCGGTGCTGGCCCCGGCGATCGCCCTGGCGGAGCAGGGCTTTGTGGTGGGCAAGGAGCTGGCCGATTCTCTCCAGCAGGCCGCGCCATTGCTTCAGGCCGATCCCACCTCCCGCACCCTCTTTTTTCGCCCGCCGGCCCGGCCGGGTGGCGCGCCGGTGCTCTACCGGCCCGGTGAGGTTCTGCGCCAGCCCCAGCTGGCGGTCAGCCTGCGCCGCCTCGCCGCTGCTGGGGAAGCGGGCTTCTACCGCGGGCCGGTGGCCGATCAGCTGTTGGCCCTGATGGCCCGTGGCAACGGGCTGATCACCCAGGCGGATCTCGATGGCTACCGCGCCCAGCTGGTGCCACCCCTGCAGGGCCGCTTCCGCGGTCACCCGGTGTTCACCATGCCACCCCCCAGCGGCGGTGGTGTCACCCTGCTGATGCTGCTGGGGATCCTGGAGCCGATGCCCCTGGAGCAGCTGGGCCAGGGCTCCGCAGCGCTTCTGCACCGGCTGGCGGAGGCGATGAATCTGGCCTACCGCGACCGCAACCGCTGGCTCGGTGACCCCGATCAGATCGCCATGCCTCTGGATCGGCTGCTGAGTCGCCGCTATCTGGAGCAGCTACGGCAGTCGATCCGGCTGGATCAGCATCGTGCGGCTGCTGAGCTCGACCCACCGCCTGCCGCTCGGCGTGAGGGCACCAACACCACCCACCTGTCGGTGGCCGATCGCGAGGGCGGGCTGGTGGCCAGCACCACCACGCTCAACTTCGCCTACGGCAACGGCATCAGCGTGCCGGGCGCCGGTTTCCTGCTCAACAACGAGATTGACGACTTCGCCCTGCAGCCTGGAGCCGCCAATGCCTACGGTCTGGTGCAGGGGCAGGTCAATGGGGTCGCGCCTGGGCGGCGGCCGCTCAGCTCGATGACGCCCACCCTGGTATTCCGCCCGGATGGGAGCCCCTGGCTGGCCACGGGCAGCCCTGGTGGCAGCCGCATCATCACCACCGTGCTGCAGGTGCTGCTGGGGCGGATCGTGTATGGCCTCAACCTGGCCAGCGCCGTGGCCGCCCCCCGCATGCACAGCCAGCTCTGGCCAGACCGGCTGCAGCTGGAGGAGGGGTTCAGCCCCGACAGCCGCCGCTTGCTGGCGGCGATGGGCCACACAGTGGTGGAGGGTCCGGCGATGGGATCCGCCAACAGCGTGGAGGTGCTGCCAGGGGGCGGCAGCGTGGGAGTTGCGGATCCAAGGCGCCGTGACGCTGCCGCCGTGCCCGAGGGCGCAGTCGCAGGGGGCAAGCTCAGCTCTCGCCGTGGGTCGGTGCGGTGAGCAGGTTCACGGCCGAGAAGGCCAGGCCGATGCCGAACAGGGTGCCGATTGCCCAGAGGCTGTCGCTCGGCCACTCGCTGATTAGCATCACACCGAGGATCGCGGTGACGATGCCATCCAGCAGCACCAGGCCTCGGGCCGGGCCCTGGCTGGCAGCTGCCGTGGCCAGTTCCATCACGCCTTCAAACGCCAGCAGGAAGCCCACGAACAGGGTGAGGCTCACCTCGCTGCCCACCGGATAGGCCAGGGTCCAGATGCCACCACCCAGATAGAGCAGACCGGAGAGCAGGCGGAACAATTTGCTGCTGGTGTCGCCGCTGCCGGTGAGTCGCAGCAGCTGCGCGATGCCGGCAGCGATCGCCACACCGCCGATGCCGATCGTGAGCAGGGTGGCCGATACAAACGGCAGGGCAATGGCCAGGCCCGCAGCCCCAAACAGAAGGATGGCGGTGCTCCAACGCAGGGCAGGTGATGCGGGCACGGACACGATCAAGGTTCTGGGTCGACACAACCCTAAGGGGGAGCCAGCGGATCGTTCTCCTGCAGGAAACTTCGCTACTGCCGATTGGCGTGATGGCCTGTTTGGTTTTGATCCGAAGCCGTGTCAGTGGATGCTGATCAGGGGAGGCGGCCTGTGGCGAAGCATCACAGAACACAGGCAGGCCTGTGGCTGGCGCAGCACATTGGTTGCAACTGCTCCATGGGCTGACTCGCTTCATGCTTGAGCCCTTACCGCTGTTGTTTGCGCCGTTGCTGGCTGAGCTGCTGCCCGCTCTCAACGAGCACAACCTCCCATGGATGGACACGATTCACCCGATCGTGGTGCACTTCGTGATTGCCATGGGATTGATCAGCTTTGTATTTGACCTGATCGGTGTGGTGTTCCGCCGAAGCAAGTTGTTTGAAGTGAGCTTCTGGAATCTGCTATTTGCCACAGCGGCGATCTTCGTGGCAATCATCTTCGGTCAGGTGGAGGCGGGACTGGCGAATCCCTATGGCGCCTCCAGCGAAATCCTCAACCTGCACAGCACGATTGGCTGGTCATTGGCAGGGGTTCTCTCGCTGATGGCTGGCTGGCGCTACGTGATCCGTAGCCGCGACCCCCAGCAGATCCCGCTCAGTTTTCTTGGGGCCGGTGCCCTCCTGAGCGCGTTGATTGTGGTGCAGGTCACCCTGGGCAACCAGCTGATCTGGGTCTATGGCCTGCACACCGTGCCGGTGGTGCAGGCGATGCGCGAGGGACTGGTGTGATGGGTCCCTACATCTCCCCCGAGCAGCCGATCGAACAGCTGGCTTCGCAGCTTGGGCCGAATGGCCTGCCCTATGCGCTGCCGATTCACCCGAATCTGGTGCATTTCACCATCGGGCTGTTCGTGATCGCCATCGCCTTTGATATTGCCGGAGCGCTGTATCCGGTGGAGAAGCGGGTGTTCCGGTTCCTGGCGCTGCCGGTCACCCGTGCCGGCTTTCACGATGTGGGTTGGTACAACCTGCTGGCCTGCGCGATCGTGAGTTTCTTCACGGTGGCGGCCGGGTTCTACGAGATGTTGCTGGCTGAGCCGTTGCCTGGCGTCACCAGCAGCATCGGCCTGAAAAGCATGGACACGATGCTCCTCCACGGGGTGGGCGGGGTGGTGATCCTGATGGTGATCGTGGCCATGACCGTGTGGCGTGGCTATCAACGCTTTCGCTGGCGCAACGACATGGGTCGTCAGGTGCAGTGGCTCTATCTCGTGGTGGGGCTGGCCCTGTTTCTGGTAATCGGCCTGCACGGCACCCTCGGCGCGGAGCTGGCGGCCGAATTCGGCGTGCACATCACCGCCGACCAACTGCTGGCCGCCGGCGCCGATCTGAAGGAGGCGCTGCCATGACCAGTTCGTCTCCTCGCCTGCGCCCCCTGCCGCTGCTGGGCCTGGCCCTGTGGATCGGCCTGCTGGTGCTTGTCAGTGTGTGGATGAGCCGCCAGGCCTACCGGTGGCTGCCGGTGCAGGCCTCCACGGCGGCCCCGCTGGTGGATGGCCTGTTCAGCTTCGAAACCGGGGTGGGCACCTTTGTGTTTCTGGGGGTGATTTCGGTGATGGCCTGGGTGGTGCTGATGCACCGCGCCGAGAAATACGACGAGAGCGACGCCGAGCCGATCGAAGGCAACACCCGTCTGGAGGTTGTGTGGACCGCCATCCCGCTGGTGCTGGTGATGGCGATTGCCGTCTACGCCATCCGGGTGAACACCAGCCTGGGTGTGCTCGGGCCGATGGAGCACATCCACCTGCGCGATCCGCTTGAGCAGCAGGGGGGCTATGTCGGTGACCGGCTGCCGGCGGAGAACGTGGAGGTGATGGCCCGCCAGTGGTCGTGGGAGTTCCGCTACCCCGGTGCGGGCGTCTCCTCCACCGAGCTGCACCTGGCGGTGGATCAGCCGGTCACCTTCCGGTTGGTGTCTGAGGATGTGATCCATGGTTTTTACATCCCCGCTTTTCGTCTCAAGCAGGATGTGATTCCCGGCACTGCCATCAACTTCAACCTCACGCCTACCCGCGAGGGCCGCTATCGCCTCAGGGATTCCCAGTTCAGCGGCACCTGGTTTGCGGCCAATCAAGCTGATGTGGTGGTGGAGTCGGGTGACGACCACGCGGCCTGGCTCCAACGGGCTGCCACCCAGCCGCTGCAACCCGGCATCAGTGATGCGGTGCAGGAATATGCCGAGCGCTTGAAACAGTCCAATCCCGGCTGGGCCACGGTGCCGCCGGCGCCGCCGCCTCAGGTCAACGTTCCCGGTTCCAACCAACTGCCCCACGACGCCTGAGCTCGCCTGCCCCCATGACTTCAGCCACCTTCCCCGCCAGCGAGCCCAAGCCATCCTGGACCCGCTACTTCAGTTTCAACACTGATGCCAAGGTGATCGGCATCCAGTACATCGTGCTGGCCTTCTTTTATTTCCTGATCGGTGGTCTGCTGGCCATGATCATTCGTGGTGAGCTGATCACGCCAGCAGCGGATCTGGTGGATCGCACCGTGTACAACGGCATCTACACGATGCACGGCACGATCATGCTGTTCCTGTTTATTTTCCCGGTGCTGAATGGGCTCAATAACCTGTTGATTCCCACCATGATCGGTGCTCCCGACATGGCCTTTCCGCGCCTCAATGCCGTTGCCTTCTGGCTGGTGCCGATCTTCGGGACTCTGCTGATCGCCAGTTTCTTTGTGCCCGGTGGTCCTGCGTATTCGGGCTGGTGGTCCTATCCGCCTGTGAGTCTCCAGAACCCCCTGGGCCATCTGGTGAGCGGCCAGGGCCTGTGGCTCACGGCCGTGGCCCTGTCGGGGGTTTCCTCGATCATGGGCGCGGTCAACTTTGTGACCACGATCATTCGCATGCGGGCTCCGGGCATGGGCTGGTTTTGCATGCCGGTGTTCTGCTGGACGGCGCTGGCGGCCCAGAGCCTGCAGTTGATCGGTCTGCCGGCGCTCACCGGCGGTGCCGTGATGCTGCTGTTCGATCTGGTGTTGGGAACGTCGTTCTATCGCCCGGAGGGGGGCGGCGATCCGGTGCTGTATCAGCACTTTTTCTGGTTTTATTCCCATCCGGCCGTCTACGTGATCATCCTGCCGGTGTTCGGAATCTTTTCCGAGCTGTTTCCGGTGTATGCCCGCAAGCCCCTGTTTGGCTACGTGTATGTGGCGCTGGCCTCCTTCATCATCGTGGGGCTGGGGTTGGTGGTGTGGGTGCATCACATGTTCCCCAGTGGTGTGGCCCAGTGGATGCGCAATCTGTTCATGGTCACCACCATGCTGATCGCCGTGCCCACCGGTGTGAAGGTGTTTGCCTGGTTGGGCACCATCTGGCGCGGCAAGTTGCGGCTCACCACGCCGATGCTGTTCTGTCTCGGCGGGCTGTTCAACTTTGTGTTTGCCGGCATCACCGGCATCATGCTGGCCACCGTGCCAGTGGATATCCACGTGAGCAACACCTATTTCGTGGTGGGCCACTTCCACTACGTGATCTATGGCGCGGCGGTGATGGGGATCTTTGCTGCTGTGTATCACTGGTTTCCCAAGTTCACCGGCCGCATGCCCTATGAAGGGCTCGGCAAGCTGCATTTCGTGCTCACCTTTGTGGGCGCCAACCTCAATTTCCTCCCCATGCATCCGCTGGGGCTGATGGGCATGCCCAGGCGGGTGTCGTCCTATGACCCGGAATTTGCCTTCTGGAATGTCTTGGCAAGTCTGGGTGCTTTTCTGCTGGGCGTGTCGATCATTCCCTTCCTGCTCAACATGGTGAGCTCCTGGGTGCGTGGCCCCAAGGCCAGCCACAACCCCTGGAATGCCATCGGCCTGGAGTGGCTGTTGCCATCGCCGCCGCCGGAAGACAACTTCGGTGAGCACGTGCCAACCGTGATCTCCCGCCCCTATGGCTACGGCACCGGCCTGCCCCTGGTGGAGAACCAGGAGGCGATTCAACGGGAGCTCAGCCTGCAGGAGGCCATGCCATGACCACCGCTATTCCCCCCAACGGCTCGATCGCTTCCCAAAGCGAGGGGGGTGACGGGCATGCCAACCACAGCCTCACAGGTTTCATTATCTTTCTCTGCTCTGAGAGCGTTATTTTTCTCGCCTTCTTCAGTGGCTTTGCTCTGCTGAAGACATCGGCCCTCAATTGGCTGCCGGCAGGAGTGGAGGGTCTGGAATGGCGTATGCCACTCATCAATACGGTGGTGTTGGTGTCGAGCTCCGGCACCATCTGGCTGGCAGAACGACTCAAGGGCCGCGGCAATCTCTTGGGCTTTCGGGCTTTCTGGCTGCTCACCATGGCCCTTGGGGTCTATTTCCTCTACGGCCAGGCCGTGGAATGGGGAGGTCTCTCCTTTGGTCTGACCAGTGGTGTTTTCGGCGGCACCTTCTATCTGCTCACCGGCTTTCATGGCCTGCATGTGGCAACCGGAGTGCTGCTGATGGCGTTGATGCTGGTGAAATCCTTCATTCCCGGCAACTATGCCAAGGGAGAAGAGGGCGTGCAGGCCACGTCACTTTTCTGGCATTTCGTGGATGTGATCTGGATCATCCTGTTTGTGCTCATTTACGTGTGGCAACGCCACTGAGGTCTCGTTCATGATCATCGACGACCAGCAGTTTGATGTGATCATCGTCGGCAGTGGCGCCGCTGGCGGCAGCATGGCCGTTGCCCTCGCTGATGCCGGGCACACAGTGCTGCTGCTGGAGCGCGGCCGCGGCATGCCTCTGGCTGATCAGAACCTGGCTGGGGTGGAGCTGTTCCGTAAGGATCGCTACCACCCGAATGAGCGCTGGTTCGGCACCGACGGCGATCCCTTCGCCCCCCAGACGATCTACGCCCTTGGCGGTAACACCAAGATCTGGGGAGGCGTGCTGGAACGCATGCGCGAGCGAGAGTTTTCCGGACTCTCCCTGCAGGAACGCCAGGCTCCGGCCTGGGGCCTCAGCTATCCGGAGATGGAGCCCTGGTATGCCCAGGCGGAAACCCTCTACCGGGTCCATGGCGCGCGCGGCTGTGACCCTACCGAGCCCCCCAGTTCCTCGGCCTACGGCCACGCCCCCCGACCGGTGGAGCCATTTCTCTCCGCACTGGCCGACGACCTTCAGCGCCATGGGGTGCACCCCTATCGCCTGCCGCTGAGCTGGTCGGAATCCAGCAGCGATCCCAGTGGGGATGCGGAGCTGTTCGGCGTGGAGCCGGCCCGGCAGCATGCCCACGTGGTGGTGCGTAGTGGCGCTGAGGTGCAGCGTCTGCACGTGAACCCTTCCGGCACTGAGGTGCGCGGCGTTGAGGCGCTGATCGAGGGCCAGAGCTGGCTGTTCAGCGGTCATCAGGTGGTGCTGGCAGCTGGCGCGATCAACACCCCAGCGATCCTGCTGCGCTCCGCCACCGACCATCACCCGCAGGGGCTGGCCAATGGCTCCGACCAGGTGGGCCGCAACCTGATGAAGCTGCAGCTCACCTCCATCCTGCAGTTGGCCAGCGAACCCAACGATGGCCGCTATGGCAGGGGTTTCGGGGTGAACGACTACCTCTGGGGCGACAAGAACGTGTCGTTCCCGCTCGGCTCGATTCAGAACGGCGGTGGAGTCCTGCAGGACGCGCTCTTTGCCGAGTCACCGCCGGTGCTGTCGCTGGTGACCAAGCTGCTGCCCGACTTCGGGCTCGAGCAGCTTGCTTCGCGTTCGATCACCTGGTGGGCCATGAGCCCGGTGTTGCCTGACCCCCACAACCGGGTGAGCCTGCGTCATGACCGGATTCAGGTGAACTATCGGCTCAACAACTTCGAGGCCCATGACCGCCTGGTTTACCGATGGATCGACACCCTGAAGGCCGTGGAAGCCGATCCCCTCACCCGCGTGGTGCGCGGCGCGCCCACCCATCCCAGGGGTGAGGCACCGCTCTCGGCCATCGGCTACGCCTGCGGCACCTGTCGCATGGGTGACAACCCCGCCACGTCGGTGGTGAATCTCCAGGGCCGCAGCCATGAGCTGGCCAATCTGACCATTGCCGATGCCAGCCTCTTTCCGGCCTGTCCAGCGATGGGCTTCGGGCTCACGGTGATCGCCAATGCCCTGCGTATCGCCGAGGGCGTTCGCTCCACTCTGCGATGACTGAGTCGTTCCTGTCCGAAGCCAGGCGCATGGCCGAGCGTGACTGCGGCCATGCACCCTGGAGCCTGTGGGGCAGCTACCTGCCCGAGCGCCAGTGGGGCACAGTGCGAGAGGACTACTCCGCCGATGGTGATGCCTGGCGGTCGTTTCCCCACGACCATGCCCGCTCACGGGTCTATCGCTGGGGTGAAGACGGCCTGCTGGGCATCTGCGATGAGCAGTGCCAGCTCTGTTTTTCGCTTGCCCTGTGGAATGGCCACGATCCGATCCTCAAGGAGCGGCCTTTTGGCCTGGGAAATCCTGAGGGCAATCACGGTGAAGATATCAAGGACTACTACTTCCACATCGCCAATACCCCCACCCACAGCTTCATGCGGGGTCTGTACAAGTATCCCCAGGCCCGTTTTCCCTATGAGCAGCTGGTTGAGGAGAATGGCCGGCGCAGTCGTGACCAGCCGGAATACGAGCTGGTGGATACCGGCATCTTCAACGAGAGTCGCTACTTCGATGTGTTCACCGAGTATGCCAAGGCATCTCCCACCGACCTGCTGATCCGCATCCGGGCGATCAACCGCGGGCCTGAGGCCGCTCCGCTCAGCCTGCTGCCCACCCTCTGGCTGCGTAACACCTGGGCCTGGGGCTATCCCGATGCTGTCCGTCAATCGATGCGGCTGCAGGGAGATCGTGTGATCACCCCTGCTCTCGCAGGCCTTGAATCCTATGAGTTTCTCTTGAACGGGCCCGGCCGCTGGCTGTTCACCGACAACGAGACCAACACCGAACGCCTCTACGGCCAGCCGAACACCACTCCCTTCCAGAAGGATGGCTTCCACCGCTTCCTCATCGAGGGCGAACAGGCCGCCATCAATCCCGCCGGTGAGGGTACAAAGGTGGCTGCCCTGCTACAGCACACTCTGGAGCCGGGCGAAGCCTGGACGGTGGAGTTGCGGTTGAGGACGCTGGCGGAGCCGGACTCTGCTGTGATGCCCCAGGGTGGAGATGCAACGCCATTTGGCGAGGCTTTCAACGCTCTCTTTGATGAGCGCGAGCAGGAGTGGCAGGCCTACATGGAGCACCGCCTGCCGGGGTTGAGTGCCGACGATCGGCTCATCCATAGCAGCGCCCTGGCAGGCTTGCTGTGGTGCAAGAAGTACTACGGCTGGAGCGTGCTGCGATGGCTGGAGGGAGATCCCACCCAGCCGGCTCCACCGCCTGAGCGATTGCTGTCGGAAACGGCCGAGTGGCGGAGGCTGCACGCCCACGACATCATCGCCATGCCGGATGCCTGGGAGTACCCCTACTTCTGCCAGTGGGACCTGATGTTCCACGCGGTGTCGTTCGCGATCGTGGATCCGGCCACGGCCAAGCAGCAGTCGATGCTGCTCCGCTCTCCCCATTACACCGCCCCCAACGCCCAGACTCCCGCCTACGAGTGGGCCCTTTCTGATCCCAACCCCCCGATCGGCGCCTGGGCGGTGATGCGCATCTTCCAGATTGAGCGCAACCAGGCCGAGGGCACCGCCGACTTCGCCTATCTGCGCGCTGCCCTGCGCAAGCTGCTGTTGGAGTATGGCTGGTGGGCCAATCGCAATGACCGCTCCGGCGACAACGTTTTCGAGGGTGGTTTCCTCGGCCTTGACAATATTGCTGTCTTTGATCGCCGGTTTCCCCTGGCGGATGGCAGTCGTATTGAGCAATGCGATGGCACGGCCTGGATGGCATCCCTGAGCCTCAACCTGCTCAACATCGCAGTGGAGCTCAGTCGGGATGAACCTGAATATGCCGATGTTTGCGAGCGCTTTGTTTACGACTTCGTGCAGCTGGCCCTCACCCTCAATGCACCCACCAGCCATGGCTACCTCAACTGGGATGAACAGGATGGCTTTTACTACGACGTGATCAAGCGGCCCGATGGCAGCACCGATTACCTGCGCACCCGCTCGGTGTCGGGACTGATTCCGCTGCTGGCCGTCGCCAGTTTCGACGTGGAAACGGTGGAGCGCTTGCCGGTGCTGGATGTGCTCCGGAGCATGGCTTGGTTCGTGCATGAACGCACGACTCCCACGTGGCTGCAGGCCAATCTCGGGCGCTGGCACAACGACAGGCTGCTGTTCACCCTGGTGCCGGAGGACCGGCTCAGGCGGATCTGTGAGCGTCTGTTCGATGAGGATGAGTTTCTGTCGCCTTATGGCATCCGTGCTCTCTCCAAGGTGTACGAGGCCAATCCCTATCGCTATACCGAGGGTGCAGATAGTGAAGAGCTTTCTTATAGCCCCGCGGACAGCCCGGTGGCCATGTTTGGCGGCAACTCCAACTGGCGTGGCCCAGTGTGGATGCCGATCAATTTCCTGCTGATCGAATCACTGCAGAAGTTTGCCCACTTCTATGGCGACAGCTTCAAGGTGGAGTTCCCCAGCCGCTCCGGCAACTGGATCAATCTCTGGGATGCCTCCCTGCAGTTGCAGAAGCGCCTCGTGGGGATCTTCCGTCGTGATGCCCTGGGCCGGCGCGCTTTCAACGGTGATGTGAGCCTCTTTCAGGACGATCCCCACTGGCGTGATCTGATCCTCTTCAACGAATATTTCCACGGTGATAACGGCCGTGGCGTGGGCGCTTCTCATCAGACCGGTTGGACTGCCGT
Organism: Prochlorococcaceae cyanobacterium; assembly: GCA_044235095.1. GTDB lineage: Bacteria > Cyanobacteriota > Cyanobacteriia > PCC-6307 > Cyanobiaceae > NIES-981. Next base: position 47,842 of record JBIIIC010000003.1, on the reverse strand, counting down.
GGTGGCAAAGATGATCAATCAGCTGCATCGTTATCCCACCGGTTGACGTTCCCTCCCGGACCGCAGCCTGCGATCACGACCAGTCCTTCGCTTTCCTTCCGATGGCTCCTGTGTCCCCCCTGGATCAGCTCACCGGCATCCATAGCTCTCCCCTGCCGGTCCCGGAGCAGCAGCAGGTCGACAACGGTGCCCACTTCGACGTGGTGATCATCGGCAGTGGTGCCGGTGGCGGCACCCTGGCCCGCACCCTGGCTGCCTCGGGTCTGAAGATCCTGGTGCTGGAGCGGGGCGACTGGCTGCCGCAGGAGCCCCAGAACTGGGATGCCGAGGAGGTGTTCCAGAAGAACCGCTACGTGTCGAAGGACACCTGGTACGACAAACACGGCAAGGCGTTCCAGCCGGGTAGTCACTACTTCGTAGGCGGTGCCACCAAGATGTATGGCGCGGCCCATTTCCGGCTGCGCCAGCAGGATTTTGAGCAGCTGGTGCACCACGACGGCGTTTCGCCCGCCTGGCCGCTGCGCTATAGCGATTTCGAGCCCTGGTACCAGCGGGCCGAGGAGATGTATCACGTGCACGGCCAGCGGGGGGAGGACCCCACGGAGCCTCCGTGCAGCGGGCCCTATCCCCACCCCCCGGTAGCGCACGAGCCCCGTATCCAGAAGCTGGTGGATGATCTGCGGGCCGCCGGTCTGCACCCCTTTCATGCCCCCAGTGGCGTGATGCTGGATGAGGCCAACATGGCCTTCAGCCGCTGCCGCAGGTGCAACTGCTGCGATGGCTTCCCCTGCCTGGTGCACGCCAAGAGCGACGCCGAGGTGCTGGGGATGAGGCCTGCCCTGGCCAGTTCCCATGTGTCGCTGCTCACCCGCGCCGAGGTGCGTCGCCTGCACACCGATGCCAGCGGTCGCAGTGTGACGTCGGTGGAGCTGCAGCGCGATGGCGAAACGCTGCAGGTGAGCGGCGATGTGGTGGTGGTGAGCTGTGGCGCAGCCAACACTGCCCGTCTGCTGCTGATGTCGGCCAACGACAAGCACCCTCGCGGCCTGGCCAATGGCTCCGATCAGGTGGGCCGCAACTACATGTTTCACAACAGCAAGGCCATGGTGGCCCTGGCCCATGAGCCGAATACCACCGTGTTCCAGAAAACCATCTCCATCAACGACTGGTATCTGGGGGACGCCGACTTCGACTACCCGATGGGCAATATCCAGATGACCGGTAAGACTAACGGCACCATCATGAAGGGCTATGCGCCGCTGGAAACCTTCCTGATGCCTGGTTGGTCGATGGACAAGATCGCTGAGCATGCTCTCGACTTCTGGATTTCCTCAGAAGATCTGCCTGACCCCGACAACCGGGTGACGATCGACTCCCAGGGCCACATTCATCTGAGTTACACCCCGAACAACCAGACCGCGGCCCAGCGGTTGTATGGCCGACTTACCGCCATGCTCGATCGGCTGTATCTTCGCAACCACCTGGTGGAGCGACAGATCTACATCAAGAGCACGATGAGTATTGCGGCGGTGGGTCACCAGGCCGGCACCTGCCGTTTCGGCAGCGATCCGGCCACCTCTGTGCTCGACCTCAACTGCAAGGCCCACGAACTCGATAATCTCTACGTGGTGGATACCAGCTTTATGCCCACGATCGGCGCTGTGAATCCTTCTCTCACGGCCATTGCCAATGCCTTGCGGGTGGGTGAGCACCTCCGGGTACGGCTGGGGCGCTGAATGCTGCTCCGTTGGGGGTGTCGCCAGGTTGGTGGATGCCGGTGCTGAGGGCCAGATTCTCGAGATGCCGTTGCGGGTCGGCGATCCAGGGCGGCGTGGTGAGGGCGATGTCGAACGGCACGTTGAGAAGGTTGCTCAGCTGGCGTTGCTCAGCTGGCGCCGACGGCTCAGGCGCTGGGCATCAGTCTGTTTCTGCCGCGGCACCAGCCCCGAGCGTTTGAGTGCCTCCACCTCATCGGGCACCACGATGTTCTTGTCCACCACGGCCCGCCGAACCCGCCAGAGCTGCTCTGCCAATTGCAGCCCGTCGTAGGCGAGGCTCACATTCAGCTGGAGCTGACGCAGGCCGTCGCCATCGTTCTTTTTGGCGACTTCCAATTCCAAGGCCAGCGCAGGCCAGAAACGGCCCTGCACCGAGCGCTTCCGTCCTTGGCGTTCCCGCTCGCCACCAGCCTGTACGGCCAGGGCAGGACAGTTGCGAACTGCCAGTTCCAGGGCTTGCAGCAGGATCGTGCGTGGCGTTGGCGCTCAGCTGAAGGCAACCTTGATCAGGTCGGCGATCAGCAGATTGTCGATGGAGAATAGGCCACCACCACAACCGATCAGCACAAGACACATCACCACATACATGGCTGCTTTCTCCCAGCTCGGAGGCTCGCCGACACCCATCGGACCGGCGTAATCACCGGCTGGTATTTGATAGGGATCAGGTGCAATGAAGGGAAAGTCCAGCTGGATCTCCAGCACCATGGCATAGGCCATCGACACGAGAATGGCAAGAGCAGCCAGGGGTGTGAGCAGGCCGGGTAGCAGGGCGATGCCCGCGCCAAACATCGACGCTGCCGAGAGAAAACACAGCCACTTCGGTGTTTTCAGCGCTTCGGCCCAGGTGCTGAGATTGCGCAGCTTCGGCCAGCCGTGGCGGATGAAGCAGATGCCCATGAACAGCCGCAGCCCGAGCAGTGCTATCTGCCCCAGGGTGGAGGGTGCGTCGGGCACCAGAAGCTCCACCACGGTGATCTCCATGTCGCTGCCCCATGCATTGGTTGGCAACCTACTCAGGCTGGCCAGGAGCGACCAGACTTCATGTCAATCGGCACACAGGTCATGGTGATGTCCGGCAGCTTGCGCCTCACCCCTGGTGCCAGTGCTCCGCTTGGGGCCACGCCCTGTGCCACCGGCGTGAATTTCAGCCTCTTTGGTCGCGATCTGGAGCGCCTATCCCTGTGTCTGTTTGCCGCCCAGGATGATCCGGAGCCGTGGGCAATCCTTCCGCTCGAGGGCGAAGCGCATCGCTCAGGCCACTACTGGCATGGCTTTGTGGAGGGGCTGGCGCCCGGGCAGCTGTATGGATTTCAGGGGGTTGGTCCGAAGGCTGACCACGACCTGCTCCTGCTCGATCCCTATGCCCTGGCCCTGGCGATTCCCCCCGGCTATGAGCGCGAGCGAGGCCAGCGGCGCAACGGCAACAGCGGCTGGGCCCAGGCCATCAAGAGTGTGGTGGCTGATCTCAGCAGCTACGACTGGCAAGGGGATCGGCCCCTGCGCCGGCCGGCCCGGGAAACGGTGATCTACGAGCTGCATGTGCGTGGCTTCACCGCCGATCCCAGTTCGGGGGTATCGCCGCAGCAGGCGGGCACGTTCCAGGGGTTGATCGAGAAAATCCCCTATCTCCAGCAGCTGGGTGTGACCGCTGTGGAGCTGCTGCCGGTGTTTCAGTTTGACCCCCAGGCGGCGCCGGCCGGGCTGGTGAATTACTGGGGCTACCAGCCGATCAGCTTCCTGGCGCCCCATCAGGGCTACAGCTGCGGGGATGGCCGCGATCCGCTGGCGGTGCTCAACGAATTCAGAGACATGGTGAAGGCCCTGCACCGCGCCGGAATCGAAGTGATCCTCGATGTGGTGTTCAACCACACGGCGGAGGGAGGTGCCGATGGCCCCACCTTGGCCTACCGGGGTCTGGCGGAGGCTGACTACTACCTGCTGGATCCGGGGGGCGGCGATTACATCGACGACACCGGCTGCGGCAACACCCTCAATGCCAACAATCCGGTGGTGCGCCGGCTGATTCGTCACAGCCTGCGGCACTGGGTGCGGCAGATGCATGTGGATGGCTTCCGCTTCGATTTGGCCGCCGTGCTCTCCCGCGATGAGAGTGGCGAACCGGTGCCGCGCCCGCCGATCCTGTTCGACCTCGACAGCGACCCGGAGCTGGCCGGCACCAAACTGATCGCTGAGGCCTGGGACGCCGCCGGCCTCTACGAAGTGGGGCGGTTTGTAGGCGACAACTGGCAGGAATGGAACGGGCGCTTCCGCGATGATCTGCGCCGCTTTCTCAAGGGGGATGCCGGCCTGGCCTGGGCCGTGGGCCAGCGGTTGATCGGCAGTCCCGACATCTATGGGCCGCGCCAGCGGGAAGCTGAGGAGAGCGTGAATTTCATCACTTGCCATGACGGCTTCACCCTGGCCGACCTGGTGAGCTTCAACAGCAAGCACAACCAGACCAACGGCGAACAGAACCGCGACGGCACCGATGACAACGCCAGCTGGAACTGCGGCGCAGAGGGGCCCAGCGACGATCCTGCTGTGCTGGAGCTGCGCCACCGCCAGATGCGCAACTTCCTGGTGTTGCTCATGCTGGCGATGGGCACCCCGATGCTGGCGATGGGCGACGAGGTGGGCCGCAGTCAGCAGGGCAACAACAACGCCTACTGCCAGGACAACCCGATCAGCTGGTTCGACTGGACCCTGGTGGAGCGCCAGTCCGACCTGCTGCGCTTCACCCGCGAGCTGATCGCCTACCGGCAGCGGCGCGATGTGGTGGTGGATCAGCTGCCGCTGTCACTGGCGGAGCTGTTGCGGCGCTGCGCGCTGGAGTGGCATGGCGTGGAGCCCCACAAGCCCGACTGGGGTCCCGACTCCCACTCCCTGGCCTTCACCCACACCAGCACTGAGCACCGGTTTCAGATGCACGTGATGGTGAATGCCTGGTGGCAGCCTCTGCGCTTTGTCCTGCCGCCCACCGGCCTGGCGGATGGCTGCTGGCATCGCTGGATCGACACCGCCCAGCCCAGCCCCGACGACATCGTCGCCTGGGGGGAGGCGCCCCTGCTGCCCGACCACGCGTATCAGGTTCAGGCCCGTTCGGTGGTGGTGCTGCTGGTGCGGGCGGGAGCTGTGGATACCCCATGATCGCGCTCACCTGCTCACCCCGCCAGCAGGTCCACGCCAGTCTCCGCAATGTCAGTGCCACCCCCACCCTCCCCCTCAACCGGGCTGCGCCGCTGTCTGGGCCCAGCGGCGATCCTCGGCCAGTCCCTGGCCACGGTCGGGCTCACCCTCACGGCGGTCCTCAACATCCCTGATGTGCAGCAGGCTGCCGGCCGGGCCACCTGGCTGGCCTACGCCATCGCCCTCGCGGTGATCCTGCTGGTGAGCGAAACGCTGGTGCTCTTCCGGCATGAGCCCGCCCGGCCCACCGGCATCGCCGGTTACGTGGAGGTGGGCCTGGGCCAGGGTGTCGGGGGTCTTGCCAGTTGGGCGATGCTGCTGGGCTACGGCGCCGCGGCCCTGGCCTGCATGGCCTTTCTCGGGTCCTATCTCAGCGTTCTGCTGAAACCAATGGGAATGCCGCCCCTACCCCTGGCCACCTTTCTGGCAGGCGGCCTGGTCAGCCTGGACCTGGCTCGCCGAGACGTGCGTCTCTCCACCACCACCATGCTGCTCACCGAGACCGTCTCGGTGCTGATCGTGCTCGGGCTCTGCCTGGTGGTGCTGCATCAGGGAGGGGCACAGGCTGACCTGCGGGCGATCGACCCCATCGGCGACACGGGCGCCCAGGTGCGCGCCGGCCTGATGGTGGCCGTGCTCAGCTTCATGGGATTCGAGAGCGCCGCCAACCTCGGTCAGGAGGCGCTGCGGCCGGAGCAGGCCGTGCCCCGGGCCCTGCGGACTGCGGTGCTGGTGGCCGGTGGGCTGTTTCTGTTCTGGGCGGTGGTGCTCACCGAAGGGCTGGGCTGGTTACCGGCTGCGCAGCGCACGGCCCTCGATCCGATCACCCTGCTGGCCGATCAGCTCGGGCAGACCGGTTCCGGCCGTTGGATCCAGTTCGGCACGTTCCTCTGCCTCTTCGGCAGCAGCCTGGGCAGCCTCACGGCCTTTGGCCGGTTGGGCCTGGGGCTGGCCCGGCAGGGGGTGCTGCCTCGGCAGCTGGCTGCCGTTCACCCCCGATTCCAGACCCCGGCGCCAGCCCTGGTGGGCCTGGGGCTGCCGATCATCGGCTTCGGTGCCGTGCTGGTGCAGCGGGGCCTGCCTCCTGAAACGCTTTACAACCTGTTTGGAGGAATCACCGTGCTCAGTTTCCTGCTGGTGTACGGGCTGGTGGGGTTGTCGAGCATGAGGACGCCGCTGGCTGGCTGCAGGCCCTGGCGCAGGGTGCTGACAGGGGTCTGCTCCCTTGTGGCGGTGTTGGCGGTGGCCTGCGGCTATCTGTGGGGGGTGATCGGCCACCAGAACGGCCTGCTGGCGAGCTTTGCAGGATTGATCGGGATCGGCGCGGTGTTGATCGCCCGCCGGCGTGCGAGTCGCGTGTGAGTTGTGGTTGACCATGTCGGGCTGAAAGGGTTTGCAGCGGTGATCTGGGATTGCGACATCCGTTGGTGCCGCTGTCGGCGCTGCGGCGCGTTCCCGTGGATGCCACAGCCACCAGGCCTCCGCGTTCCCTGAACCTGACCGCTGTCCCGTGGCCTGTGGGAGCGTCGTGATGGCCAGCTCAAGGCTGGGGCCTGCGGCGATGCCCCCGTGGCCCCCTTCAAACTTGAAAGTGGAGATCGATCCCCAGCTCTATGCGCTGCCAAGTTGGGGTAGTTCTGCCTGGTGGCGGGCGGTCGCCGAACCGGTGGCTCCATTGCGGCCGGCAGCTTCGGTCCGGAGCCGGTGGTGCCTACCCCGACGCTGACAGGAACGCCGGTGGCAGATGCCCTGCGCTTCACCACGATCGTGCCTGCGCCCGGCACCTGGATCAATCAGCAGCAGTTGATCGATGGTCCGCGCAATGTCCTGTTCCGACCCCTCATGTTGGATCCCACCAACCGCTGCTTTCAGGCCTGGAGAGCGGCAGGCCGCGGTGGGGTGAACTGCCCGTGATCCCCTGGCTGAAGCCGGAGTGCTTTGGATCAAGTCAGTCTCGTGGCTCTTTGGTCTCAGCCATGGGTGATGGGGCACCTCTGGGAAGGCTGAGTCGGGTCTTTCAGCCAGGGATCGGGCTGGAGAAAGAAATTGGGCTTCAGGATCTGTTCGCCGTCAAAGCTGGCATGGAAGGTGGGTGTGAGGGAAGCTGAGATCGGCGGCACGACGTAGCGAGGATCCACCTGCACCCTGCGTCCGCATTGATGTTCGCTGGCGTTGAACTCCATGAAGGATCGGGTCAGGGTGTGGTGATCGGCCATTCGCACCCCAGCCTGTTCATAGGAGTGCAGCACGGCCACGTTGAGCTCCACGACAGCGCGATCGCGCCACAGACTGCGTTCAGAACGCGTATCCAGGCCCAGCTTCTCTGCAATCAGAGGCAGTTGGTTGTAGCGATCGGTGTCGGCGAAGTTGCGCGCGCCGATCTCGGTGCCCATGTAGAAGCCGTTGAATGGGGAGGCTGTGTACTGAATGCCGCCGCAATCAAAGGCCATGTTGCTCACCGCTGGAAGGGCATACCAGCGCAGATCCAGCTCAGCAAACCAGCTGTAGTGCGGATGGCGGATCGGCACCTCCAGAATCAGCTCCTGCGGTAGCTCAAACCAGCGTGGTGACCGGCCGGGAAGCTGAATCACGATCGGGAGCAGATCAAACCGGCCCCGTTCCCCTGGATCCCAGCCCATGGCCAGCAGGACATCGGTGAGCTCCAGCTGCATTGGATCCCCCAGAATGGAGCCATCGGGCTGCCGGTAGCCGGCATAGCGGCAGAATTGGGGATTCCAGATCCGCCGCCCATCCGGCTTGAACACCGTGATCGTGGAGCGCAGCTCTCCGCCGTTGGTGGAGGCGGCAATGTGATCGATGATGGCATTGAACATCTCCTCCTCGCTCTCGAGTTCCCGGCGGTCGCGCACATCCAGCTCATGCCAGAGATGCCGGCCGAGGCAGCGGGTGGAATTCCGCCAGGCCAGCCGAGCGCCATTCGCGAGTTCGTCGTAGGTATGGCTGTAGGAGCCTTCACGCTGCAGCTGTTCGTCCACCTCCTCCAGGCGGGGCTGCAGCACGTCATCCAGATTCTGTTCGCTGTAGCACTGCTGGAGAAAGATCGTGGCCTCGCCGCGCTTGTCGTGAATCGGCAGCAGCGATGAACAGGTCGCCACCACGGGCTGAACCTTGCTGCCGGCCATGGGCAGGGGCGTCGCCCCCCCTACATCGGCGCCAGGGGGCATTGGGCCCCCCACCGCCAGCCAGCTCTCGAACATCGGGATGCAGCCGCCGCAGACAGTGGTCGCCCTGGTCTGCCGGGCCAGAGCTTCGACGCTCAGGGAGGGCTGCTGACGGATCAGTTCCGCTACCTGTTCGCAGCGCACGCGGGCACAGCGGCAGACCAGATCGGCCGGTGCCCGCGGCAGCTCCTGCTGCAGCTGGAACTCTCCGCTGCGGCGGAACAGCACCCGCATCCAGGGCGGCATCGCTTCGCCTCGGATTAGCAGTCTCTCGGCCCGATGCAGGTCGCCCCAGTGGCCTCGCACCCGCAGCGCCACCAGCCGTTGCTCCACCAACGTGAGGCTCCGTTCCAGATCCCCCTGACGCCAGGTCACCACCTCGCCACCGTCGTGGATGTCCTGGTCACGCAGGTCGAAGAGGCGGAAATCCAGGCTGCGCTCGAGCAGATCCACACGGCCATCGCGGCGCCGGTAGGTGAACAGCAGCGCGCTCTGCCCCTCAAGGCGGCCGGCCCGCCGACTGATCACCCCAAGGGCAGGCACGATCTCCACCGGGATCCAGTCGACGGCCCTGGCCCGCAGCGCCCGCATCAGCGGAGTTCTGCCTTTGCAGAGGGTGATACCGGCGGCTGGACGCACCGGTGCGGGCCGCTGATGAAAGCCAGAGGCGGCAGCGTCACTCCAGCCATGCAGAAGCAGTTCGGCCACGGCCGCGGTCGGATCCAGCCGCACCATCTGCACCATTGCCTGCTGCTCGGCGAGGGCGGCCTCCAGGGCGGGGCCGAGACCATCGCAGAACAGTGCGGCATCGACTCCATGACTGCTGCCCAGCAGTTCCAGCGCCCAGTTGGCCTCGCTGGCGCTCACCCCGGCCCGCAGCAGTGTGCTGCGCACTTCCTCAGGGTTGAGCAGCTGGTCGCCATCGGTGTCACAGCTCTGGAATTTGAGCGCGGTGAAGGCCTCGGGGCTGGCCAGTGCCGCCTGCAGCACGGCGCTGATGGCGGCTGCCGACTGTTCCGCGCTGAAGGCCTCCGGCCCCTCCAGCCAGCGTTCACCTTGCCAGGGATCGCAGAGCCAGTCTTCGATCGCGTCAAGCAGATCCTGATCGGCCAGCCAGGCCAGCGCCTCCTTGCCGTAGGGCCAGAGCAGCAGCCGCTGCAGGGTGATGGCCTCATCGTGAGGATGGAGATCGGACACCAGAGGCCCGTGGCGCAGCAGGGCGGTACCCGGCAGCGGATCGGGCAGCTCCAGGTGCCAGGGCGCGATCACCAGCCGAGGTTCCCCCGCGGGGGCGCCATGCAGCGGCAACGGGGTGGCGACGGTCTGCACGAGTACCACTGGCCCGTCGTCGCCAGCCTGCGCCGTGAGGGGATGGGTTGAAGCAACTCCGAGTCTCTCGGCGATCAGCCTGTTCAGGGGGTGCTGGGGCTCTGCGCAGAGCAGGCGGGGACTCATGGTGCAGGGGGTTCGCATGGATGGGGCAAGTCGCGCAGGTCGAGGCAGAAGGCCCCCACTCCGGCATCCTCGACGGCGATCGTTTCCCCATCGAGATGCGCCACCCCGTGCGCTTCCTCGTTGTGGAACATGGCACGGGCTCCCTCACCGGGTTCCCCCATGCGCAGGCATTCGAGGAAGATCTCCCCCTCGTCGCCCGGGGTATCCACCGGGTTGAAGAGAACATCAAGGTGGTGGCCGAGCTGTTCGGTGAACACGGCGAAAACCTGCTCGTCCACCGCGCCTGACAGCCACTCCCGGTTGATCAGAATCAGCCCTCTTTCGGGTGCATAGGCACAGGCGCTGCCCTCCATGTCATCCCAGTCCAGTGGAATCACCGGAGGGAGGTCTGTGAAATCTCCAGTGGCGATCTTTGCAACCAGTTGATCCAGTTCGGGGTGGGGATCAGGCAGGGTGAGCGCGATTCTTGCTGCCTTCGCAAGCAGGCCGTTCTCGGCCCAGAGCATCAGCCTCTGCTGCCAACCGCCGATCAGCTCAAGGAGCTCATGATCGAGCTCATGATTGGCCGGTTGATCCACTGGGCCCTGTTTATTCCTTGAGCGTCAAGCTTATCGATGCTCGGCTACGGCCAGCCACCAGTGCCACTCGCAGCAATGCCATCGGCAATGGTGTGCCCTGCAGGGATGGTGACCCAGTCGGCAGGTGGGCCTGGATGGTGCCTGGCTGCCTCAACGCACCACCAGCTGCAGACGGTGGCCATCGGGATCGCTCACCTGCAGACCCGCCTGAAATCCCAGACTCTCGGCTTCCTGGCTGGAGAGCGTCACCACTCCAGGACTGAGCAGCCGGCCGCCATACTGCTCCACCCCTGCGGCGATCGCCTCCAGCTGGGCGGGGCCATCGCCCACCAGCAGGCGCAGCTGGCCGTGGGCCCGGTCCTGGGGGCCCAGATCGGTGGGCATCGGCCGGCCGCCGGCCGGGGTGCGGTAGTCGAGGCACTCGATGCCGGCGCCGCTGGGGCACCGGTGGCCCGTGATCCGCACCCGGGTGCCGCTCAGGCCATCGAGCCCGTCCTGCTCCGGCCCCTCGTTGATGCCGTCGCCGCCCAGGTGCAGCCCCAGCAGTTCCTCGTAGAAGCGGCAGCTGCGCTCGGTGTCGCTGATGCCGATGGCGCTGTGGTCGATGCCCAGAACCACCCCGGCCGGATCGGAGCTGGTGGCGTCGTCGAGCCCATGCCAGCGGGCGTCGCCCTTATCGGCCGGGAACTGCAGCAACTCCAGGCAGTGGCCTTCAGGGCCGTGCAGCTTGAAGGCCTCGATGCCGGCGGCGGCGCTGTTCCAGTCTGGAAGCCGCTGGGGCGCTGAAGAGATGGGCTGCAGTTCGCCGGCGGCGATCGCCCGGCGCAGCGGCCCGCTGGCCTGCTCCAGATCCCGCACCACGATGCAGATGTGCTGAAACCAGAGGTCGTTGCTGCGGCTGTCTGCGGGAAAGGGGCGCCCCGGCCGCTGGCCGGGGCCCAGCCCCTGCACCTCCAGCAGCTCCAGCCGCTCGCGGCCCAGGGCCAGCCGCACCAGCTTCAGCCGCGCCCCCGGCAGGCCGATCAGGTTGGCGAAGCCCGGGCCCGGCTCGATCGCATCGAGGCGGCGGCAGCCCAGCTCGCTGCAGAAGAAGGCGGCGCAGGCCTCGGCGTCGGCGCAGCTGAAGCTCACCGACTCCAGGTGCGGCCAGGGGGCCAGGGCCCCGGCGCCGGCTGCGGCGATCTGGCCATCGCGCTGGGGCGTCATGCCTGACACCCCCAGCCCGCCTAGCAGCTCCCCCTGCCAGCGCAGGGCGATGCCGCCGCCCATGGCCGCCGCCGGTTGGCCCAGCACAGAGGCCAGCTGCAGCAGGGCCGGCCGCTCGCCGTTGATGGCCGCCTCCTGCCCAGTGGTGTCGTGACCGCTGAGGGCGGCCATGCGGGCCTTGGCGATCGCCGCTTCAGCGGCGGCCGGGCTGGCGCCATCCAGGCGGCGGAAGGTGATCAACCGGCCGCCCCCATCCACGACCGCAGCGGCCACGGGCGATCCATCCCGGCAGGCTTCGGCCAGGGTGGCGGCCAGCAGCCGTTCGGCATCGGCCAACTCCAGGGCAAGGGCAGAACGCATCGCCTTCAGCTCCACACGATTTTCATCAGCCAGAGGTGGCCCTCCAGCTCCACGCCGGCGGCGGCGGCCTCCAGCTCGCTGTCGCTCAGCCGCAGAGTGGCCTCGGCCTGGTGCTTCACCAGATCCACGCCGCTGAACTGGAAGCCCAGTTCCGCCCCCAGTTCAGCGATGGCGTTGAGGTTGGCGCAGGCGCTGAAGCGCTGCAGCAGCGCAGGATCCCCTTTCACCTGGCTGAGGAAGGTTTCGAGCTGGGGGTTGGCCATGGGTCGGGAGGGGGAGGAGAGGGGCTTGGATTTCAGCGCTGCCAGGTGGCGCCGCGGGTGTTCGTGAACAGGGCGTAGAGGGCAGTGGAGGCGCAGAGAAACAGGCGACTGCCGAAGCGATCGCCGAAACAGAGATTGCTGACGCGTTGCGGCACCAGCACCTTGCCGAGCAGGGCGCCATCGGGGGCGATCACATGCACGCCATCGGCGGCGCCGCACCAGAGATTGCCGTGCTCGTCGAGGCGGAAGCCATCGGCCCAGCCCGGCCTGATCGTGTGAAACACTTCGCCGCCACTGAGGCTGCGGCCATCGCGGCTCAAGCGGAAGCGGCGGATGTATTGGCGCGGTTCGCTGGCGCCGGGGGCGCCGGACTCTGCCACATAGAGCAGTTGTTCATCCGGGGAGAAGGCCAGCCCGTTGGGGCCGTCGAAATCCATGGCCACGGCCGTGATCTCGCCCGTGTCCGGCTCGAGCCGGTAGAGGGCCGGCGGCTGTTCCGATTTCTGGCGGCCGCCTTCGTAGTCGTTCATCAGGCCATAGAGCGGATCGCTGAACCAGATCGAGCCGTCGCCCTTCACCACCACGTCGTTGGGGGCATTGAGGGGTCTGCCCCGGGCCTGGCTCACCAGGGTGGTGGTGCTGCCGTCGTGCTCCAGGCGGGTGAGGCAGCGGCTGCGGTGGTGGCACTGGATTAGCCGCCCCTGCAGGTCGCGGGTCTGGCCGTTGGCGAAGTCCGATGGCTCCAGAAAGGTGCTCACGCCGTGCTGCTCGCTCCAGCGCAGGGTGCGGTTGTTCGGGATATCGCTGAACAGCAGGCAGCGGTGGTCGCCGAACCACACGGGCCCCTCCAGCCAGCGGAAGCCCGCGGCCAGCGCCTCCAGCTCGGCGTTGAACAGCACCAGCTGCTCGAAGCGCGGGTCGTGAACCTCGACGCAGGCGGGGGTGGGCGCCATCGCCATTCAGGAGAAAAAGCCTGGCGGCGCCTGCATCCAGGCGTCATCGTTGCGCTGCACGATCAACTGCAGGCAGGGTTCGTCTCCCACCTGGCCGGAGAGATGCCCCCAGCGGCCATCGTCGAGCTTGCGACAGCGCTGATCCCCGCCAAAGCTGAACTCTCCGGGGCCGAAGATGTGGCGCTCACCGTCCATGCTCTCCACGAACCAGGAGCCGCTGAGCACGAAGATCCACTTGGGCACGCGATTTTCGTGCCATTCCCCCAGCCAGCCCACCGGCAGCAGGGTCAGAAGACTGTTGCCTTCCTCCATCAGCGGCGCACTCCACTGGGGGGCCACCCCAGGATTGAGGGGGGATGATGCAAAGTCTCTGAACCGGCACAGGGTCTGACGGCTGATGCCGTCGTCGCCGGTCCAGAGATGCCAGTATTCCTTCGGTTGGGGCGCCAGGCTGAAGGGATCATCCATGGTGTGCGTATTCAATTCTGCGCAAGGCCTGCAGGTTGCCCATCTCGACCCCCTGGCCGCAGGTGGCCAGGGGTTTGGCGGAGCAATGGGTGTGGATGGCCCTGCGGATGGCACCGGCAGCCATGGGCGCCAGGTTCATGTGGGGTGCCTTCAAGCTAGGCAGACCGCCACAAATGTCACTGTGGCGCTGTGAATGGCGATCCACACACTGCTCAACAAGGGCAAGCCCACCAGCAGCGGTATCACGCGCTCTGGCCGCATTGCCGTGCTGATCGTCAACGGCCTGTGGCTGGGTCTTGACACCGTGGCCTTCGCTCGAATCCTGCAGTTCATCAAGGCGGTGGTCTGAACCAGTTGCTCGGCGTTCCGCTCAGGAATACCCAGATGGCAGTGCTCGGCTCTGGCGTCTGCTATTGCCGCGGCGGCCATGCACGCTGCGGTGCCGTCATCCGTTGTGGATCTGTTGTTGCAGGTTGCAGCGCGGTATCGCCGATCTCACTAGCGTCCGTCTAGCAAGGGCCTATCGCCCATTCTGATTTCCCCATGACCGTATCCAACCCTTACGCCTTTGAGAACCTCTCGAACTTTCTCAAGGGCAAGGTGATCATTGTGACCGGTGGCAACAGCGGCATTGGTGAATCGATCGTGGAGGAAGTGGCCCGGCTGGGGGCCAAGGTGGTGATCGACTACCGCTCCCATCCGGAGGCCACCGAGGCGATCGAAGAGGAGATCGGCGAGCTGGGCGGCAGCTGCATTGGCGTGCAGGCCGATGTGTCCAAGCTCGACGACCTTCAGCGCCTGGTGCAGGAGGCGGTGAACCGCTATGGCCGCCTCGATGTGATGGTGAATAACGCCGGCATCGAAACGCGCACGTCGATCCTCGACACTACCCCTGAGGATTTCGACAAGGTGTTGAACGTGAACCTGCGCGGAGTGTTCTTCGCCACCCAATATGCAGCCAAGCAGATGATTGCCCAGGGCAGCGGTGGCCGCATCATCAACATCTCCTCGGTGCATGAGGACTGGCCCATGCCCAACAACACCCCCTACTGCGTGGCCAAGGGGGGCGTACGCATGCTCACCCGCACCGCCGGCGTGGAGTTGGCGTCCAAGGGGGTCACGATCGTGAATGTGGGGCCCGGGGCCGTCGCTACCCCGATCAACGACTCCACGATGAACAACCCCGAGCTGCTGGCCAAGCTCAATGCCGCCATCCCGATGGGGCGGATGGCCCAGCCTTCGGAGATCGCCAAGGTGGTGGCTTTCCTGGCCAGTGATGCTGCCAGTTACATCACCGCCACCAGCATCTTTGCGGATGGCGGCATCATGCAGAGCAGCCCCGGATTGTGAGGCTCACGCGCCAGTCGCTGCAGCGGATCCGCCATCGCCATTTCGGCTACCGCATCACCCTGTTGACGCAGATGGCCCTGCTGCTGCTGCTCCCTGTGTCGCAGCATCAGCCCTGGGTGCTCTCGCTGATGCTCTGCTTGCTGGCGCTGGTGCTGATGGTTTTTCTCAGCCGCTACTCAGTGCTGCAGCGCACGCGGCCCCTGGTGTACGGCCTTGGTGGGCTGGCGCTGGGCCTGGAGCTGCTGTGGCACGTGGCGCTGGTGCGCTCCCCCGCCATGGCGGCCGGTCTCACCTTCCCGCACGTGCTGGTTTGGGTGTTGTTTCTGATTCTGTCCACGGTGCGCAAGGTGCGCACGTTGATCCGTGAGCCTTTCGTCACCGTGTCCGTGGTGCTGGGGGCCGCTTCGGGTTACTTCACCCTCGGCATTGCCGGTGGTCTGTTGCTCACAGCCCTGTGGGTGCTTGATCCTGCAGGCTTTCAGCTGGCTGTCCTGCCTCCGGTTGCCGCAGGCCACAGCCCCGTTCTCACGGCGGGCCCGGCATTGATGGCGGCATCCTTCGGACTGCTCACCACGGTGGGCACTGCTGTGCTCAGCCCGGCCAGTGTCACCGCCCAGGTGATGGCCACCGTGATTACCGTGGCAGGGCAGCTGTACGTGGCGATCCTGATTGCTCTGATTCTCAGCCGGGTGCACCGCCGGCTCCTCTGAGGCCAACGACCTTCACCCCCGATGGCGGTCAGCCAGCTCCCTGGCTGCAGTTCTGTTCAGCTCGCTTCAGACGTGATCACCAGAGCCGAGCGCTCGCGGGTGGCGATCACCCAGAGCCACTTGGTGAGCAGGGTGAGGCGATTTTCTTTGTCGGGCATGAAGGCCAGGTGTGCCAGCCCCCAGAGCAGCCAGCCCAGCGGTCCGCTCACCTTCAGGCCGCGCAGGTTGGCCACGGCAAACAGCGGCCCAATGACCGCCATGCTGCCGAAATCGTTGAACACGAACGGCCTGTGCTCCTCGCCCTGGATGCGGGCCAGGATGTCGCGGGCGACCCAGCCGCCCATCTGCACGGCCGGACCGGCCATGCCGGGCAGGGGCTTGCCGTCGGCGGTGTGGCTGTAGCTGCAGAGATCGCCCACCACGCGGATCTCGGGGTGGCCGGGGATGGAGAAGTCCGGCAGCACCACCACGCGGCCGCCGCGGTCCACATCCAGCCCGCTGCAGCGCTCGGCCAGCAGCTTGCCGAGTGGTGAGGCACTCACTCCGGCGGTCCAGCAGATGGTGCCGGCCTCGAGGATGCGTTCGCCGGCGGTCGTATCCACCACCACCCGGCCGGCCTCCATCGTCTTCACCCGCCCCCCCAGCAGCAGCTGCACGTCGTTGTGCAGGAGGCGCTTGCCCGCAGCCTCCGAGAGCTGGGGGTCCATGGCCCGCAGCACCCGGTCGCCCGGATCCACCAGGGTCACGGTGCACTGTTGCGGGTCGAGCTGTTTGAAATCCCGCTCCAGCGTGTGGTGCATCAGGTCGTTGAGCGACGCCGCCAGCTCACAGCCGGTGGGCCCGCCGCCGATCACCACCACCGACTGCAGCAGCTGCCGGCGCTGCGGATCGGGAGTCTGCTCCGCCTCCTCAAGGGCACTGAGCACCTGGCGGCGGATGGCGGCGGCATCCTCCAGGGTCTTCATCGGCGTGGCGAAGGCGCGCCAATCGTCGTGGCCGAAATAGCTGCTGGTGGCGCCTGCCGCCAGGATCAGCTGGTCGTAGCGGTAGCGGCGCTCGTTGAAGATCACCTCCTTCGCGTCGACATCGAGGTCGTCGACCTCACCCAGGAGGATCTGCACGTTGGGGGCCTGGCCCACCAGCTGGCGCAGCGGTGAGGCCACATCGGTCTGCGACACAAGCCCCGACGCCACCTGATAGAGCAGGGGCTGGAACAGGTTGAAGTTGCGGCGGTCGATCAGGGTGACCCGCACTGCCTTGCCTGCAAGGGCATGGGCGGCCTTGAGGCCGGCGAATCCGCCCCCCACGATCACCACATGGGGTTGGTCCCTGAGCGTGGCATCCGGTGGGTCGAGTTCCAGGAAGAAGCGCTCAGGAGCCATGGCGGCTAGCCGAATAGGCGGACCCTATGTCGCTTTTGCTGGTTCTGCCCGCTCATGTGGCGAGATCCTCCTCCCTTGGGGGTGGGTGCGAAGTGGCTCAATGCCGAGAGGCTGGACTCAGCGGCGGCTGGGCACCACCTGCATGCCGATCGGGGCCAGGGCGATCAGGGCCAGCTTGATGTGCTGGATCCCGAAGGGAATGCCGATGATCGTGATGAAACAGGCCAGGGCCGAGCTCAGGTGGCCGATGGCCAGCCACCAGCCTGCCACCAGAAACCAGATCACGTTGCCCACCAGCCCCAGGGGCCCGGTGCCGAAGTCCATCCGGCCCGTGAGCTCACGCCGGCTCACGGCCTCCTGGCCGAAGGGCCAGAAGGAGAAGGTGCCGATCACAAAGCAGGCCCTTGCCCATGGGATGCCAACGATCGTGATGGCGGCCACCAGCCCGGCCAGCCACCAGCCCAGGCCCATCACGAAGCCGCCCAGTACAAACCAGACAACGTTGAGCAGGAAGCGCAGCATGGTTTCGGTCGGACTGTCACCAGCTTGCTCAACCCTGCAGTGTCAGGCAGCACCTGTGGCTCAGCTGCCGAGATAGGCCTCCCGCAAGCTGGGGTTGGCCAGCAGTTCCTTCGCGGCGCCCTGCAGGGTCAGCTGGCCCGCCTCCAACACATAGCCGCGATCAGCGATTTCCAGTGCGGCCTGGGCGTTCTGCTCCACCAGCAGCATGGTGAGGCCTTCGCTGTGCAGCTGGGCCAGGGCTCGCATCACCTCGTTCACCAGCTTGGGCGCCAGACCCAGGCTGGGTTCATCGAGCAGCAGCAGCTCCGGCCGCCCCATCAGCGCCCGGGCAATGGCCAGCATCTGCTGTTCGCCGCCCGAGAGGGCTCCGGCCAGCTGCTGGCGCCGCTCGGCCAGGCGTGGGAATAGGTCGTAGCAACGCTCCAGGTCGCCCGCGATGCCGGCGCGATCCCGGCGGCAGTAGGCGCCCAATGCAAGGTTGTCGGCCACGCTCTGGCGGCTGAGGACGCGACGGCCTTCCGGACAGTGGCCGATGCCGAGTTTCAGGAGGCGATGGGCTGGCACACCCGCCAGCGGAGCCCCACGCCAAAGGATCTGGCCGCTGGCGGGCACCAGTGCCGAGATGGCACGCAGGGTGGTGCTCTTGCCGGCCCCGTTGGAACCCAGCAGGGTCACCAGTTCGCCCTGGTTTACAGCCAGGTCGATGCCATGGAGAGCTGTGATGCCGCCGTAGCGCACCGTCACGACTCTGAGCTGGAGCAGCGGAACGGATGGCCTGCTGGCTGCGCTGGCAGTCATCAGCTGGCCCCCCCCAGATAGGCCTCGATCACCGCCGGGTTCTGCCGCACCGCCTCGGGGCTCCCCAGGGCGATGCAGCGACCAAAGTTGAGCACTGCCAGCCGGTCGCACAGGCCGAGCATCAGCGGGACGTGGTGCTCAATGATCAGGATCGTGAGGTCGCACTGGTCGCGGATGCGGTGGATCAGCTCGCGCAGCTGGTCTTTTTCACAGGGGTTCATGCCGGCGGCGGGTTCATCGAGCAGTAGCAGGGCGGGCTCATTGGCCAGAGCGCGGGCCATCTCCAAGCGACGGCGGTCGCCGTAAGAGAGTTCTGCCGAGTTCTTTTCGGCCAGGTGGCCGATTTCGAACAGCTCCAGCAGCTCCTGGGCCCTGGCATGGAGTTCATGTTGGCGTCGCCGGGCAAGGCCGCTGCCAAGCAGGGCCGCGGGCCAGGGAATCCGCGCTTGGCGGTGCAGCCCCACCAACACGTTGTCACGGCAGTTCATCGACGCAAACAGCCGCAGGTTCTGAAACGTGCGGGCGATGCCCAGCCGGGAGATGCTGCTGGCATCAAGGCCGCTGATGCTGCCGCCTCGCCACAGCACAGTGCCGTCGGTGGCGGGTGTGACCCCTGAGATCAGGTTGAACAGGGTGGTCTTGCCGGCGCCGTTGGGTCCCAGAAGACCAAAGATCTCACCGCTGTTGATCTGCAGGTCGATCGCTTCGAGGGCCTGAAGCCCGCCGAAGCGCACACCCAGCCTGCGGGTCTCCAGCAGGGGTGTCTTCACAGCTGGCCTCCATGGGTCTGAATCGTGCGGTTGCTTCGAGGTAGCCGCGCCCGTACCCAGACGAGCAGCGACGGGCTGATCAGGCCCTGGGGCAACAGCAACGGCCCGATCAGGATCACCAGGCCAAAGACGATCAGGCGCAGGTCCCCGATCGGCCGCAGCACTTCAGGCAGGGCAGTGAGCACCAGGCCCCCCAGCACCGGACCTGCCCATGTGCGTGAACCGCCAAACACCACGAAGGCCAGGGTGGTGATGCTGGCGTCGAAGTTGCCAAGGCGGGCGTTCCAGCTGTTGAGAAAGTGAGCGCTGATCACGCCCACCAGGCCGGCCACCACCGCACTGAGCACAAATGCCACAAGCTTGGTGCGCTCGGTGTCGATGCCCTGGCAGGCGGCGGCCAGTTCGTCATCACGGATGGCGGCCATGGCGCGGCCCAGGCGGTTGCGCTCAAGCCGTTCGCATAGCCAGCACACCAGGACCAGCAACAGCAGCGTGAACGCCGCGTAGCCAGCAGGTTCATCAAATGGCTGGGGAATGCCGAAGATGCCCACGGCTCCGCCAAGGGCTTCCTGGTTGAGGGTTGAGACCCGCAAGATCTCGACCAGGGCAATGGTGGCGATCGCCAGGTACACCCCCCGCAGCCGCATCACCAGCTTGCCGATGCCGGCCGCCAGCGTGCCGCACAGCAGTGCGGCCAAGGCCATCTCCAGCAGCACGGAGCCGATCGGATAGGTCGGGTCGCTGCCCCCAAGACTGCTCATGCGAGTCGAGAGCAGCGCCGCCAGGGTGCCGCCGATCGCGTAGAACCCTGGGGTGGCCAGCGACAGCTGGCCGCAGCGCAACGGCAGATACACCGACAGGGCCAGCAGGGCACCGATCAGCATCTGGGTCAGCAGGCTGGCATCAAGCAGGGTTGAATCCATCGGGTGGCTCTCTACACCTTGTTGGGCAGTACCCGGCCCAGCAGGCCCTGGGGCCGCACGAGCAGCACCACGAACAAAACCCCGTAGGCCAGCACATCGCGGTAGCCCGAGAGTTCAGCCGGCACGCAGGCCTCGGCCAGACCGATGATCAGGCCACCGAGCACGGCCCCGGTGACGCTGCCCAGGCCGCCCAGCACCAGCACCCCCAACCCCTTGAGTCCGTAGCCGATGCCGAAATAGGGACCAGCGATGCTGACGCTGAGACCCACTAGGCCACCGGCGATGCCGGCCAGCAGGCCACTGAGGCCAAAGGCGATCTGGATCATGCGCCCGCTGGGAATGCCCAGCAGTTGGGCCGTCACTGGGTCTTCGGCGACTGCTCGCAGAGCTTTGCCACTGCGGCTGCCGTCGATCCACAGGCTCAGGACCACCAGCAGCAAGCCCGCCACCGCCAGCAGCAGCAGCTGAACCGTGCGCACCCGGGCCCCCAGCAGGTTGATCGCCGCCGGCAGACCCGCCAGGCTGCTCGTTGGGATTGCATAACTCTCGGCGCCCACCAGCAGCTGGATCAGGTTCACGAGCACCACGCCCGCTCCGAGGCTGGTGATCAATGCCAGCAGGGGGTCGGCACCACGCTCACGGAGTGGGCGAAAGGCAACCCGCTCAATCAGCAGGGCAACCGCCGCCGATCCCAGGCCCGCCAATGGCAGCGCCAGCCAGAACGGCAGCGGAAACGGCAGCTGCAAACCCGCCAGCAACCCATTGGCACCCACCGCACCGCCAATCAACAGAAACGTGAAATAGGCCCCCAAGGTGAACACGGCGCCATGGGCGAAGTTGATCACTCCCAGCACCGAGAAGACCAGGGTGTAGCCCAGGGCAAACAGGGCATAGACCGCCCCGGTTGAGAGGCCGTTGAGCAGTAACTGGATCAGGTCTTGCATGGCTCAGGGCAGCAGCTCAAAGCGGCCGCTGCTGCCAGCGGGATTCATGCGCACGCGCGCCACGCTGAAGTCCTGTTGGATCACCTCGCCTTCAGGGCTGAAGCGGATCGTGCCCAGGGGGGTCTGATAAGTGCCCGCCTGCAGTGTCGTCATCAGCCGGTGGCGAAGGTCCTTGCCAGGCACCGTGATGAGGCTGGTGCCATCGGGGAGGGTTCGTTGAACCTTGGCCAGGGCTTCGTGGATCACCTGGTAGCCGGCATAGGCCTGGGCCGTGACCTGTGGCGGCACCGCGCTGCCCCCCTGGCGCTGGCGGTACAGCTTCAGCAGCGACGCGTTGCTGGGGTTGCTGAGGCTGGGGTTGTAGGCCTGGGTGATCAGCAGCCCATCGCAGTGCTTCTGGCACACCGGATAGATATTCGGGGTGTTGAGGCCGTTACCCGCGACGATCGGACCGCTGTAGCCCAGTTCTCGCAGCTGGCGGACCAGATTGCCGCCGTCGCTGGGCAGCGCCGAGATCACGATCAGCTGGGGCCTGGCGCGCAGGGCATCGTTGATGGGCTTGTGAAAGTCGGTTTCCTGCACGCTGGTGCGTTGCAGCGATACCAGATCCAGCCCTTTGGCCTTGATGGCCTGCTGGAAGATCTTGGTCTCGGAGCTGCAGAAGGCGTCGTCTTGGGCGAAGAACACCGCCACCCGCCTGATCCCCGGGTGCAGCTCCATGGCCTTGGCCAGGGAGCGGGGTGCGATCTCGGTCACTGGGGCCGAGATGCGACTCACAAAGCGGCCGATCTGGGGAATGCCTGCGGCAGTGGTCGAGACCCCCATCGCCGGCACGCCCGCCCGATCGGCCATCGGGAATACGGCAAAGCCCTGCTGTGACAGCGACGGGCCGAGGATCGCCACCACATCGGCGTTGATCAGACGGCGAAAGGCGAGTGTTGCTCCCGCTTCATCGCTGCCGGTGTCTTCGATCACCAGCTTGAGCTTCGGTGGCAGGGCACCGAACTGCTGCTGGGCCAGCTCCAGACCGATGCGGGCGTCCTGCCCCAGCAGGCTGGCGTTGCCCGTCAGGGCGAGACCCGCTCCCAGGCTGAGGGTGTCGCTGCGCGGGCGAGCGCAACCGGCAGACAGGAGCACCAGGCTGGTGCTCGCCAGGGCCAGGGCGGCGCGCCAGGGGATCCGGGCAGCGCTCATGGCAAGAGCGCGAAGCGACCACTGCGGCCGCCTGGGTCCATGCGCACCTGGGCCACGTAGAAGTCCTTCTGCACCACCTCACCCTCAGGGGTGAAGCGGATCTCTCCCAGCGGCGTCTGGTAGGTGCCGCCAAGGATCTCCTGCATCAGCGCCTTGCGGGCCTCAGCCACGGTCATGCCTTTGAGTGGCTGGCGTCGGTCGAGCCGTTGCAGAGCCTCGCCCACCACCTGCAGGGCGGCGTAGGCCTGGGCAGTGAGCTGGGGCGGGATCACCGGCCCTTTGCCACTGCGGGCCTGGTTGGCGGTGAATGCTTTGACAAAGGCCCGATTGACCGGGGTGTTCAGCTCGGGGCTGTAGGCCTGAGCGATCAGGATGCCGTCGCAGTACTTCTGACAGATCGGGTAGATGTTCGGAGTGTTCATGCCGTTACCCACCACGATCGTGCCCTCATAACCCAGTTCCCGCAGTTGTCGCACCAGGTTGCCGCCGTCGACACCCTGCAGGCTGAGCACGATCAGGTCGGGCTGCAGCGCCAGGGTGGCGCTGATCTGACTCTGGAAGTCGGTGTCGGCGAGGTTGGTGCGTTGCACCGTCACCGGCTTGAGTCCCTGGGCTGCCAGCGTTTTCTGGAACACGGCTGTTTCAGCCGTGCTGTAGGCGTCGTCCTGGGCGAAGAACACAGCTGCCCGGCGGATGCCTGGGTTGCGCTGCAGTGCCTTGGCGATCGACAGCGGTGCGATCACGTCGCTGGCGGCCGACACCCGACTGATGAAATGACCGATCTCGGGGATGCCGGTCGCCGTGTTGGAGGGTGCCACCACGGGCACCCCACGGCGCTGGGCGATCGGGTCAGCGGCAAAGGCCTGCTGTGACAGCGTTGGGCCGATGATTGCCAGCATGCCCCGGTTGATCTGCAGGGTCATGGCGGCGTTGGCACCTGGGTCGTCGCTGCCGCTGTCTTCAACGGCCAGCCGCAGCGGTGCGCCGTTGATGCCGCCGGTGCCATTGAGGGCAGCCAGAGCCAGGTTGAGCCCCAGCCGCTGGTCCTGTCCATAGACGTTGGCATTGCCGCTGAGGGCCAGCACGGCTCCGACTGGTATGCCGCCCTCGAGGTTGATGGGGCCTGAAGCGGTCCCGTCAGTGCTGCTGCAGGAGGCCAACAGACTGGCGCCGGCGATCAGGCTTGCCAGCCGCAGGCTCAAGCGCCGCACCATCAGGCAACCGCCGCGAAGCACTCGCGGAAGGCGGCGATCGTTGCGTCGATGTCGGCGTCGGAGTGGGCCAGGGAGGTGAAGCCCGCTTCGAAGGCGCTGGGGGCCAGGTAAACGCCGCGCTCAAGCATGGCGCGATGCAGCTTGCCGAAGCGGGCTGTGTCGGCGACCTTGGCCTCCTCGAAGTTGCGCACCGGGCCCTCGCAGAGGAAGAACCCGAACATGGCGCTGATCGAGCCGCCGGTGATCGGCAGGCCGGCGGCGCGGCCTGCCTCCAGGATGCCTTCGATCAGGCGCTTGGTGGTGGCCTCCAGTCGCTCGTAGGTGCCGGGCTGCCTCAGCAGCTCCAGGGTCTTGATGCCCGCGGTCATGGCCAGCGGGTTGCCGCTGAGGGTGCCGGCCTGGTACATGGGGCCGGCGGGAGCCACCATCGCCATGATGTCGGCGCGGCCGCCATAGGCCCCCACCGGCAGGCCGCCGCCGATCACCTTGCCCATCGTGGTGAGGTCGGGGGTGATGCCGAACTTGGCCTGGGCACCGCCGTAGCTGATCCGGAAGCCGGTCATCACCTCGTCGAACACCAGCAGGGCGCCGTTCTCCCTGGTGAGCTCGCGGATGCCCTCCAGGAAGCCCGGCACCGGCGGGATGAAGCCGGCGTTGCCCACCACCGGCTCCAGGATCACGCCGGCAATCTCGCCGGGGTTCTCGGCGAAGAGTTTCTTCACCGCTTCCAGATCGTTGTAGGGGGCGGTGAGGGTACTGGCGGCGGTGGTGCGCGGCACGCCCGGCGAATCCGGCAGGCCCAGGGTCGCCACTCCGGAGCCGGCCTTCACCAGGAACATGTCGGCGTGGCCGTGGTAGCAGCCCTCGAACTTGATGATCTTTTCGCGGCCCGTGAAGGCGCGCATCAGACGCAGCACCGACATGCAGGCCTCGGTGCCGCTGTTCACGAAGCGCACCATCTCCACGCTGGGAACGGCCGCGATCACCAGCTCGGCCAGCTGGTTCTCCAGCTCGCAGGGGGCGCCGAAGCTGGTGCCCTTGTCGAGGGCCTCGTGCAGCGCGGCGATCACCTCGGGATGGGCGTGGCCGCAGATCGCTGGGCCCCAGCTGCCGATGTAGTCGATGTAGCGGTTGCCATCCACATCCCAGGCGTAGGCGCCCTTCACCCGGTCAAACACGATCGGGTTGCCACCCACCGAGCGGAACGCCCGCACCGGCGAGCTCACCCCGCCCGGCATCAGGGTCTGGGCGGCACTGAAGATGGCCTGGGAGCGGGTGGTGTTCAAAGCAGGTGCTGCAACGGGAGCCGACGTCAAGGCTGAATCCGCCGAAAAAGCGCAAACCATCCTGACCCAACGGCGGCCCATTCGTGTTTTTCGCGCCGGTTCTCGATAAGTTCAGGGGGCTGCACCGGGGTTTTGAGCATCGACTGGCAGGGGTTGGAACGCCAGTTGCGGCGCCAGTTGCCGGCGCGGGCGGTGGTAGCGGCCCCTCAGGAGCTGCTGGCTTACGACAGCGACGGCCTCACCCTGCATCGCCATCAGCCGCCGCTGGTGGTGCTGCCTGAAACGACCGAGCAGGTGGCGGCCACGGTGCGCCTCTGCCATGAGCTGGGCGTGCCGTTCGTGGCCCGCGGCAGCGGCACCGGTCTCTCCGGCGGGGCGGTGGCCGAGACCGAAGCCCTGGTGATCGCCACCAGCCGCATGCGCTCGATCCTCTCGGTGGATCTGGCCAACCGCCAGGTGGTGGTGCAGCCCGGTGTGATCAACAGCTGGGTGACCCGGGCCGTAGCCGGCGACGGTTTCTACTACGCCCCCGATCCCTCCAGCCAGGTGGTGTGCTCGATCGGCGGCAACGTGGCCGAAAACTCAGGCGGCGTGCACTGCCTCAAATACGGCGTCACCAGTAACCACGTGCTCGCTCTCGAGGTGGTGCTGCCTGACGGCACGGTCACCCAGCTGGGCGGTGGGCTGGCGGAAGCGCCCGAGCTCGACCTGCGCGGCGTGTTCATCGGCAGTGAGGGCACCCTCGGGATCGCCACCGCCGTCACCCTGCGGCTGCTGCGCACGCCCCAGAGCGTGGCCGTGCTGCTGGCCGATTTCACCGCCATGGAGGCCGCCGGCGAGGCGGTGCGGCTGGTGACGGCCGCCGGGGTGCTGCCGGCCGGGATGGAGATCATGGACAACTTCACGGTGAACGCCGTGGACGACCTGTTCGGCCGCGATGAGTACCCCCGCGACGCGGCTGCGGTGCTGCTGGTCGAGCTCGACGGCCAGGAGCGGGAGGTGGCCGCCGCCGTGGAGCTGGCCAGTGAGCTGTGCCGCCAGGCCGGGGCTCGCACGATTCGCCGCGCCAGCGAGGAGGCCGACCGGGCCCTGCTGTGGAAGGGGCGCAAGAGCGCCTTCGCCGCCGTGGGTCGGATCACCCCCACCTATTACGTGCAGGACGGGGTGGTGCCCCGCAGCGCCCTGCCCCAGGCGCTGGCCGGGATTGAGCAGCTCAGCCGCCGCTTCGAGCTGCCGGTGGCCAACGTGTTCCACGCCGGTGATGGCAACCTCCACCCCCTGATCCTCTACCGGGCCGATGAGCCTGGTGTCACCGAGCGGGTGCAGCAGCTGGGCGCCGGGATCCTGCGCCTCTGCCTCGAGGCCGGGGGCAGCATCACGGGCGAGCACGGCGTGGGCAACGACAAGCGCTGCTACCTCGACTGGATGTTTGCCCCCGACGACCTGGCCACCATGCAGCTGGTGCGCCGCGCCTTCGACCCCGAGGGACTGGCCAACCCCGGCAAGATCTTTCCCACGCCGCGCAGCTGTGGTGAGTCGGCCCGGCGTGTCACGGTGCTGCGGGAAGAGGGCGTGCCGCTGCCGGAGACCGCGGTGGTGTTCTGAGGAGCTGCTTCAGGCCCAGCTGTCGTCGCTGTCAGATTCGTCGTCTCCATCGTCGGGCGGCCAGGCCAGGTTCACCACCACTGGCGCGTGGTCGCTGGGCTGCAGGTTGCCGCGGGGCCGCCGGTCGATCAGGCAGCCGGTGGCGCAGGGCAGCAGGTCGTCGGAGAGATAGATGTGGTCGATCCGCCAGCCC
This sequence comes from Prochlorococcaceae cyanobacterium, assembly GCA_044235095.1. Classification (GTDB taxonomy): domain Bacteria; phylum Cyanobacteriota; class Cyanobacteriia; order PCC-6307; family Cyanobiaceae; genus NIES-981. The sequence continues at coordinate 21,519 of JBIIIC010000003.1, read as the reverse complement.
CGGTCGGTCTCCCAGGCGCCGCTGCGGTAGTCCCACCAGCTCCAGTGGCCGCTGGCGGACTCGAACATTCGGAACGCATCGCTGAGCCGCTCGCCCAGGACCGCCTGCAGCGCCGTGCGCTCTGGCTCACTGGCCATGATCCCGCCCGTGAGCCGCTCGGGGTCGTGGATGTCGCGGGCTTCCGGGCCGATGTTGAAGTCGCCCACCATGCAGAGCGGATCGCCCTGCTCGGCCTGCACCGCCAGGTAGCGCTTGAGGCAGGCCAGCCAATCCAGCTTGTAGGGATATTTCTCGCTCTGCAACGAGCTGCCGTTGGGCACGTAGAGGTTGAGCACCCGCACCCCATCGATCAGGGCGCTGATCACCCGCTTCTGCTCGCTCAGCCCCGGGGCTTCAGGGTCGTTGGGCAGCAGGGCCTCGAAGCCGATCTGCACGTCGTCAAGCGGCAGCCGACTCACGATCGCCACGCCGTTGTAGGCCTTCTGGCCGCTGATGGCGCAGCGGTAGCCCAGTTGCTCGAAGGCGGCGTGGGGAAACAGCGTGTCGGCCACCTTGGTTTCCTGGAGGCAGAGCACCTCAGGCTGCTCCTGATCGAGCCAGCCGAGCACCTGGTCGAGGCGGGTGCGCACGGAATTCACATTCCAGCTGGCGATGCGCATGGCAGGTGGCTCGGCGCACCTAGCATGCACACAGGCCTGCTCGGGAGAAGCGATGGCAATGCCCCCAGCTCTGTCATGGGCGCCGGCCCTCGGCGGCGGCGCTCTGCTGGCCCTGATTCAGCTCGGTGCAGGCCCCGGAGCCCGAGCCCAGGGAGCCGCCGACCTCAAGGGCTATGGCCAGACCATCAGTTCGCCCCAGCAGGAACGCGAGCTCGACTACGGCACGGGATCGAAGGGGGGATCGGTGCTGGACGCCACCAATCCGGTCGATCTGATGAACCGGCTGCGCCGCGCCACCGCCCTCGACGACGCCACCCCACCCGGAGACGCGGTGGATGCCGCCCTCAAGGATTTTCACTCCCAACCGGCTTCGCCGGGCTCGGCCGGGATGAAGGCCCCCTGAGGCCAGCCAGCCCCCAGGCGGACGCCACCGCATCCAGGCGCCCATCGGGCTGGCCGGGTCTGCGGGCTCGCGCCTCAGCCAGCGACTGCTGGGCTCCCTTGAGATCGCCGCGTTCCTGCTGGAGCAGGGCTCGGGCCAGCAGCGGCCGCTGATCATTGGGGAAGCTGGCGGCCAGGCCGGTGAGCAACGCTTCGGCCTGGTTGGTTTCGTTCTGGCGCTGCAGCACGTTGGCCAGCAGCAGGCCGATCGGTAGCGCCTCCGGTTTGGGCTGGGGTTTGCTGGCGCGCTCGTAGGCAGCCTGCAGCTGGCTGCGGGCCTGCTGGCCGCGGCCGCTCTCCAGCTGCAGCAACGTCATCAGCTGCAGCCCCTCCACCTGGTTGGGCCGCTGGTTGAGCAGCTGGCGCACCTCCCGCTCCGCGCCGCTGCGATCGTTCTGGTCGCGCCTCAGCTCGGCCAGAAGCAGCCGCAGGCTCCAGCGCTGCGGTTGGCGGTCGGCCAGGCGCTCCAGCACCACGGTGGCTTCTGGCTTGCGATCCAGGCCGATCAGCAGTTCCAGCAGCCGCTTCTGCTCCGCCTCACTGGCCTCGCCCCGTTCCAGCCGCTCCAGCAGGTCGTTGGCCTGGCGCTGCAGGGCCGGCTGGGCCTGGCGCCCCGCCGTGGAACCCCGCTGCAGCTCTCCCAGCCACCACCCACCTGCCACGCAGAGGCCTGCTGCCGCCACAGCGGCAGCCATCAGCGACAACCGGGGGCGGTCAGAGGCAGCTGGCATCGGCGCACCGGCATGGTGTGGCGGCCAGTCTGCCCGGCTCCTCAGGCCGGTGCCTCCTACATTAGGCGCCATGCGCCAACACCCCATCCCCCCGGTCACCGAGCCCCTGCAATACCGGGCCATTGGCGTGGTGCGGGGTACTTATGTGCCGGCCGATTCAGAGCAGCTCACCCGCGGAGCCATCCATACCGCTGATGGCGTGGAGATCGAGGCGGTTGTGCTCGGCCGCCTGCTCACCCTGATGCGCCGCCACCTCGATCTGGCCCAGCCCCACCTGTGGGTGGTGTACCCCCGCTCCCGCGATGAGCAGCAGGGCCTGCACCTGCAGATGGTGGGGGTGTGGGAGCCCAGCACCCTGGCCGATGGGGCCCTGAGTGATGAATTGCCCGAGGGCGATGAGTATTTCTCGGTGCGCGGCGAGCTCATCTACACCCGGCCCGAGAGTGGCGATCTGGTGGTGAAGGTGCGCCAGCTGCCCCGTGCCGATGGCAGCCGTCCTGCTCCGTTCAAGTTGCAGCTGAAAGGCGAGATTCCGCTTGAACACCTGCGCCATTTCGTGGACCTCAATCTGCGCCGTCAGGCACAGAACCTGCAGCTCGAGGGGTTTGAGGTGATCGGCCCGGTTGCCCAGCGTGGCAGTCGCGGTGGCAAAGATCGCCGCGAGGGCCGTGCCGGTCGCCGCACCCCTGGTCGCCAGGGCGGCCATCGCACGGCGGTGAGTCGCCCGGCGCCTTGAGCGCCACGGCCGGCATGGCTGCAGGCATGGGCTTCTGGTCCGCCACCAGCGGCACCTCGATCAACCTGGCTCCGCTGCTGGGCTGGGGGGTGCGATGAACCAACCGCTCTCCGCCGGACTGGTGGTTGTGACGATCAGCCTGTTGGCGGTGTTCGGGCCGTTGCTGGGCCTGCCGGCTACCTGGATTGCCCTGCTGGCCGGCGGTGGTCTGGCGGCGCTCACCCTCGATGCCGCCCGTTTCGGAGGCCGTGGCGGCCACCTGCTGGCCGAGGCGCTGCCCGGGGGTGAGGTGCGGCTGCGCCGGATTGCCGTGCACGAGGCCGGCCATGTGCTGCTGGCGGCCGAGGAGGCCATGCCGGTGGGCCAGGTGCTGGTGGGTAGCCTGGCCTGCTGGCGGTCCGGCCTGGCGGCTGGAGGCATCACCCAGCTGGAGCCGCCCCTGCAGGCCAAGCTGCCGCTGGTTGAGCTGCGCCGCTGGAGCCGGGTGCTGCAGGCCGGCATGGCCGCCGAGCAATTGGTGTACGGCGAGTGCCTTGGCGGCAGCGACGACCGGGCCCTGCTGGGCCGTCTCTGGGGGCTGTCGGGCCACGATGTGGCCACGGCCCAGCGGGAGCAGCGCCAGGCCCGCCGCGAGGTGGATCAGCTGCTGCGCCAGCAGCGCGAGCAGCTGGAACGGCAGGCCGAGGTGCTGCTGGCCAGTGCGCCGCGGCTGCTGCGGCCTGGCTCCCACACGGAGGTACCCGACTCCCCATGACCCTTGCCCTGCTGGATTGCCCGACGGGCCTGGCCGGCAACATGTTGCTCGCTGCCCTGCTCGACCTGGGGGTGCCCCAGGCTGTGGTGCAGGAGCCCCTGGCGGCCCTTGGCCTCGTTTCGGCCTACCGGCTGGAGGTGGAGGAGCGCCGCAGTGGCGGCCTGCGCGGTCTGCATGTGGCGGTGCATGGCCTGGAGGAGGAGCCGCCCCATCGCCACTGGGATCAGCTGCGCCAGGTGCTGCAACAGGCTCCGCTCGATCAGGTCCTGAGGGAGCGGGTGCTGGCGGTGTTCGGCCTGCTGGCCGAGGTGGAGGCGGCCGTGCATGGCCACAGCCCCGACCGGGTGCACTTCCACGAGGTGGGGGCGATTGATGCCCTCGTGGATGTGGTGGGGGTGTGCGCCGGGCTCCTGCACCTGGGGGTGGACCAGCTGATCTGCACTCCTCCCCCGGCCGGTCACGGCACGGTGCGCACCGCCCATGGCGTGTTGCCGCTGCCGGCCCCGGCGGTGCTGGAGATCGCCCGTCGGCGTGGTGTGCCCCTGGCCTGTGCGGAGACCTTCCCCGCCGCTGAACTCACCACGCCCACGGGCCTGGCGCTGGCGGCCTGCTGGGCCAGTCGCTTCGGCCTGCCGCCGGCCCACGTTCCCCGCAGGGTGGGGGTGGGGTTGGGCAGCCGCCAGCTGGATCGTCCCAACCTGTTGCGTCTCGTTCTGGCGGATGGCCATGGGGAGCCAGCCTCCGCTGCAGCCACGACGCCGTTGGAGCCGGTACGGGAGACCGTGCTGGAGCAGTGCGCCCAGATCGACGACGCCACGCCGGAGGACCTATCCCACTTGGCCGAGCTCTTGCGTCAGGCTGGTGCGCTCGACGTGTTCAGCCAGGCGATCGCCATGAAGAAAGGCCGCTCGGCCTGGCTGCTCACCGCCCTGGTGGCGCCCGCTGAAGCCGCTGCCCTGCGCCAGGTGTGGTGGCAGCACAGCACCACCCTGGGGCTGCGGGAGCAGCTGCAGCAGCGTTGGTGCCTGCCGCGGCGCCAGATCGAGCTGGCCACGCCCCTCGGCCCGGTGCGGTTCAAGCAGGCCCTGCTGCCTGATGGCTGCTGGCGCAGCAAGCCCGAACATGACGACCTGGTGACCCTGGCCTGCCGGCATGATCTGCCCTTAGCTGAGGTGCGGGCCCAGGTGATGGCCGCCCTGCCCCCCGACCGATGACCCTGCTCCAGCGCTGGCGGCAGCAGTTGCCGCCCCTTGCCCAACGGGCCCTGGCCCTGCCGCCCCCGCCTGGCGGCCTGCGGCTGTGGATCACCCTGCTGAGCTTCGGCTTCGTGCTGGCGGCCCTGGTGAGCCATGGCGGCCAGCTGCTGCAGCTGCGGCTCGATCTGCAGGGTTGGCTGTGGCTGCTGCTGGGTGTGGGCCTGAGTCTGGTGAGCCTGGTGGCCAATGGCTTCGGCCTGGGGGTGGTGCTGCGCTGGCTGGGCCTGCGGCCGCGCTGGCAGCCGCTTCTGCTCGACTACCTGGACACCAACCTGCGCAAGTATCTGCCTGGTGGCATCTGGCATCTCACCAGCCGTGTGCAGTTGCTGCAGGACGGTGGAGCGCCGTTGACCCATCCCGCCAGCACGTCCCATGCCCTGCTGGCCGTGCTGCTGGATCCGCTTGTGGCCGCCGTGGCGGCGCTGGCGCTGGTGCCCCTGGGGGGCTGGCAGGCCGGGCTGGCCTTTGTGGCACTCGTGCCCCTGGCTCTGCTGTGGCCCCAGTGGCTCCAGCCACTGCTGCTGAGGCTGGAGCACCGCCAGGCGGCTCGTCTGGGGCTTGAACCGGCCGCGGCAAGTGTTCCGGTGATTCCCGGCTACCCCTGGCCGCCGTTGCTGGCCCAGCTGATCTTCGTGCTGCTGCGTTTCAGCGGCTTTGCCTGCTGCGTGTTCGCCTTTGAGCTGCAGGAATCGCTCGAGTGGACTGGCTGGCTGGCCGGGTTTGCCCTGGCCTGGACTGCCGGGCTGGTGGTGCCGGGAGCTCCGGGTGGGCTGGGCGTGTTTGAGGCGGTGCTGCTGTTGCGGCTGGGCATGGCCGTACCCGAGGCCCAACTGCTGGCCGTGGCGATCAGTTATCGGGCGGTCGTGACCCTGGGTGATCTGCTGGCCGATGGGGTGGCTCGCCTGGATCGGCGCTGGCTGGTGTAGCCCGGTCGCTGGCAGTCATTCGCAACTGACCGTATTGTTGAGAAGCACCTGGTTCTGCGCTTGGTCACCCTGCCCAACACAACCGGTGTGCCCAACACAACCGGCGTGCCCAACACAACCGGCGTGCCCAACACAAAAGGCCTCCGCACCAGCCTGCACGACCGTGGCCAGCGGCTCACGCCCCAGCGCCAGCGGGTGCTTGCCCTGTTTGAGCGGATCGGCGAGGGAACGCACCTCAGTGCTGAAGAGGTGCACCAGCGTCTCCTGCGCGACCAGGAGCGGGTGTCGCTGGCCACGGTGTACCGCACGCTGCGGTTGTTGAGCACGATGGGTCTGCTGCAGGAGCTCGAGCTCCCCGAGGGAGGCCGGCGCTTTGAGCTCGCTGGTGATGCCCACCGCGATCACCATCATCTGGTGTGTGTGCGCTGCGGTCGTACGGAGGAATTCGAAACTCCCTCGGTGCTGGCTGCTGGGGAGGCGGCCGCCAGCCACCACGGTTTCCGCCTGCTCGAATGCGTGCTCAATGTGCGGGCGCTATGTCCAAGTTGCGCAGCCCAGGGGTGAGGTGTGCTGCTGGGGTAGACCGCGCAGCCGCCTGTGTTCGCTGGCGAGTGGCCCCGATCAGGAGGGCCGTGGTGCCCGCCCCTCCCGCAGCAGGTCGGAGGGCCTGAGGCCGAAGTGGCTGCTGAAGTCGCGGCTGAAGACTGAAAGGCTGCTGAAACCGAAGCGGGCGGCGATCGTGCCCACGGTGTCGTCGGGCTCGGGGTAGAGCAGGGCCTGGCGGGCCTGCTCAAGTCGCTGGCGGCGGATCCACTGGATCGGACCGCAGCCGAAGCGCTGTTGAAACACCAGTTGCAGGCTGCGGCGCGAGTAGCCGCTGCGCTGCTCTAGCTGGGTGAGATTGATCGGTTGGTCGAGGTTGGCGCGTGCCCACTCGAGCAGATCATCAAAGATGCGCTCCCTCTGACCCCGTAGAGCTGAGTCGTTCAGGGAGAGATTTTCAAGCTGGGGGCAGAGAATCAGCGCCAGATTGCGATAGATCAGGTCGTCAAGCTGGAGATGCTGGAGGTGGCCCAGCATCTCCAGTTCGGGGTTGTCGAGCAGGCTGAAGGTGTGTTTGAGCACCTTCAGCAGCTGGGCATTGCGCGAGGCACTGGTCGACACGGTGCGAACATGATCCAAGGAGCTGCTGAAACGCCGCTCGGAAATGCCCAGACCGGCGATCGCAGCCGCCGTGCGTCGTAGCCGTTGCAGGTCGATATGGAACACCACTCCGTTGAAGTGGTCGTCGATCTTGTAGGTGTATTCGTGGCCCGGCGAGAAGAAGAAAGGACGCTGTTGATTGACCAGCACTTCGCGCCCATCGTTGCCGTAACACACCTCACCAGTGAAGATGAAATTGATGGACCCGATGCCTTCTCGATCTCCAATCGTGCCGAGGAGCGGTGAGGCGTAGCCCCCGGAGAGCAACAACTCGCCCGCCTGGCAGGTGCTGGTGCGATGCAGGAAGCTCTTCTCGGTGCCGGGAAGCGGGCCGAAATCCTTGAGCGAGTAGTGCTGGGCCAGTCGATAGGCCAGCGACTGGGGATCCCGGTCCACATGGGCCAGGTGGTCATGGAAGACTAGTCGGCGGGAGGTGGGCTGATCCGTGGATCCAGCAGGTCCAGCGGATCCACCAGGCCCAGCTCCCATGTAGGTCTATCGCCTTGAGTAGCTGGATTTTATGCAAGCTCCCGCGCTTAAGCGCAATGGCGTCGCGGTTTGCAAACTCTTCGTTTTTGCCTGGTGGCGACTAGCCGGTTATGCGGTGTGGGGGGGATGGTGCTGGCCTGGTCGCGGACAGCTCGGTGTCGTCGGCGGAGAGCTCGGTGTCGTCGAGGTTGGCACCGGCGAGCCGGGCGCCCGTCAGGATGGCGCCGCTGAGATTGGCGCCACTGAGATTGGCGCCGGTCAGGTCGCTGTGGCTGAGGTCGGCGGCCTGGAGATTGGCCTCTCGCCAGTCCACCTGGCGCAGGTCGGCGTGCCGCACGCTGCTGCCCGCCAGGTTCACGCCTCGCCAGCGGGCACCAGGGATGCGCAGGTCATCCAGCAGGCTGCCGCTCAGGTCGAGTTCATCGAGCCAGAGTCCCGCCTCGCTCAGTTGTTCCAGGGCCTGGTTGCGGGCGTGGCTGAAGCGCACCTTCGCCTGCTGACAGCTGAGGATCAGCTCCATGGCGGCGATGTGTTCGCGCTGGCGCCGCTGTCCACCCTCCAGGATGAACAGGAAGCCGGCCGTCACGATGCTGAACGCCTCGAGGTTGTCGATGCTCACCACGCCGCCGGCGTCGTGCCACACACAGCCGCGGGCGAAGGCCTGATCGCGGCACTGTTCCCAGCGGTTCACCGTGGCCAGAGCCACGAGCGCTCCAGTGGCTGCCAGCAGCAGGCGCAGGCTGAAGGAGCGATCGAGCAGCCGCAGCAGGGGGGACTGCTGCCGCCGGTGTTGCTGTTCAACCCAGCGGCGCCGGTTGGGCAGGGGATCGGAGGCCAGGGACATGGGCTCGACGGGGGGCTGGACCAGTCGATGTAGAAGGTGTGTAAACCGTAGGGAGTTCCGGGCAGGCCTTCTGCCTGGGTGCCTGGGCCTTGCGTGTTTTGATGATTGGCGCGTGGGTCGCGGCCGCGCATTCTGTTTACCGTGCGGGGCAGCTGTGCTTTGCGGCTCTCGTCTGGTGACCGCTTTCAACGAGATGTTGCTCACTCTGGCGGAGGCGTTGCGCCTGGTGCTTGAGAGCCTGTCGGTCCTCACGGTGCTGCTGGGGTTGCTGATCACCCTGCGCCAGGCGCTGCGTCGCCGGCAGCTCGGCTCGGTGCGGTTGGAATTGGGCCGATGGTTGTCGATGGCGCTGGAGTTTCAGCTCGCCGCCGACATCGTGGCCACCACGATCAGCCCGAATGGCCAGCAGTTGATCCAGCTGGCTGCCATTGCCTTGATCCGCACCTTCCTCAACATTGCCCTCAGCCGAGAAGCTCAGGCTGAGCACTCGATTCATTCTGCCCAGCGATGACGCCCAGCCCCGCGATGAATCTCACCAACGAACTGGCTCGCCAACGCAACCGGGATGCCGCCGAGCGCACGTTGATGGCGTGGATCCGCACCTGTCTGTCGCTGATCAGTTTCGGTTTCGGTCTCGACAAGATCGTCGGCGCAATCGACAGCGCCACGGGCACGTCCGGTCCGCGCCCGGGTGTGATCGCGGTGGCTGTGGCCTTTGTGCTCACCGGCATCCTGGCGATGGCGGCGGCCACCGTGCAGCACCTGCGCGAGCTCAGACGGCTGCGCCGCGACGAGTTTGTGTACGTGGAATCGCCACGGCTGGCGGCGGCCACCGCCACCCTGATTGCCCTGATCGGGGTGATGGCGATGGCAATCCTGTTGGTGGGACTGGTGAACTGACATGACCATGAGCACTGTTGCCGCGCTGTTGATCCCACTCACCCTGTTCACGGTGATGCTGGCCCTGGGGCTGGGCCTGCCCGCTGATGCCCTGGCGCAATGGCGCCGGCACTGGCCCCTGCTGCTGCGGGCCGAGGTGGCCACCTGCCTGCTGGTGCCATTGATCGGCTTTGCCCTGTTGAGCACACCTCCTGCCCGCACCCTCTCGGTGGAGGCCCGCCATGCCATCGCCCTGATGGCAGCCTGCCCGAGTGCCCCGCTGATCCTGCGCAAGGCTGGAAAAAGCGGCGGTGACCATGCCCTGGCCGGGTTGCTGCAGGTGGGAGCCGCCCTGGCCGCAATCGTCACCGTGCCCTTGCTGGCCGATCTGGGCGAGTGGGTGTTTGGCGTGGATGGCTGGGACGTGCTGCCCCGTCAGGTGGCCCTGCAGGTGGGCAAGGTGCAGTTGCTGCCCCTGCTGCTGGGGGTGGTGCTGCGCCGCAGTTTCCCGGCCGCCGTTGAGCGCCTGCGCGCTCCGATCGATCGGCTCGCCAATGGTCTGCTGATCCTGCTGGTGGTGGCCGTTCTGGCCAAAACCGCCCCCTTGCTGCTCAGTTTCGGTGCCGGCAACCTGGCGGCGCTGGCGCTGATGGCCCTTCTGGTGGCGCTCAGCCTGGCGCTTGGCTACAGCGCGGCGGGCGAGGGGCGCGAGCGGAGGAACACCACCGCGCTGGTCACCTCGATGCGCAACCCGGGGCTGGCACTGTTGCTGGCCAACACCTACGCGCCGCAACTTCCCGGTGTGAAATTGGGGGTGCTGCTCTATGTGCTGATCACCGTGTTGGTGTCCACGCCGCTGCTGAAGCGCTTGCGCTGAAGTTGGCAGCATGCGCAACGTCAATCGGGTAACGACTGGCTGCGGTGGGCTGTCAACCCGGTGAGGACTGGTCAGCATGGAGTGAATCAAGCTTTCAGCCTCTCCCATGCCCAACGGCAAGCCCAACATTCTCATCCTCTGGGGTGATGACATCGGCCAGAGCAACCTCAGCTGCTACAGCCATGGCCTGATGGGGTATCAGACCCCCAACATCGACCGGGTGGCCAAGGAAGGCGCCAAGTTCATCCACTACTACGCCGAGCAGAGCTGCACCGCCGGCCGGGCCGCCTTCATCACCGGCCAGAGTGTGTATCGCACCGGCCTCTCCAAGGTGGGTCTGCCCGGCGCCGAGCTGGGCTTCCGCGCTGAGGATCCCACCATTGCCGAATTGCTCAAGCCCCAGGGCTACCGCACCGGTCAGTTCGGCAAAAACCACTTCGGCGACCGCGACGAACACCTGCCCACGATGCACGGGTTCGACGAGTTCTTCGGCAACCTTTATCACCTCAATGCCGAAGAAGAGCCCGAGCTGCGCGATTACCCCAAGGAGGATGATCCGGAGTTCCCCAACTTCCGCAAACGCTTCGCACCCCGCGGTGTGCTGCACTGCTGGGCCAACGGCGACGGTACCCAGCGCATCGAGAGCACCGGCCCACTCACCCGCAAGCGGATGGAAACGGCCGACGACGAATTCATGGTGGAAGCCAAGCGCTTCATCCGCGATGCGGTGGCCTCCGGTGAGCCCTTCTTCGTGTGGTTCAACACCACCCACATGCACTTCCGCACCTATGCCCGGCCACAGGACGTGGGCCGCAGCGGACGTTGGCAGTCGGAATACCACGACGTGATGATCTATCACGACGAGTGCATCGGCGAGATGCTCAACCTGCTCGATGAGCTGGGCGTCACCGACGACACCATCGTGATGTATGGCACCGACAATGGGCCGCACATGAACAGCTGGCCCGATGCCGGCATGACGCCCTTCCGCAGCGAGAAGAACACCAACTGGGAGGGGGCCTTCCGTGTGCCCGCCCTGGTGCGTTGGCCCGGCAAGATTCCGGCTGGCACCAACATCACCGGCATCTGCAGTCACCTCGACTGGCTGCCGACCCTGCTGGCCGCCGCCGGTGAACCGGAGATCAAGCAGAAGCTGCTCACGGGCTATCAGGTGGGGAACAAGACCTTCCGGATCCACCTGGATGGCTACAACATGCTCGACTACTGGATGGGCAAGAGCGACAAGAGCCCTCGCAAGGAGTTCTTCTACTTCTCCGACGACGGTGATCTGGTGGGGCTGCGCTACGACAACTGGAAGTTCGTCTTCAAGGAGCAGCGCTGTCCCGGCACCTGTCAGATCTGGGCGGAGCCGTTTGTCGAGCTGCGGGTGCCGAAGATCTTCAACCTGCTCACCGACCCCTATGAGCGGGCCGACATCACCTCCAACACCTACTGGGATTGGATGTTTGATCACATCTTCATGCTCGTCCCCGCCCAGACCTACGTGGCTGAGTTCCTGAGCACCTTCAAGGACTACCCGCCGCGTCAGAAGGCCTCCAGCTTCTCGCTGGATCGGGTAATGGAGAAACTGGAGCAAGCAGCCAGCGGCGCCGCCTGATCCATGCCCAGCAAGCCCCCTGGACGACCGCCGGCCGCCGGCATGGTGCGGATTCCGGGGGGCTCTTTCGTGATGGGCTCCGACCACCACTACCCGGAGGAGGCCCCGGCTCAGCGGGTGGAGGTGGCGGGGTTCTGGATCGACCGGGGTCCGGTGACCAATGCCCAGTTTCTGAAGTTCGTGAAGGCCACCGGCTACCGCACCGTGGCCGAGCGGCCCGCTGATCCGGAGCTCTACCCCGGCGCGCCGCCGGAGCAGCTGCAGCCCGCCTCGATCGTGTTCCTGCCGCCATCGGGGCCGGTGCTGCAGGCCGACCACTACCGCTGGTGGCAGTACATCCCTGGCGCCGACTGGCGCCATCCCGAGGGCCCCGGCAGTTCGATCAAGGGTCGTGAGCAGCACCCGGTGGTGCATGTTGCCCACGCCGACGCGGAGGCCTACGCCAGCTGGATCGGCAAGCAATTGCCCTCGGAGCGGGAATGGGAGCGGGCCGCCTGGGGCGGCCGTGAGGGCTGTGAATTCGCCTGGGGCAGTGAGCTCCATCCCGGCGGTATGCCCGTGGCCAACACCTTCCAGGGCGACTTTCCTCACCACAACAGCAGGCTTGATGGCTACGAGCGCACCTCGCCGGTGGGAGTCTTCCCTGCCAACGGCTACGGCCTGGTCGACATGATCGGCAACGTGTGGGAGTGGACCGACAGCTGGTATGGGGCCCACGCTGCCCCGACCTGCTGTGGCAGCGCCCGGGAGGCCAGCATCGATCCCAGCTCGCAGCACGGGGCTGTGCCGCGCAAGGTGGTGAAGGGGGGGTCATTTCTCTGTGCCCCCAGCTACTGCCGCCGTTACCGTCCGGCGGCGCGCATGGCCCAGGGGATCGACACCTCCACCTGCCACATGGGCTTCCGCTGCATTGTGCGGGAGACAACATGAGCAGCCCTCGCACGCCGAACCGATCTGCCGGGGGGATGCCAGGCCTTGCACTTGCCCTCGGCCTGGGGATCAGCCTGGGGGGCAGCCCGACTCCCACCCTGGCGGATCCCTTGCCGTCGTGGCTGGAGGGTTCGAGCAAGCGGGCCATTTTTCAGTTCGTGGAGCGGGCCCAGGCCGTTCCACCAGACGAGCGCATCGCCGTGTTCGACAACGACGGCACGCTCTGGAGTGAGCAGCCGCTCTACATCCCCTTTTTGTTTTGCATCGACCGGGTGCGCCAGCTTGCTCCCCTCCATCCAGGCTGGCGCCATCAGGAGCCCTATGCCTCTGCCCTGCGTGGGGATGTGGCGAGCCTGCTGCGCCAGGGACCAGCCGCACTGGCCGCCCTGCTGCTGGCCAGCTCCTCGGGCATGAGCACGGAGGCATTTCAGGTTGAGGTGCGCCGCTGGATCGCCACGGCCCGCCACCCCGGCACCGGCAAGCCCTATACGGCCATGGTGTTCCAGCCGATGCTGGAGCTGCTCGCCTATCTGCGTACCAATGGGTTTCGCACCTACATCGTCTCGGGAGGCGATGTCGCCTTCATGCGCCCCTGGAGCCAGGCGGTGTATGGCGTGCCACCCGAGCAGGTGATCGGCACGCGTCTCAAGCTCACCTATCGCGAAACCCCAGTGGGTCCGGTGCTGGAGAGACAGCCTGAAATCGAGGCGCTTGTGGATGGGCCGGAGAAGCCGGTGGCGATCGAGCAGATCATCGGTCGCAGACCTCTGGCCGCCTTCGGTAACTCGGATGGCGACAAGCAGATGCTCACCTGGACCATGGCGGGAGGCGCTCCCCGGTTTGCCCTGCTGGTGCATCACACCGACCGCCGCCGGGAGTGGGCCTACGACCGACTCTCAGCGATCGGTCGACTCAATGTGGCCCTGGATCAGGCCCGCCGCGAGGGCTGGACCGTGGTGGACATGGCCCGGGAGTGGCAGGTGATCCATCCGGCTCACCCACCAGCTCCCTGAGGTCTCAGGCTCAGAGTTGACGGCGATCGAGGGCTTCGGCCAGCCGGGTGGCGGCGGAGGCCAGCTGGGCCTGCGGATCCGGGGCTGCCACGGCCTTTTCAGCGCGCTTCATGGCCTCGATGCTGCGCACGATCAGGAACACCACGAAGGCGATCACCAGGAAGTTGATCAGGGCCACGATCACCGCGCCGGCGGGCCAGGCACTGATCGCAGCCACATTCGCAGCCTTGAGCGCCGGGGCCAGCAGGGATGTCATCACCAGGCTGACAATGGCGTCAACAACTTTTCCGAAGGCGCCGCCGATCACCACGGCAACGGCCAGATCGACCACGTTGCCTTGGTTGATGAAGGCTTTGAAGTCGGAGAGAAAGGAGGAGCGACGAGTCATGAATCAGAAGAAAAACTTCAGGCCGATTTCGAGCCCATTTTGGTAGCTGCTGAAGCCGCTGTCAGGACTTTCACCATTGTTGTAATCAATCCCGAAATAGCGCCACGACAGGTTGAGGTCGGTGTTGTTGCCAATGGCGTAGCCAAGGCCCACCTGGGCGTTGCCGGAAAGATCGTTGGAGCCGCTGATGCCAAAGCCACCGATGTCGGCCCGGGCGAATGCGCGCAGGCGCGGCGAGAGAAAAACAGTGGCCTGGGTACCTAGCAGCGGTTGGGCCCAGGTGCGACCAAAGCTGCCCTGGCGTTCAAAGAGTCGGTTGGGTCCGATCACCTGAACATCCACATCGAGATTGGCATCAATCACCCGCACACCGGCATAGGGGATCACGCTGAATTGACCGGGTTTGCCAACGGCGGCCTCGGGATCGCCAAAGCGATAGCGCACAGCCAGGTCATAGATCCCCTGGGCGGCATCCACCTGGGCCCGGCCGGTGAGCAACCCGCCAGGGGTGGTGGCGGCATTCTCCTGGCCGAGTTTGGTGTAGCTCAGGTCGGTGAGCAGTCCCCAACGCCCTTTCTCAAGGCTGGCCCGCAGGGAGGAGGTCCACTTGAGGTTGTCGAGGATCTGGCCCAGGTTGAGCTCGGCTTCGGTGGTGCGGCCATTGATCGTGGTGGTGGTGTCGAGCCTGAAGGGCAGCGGTCCGTAGAGCTCCACCGTTCCGCGCCACGGTTCCTCCTGCGCCTGGGCGGTTGGATTGGCAGGCGGGGCATCCATCTGCTGCTGTGCCGCGTTGTTGGCTTCGCCGTTGGCATCAACGTTGGGATCGCTGCTGGCCGCGCCGCGGTGTTTATCCGCCGCTTCAGGTGGCGATTCCTGTGCCGCGGCAGACCCTGTGCCCGCGGCAAACCCTGTGCCCGCGGCAGCAATGCATAAGGAAAACCCTAGGGCAGGTGCAAGACTTTGCATAAAGCGCATTGCCATTTTCGTCTTGCTGGTGATGCTTCTGGTTTGGACATGACTTTACTGAAGGGATCCCTGAGTGCCATGCGCCGGTTGTTCTTCTGGCGAGGGGGTATGGAGTGATCCATCTGCTCCACGGGGGATGATCGCTCTGCCGATCAGGCACCGAAAGCAGGCGCTGAAAGCAGTCACTAAAAGCAGTCACTAAAAAAGCCTGCTGGAGCTCCAGCAGGCTTGACAGTCCGGGCGCGCCGCTGATCAGGCGCCGACGATCTAGGTGGAGCCGTAGGCCACCTGGCAGGCGGCGTTGAGCAATTCCGCTTCGGCGGCTGTGTTGGGATCGCGGCCGTTGAGGGTGCCCTGCCGGCAATCGGCACTCATGGTGATCGAGGAGCCATCGGCGATCACCTCGAAGCTGACGCCATCGGAGGCGACCGGTGCCACGGTGCCGTAGAGCAGGCCGTAGTTGCTGTTGGGCACGGCGATGTAGGACACATGGTCGTTGACCGCATCATCCACGGCCTCGTTGATCACCGCGGCAGTGGCCAGGGCGCCGACACCCCAGGCTGCCGCGCGAGCTCCCCACCAGCCCCACGTGGGTGTGGCCCAGCCGCCATACCAGCCGTAGTTCCAGGGGCGGGCATAGCCCCAGCCAGGTCGGGCCCAACCTGGATAGTTGTCCCAGCGGTTGTCGAAGCTGTCCCAGCGCCGATCCATCCGGTCGGTGCGGGCATCGATCCGGTCGCTGCGCACATCCGAGCGGGAGTCGATCCGATCGGTGCGGTTGCTGATGCGATCGCTGCGCACATCGCCGCGTTGATCGAGGCGGTCGCCGCGGGCATCGGAGCGCGAGGAGATCCGGTCGCTGCGGTCGGTCTGCCGATCACCGCTGCGGAGGCCGGAGCTGCCGGCGCCATCGCGGTTGCCGAGCTGACGATCGGAACTCCTGGCCCGATCGAGCGACGGGCCGCCGCTGCTTTTGCTCTTGCTGCTCCAGCCACCGGTGGGTTTGCGGGAGCCGCTGTTGAGACCTGCGCCGGCATGCTTGAAGCCGCTGCTGCCGCCTGCGGGACGGCTGGCGCGGCTGCCGCCACCACTGCCGCCGCCGATGCGGCCACCACCGCCACCGGATCGGCCCCCACCGGATCGGCCCCCACCGCCACCGCGAGCGATCAGTTGGGCGTCGTCAGGGCTGCTGCCCAGTGCCAGGGCTGGTGTGATCCCGGCCGGCAAGGCCAGGGCTCCGCTCACCAGCAGGGCAAAGAGGGAGAGGGATCGCTTCATCAGCGCACCTCCTTGCAGCCGTCGTCGTAGCAGGTGAGGTTCACGCGGCCCGTGCTGTCAAAGCGCACCTGCACCAGATCGCGACCGGCCGTGGCGTCGGGCCGCTCCTCGCGCACGCTGTTCAGGTAGTTGGCATTCACCACGCAGAGATCGCGGCCGTTGAAGCAGATCGTGTTGGTGGAGAAGCGGGCGCCGGCGCTGGTCAGGTTCTGCCAGCCCTTGGTCTTGGCATCCCAGATGCTCATGCGCACCGGATTGTCGGTGATCCGCACCGTTTCAACCCCACTGCCGATCTTGTGGCGGTAGAGGGTGGTGTCCCCCTCCTGAATGGCCTCAACCACGCAGGCCTGGGGCTGGCCGCCCTTGAGGCTGCACTGGGTGTTGAGCGTGTAGAGGGTTTTGCTGTCGCTTTTGGTCTGGGCTGGGGCCGGCCCTGCGCTGATGGCGAGCGCCGCCAGGGCAGCCAAGCCCAGGCAAGGCAGAGAGGTGCTGGGAATCCGCATGAATGATCGATCTCCTGCAACGGGGGGAGTCACCAGATTCATGGTGCTCAGAAAACCTGCAGTTGGCAGCCTCTTTGTTACTGAGAGCGACACAACATGCAGCAATTTCAATCCGAAGTTAAACCATCTAGTTTGATTTGATTGAATGCGCATTTGCTGCAGGATTTACGCAAACAGAATCCCGGTTGCCGCAACTGCGTTTGCTTTGGGGTAGTGGCTGATGCCGCCCTGTCGCCTCGGCGCGGCTCCGATGGCGCCCACCCTTCGCAACAGCCAGTTGTTACTGAGAATCGCTTGCAAAAGGGCGCGTTCTTGTTTAGGTTGCGAGTCATTCGCAATAAGCCCCTGCGGCGGTCATGAGTTTCCGCTTCCTGCCAGACGCGCCCACCACGGCCGTTCGTATGCCGATGGGGCACACCGTTCTCCTTGATCCGGCCCTCCGCCCCCAGGGCACCTGCATCGAGGTGCTCCATGGTGTGGCGCGCGTGTACTGCCCCTGCGAGGAAACCGAGGGCATGACCCTGGCCTTCCTGCAGGCCGGCGACCAGTTGCGCACCGACCGGCTCTGCAGTGAGGGGGTTTGCGTGGAGGCGCTGACGCCCCTGTGTTTCCGCAGCGATGCCGAGCCCGGGGCCGGAGAGGGCTTTGATCCAGTGAATGAGTGGACCCTGCAGCTGCTGCGGATCCGTCATCTGGGCAGCGCCGAGCAGCGGCTGCATGCCCTGCTGGGGCTGTTGGTGGTGCGCCTGGGCCGGCGCTGCGGCAACTGGTGCGACCTGCCTTTCCGCCTCACCCACGAGCGTATCGGTGAGCTGATCGGCACCACGCGCGTGACCACGACCCGGCTGATCTCCAGGATCCGCCAGGCCAACCTGATCGAGGCCCCGGCCGGAGAAACCAGCATGCGTCTGGCGCCCGCCCTGGTCGACACCGCTCCGCTGCTGGAAGCTGCATGATCGAGCCGACCGTCGTCCCCGTAACCGTTGGTGTTGCCCAGCAGGGCGAGACCCTGGTGAGCAGCCTCTGCCTGGAGGTGGACCGGCTGCGCCGCCGCGCCGGCCAGGTGGTGGTTGGCCTGGAGCGCTGTCAGGACCCGCAATTGTTCGAGCGGTTGCGCCAGGAACTCCGCCAGTTGACTGGTCGCCGCGAGGAGCTGCAGCGGGTGGCCGGCCTGCTGAGGCGCCGTCTGCAGGTTCAGGACGGCCTCAGCCTGGACTTTCTGGAGGAGCTCACTCGCCGGCCGCTGGTCTGCGGCTAGGCCAGCGAAGCGGGTTCGCTGTGGCCCTCGCTGAGTTCGCCGTCGATCACCAGCAGGGCAGCGGGATTGCCCTGGGCAAAGCGGATGCGGCCCAGCAGGTGGGCGGCCTGATTCTCCGCGTCGATCTGGCCCTGCACGATCGGATCGAGAAACACGGTGGTGCGCACATCACCGGAGCGCTCGGCCAGGGCGTAGAGCTGCTGCAGCGACGTGGTCACATCGGCCTCCATCTGGAACACCGCCGCGAAGATCTCCTCGGCGTCGCTCCACTGCTGGCGCGGCGCGCTGAGGGGCTCGAGGCCCACGGTCTGGCCGCGGGCGATCAGGTAGTCGGCAACCAGGCCGGCGTGGTGCTGCTCATCGGTGGCCTCCTGCTTGAGGAAGGTGGCGAAGCCGCGCAGTTCCCGTTCCGCGAACCACATGGCCAGGGCCCAGTAGGCAGCGCTGGCCTGGCGCTCCATGGTGAGGTGGTGCTGCAGGCCCTCCAGCAGGTCGGGCTCCAGCGGCTGGGCCATGGCGCGTCCGGCGGGGCCGCTGGCCACGCGTGGCCCAGCACCGGTCTGAAAAGGTGACTGCACCATGGGAGCTCACGTTGCTGTCCGAAAGCTAGCCAGGGCGTCAGCGATGTACCGCATCGCAGGCGACGGCCAGGCGTGTGACCGATGGCACAGGGGCCGGTAACCATCCCGGCTGCGGGGCACCTGAGTAGGAGCAAAAGAGAATCGATCGCAATAGGCTTGAAGCAGGTTTCAGGCGCCAGCGGCGCTGCTCCCATGGCCAAGCCCCTCGGCCCGATCGACGACTCCGCCGCCCAGGCTGCTGGGCGCCAGAGGCCCGGCTCCCTGCAGGTGGAGAAGAAGAAGGGCTGCAAGCAGAGCAAGTGCTCCAAGTGGAAGGGCGGCAAGTGCCGCTGCGGCCGCGACTAGCCGCGGCGCTCCAGGCTGGGAATCAGGGCCAGTGAGGCGGCCAGCCCAAACACCATGATCAGCACGGCCGGGCCCATGGCGGCCCCCACCCGCTCGTCGCTGGCGTACTGGAACACCCGCACCGCCAGGGTGTCGAAGTCGAACGGCCGCAGGGCCAGGGTGATCGGCAGCTCTTTCACGACATCCACAAACACCAGCAGGCTGCCTACCAGCAGCGGTCCGCGCAGCAGGGGCAGATGCACCCGGCGCAGCACGTCCAGCCAGCTGCAGCCCAGGCTGGCGGCCGTTTCGTCGATGCTGGGCGGAATCCGTTCCAGCGAGGCATCCAGGCCCTGTTTGGCAACAGCCATGAAGCGGTCGCCATAGCCCCACAGCAGCAGCAGCACTGGACTGAGCATCAGGGGCCCGCCGAAAACCATCAACCCGAGGGCCAGCACGCTGCCCGGGATCGCGTAGCCGAGCCCGGCCACGAAAGTGAGCTGCTGCATGGCGGGGAGGGGAATCCAGCGGCGGCTGATGGCCAGCAGCAAGGCCCCAACACAGGTCACGCCCGTGGCGGCGAAGGCCAGGGCAAGGCTGCGGCCCGCCAACTGGATCAGCTCGTTGAGGGGTTCGGCCTGCAGTCCTTGCCAGCCTTGCTGAATCCAGAGAGCGGGGATGGCGATCGCCGCCAGCGGCGGCAGCCCACAGATGATCTGGGCCAGAAAGGCCCGCCAGCCACGCAGGTCCCACATCGGCCCGGTGCTGTTGTTGCCGTCGAGATTCCAGCGGCGGCTGCGCCGCCGCAGCAGCCGTTCGCTCACGATCAGCACAGCCACGATGGCCAGCGCCACCAGGGCCAGTAGGGCTGCGCCCTGGGGATCGCCATCCACCTGCCAGCGATCGAGGATGCCAGCAGAGAGGCTGGGCACGCCTAGCAGACGCACGGCCCCCAGCTCATTCACCACCTCCATCGCACTGAGGGCGACCCCGGCGCCGATGGAGGGCAGGGCAATTGGCAGGGCAATGCGAAAGAAACTGGCCCAGGGACCCACCCCCAGGCTGCGGCTCGCTTCCAGCAGCCGGCTCCCACTCACCGAGAAGCTCTCGGTGCTCAGCAGGAACACGTAGCTGTAATTGGCAAGGCTTAGCAGGGCGACCGCCCAGCCCAGGCCATGGATCTGGATGCCCCGGTAGCTGCCCCAGTCGACCAGGCTGGCCGCAAGCAGATAGGCCGGGAAGGCCATCGGCACCAACTGGGCAATCCGCAGCCAGCGCCGGCCCCTGAATCGGCAGGTGGCCGTCAGCCAGCCGATGGCGGTGCCCAGCAGGGCCCCGACGATCCCCTCTCCGAGCACCAGTTTCAGGGTGCCGCGCACCTGGCTGGGCCCGTCCCAGCCCAGGCTGAGCGGCTGCCCATTGCCGTTGAACAGGGCGCCATGCACCAGGGTGATCAAGGGCAGCAGCGCCAGCAGGCTCACCACCACCACCACGAGAAGAAGCCCGGTCCTGCTTCTGGAGCGGACCGGGCTCGGATTGAGATCGCCTGAGATCACGGAAGGCGTCAACGAATCGCCAGCTCCTTACTGCCAGCCAGCCTGCGTCATCAGTTGCACGGCCTCCCGGTTGCGCTTGCCAAGCTGCTCCATCGAAACGGGAGAGGCCTTGAATGTGCCGAACGCCTTGAGGGTGGGGTTGTTGCCCCAGCCCTTCAGGGGGTACTCGTTGTTGGCGGCTGCGTAGCCCTCACCGGAGGTGGGGGAGGCCAGGAATTCGAGCAGGCGCCGCGCTCCCTCAGGGTTGCGGGAGCTTCGGGTCACTCCGCCGGCGGTCACATTCACATGGGTGGGATTGGGCCACACCACCCGCACCTTCTTGGCGGCTTCCCGGTCGGCCGCATTGTCACCCCGCAGCATCCGCGCCAGGTAGTACTGGTTGGCGATCGTGGCACCGCACTGTCCCTGGCCCACCGCGCGCACCATGGTGGTGTCCGAGGTGTAGAAGGAGCCCTTCCTGTTGGCCACCACGCCTTCCACCCACTTGCGGGTCGCGGGGGCGCCGCGGCGCACCAGCTCGTCGGCCACCAGCGACTGGCTGTAGACGCTGGCCCGGTTGCGCAGGCAGAGCTTGCCCTTCAGTTCGGGGCGGGTGAGGTCGGCATAGGTGCGAATCAGGTTCGGATTCACCTGGGCGGTGTTCACCATCACGGGCCGGGCGCGGCGGGTGAGGGCAAACCAGCGTCCGCTGGGATCGCGCAGGTTGGCGGGCACATCCTTGTTGAGCTCGGCCGAGCGGATGGGGCGGAAGAGGTTGGCTTCCTGGGCCCGGTACAGGCGGGCCGCATCCACCAGCACCAGCAGGTCGGCCTTGCTGTTGCTGCCTTCACTCTTCAGGCGTTGGATCAATTCATCATCCTTGCCTTCCAGCAGGTTCACCTTGATGCCGGTGCGGCGGGTGAACTCTGCGTACAGTTCTTTGTCGGTGTTGTAGTGACGGCCTGAGTAGACATTCACTTCCTGGGGGCGGTTCTGGGCCAGCGATGCTGTGCCGATGGCAGCTGTCAGGGTGGTGGCGGCCAGCGCTGCTGTGGCGATGGCCGTGGTGGTGAAACGCATACCAACGAGTCGTTGCAGTTCGGAATCGGGGCGTGCCGGAATCCTGTCGGATGGCGACGGCGACTCCCGTGATCAATGCGAGGAACCGGCGTAGCAATTGCTACGCCGGTTGGGTCAGGCCGCGATCAGAACCTGAACTGTGTCTGGATGACGCCGCCCCAGAGGTCCTGGTTGCCCACCTGGTTGGAGCTGTCGGTGATGTAGAAGAGGCCCGGCGTGATCGAGATGTTGTCGGTCACCTGGAACTTGT
>JBIIIC010000023.1:0-50757 GCA_044235095.1 Prochlorococcaceae cyanobacterium | reverse complement strand
TCTGGTCGTAGATCTCGTCCTGGGTCATCGGCGGGAGGAAGCCGAAGGTCTCCAGGGTGGCGACTGTTTGGTAGTCACCCACGGTGCTCTTGAAGGGCATGGGGATCCTTGAGATGGATGGAATGAAAGGGAGGGGAGAAACGCGAGTGCTTCTCCCTGATCCCGTTGGTCAGTGGCTCAGTTGACGTCGAGCTTGTCGACGGTGTCGAACTCGAACTTGATCTCCTTCCAGGTCTCGAGGGCGATCGCCAGCTCAGGGCTGTGCTTGGCAGCTTCCATGAGGATGTCGCGGCCTTCGCGCTCGATTTCACGGCCGGCATTGCGGGCCTTCACGCAGGCCTCCAGGGCCACGCGGTTGGCCGCAGCACCAGCAGCGGAACCCCAGGGGTGACCGTGGGTACCACCACCGAACTGGAGCACTGAGTCGTCGCCGAAGATGCTCACCAGGGCGGGCATGTGCCACACGTGGATGCCGCCGGAGGCCACGGCGAACACGCCGCCCATGGAACCCCAGTCCTGGTCGAAGAAGTTGCCGCGGCTGCGGTCTTCAGGCACGAACGACTCGCGCAGCTGGTCGATGTAGCCCAGGGTCGACTGGCGGTCGCCCTCGAGCTTGCCCACCACGGTGCCGGTGTGGAGCTGGTCACCACCGGAGAGGCGCAGGCACTTGGCCAGCACACGGAAGTGAATGCCGTGTTTGGGGTGGCGGTCGATCACCGCGTGCATGGCGCGGTGGATGTGGAGCAGCATGCCGTTCTTGCGGCACCACTTCGCCAGACCGGTGTTGGCCGTGAAGCCACCGGTGATGTAGTCGTGCATGATGATCGGCTGCCCGAGTTCCTTGGCGAACTCGGCCCGCTCGTACATCTCCTCAGGAGTTGCGGCGGTGCAGTTGAGGTAGTGCCCCTTCTTCTCGCCTGTTTCCTGCTCGGCCAGGCGCACGGCTTCGGCTACGAACTCGAAGCGGTTCTGCCAGCGCTGGAAGGGCTGGGAGTTGATGTTCTCGTCGTCCTTGGTGAAGTCGAGACCACCGCGGAGGCACTCGTACACCACACGGCCGTAGTTCTTGCCGCTCAGGCCGAGCTTCGGCTTGATGGTGCAACCCAGCAGGGGACGGCCGTACTTGTTCATCCGGTCGCGCTCGACCTGGATGCCGTTCGGCGGACCCATGCAGGTCTTGATGAAGGCCATCGGGAAGCGGATGTCTTCCAGGCGCAGGTGGCGCAAGGCCTTGAAGCCGAACACGTTGCCGACCAGGGAGGTCAGCACGTTGGTGATGGAGCCTTCCTCGAACAGGTCGAGGGGGTAGGCGATGAAGGCATAGAAGGATTCCTTGTCGCCAGGAACGTCTTCGATGCGATAGCAGCGGCCCTTGTAGAAGTCGAGGTCGGTGAGGAGCTCGGACCACACGGTGGACCAGGTGCCGGTGGAGGATTCAGCGGCCACGGCGGCTGCCACTTCTTCCTTAGGCACGCCTTCCTGGCCGGTGCACTTGAAGCAGGCCAGCAGGTCGGTGTCGAGGGGGACGTAATCAGGAGTCCAATACGTGTCGCGGTACTCCTTGACCCCGGCGTCGTACTTCTTGCTCATGGAGGTTCTCCGGTTGGGTCGGGTAGGGGGGTGAGGGATCTGCGCCTAGGCGTCAGAGGTCTCAGTCCTTCGAGCCAACGAAACCGGCGCTGCTACCCAGAGCAGGCTCCACCTCGCGGTGGGGGCGAGCAATGATGTGAGCAGCCACCAGGCCGTCGCCCACGCGCTCGCAGGCATCGGCTCCAGCGCGCACGGCGGCGTTCACAGCACCGGTTTCGCCGCGCACCATCACGGTGACGTAGCCGCCGCCGACGAACTCGCGGGCGATCAGCCGCACTTCGGCAGCCTTGGTCATGGCGTCAGCCGCTTCGATCGCGGGCACCAGACCGCGGGTCTCGATCATGCCGAGGGCGATGCCCATGGTTTCGTTAGCCATTACCTGCTCCTGGAGGAGGGGGTGGAATGTTCGCAGGCAACCATGGTCCGGCGCCAAACCCCCCGTCAACCCATTTGGGTTGTGGCGACCATCACCGTTTCCGGAACTTCAGATAAGGGGCGCTGATCGGTGCCTTACAAAACGTTAGGTTTTGCTTGCGGGCTCTCGGCTGGCTGTGTCTGGCCCCCCTGATCGCCCCTCTCGGGCCTGTTTTGCCAGAGGCTCCCCGGTCTGTTCAGATCCGCTCCGCCGCCGACACATACGCCACGCCGCCGTAGTAGTCGAGCAGGGGGCGCAGGCTGGCTCGCAGCCTTGCCAGGGGCTCGGCCTCGCAGAACACCACCACGTGGGCATTGGCTCCGAGGCCGCTGAAATCCATGCCTTCCGAAACGGCACCGTTGGGGCCGCGCCCGGTCACGTGCCGCAGCACCGAGTAGCCCGGTGCGCCCGCAGCCTCGATGGCGTCGAGCACGCGCGGCAGTTCGCGCTCGCTGAGGATCAGATCGAGCCGGTGCATGGACATCTCCCTTTCAGGTCTGTCGGTGGTTCACAGATGGGCCTCCAGGGCACGCACCATCGCCATGTACAGCGGGATTCCCACGATGATGTTGAAGGGAAAGGTGACGCCCAGGGCGCTGGAGATGTAGAGGCTCGGGTTGGCCTCTGGCACGGTCATGCGCATCGCCGCCGGAACGGCGATGTAGGAGGCGCTGGCCAGCAGCACCACGAACAGCAGGGCATTGCCTGGCCCCAGGTCCAGCAGGTGGGCGATCCCGGCCCCCACTCCGGCGTTGAACAGTGGCATCAGGATCGAGAAGCCGATCAGGAAGGCGCCGGCGTCGCGCAGATCCCGGAGCCGCTGGGCCGCCACCATGCCCATGTCGAGCAGAAAGAAGCTGAGAGCTCCGTAGAAGAGCTGGTCGGTGAACGGCACCATCTTCTCCACGCCGGCCTGGCCCTGGCTGGCCACCAGGGCACCGATCAGCAGACTTCCCACGATCAGCAGCACCGAGCCGTTGAGCAGGGCCTCATGCAGCACCAGCCGCCAGTTCATGCCGGAGCCGGCTTCTAAATGGTCTGCAGTGGCGGCCGGTGAAGGGTGCAGCTGCGGTGCCGCCGCCAGCTTCACCAGCAGCAGGCCCACGATGATGGCCGGCGATTCCATTAGGGCCAGGGCCGCCACCATGAAGCCGTCGAAGCCCACCTGCTGGGTGTCGAGGAAGCTCTCGGCGGTGATGAACGTGACCGCGCTGATCGAGCCGTAGGTGGCGGCCATGGCGGCGGCGTTGAAGCCGTCGAACTTCAGGCGCAGCACCAGGAAGCTGTAGAGGGGCACCACCAGTGACATCGCCACGGCGGCGAGGATTGTGGGCAGCACCTGGCCGCCCAGCCCGCTGTGCTGCAGTTCCACGCCCCCCTTGAAGCCGATGGCCAGCAGCAGGTAGAGGGAGAAGAGCTTGGGCAGCGGCGCCGGGATGTCCAGGTCCGAGCGCACCAGCACCGCCAGCACGCCGAGGAAGAAGAACAGCACCGGCGGGCTGAGCAGGTTCTGCAGCACCAGGCTGGTGTCCATGGGGGAACCCTAGGGATGGCCCACCCTGTTGCGCCACAATGGCGGCCCGCTGCAGCGAGCCCGTGCCCGTGCTGGTGATCGCCAGTGGCAATCCCCACAAGGTGGCCGAGCTCGGCGCCATGCTCGCGCTGGTTGAGCTGGAGGTGCGCCAGCAGCCCCTGGGTCTGGAGATCGAGGAAACCGGCGCCACCTACGCCGAAAACGCCCGGCTCAAGGCTGAGACCGTGGCCCGGCTCACCGGTGAATGGGCCCTGGCCGACGACTCCGGCATCGAGGTGGATGCCCTGGGCGGTGCTCCGGGTCTGTATTCGGCCCGCTATGCCCCCACGGATCACGAGCGCATTCACCGCCTGCTCAAGGAGCTGGGCGATTCGCTCTATCGCGGTGCCAGCTTCATCACAGCGATGGCCCTGGCCGACCCCGGCGGCAGCACGGTGCTCGAGGCCGATGGGATCTGCCGGGGTCAGGTGCTGCGCGCCCCCCAGGGCCATGGCCCCGGCTACGACCCGATCTTCTGGGTGCGCGAGGCTGGCTGCACCTACAGCGAGATGGGCGAGCACCTCAGGAGCAAGCTGGGCAGTCGCGGCAAGGCTGCACGCCAGCTGGCCCCGGGGTTGCGGCAACTGCTGCGGATCACCTGAAGCAGCCCCGCCAGGGGGTGCGTCTCAGGGCCGGGCGGTGGCGTTCACGTGATGGATGGCCCGCATCGCAGCGGCTGCCGCCTCTTCCACATCGCCCTCACGCCCGGCCAGGGTGAGGCGGCCGAAGGCGCCCACGGCCTTCACATCCACCACGGTGATGTTGGAGGCCTTCTCCGCTTCGTTGGCGGCGATCAGCACGTAACCGGCGGGCTCGGTTTCGAGGATGAACATGCTCATCCCCGCCTGGATCATCGAGCCGCGGCGGTTCTGGCGGTTGATCAGCACCGCATGGTCGGGGGTGATGGCGCGGATGATTTCGGTCCAGCTCACCTCACAGCGGCTGCGGTCCTCCTTGCGGTTGCCGATCGCCTCGAGCACCACGTCGCCCGAGTGGAGCACGTTGCTCTGGTCGCGGTGGTAGAGCGCCAGGGAGCCGAAGGCCCGCTCCACGATCATCTGGCCCAGGCGCACCGTGCTGGCCTTGAGCGCGATGTCGGTGACGCGGTGCACCGCCATGCCGGGCGATACCTCCAGCCACAGGCAGGCATCGCCCGGGATCGGCAGAAAGCCCTGGCTCACCGTGCCCATGTAGGCGGCGAGCTGGGGCTGGAGGGAGTCGAGAAAGACGTAGGTGCGCAGTTCGATCGACTGCACGTGGCTGTTCTGGCGCGCCAGCCGGGAGCCTTCGCTGTCGGTGGTGATCACGCAGCTGGCACCGTCGCTGTCGGCGTCGATCAGGGTGCCGGTGATGGCCGGGCCTGCGCTCTCCCAACCGCTGCGCTGGGGCATGCCGCGCAGACCACTGCCCTGGCGGTCACGGCGCCGATCGGGGGCCCGTCGCTGCCGGAGGGCCCGATCGTCTGGAGTGAGCGGGCTCGACGGCATCAGTTGGGCAACAACTCCTGAACTGTGCCGAAAGCGGCCAAACTTTACCCCGCCCCATCACCCGGTACTTGCCCGGCCGTTTCCAGCCGGTACCGTCCGCTCAACGTTGATGGGACGTTCCATGGCCACCAAGCGCCAGACCGCCGCCAGCCGCACCGCGGCCGCCAAGGCCGAGCCCCTGCCTGCCGACCAGCCCCAGGGCAGCGCGGCCGAGTGGATGGCCGAGGCCGCCGCCCAGGGGGTGAAACCCGAGCAGGCACTTGCCCTGATCGGCCTGGGCCTGATGCAGAAGATGGCCGCCTCGGGCCACGACATGCCCTGGGTCTGGAGCGAGGCGGAAGACGGTGGTCATGCCGATCTGGCAGTCTTGCGCCAGCGGCTCGAGCTCACCCAGCTGGCCCTGCAGACCGGGGCTCCGCTCAGCACCGCCGAGGTGACCCAGCTGCTGGGGGCCCGGCCAGGCGCCGCTGTGGTGGAGCGGGGCGGCCTCAAGGCACGGCGGCTCAGCCGCAACGTCTGGAAGCTGAGCCGGCTCGATGATGCGGCCGGCCGCAGCGACGACGCCTTCCGCCGTCGCTTCTGAACCGGGCAGATCAGATCTCCGCGGCGGCCCGCTCCACCAGCCGCCGCGCCACCGCCTGCACGCCCGTATGGCTGTAGGTGTCGGTGAAGGCGTCGAGAAAGGTGCCCAGGCCCTTCATGCCACCGGCCCAGGGGCCCAGGGTGCCCTCGAGGGCCCGCACCGCCTTCTGCCCCGTGAGCCCCAGGCTGCTGATGAAGCCACCCGCCCAGCCGGCCCAGCTCTCCACGCCCTGGCGCAGGAAGCTCAGGTGGGCCCCATCCCCGCGCCCGGGGATCAGGCCGGCCATCTGCCCATAGGAGGGCAGGCGGCGGAGATCACCGGCACTGGCCTTGCCCAGTAGCCCATCGAGCTTCTGCAGGGCCTGATCCCCCAGGGGCAGCAGGGCGTCGAAGCAGATGAGCGCTGCCATGCGCACCCGGGCATCGCCGGCGTAGTCGGCCAGGGCGGCTGAGAAATCGCCGAAACTGTCCCCCGGCAGGCCATTGACCTGAGTGAACGCCAGCAGTTCAGCGCCCACCTTGAGGCTCAGGTCCACCGCCTGCAGGGTTTCGCTGGCGGGGGTGAGTTTCGCCATCCGCTTCAGCAGGGGGATGCCGGCCCCCACGTTGGAGAGGATGCGCAGCCCGCCGGTGGCGTGCTGCGATCGATTCACGGCGTCGTAGAGGCTCAGGGCCCGGCCGTATCCCTCGTGGCGGGCTCCACTCAGCAGATCGGCCCTCGCCCGCACCTGGCGGATCAGCTCGGGATCGCTGCTGCCCATCACATCGGCGATCAGCGCATCGGCGCTGGTGATGTTGTGCCAGCCACCGGGCACCAGGGTGCCGATGCCCTTGAGGGCCAGAACGGTGAGATCGCGCTTGGGCAGGCGCTCGAGGCGCTCCAGAACGGTGCGGCTCATGCTGCGGGCTCCTCAAGGGTCTGGGGGGTGCCCACCGGCAGGCGCACCGGCCGCTGCTGGCCGGCCGGCAAGGCTTTGGGCTCACGCGCGGCTTTAGCCGGGAGCAGGGCAGACAGGCCCTTCAGGTCGAAGGCCTCCAGCAGCGCATGGCGCTGGTCGGGATCCAGACCGTTGCCCTGGCCGATCACCTTCACCTGGAAGCGGTCGGCCACCAGCAGGGCACTGGCCTGGCCGCCCTGGTCCACCAGGGGCCAGCCCTCGATGGCACTGCCGCTGCCCGCAAACTTGCTGCGGGCCTCAGGGGCTGTGGCGGTGTCGGAGATGGCCAGCAGGGCCAGGGCGGCACTGCCCTGCTTCAGCCTGGCTTCACTGAAGCCGCGCTTCTCCTGGGTGAAGACCAGCTCCTGGCCGGCCTCGGGGGCTGGAAACAGGCGGTTGAAGGCCGAGCCGTTCACCACCTCAGCGGTGGGAACATCGGCAACGGTGCCCCCGGGCAACCAGGAGCTGAAGGGGAGCACCACCAGGGCACCCACCAGCAGGGCGACGGCCACCAGTGAGGCCAGGCCCCAGCGCAGGGCACGGGACATGGGCTGCATCAGGGAGAGGTTGTCCCGTGTGATAGCAAGCCGTTGACCGGATGGCAGCGGAGATGCCTGTCAGGTCAGTCCCACCAGCTGCAGCGACAGCTCCCACACCCCCTGGGCCACCTCGGGGTTGCTCGCCTTGTCGGAGAGCTCCTGGCTGAACTGTTTGCCCTCTTTCTTCTGGCGGTTGCCCCAGCTCCAGTGCACGCCGGAGGTGGCGAAGGCCGGATCGGCCACCACCTGGGCCACCCGCTCCCCGGCAAGGGCCTGGCTCACGTAGCCGCCGGTGATGTTTTTCTGGAACCAGGGGAAGATCGTCTGGAACGCCTTCGGCGTGTTGCGGAACAACGGCGTGTCGGCCACGCAGCCCGGATAGAGCGAGCTGAACACGATCCCGGTGGAGTCGTGCAGGCGGCGGTGCAGCTCCTGGGTGGTGATCATGTTGCAGAGCTTGCTGTCCTTGTAGGCCTTGCCGGGCTTGAACGCCTTGCCATTGGCCATGGCGATCGGCGCCTTGAAGCCGGCCTTGAAGCCGCTGAGATCACCGAGGTCGGCCGGAGCGGGGATGGGGATCTTGCCGCCCAGTTCCTTGGAGTTGGCGGTCACCGTGCCGAGGATCACCACCCGGCGCGAGGGGTGGCTGGAGCGTTGCAGGGCCGGCAGCAGCAGCTGGATCAGCAGGAAATGGCCGAGGTGGTTGGTGGCCATCGAGAGCTCATAGCCCTGGGGCGAGCGCTCCGGCTCCTTCAGCCGCGGCTTGTAGACCGCCGCATTGATCACCAGTGCATCCAGAGACAGCCCCAGGGAATCCACCAGGGTTTCCACGCCCACCCGCACGCTGTCGAGATCACCCAGGTCGATCCGCAGGTGGTGCAGCCGCTCTGAAGGGATGCCGAGGCTGTCGGCGGCGGCGGCGGCCCGCACGGGATCGCGGTTGGCGGTCACCACGGTCCAGCCCCTGTCAACGAGGGCCTTGGTGGCATTGAGGCCTACGCCGGAGGTGGTGCCCGTGATCAGCACGGTGCCGGGAGTGCCCGGTGCGGGAGAAGGGGTGGCGGGCATGGTCGCGTTCGCTGGCACCACCAAGGTGCAGTCGTGAAGGCGCCCAACCTTAAGGGGGCGGACTCAGGGGGTGGATCGCCAGACCACGCGCAGGCGATTGGGGGCGATCCACTGGCTCTGCTCTCGGATCAGTCGCTGCTCACCCTCGACCATGAACAGGTGGTCGAAGCGCTCGCGGGCCTTGGCCAACTTGGCGTTCTCGAGATCCAGCACCGCTGCCAGTTCCCCCTGGCGCTCCATGCGCTCCTGGTAGGCGATGGCCAGGCGAGCGAGACTCACCCCAGCCACGATCACCAGCCCGAGCTTCACCGTGAGACCGATCACGCTGCACACCAGTTCGCGCTGATCCAGTACAGCGACGGCCTGGGGGTTGGGCTGGGGCAAGCCTGTGACGGAGCTTGCCACTGAGCTTGCAGCCGGGCCGGTGACGGTTCCGGTCACTGGGCCGTTGATGGTGCGGTGGATCCTGGCAACGCCCATGGCGGGGGGATGGAGTGGCGGGGCGTGATTGGTGGGCCTGAGCCGGTGCAGGTTCAGGCTTGTTGGATGAGGCCCTGTTGGATCAGGCTTCGTAGAGGCTGAAGCAGAGACGCACGGCCAGCACGCCGGCATGGGCGGCCACCACCAGGGCAATCAGCACTTCGGCCTGGCTGAGGGAAGAAACCATGGGAGTAGGCGAGGGCGTGAACTGGCCCATTCTCCCTGCTGTTCGGGCTACGGTCCAGCCTCTGCCGCACCGCTGTCACAGCTTTTGATGGCCCCTGCCCCGATCACTGTCTCCGCCGCCGCGATCCGGGCCCTGGATCTCGCTCCCCTGGCCCCCTGGACGGCCCTGCCGCCGGCTGAGCTGATCGCCCGCGGTGCCGATCCCGAGCAGCAGCTGCAGCTGCGCTTCGCATGGCCGCGCGAGGTCGATGATCCGCGCGAGCTCTCGGAAATCCCCGAGCTACGCCTGTGGGCCCTGCGGGCCGACGCCGCCCATCCCTGGCTGCCCCTCGTGCTGGAACGCAGCAGCGGCGAACTCACCCGCCATGTGGCCATGCTCCTGCCCCATGGCTTTCAGGCCAGTGAAGGAATCCGGTTTGCACCGGAGGCGCTGGAGTTGTGGATCACCCACCGCCTGTTCCTGCTGGATGGCTGGGCCCAGGCCCAGGGCCTCAACTGCCGCCAGTCGCTCGGCCAGATGGCGGCGGTGCTGGGCCTGGAGCTCGACCCCGGTTTCTGGGATGGCCTCGGCGCCCCCGCCTAGGGGCGCGGGCCTGCGCCGCACCACCCGGCTGGGTGGGGTCTGGCAGATGGCCTGCGACGACTGGCTGCTCGAGCAGGGGCAGCCGGCCTTTCGGCTCTACCGCTGGCGCCGCCCCACTCTGTCGCTGGGCTTTCACCAGCGCCGGCTTCCGGTCCACTGGCTGGAGCTGGCCCGCAGCGGGGCGATCGAGTTGGTGCGGCGGCCCAGTGGCGGAGGGGCCGTGCTGCACGGCTTCGGCCTCACCTATGCGCTGATCTGGCCAGCCCCACCTGCGGCCCGGGCGGAGGCCTACCGCCAGGCCTGCCATTGGCTGCAGCTGGCCTTTGCCGAGCTGGGCCAGCCGCTGCGGTTCGGAGATGCGCCGGCGGCCCTGGGAGCAGCCAATTGCTTCGCCAGCAGCACCGCCGCCGATTTGGTCGATGCCGATGGTCAGAAACGGGTGGGCAGTGCCCAGCTGTGGCGGCGGGGGCAGCTGCTGCAGCACGGGGAAATCCTGCTGAATCCACCACCCCGGCTCTGGCAGGACCTGTTCGGCGGGGCGGCGCCGGAGCTGGCGCCGTTGCCGCTCACGGACACCGCCCTGGAGGCGCAGCTGCTGGCGGCGGCGCTGCGGGCCCTGCCGGAGCCGTTGCGCCTCGCCTGCAGCAGCCAGCGCTTTGAGCCGTGGCGGGCGGCGGAGCTGGCGCTCATCGCTGCGCGGTTGACCCGCTACAGACTGGGGGCGGATGCCTGTCTGGCCTCACCGGAGGCCACCATCGAGCGCACCACCTGAGGCAGGGCCAGGCCGAGGGGATAGGTGTTCTGGCGGCGGGCCGCTTCCAGCAGGGGGGCCGGTGGTTTCAAGCCCAGTCGCGCCAGCACGGCCTCGCCCAGTTCGGGTTTCTCCAGGGTGCCGCTGGGCAGTCCGGCGGGGCTGAGCACCAGGAGGCGGTTGCCCTGGCACTCCTCCAGCTGCTGCACCGCCTGCCAGAGGGGTGCTGACTCGGCGATCGCCGGCAGGTCGCTGAGGGGCTGGATGTGGTCGCCCACGCGGTCGCTGTCCCAGCGCTGGATCGGCAGCTGCTGGAGGGGATCGTCGTTGATGTAGCCCTGCCAGCGGCCGCGGTCGCACACCAGCAGCCAATCACCTGATCCGGTGCCGTTGAGGTCGGCGATCCGCAATCGGCTCAGGTCTCGCAGGCTGGTGCCGGCTTCCAGCACCCGGAAGCGTCGCCGCGCCGCATCGCGGACCCGCAAGTCGTTGAGCGCCTGCTGCAGCACCAGCATCTGGCTCTGGTTGCGGGCGGCACCGAGCCCGAACCAGCCGAGCAACATCAACCATGCTCCGCTGAGCCCGCCGCCGCGCAGCAGCAGCACGGCCCCGAGGCCCACGGCCAGATAGGAGAGGAAGCGGCCGCAGTTGTTGGCCACCAGAATCCCGCGCCGCTGGCTGCCGCTCATCTGCCAAACCAGCGCCTTCACGATCAGGCCGCCATCGAGGGGCAGGCCGGGCAGCAGGTTGAAGAAGGCGAGCAGCAGGTTGAGGCTGCCGAGCCGGGTGACCATTTCCCCCAGCCAGGGGGCCAGGTGAGCGGCGGCATGGCTGCTGGCCATCAGGCCAAAGCCCAGCACCAGGCTCACCGCCGGGCCGGCGGCGGCCACCAGCAGGGCGCCGATGGCG
This sequence comes from Prochlorococcaceae cyanobacterium, assembly GCA_044235095.1. GTDB lineage: Bacteria > Cyanobacteriota > Cyanobacteriia > PCC-6307 > Cyanobiaceae > NIES-981. Next base: position 39,656 of record JBIIIC010000023.1, on the reverse strand, counting down.
GTGCTGCACTCGCGCTCCACGCTGGCCACACCACCCAGCAGGAACAGGGTGATGCTGCGCACCTGCACCCCGTGGGCCAGGGCCACCAGGGAATGACCAAGCTCGTGCAGGAGCACCGACAGAAACAGCAGCACCGCCGTGACCAGGCCGAGGGCCCAGAGCTCGCCGGCATTGAGGCTGCTGGCCAGGCTGGCGGTGTAGTCCTGCTGGAAGGCGGCGGTGGCCAGCAGCAGGATCACAAACCAGCTGGGGTGGATCCGCAGGGGGATGCCGCGGATCTTGAGCAGCTGCCAGCCCTCTCCCAACTCCAAGCTCCCGCAGCGCCTGTGGTGTGCGCCGCCGTTGGCGGCATGCCTCTGGTGCTGATCCTAGAAAGGCCACCGCCCCGGTGCCCGCTCCCATGCCGCCCCTGCTGAAGATCTGCGGCCTCACCAGGCCAGACCAGGCGGCGGCCGTCGCCAGGCTCGGCTGTGATGCGATCGGGGCGATCGGCGTGGCCGGCTCGCCGCGCCACCTGGAGCCGGAGCGGCGCCCGGCCCTGTTCGCCGCCGCCCGGGCCGTGAATCCCGCCTGCCAGGGGGTGCTGGTGGTGGCCGATCCGGTAGACGCCATGCTCCCGCTGCTGGATGCGGCCGGTGGACACCAGGTTCTGCAGCTCCATGGCAGTGAGTCGCCCGAGCGCTGCGCGAAGCTGCGCCAGCGGCTGGATGTGGTGCTGTGGAAGGCCCTGCGCATCCGCTCACCGCAGGATCTGCAGCGGGCTCTGGCCTACGCCGCCGTGGTGGACGCGCTGCTGCTGGATGCCTACGTGCCCGACCAGCTGGGCGGCACGGGCCAGTCGATCCCGCTCGACTGGCTGTCTGATTTCGCCTCGCCGCTGCCCTGGTGGCTGGCCGGCGGGCTCTGTGCCGAGCGGGTGGGGCCGGTGCTGGCGGCCGTCCAGCCCACGGGTCTGGATGCCTCCAGTGCGGTGGAGCGCTCCCCGGGCGATAAGGATCTGGCCAAGGTGCAGGCCCTCGTGGAGGCGGTGCGGCACTGGCCGTGAGGGCCGCTGGCGGTCAAGATCGGCACAGTCCGCGATCCGGACAGCATGGGAGCCGAGCGGTTCCGGCCTGGCTCTGATCACGGCTTTTGTCCTTCCCCCCCAGCCATGCCCTCTTTCCTGCCCCGTCGCCACGCCCCAGTTCGCTCCACTCCGGCGAGGGTGCTGGTCGGGATGCTCGCCACCGTGCAGTGGGGCGTGGCCGTGGGTGCGATCGGCTTGATCGGGTCCGCCGCTCGACCGGTGCACAGTCAGGATTTGGTGGGCTGCTCCCTGGTGAACGGCCAGCTCTCCTGCGTGCCGGGGGTGAGCGCCGATCCCCAGGCTCAGATCCGGGCCCTGCGCCAGCAGATCGCCGGCACCCTGGCCGCTGAGAATGCGGTGCAGCAGCAGATCGAAGGGCTGCAGCAACTGGTGCTGCTGGGCGAACAGGCAGAGGGATCGCTGCTCGTGGCCAGCCTCGCCGCCAACCTGCCCCAGGACCTGCTGGTGAACCTGCCGCCCAGCGCCTTTCACTGGTATCGGTTGCCAGCAGGTGGCGGCAGCTGGGTGCTGATTGAGGGGGCCAGCGGGCCGATGTACCGGCTGCAGGCGGCCGATGTGGGCAGCCAGGTGATGGTGGTGGTCGCCCGTCCCACGGCCCAGGGCAGTGAGCGCCAGGCCAGTGCCGTGGTTGGTCCGGTGAGCCCAGGCCGCTGAGCGGCCCGGGCTCGCGGGGCACTGATCAGGTGGTGAGCAGATCAGGTGGTGAGCAGGGCTTCCTGCTGCTTCACCAGCTCGAAGAATTCGGCCTTGAGGCTCGGGTCATGGCGGAAGTCACCCCGCACCACCGAGTTGACCATGCTGGTCTGGGGTTCCTTCACGCCGCGCCACTTCATGCAGTAGTGCTGGGCTTTCACCAGAATCGCCAGGCCCTGCGGCTCGCACAGGCGCTCGATTTCATCGGCCAGGATCATCACCGCCTCTTCCTGGATGTGGGGGCGTGAGAACACCCAGTCGGCCACGCGGGAGAATTTCGAAAGACCGATCACCCGTTCGCCCGGCTTGATACCGATCCAGCAGTTGCCCAGGATGGGCACCAGGTGGTGGGAACAGGCCGAGCGCACCGAAATCGGGCCTACGGTGTAGATCTCGTCGAGCTTCTTGACGTTGGGGAAGCTGGCGATTTTGGGCTGGTGGTGATAGCGACCCTTGAACACCTCATGGAGATACATCCGCGCCACGCGCTCTGCGGTCTCCTCGGTGTTGTGATCGTTGTCGATATCGATCACCAGGCTGCGCAGCAGCTCGCGCACCTTGCCGGCCACTTCGATCTCCAGCTGATCGAGCTCTCCATCGCGCAGGTGCTCGGAAATATTGTCGTTGGCGAGGTAGGAAACCCCAGCCTCATTGAGTCGCTCGCGGATGCGCAGGCTCACCGGCAGGGGGCCGGATTCAGGAGCGCTGCCGGCGGCAAGGCTGGAGGGAAGGGTGGAGGTCATGGAGAGGCTCAGAGCGCGCCGGCAGCCGGCATGAGGGTGAGATCTTCCACCACCTGGGTGGCGGGCTGTTGGGCCAGATACAACAGAGCGTCAGCGGCCCGCTCGCGATCAAGCATGGCACGTCGATCAAACGAACTGTCGACGGTTTCGCTATCCCACAGAGGGGTGTTTACCGCACCCAGAGTGAGGGTGCTGACGCGGATGGCGTGGGTCCGTTCCTCGGTGGCCAGACAGCGGCTGAACGACGCCAGAGCGGCCTTGCTGACGCAGTACGCCCCCCAGTCGGGGAAAGCGTTGTGGGCGGCATGGCTGCTCACGTTGATGATCAGACCGCCGCCGTTGGCACGCATGCGCGGCACCACGCTGCGGCACACCTGAAACACAGCGGTGAGGTTGAGCTGGATCAGTGTCTGCCACTGATCCAGCGCCATGTCCACAAGCGGGCCTGTGTAGGCCATGCCGGCGTTGTTGACCACCACATCGGGGCTGCCGCCCTGGTCGCAGAGCCGGTCGAGTCCGGGGGCGATCGCCTCCGGGTCGGCCAGATCGAGCACCTCGCTGATCACCCGGTGGCCGCTGGCACGCAGCTCGGCCACCAGCTCTTCGAGATCGCTGCTGGCACGGGCCAGCAGCATCAACTCGAAGCCAGCGGCGGCGAAGCGGTGGGCCGCTGCGGCGCCGATGCCTCGCGAGGCTCCTGTGATGAGGGCAACGGGCAAGATGAAAAAACCGGGAAGGGCGCCGATTGGCCAGGTCGGGAACGGACGTCGTCGTTGTTTGAACGGCGACGATCCCAAAGCAGACCTTAAGAGCTGCGCGAGGGATCCGGGGCTCCGGCCTCAAGGAAGCGGCCCATGCGCCGGAATTTGGCGTAGCGCTGCTCCAGCAATTGCTCGCTGCTCAGGGTCTGCAGGCTGGCCAGTTGTTCGAGCAGGGCTGTCTTGAGCGTTTCGGCCGCCTGCAGTGGTGCCCAGTGATTGCCGCCGGAGGGCTCGGGCAGCACCACATCCACGATTCCCAGCTTGAGCAGGTCGGGGCCGGTGATCTTGAGGGCCTCGGCGGCCACCGGAGCCTTGGCGGCGTCGCGCCAGAGGATCGAGGCACAGGCCTCAGGGCTTGCCACGGTGTACACGCTGTGTTCGAACATCAGCAGCCGGTCGGCCACGCCGATCCCCAGGGCGCCGCCGGAACCGCCCTCGCCGATCACGGTGGCCAGGATCGGCACCCGTAGCCGGAACATCTCACGCAGATTCACGGCGATGGCCTCGCCCTGGCCCTGCTCCTCGGCCAGCACGCCGGCATAGGCCCCGGGCGTGTCGATGAAGCTGATGATCGGCAGGCGGAAGCGATCGGCATGGTCCATCAGCCGCAGCGCCTTGCGGTAGCCGCCGGGGGAGGCCATGCCGAAGTTGCGCGCCACGTTCTCCTTGGTGTCGCGGCCCTTCTGATGGCCGATCAGCACCACGCCCAGGTCGCCGATGCGGCCCACGCCCCCCACCAGGGCCTGGTCGTCGGAACCGCGGCGATCGCCATGCAGCTCAATGAATTCGTCGGTGATCACCTGGATGTAATCCAGGGTGCTGGGCCGCTGGGGATGGCGCGCTACCTGGATTTTCTGGGCCGGGCTGAGCGATTCGAAGATCTCCTGGCGTCGGCGGGTGGCCAGCGTTTCCAGCTGCAGCAGCTGCTGGCTCACATCCACTTCCGAGTCGCGGGCCAGCTGGCGGATCTGTTCGATCTGCTCCTCCAGCTCCACCAGGGGCTTCTCGAACTCGAGCAGGGCGCGGCGTGCCATGGCGGGATCGGCGAAGGAGAAAACAGGACCTAGGCGGTGGCCAGGGCCGGGGCGGGTGGGGCGGAGCCGGTGGCGTCGCTGAAGGGCTCCAGTTCGAGGGCCCTGAAGCCATGGCGCAGGGAGGCCTCGCCGATGCGATCCATCGCCGCGAGGGTGATGTTGTTGCGTCCCCAGCTGAAATTGGTGTGCAGCTCCTCGAAGTCGAGCAGCATCGCCTCGGCGAAGCAAGCGAACATCTGGCGCTGGGGTTTGGCCATCTCCGCCACTTCCATCATCTGCCAGCCGATGTCCTGCCAGAACTCCACAATGCCGCCCTTGAGCACGTGCACGCCAGGGGCTGCCGCCTTGCTGTCGAGGTTCTTGGGATAGCCGCCGTCGATCATCAGGCAGGGGGTCTTCAGGCTGGCGGTATCGATCTCCAGGCTCTGGGGCAGGCTGGCCACCCACACCACCACATCGGCCTCCGGCAGGGCTGCATCGAGGGGCAGGATCCGGCCTTCACCCAGGCTCTGCTGCAGCTCCACGAGCGGCTGGGGCCGGCGGGCCACCAGCAGCAGCTCGCCCACGCCGCGGCGCTGGAGCCAGCGGCACACGGCGCTGCCGATATCGCCGGTGGCGCCCACCACGGCCACCTTGGCCGTAGCTAAATCGATGCCCAGTGCGGGGGCGTTGGTCTCCACCTGCTGGCAGATCACCCAGGCAGTGTGGGTGTTGCCGGTGGTGAAGCGCTGCCAGTCGAGTTCAACAGCGCTCACCCGTTCCTCGCGCAGCAGGTTCATGTCCTCGAAAATGATCGAGGTGAAACCTCCCAGGGCAGTGATGTCGATGCCGTTTTTCTGGGCCAGTTCCATGGCCTTGAGCACCTTGCGCTTGGCCGTCTTGAACCGGCGCAGCATCTCCGGCACGAACACCGAATCGATGTAGGCACCCTCGATCACCTTGCCGGTGGAGCTGGTCACCTTGACCAGCTCCACCAGCTGGGGCGGAGCGGCGCACCACATGTCGAGGTCACCGTCGGCGTACTCGTCGTAGCCCAGCGAGCGGGCCTTGACCCGGGCCTCCTCGAAGCTGGTGGAGTGACCGATCAGGCCGAACATGCGGGCTGGCAGGGGGTGTGGCGCACGCTACATCCCTAGCCCACCAGGGCGGCGGCGGCCAGTTTGGCGATCTCCCGGCCGGTGAAGCCGATGTCCATCAGGGCCTCCTGGTAGGAGCTGAGGAAGTCGGCCATCAGGTCTTCCTTGTCCATCTGCAGCACGGCGGCATCGCCGGCCACCTGGTCGAGCATCTTGCGCACCAGGGGCAGGTTTTCGCGGTTGGCCTGCTCCAGCTCCTCGCGTACGTTCTCGAGGTTGGCCTTGAGCCACTCCTGGCCGTAGTTGAGGTGGGTGTATTCGTCCTTGACGACGCCCTCGGTGATCTTGCGGGCGAACGGGTCGGCCACCGGGATATAGATGTGGTAAGCCGAGATCGCGAACGCTTCGATCAGGATGGCCTGGATCAGCAGGCAGGTGGTCACCTTGCCTTCGGCCAGCGCCTTCTGGAAGTTGCCGTGCAGCGGCGCGAAGAATTCCTTGGCAAACGGCATGTCGGCGGTCACGCCGAGGTTGTTGGCACAGGCGGTGAAGCCCTTCATGTGCTTGAGCTCCATGCGGGCCAGCTTGCTGAGCTCCTCGGCCTGATCCGGCAGCAGGGTGCCGATGGAGATGTAGTTGTCGTGGGCCTCCTGTTCGCCCTCAATCACGATCGCGTTGATGCGGCTGTAGGCGACCTTGTAGGTGGCGCTGGTGAAGTCGGGGAGGCCGTGCACGTCAGTGCCCTCAACAGTGCCCTCAACAGCAGTGTTCCCAACAGCAGTGGAGGCAAGGGTCGCCATAGCTACCGCGTCGCTTTGATCAGATGGAAGCGACTGTAACCAGGATCCCGAGACTGTTGGTCTCACCCTCGGCCCCCGGGTCGGCGGGGGCTCAGCCCCGATCGGTGACCGGCGGCCAGTCGCTGTTCAGCAGGGCCTCGAAGCGCTCGCACCAGCCCACGACCAGCCGCTCGAACAGGGCTGCGCCGAGGGAGGCGTCGGCCCCGCAGGCCGAACCCACCACACCCGTGCGGCTGAGTTCGCCGGTGAGCCAGGCACAGGGGGCCTCCCCCTCCAGGCTCCAGCCGGTGGGGGGTGCCGGTGCCTGCTGTCCGTCGCTGGGGCGCTCCGGTCCAACCTGCTCCGGGGCCAGGTGCAGCATCAGGCTGGTTTCGGCCAGGCCGGCGTGGAGCCCGTCGCTGCGCTCCGGCTCGGGGATCAGGGAGGCGATGCCGCTGGGGCCGCTCCAGAGGAAGCAGGGCAGCACGGCCAGCTGCGGCGCCTGGCTGTGCAGCTGACGCGCGGCGGTCTGGAGCAAGGCGATCTGGCCGCCATGGGCGTTGAACAGCACCAGCCGCCGGAAGCCGGCGACCGCCAGCTGCTGTCCCACCGCCACCAGCTGCTGAATCAACAGCTCGGCCGGCAGGCTGAGGGTGCCGGGAAAGGCGAGGTGCTCGGGGGAGAAGCCGATGCTCTGGGTCGGCAGGCTCCAGATCGGCAGTGACACCGGCAGCCGTTCCATCACCGCCGCCAGCACGCGCTCGGCAAACAGGGCGTCGGTGCAGAGGGGCAGATGGGGGCCGTGCTGCTCGAAGGCGCCCCAGGGCCACACCACGGTGCTGCCAATGCGGCTGGTGGCGGCCTGGAGCTGGGGCCAGCTCAGGGCCGCCAGCTGCCGGCTCGCGGTGGGCGCGTGATCGTGCATCGCGGGGACCGCCAGTGCGGCAAGAACCGATCCCTACAGTGTGAGGCTGTCAGCCCCCCTGGAGATGGCCGGATCCGGCAGCCAACCGCCCGCTTCATCCCCGCGCCCGCTGCCCCCCCGGCCGGCCCCGGCTGCTGCGGCCCCGACGCCGCGAAAGCCCCCCCAGGTGCTGATGATTCGCAAGGACGAACCCCGCAGCGATGCGGCGGCTGAGGCTGCTGCTCCGGAGGAGGCGCCTGCCGCGCCCCAGCGCCCGGCGCCAGCCCCGCAGGCTCAGCCCGCGGCCGCCCGGGCCGCAGCACCGGCACGCCCCGCCGCGGCCTCCGCGCCGACGCCGGGCCGCAGCGATGAGGAGCTGTTCGATATGGGGGCCCTGGAGGGCCTCACCATGGCCGACCTGCTCGGCCCAGACCCCAGCCGCCAGAAGCCATCGCGCGGCCAGGGGCAGGGCCAGGGCCAGGCGCAGACCAGGCCGGCGGCCCGCAGCGTCGACGACTTCGACTTCGACGAACAGGCCTTCCTGGCGGCGCTGGAGGAGCAGGACTTTGTGGGCACCACCGGCGAGGTGGTGAGCGGCACGGTGGTGGGCCTGGAAAGTGATGGTGTGTATGTGGATATCGGCGGCAAGGCCCCGGGCTTCATGCCCAAGAAGGAGGCCGGCCTGGGCGTGATCACGAACCTCAAGGAGCGCTTCCCCAAGGGGATGCAGCTCGAGGTGCTCGTGACCCGCGAGCAGAACGCCGACGGCATGGTGACCGTGAGCGCCCGCGCCCTGGCTCTGCGCCACAGCTGGGAGAAGGTGCGCGGCCTGGAGAAGGAGGGCAAGGTGGTGCAGGTGAAGATCAATGGCTTCAACCGCGGTGGCGTGACCTGCGACCTGGAGGGTCTGCGCGGTTTCATTCCCCGCTCCCAGCTCCAGGACGGCGAGAACCATGAGGCCCTGGTGGGCAAGACCGTTGGTGTCACCTTCCTGGAGGTGAATCCCGACACCCGCAAGCTGGTGCTTTCAGAGAAGAAGGCGGCCACCGCGGCCCGCTTCTCCGAGCTGGAGGTGGGTCAGCTGGTGGAGGGGGTGGTGGCCTCGATCAAGCCCTACGGATTCTTTGTGGATCTGGGCGGGGTGAGCGGCCTGCTGCACCAGAGCAGCATCACCGGCGGTCAGCTGCGCGATCTGCGCGAGGCCTTCGGGCCCGGCGAGCGGTTGCGGGCTCTGATCACCGAGCTGGATCCCGGCCGGGGGCGGATCGCCCTCAACACTGCCCTGCTGGAGGGCCAGCCCGGGGAGCTGCTAATCGAGAAGGAGAAGCTGATGGCTGAGGCTGAGGACCGGGCCAACCGGGCGCGCTCGGTGCTGCGCCAGCAGGAGCAGAACGCCGGATGACAACCAGCATCGGCCCCGACTGGGAGCTCGATTACTACTCCAGGCCGATCCTCGAGCCCGATGGCAAGAAGCGGTGGGAACTGCTGATCTGCACCACTCCCGAGGTGGACAGCCAGGGCGAGAGCCACGGCGGGAGCTTCCGCTGGAGCCGCACCTGTCCGGCAAGCAGCGTGAATTCGATCTGGCTGCGCGAAGCGCTGCAGGAGGCCCTGGCCGAAGCCGGTCAGCAGGGTCTGGCGGCGCCCCGGCGCCTGCGCTGCTGGCGGGCTTCGATGCGCACGATGGTGCAGCGGGCCGCGGAGGGGCTGGGCATGGAACTGGTGCCCAGTCGCCGCACCTATGCCCTGGTGAGTTGGCTGCAGCAGCGCGAGCAGGAGGTGTATCCGGAGCAGGAGGGCTACATGGCCGGCCCCCTGGCACCGCCGCCGGCCCCGATCCGGTCGGTGCCGGTGCCCCTGCCCGAGGCCGCCCGCGGCGACCAGTGGGCTTGGGCCAGCCTGCCGCTCGATGCCCTGCGCGAGGCCGGCGGCTGGGAGTCGAGCTTCCGCTCGCTGGTGCCGATTCCTCCCGGGCTCGACCCGGCGGTGCCGGTGCCGGGTATCCGCCTGTTCAGCCGCAGCCGCGCCCTGGCGATCGCCGGCTGGCTGGCGGGGCTGGAGCCGGTGCGGCTGGAGATCAGTGGCAATCAGCTGGTGCTCGAGGCCGGCCTGGAAGACCGCTGGCTGCTGGCTTCGGCGTTGCCGGAGGCCGAGGCCAGCGCGGCGGCTGAGGCGTTTGCCGCCGCCCGGGAGCAGGCGGGCGGGCTGCAATTTCTGGCCGTGCAGGCCAGCGAGAGCGAGCCGCGCTTCGAGGGCTTCTGGATGCTGCGCGACCTGCCCGACGCCTGAGCCCGATGGCCGAAGCCCTGGACCCCCCCTTTGACCGGCCGGACGCGGGCTTCAACAGCCTCACCGGCTGGACCTGGGTGAGCACCTATGGCGGCCACTACCTGCAGGCCGATCTGCTGGCGGCCTTTGAACACGGCTTTTACACCCGCCAGTGGCAGGGGCGCGGCCCCGAGGAGCTGGCCGCCTACCTGAGTGCCGGGGTCACGGTGCACCGGCCCCAGCAGGTGCATGGCGCCGTGGTGTTGCCGGCCAGTGAGGCTGGTGCCGCTCCCTGGCCCGAGGCTGATGGTCTGGTGAGCGATGGCCCCGGCCAGAGCCTGTGGGTGTGCGGGGCCGACTGCACCCCGGTGCTGCTGGCCGATCCCGGCAGTGGCCTGGTGGCCGCCTGCCATGCCGGTTGGCGGGGGGTGGCCGCCCGGATCCTGCCGGAGGCCGTGGCGCGGCTGGTGGCGCGGGGGGCCCGTGCCGACGCGTTGTTGGTGGCCCTGGGGCCGGCCATCGCCGGAGAGCGTTACCAGGTGGAGCGCGGTGTGAGTGAGCAGGTGGCTGCCAGCCTCGGCGTTGCGCTGCCCCCTGCGGAAGCCGCCAGGCTGGCCTGGCTGCAGGAGCGGGGCGTGCTGGCGCCGGATGGGGAGCCGGGCCGCGATCGGCTCGACATCCGGGCCGCGGCCCGCTTGCAGCTGCAGCAGCTCGGGGTGCCGGCCGAGCGGATCAGCACCTGTCCGCTATGCACGGTGGCGGAACCCCTGCTGTTTCACTCCTGGCGCCGCGATCAGGTGAAGGCCGTGCAGTGGAGCGGGATTGTCTCCCAGGTCTGAATTGTTCCCTCGTGCAGTGGAATCTTTCAGCCCTGTGATGCCGCATGAGCCCTGCACTTGGCCCCTCCTGCTTGCGCTTATCTCGGCTGTGCCGGCATAATGCAGCTGCTGCATAAATTCACCTACATGCTCACTGGTGCCGACCTGCTCGCCAAAGTCAAGGAGATGGGTGATGCCAGCAAGTCCGATTTGGTTCGGGCCTGCGGTTATGTGTCCAGCAAGAAGGATGGATCCGAGCGCCTCAACTTCACAGCGTTTTACGAGGCCCTGCTCAACGCCAAGGGGCTCGACTTCGGCGGTCCGGCCAAGACGGGCAAGGGTGGCCGCAAGCTCAGCTACAACACCAAGGTGCAGTTCAACGGCAACCTGATGGTGGGCAAGGCCTATACGGCCCTGCTCGATCTCAAGCCCGGCGACGAGTTTGAAATCAAGCTGGGTCGCAAGCACATTCGTCTGGTGCCCCTAGGGGCTGAAGACGAGGAGGAATGATCACGGCCTGGCCGACCTGCTCGGCCACCTTGATGCCATCGATCGCCGCCGAGAGGATGCCGCCCGCATAGCCGGCCCCCTCTCCAGCTGGATACAGGCCTGGGGTGTTGATGCACTCCAGGCTTGTTTCATCCCGGGGGATTCGCAGGGGCGACGACGTGCGGGTCTCCACGCCGGTGAGCAGTGCCTCCTCCCCGGCAAAGCCTGGGATGCGCCGCTCGAACTGCGGCAGTGCTTCGGCGATGGCGGCACTCACGAACTCCGGCAGGCACGCGCGCAGGTCGGTGAAGGTGATGCCGGGCTGGTAGGAGCCCTCCACGCCAGTGGTGCTCTCGGGCGGACTGGGCCGGTTGGCGAGGAAATTACCGACGCGCTGGGCGGGGGCGCGGTAGCTGGCGCCGCCGGCGGCAAAGGCCTGGCTCTCCCAGTGGCGCTGGAACGCCACCCCCGCCAGGGGATCGCCGGGGCCCTTGCCATAGGGCTCCAGGTCGGCCAGCTCCACCTGCACCACGATGCCGCTGTTGGCGTTTCGCTCGTTGCGGGAGTGCTGGCTCATGCCGTTGGTCACCACCCGCCCCTGCTCCGAGGTGGCACCCACCACCAGGCCGCCGGGGCACATGCAGAAGCTGTACACGGCCCGGCCGGCGGTGAGCGGCCCGCTGCAGTGGTGCACCAGTTTGTATTCGGCCGCCCCCAGGCGCGGGTGACCGGCGGCGGGCCCCCAGCGGGCCCGGTCGATCAGGTCCTGGGGATGCTCGATGCGCACGCCGATGGCGAACGGCTTGGGCTGGATCGCCACCCCCTGAGCGTGCAGGGCCGCGAAGCTGTCGCGGGCGCTGTGGCCGATGGCCAGCACCACCCGCTCGGCGGCGATCCGCTCGCCATCGGCCAGCCGCACACCCCGCACCGCCCGGCTTTCGGGATCGAGCTCCAGCGCCTCCACCCGGCTCTCGAAACGCACCTCGCCGCCGAGGGCCTCGATGCGGCCGCGCAGGCCGCGCACCACCGTGGCCAGCTTGAACGTGCCGATGTGGGGACGGTGCAGGGTGAGGATCTCCGGGTTGGCGCCGGCGGCCACCAGCTCCTCGAGCACCTTGCGCACATAGGCGGCGGGCTCGCTCACCTGGCTGTAGAGCTTGCCGTCGGAGAAGGTGCCGGCGCCGCCCTCGCCGAACTGGGCGTTGGACTCGGGGTTGAAGGGCCGCTCACCGCGCCAGAAGCCGAAGGTGTCGGCGGTGCGCTGCTTCACCACCTTGCCCCGCTCCAGCAGCAAGGGTTTCAGCCCCATCTGGGCCAGCAGCAGGGCGGCGAAGTAGCCGCAGGGGCCGGCGCCGATCACCACCGGCCGCGGCGGCTGGGGTCGGTGGTGATCGGCGCCGGCCTGGTCGGGATGGTCGGAGAGGGATCGGGGCTGGCGGTAGGCCGTGTCGGGGCAGGGCCTGAGCTGGCCGTCGCGCCCGAAGCGCCGCAGCAGCTGCTCCTCGCTGGGTCCGCCGGGGGCGAGCTCCAGGTCGAGGCTGAACACCAGGGCGATGGCGTCGTGGCGGCGGGCATCCACGCTGCGCTTCACCACCGTGTGGCCCAGCAGCTGGCCGGGCTGGAGCCGCAGGCGCCGGCAGATTGCCGCCGTGAGCTCGGCCTCGCTGTGCTCGAGCGGCAGCTTGAGTTGGCTCAGCCGCAACACGGCGCGCACCCCGGGGCTGCTTTCATTTCAGCAGCTGCCGCCCCGCCGATGTTTGCCGCCACCTATTTCGGCGCCAACGGCTGGCTGCTGGAGATCGGCGGGCTGCGGCTGCTGGTGGATCCCTGGCTCACCGGTTCGCTGGTGTTTCCGCCAGGCCCCTGGCTGCTGCGCGGCGAGCTCCCCCACCCCTGGCCCGTGCCGGAGCGGCTCGATCTGCTACTGCTCACCCAGGGCCTGGCCGACCACTGCCACCCCCCCACCCTGGCGCTGCTGGATCGGCAGCTGCCGGTGGTGGGCTCGGCCTCGGCGGCGGCGCGGGCCCGCCAGCTGGGCTTCAGCCAGGTGACGGCCCTGCGGCCCGGCGAGCAGCTGGCCTGGCCCGATGGCGACCAGCAGCTGCAGATCACCGCCACCGCCGGGGCACCGGTGCCCCAGGTGGAAAACGGCTATCTGCTGCGTCACCCGGCGGGCCGGCTCTATCTGGAGCCCCATGGTTTCTGTGATCCCGGCCTGGCGGCTGAGCCGCTCGATGCTGTGATCACGCCGGTGGTGGATCTGGGTCTGCCGCTGGCGGGCGCCTTCGTGAAGGGCCAACAGGTGCTTCCCCAGCTGCTGGAGCGCTTCAGCCCGCGCACGGTGCTGGCCAGCACCGCCGGAGGCGATGTGCGCTTCTCCGGCGCCCTGGTGGGCCTGTTGCGGGCGGAGGGCAGCACGGCTGCGGCGGCCGGGCAGCTCAGCGCGCCGGGACAGCGGCTGGTGGATCCGGAGCCCGGCGAGCGGTATGACCTGGCGGCCGCCTGAGCCATGGCCATGCCCGCTCCCCTGAGTCGCCGCCACTTCCTCACCCTGGCGGGCGGGGCCGGGCTGGCCCTGGGCGCTGCGGCGCTGGGCCGGGCCGACGCCGCTGCCCCCCTGCCCAACCTGCCGCCGCGGGGCGACAGGCGGCTGGTGGCGATCAGCGATCTCAACGGCAGCTACGGCTCCACGGGCTACATCCCCCAGGTGGGCCGGGCGGTGGCACTGATCCCAGCCCTGGCGCCGGATCTGGTGCTCTGCGGCGGCGACATGGTGGCGGGCCAGAAGCTGGGGCTCAGCGCCGGCCAGCTGGCGGCGATGTGGGCGGCCTTCGGCCAGCAGGTGCTCCACCCCCTGCGCCGCGCCCAGCTGCCCTTCGCCTTCGCCCTCGGCAACCACGACGCCTCCGGCAGCCGCTCCGGTGGCGGCGCCTACACGTTTGCGCTGGATCGGCAGCAGGCCGAGCGCTTCTGGACCCCGCGGCGGGACCAGCTGGGCCTGCAGTTTGTGGATGCCAGCCGCTTCCCCTTCGCCTACAGCGTGCGCCAGAGCGATTTGTTTCTGCTCGTGTGGGACGCCTCGGCCGCGGCGGTGCCGGCCGAGCAGATCGCCTGGGCCGAGCGCAGCCTGGCCAGCCCGGCCGCCCAGGGCGCCAGGGTGCGGCTGGTGCTCGGCCACCTGCCGCTGCAGGCGATTTCCCAGGGCCGCGACCGCCCGGGCGAGGTGCTGCAGGAGGCCGACCAGCTGCGGCGTCTGCTGGAGCGCCAGAGGGTGCAGGCCTACATCAGCGGCCACCACCACGCCTTCTTCCCCGGCCGCAGCGGCGGGCTGGATCTGCTGGCCCTGGGGGCCCTGGGCAGTGGCCCGCGCCGGCTGCTGGGCGCCAGCCAGCTGCCGCGCCACACACTCACGCTGATCGATCTGTTCTGGGCCCGGGGCAGCCAACCGGCCCGCGCCGTGTACACCAGCTACGACATGACCAGCCTGCAGCGCATCGATCCCAGCGAGCTGCCGGCGCGGATCGTGAGCCCCGATGGCAGGGCGCTGCAGCGGATCTAGGGGCCGGAACAGGCTGGCTCAGCCCGCCGGCTCCCGGTCTGGTTCGCGGTCCAGCTCCAGCTCCCGCTCCAGCGCGGCGATCGCCAGGCGGGTGTGGATCACGGCGTCGGGATTGAGGCTGATCGAGTCGATCCCCTCCTCCACCAGGAAGCGGGCGAAGTCGGGATAGTCGCTGGGGGCCTGGCCGCAGATGCCGATCTTGCGGCCGCAGCGCTTCGCTGTGTGGATCACCAGCCGCACCATCGCCTTCACGGCCGGGTGGCGCTCATCGAAGAGATCGGCCACCAGCGCCGAATCGCGGTCGAGGCCGAGGGTGAGCTGGGTGAGGTCGTTGGAGCCGATCGAGAAGCCATCGAATCGCTCGGCGAAGGCCTCGGCGGCGATCACGTTGCTGGGCAGCTCCGCCATCACATACACCTGCAGGCCGTTCTCGCCCCGCACCAGGCCGCTCCGGGCCATCTCCGCCAGCACCCGGTCGCCCTCCTCGGGCGTGCGGCAGAAGGGCACCATCGGGATCAGGTTGGTGAGGCCCATGGCGTCGCGCACCCGCCTGAGCGCCTGGCACTCCAGGGCGAAGGCCTCGCGGAAGGCGGGGGCGTAGTAGCGGGATGCCCCGCGCCAGCCGAGCATCGGATTCTCTTCCTGGGGCTCGAAGGCGGCACCGCCCAGCAGGCGGGCGTATTCGTTGCTCTTGAAATCGGAGAAGCGCAGGATCACCGGCCGGGGGTAAAAGGCGGCGGCGATGCGGGCCATCCCCTGGGCCAGCAGATCCACGTAGTAGTCGGCGGGATGCTCGTAGCCGGCAGTGAGGGCGGCGATGGCCTCGCGCTCGGCCGGATCGCTCACCCGATCCGGCTGGAGCAGGGCCAGCGGGTGCACGCGGATGTGGTTGGCGATGATGAATTCCAGCCGGGCCAGGCCCACGCCGTCGCAGGGGATGGCGGCCAGGCTGAAGGCCTCCTCCGGGTTGCCCACGTTCATCAGGATCCGGGTGCGGGTGGCGGGCAGGTCGGTGAGCCGCTGCTCCTCCACCGTGAAGGGAAGCTCACCCCGGTACACCCGGCCCACATCGCCCTGGCAGCAGCTGATCGTGATCGGCTCGCCGTCGGCGATGCGGCTGCTGCCATCGCCGGTGCCCACGATCGCGGTGATGCCCATCTCGCGGGCGATGATCGCGGCGTGGCAGGTGCGGCCGCCCTGGTCGGTGATCACGCCGCTGGCCTGCTTGAGGATCGGCTCCCAGTCGGGATCGGTGCGGCGGGTCACCAGCAGGTCGCCCGGCTGGAAACGCTGGATCTCGCTGGGGTCGTGGATCACCCGGGCCCGGCCGCTGCTCACCGAGGCGCCGATCGCCCGGCCGCTCACCAGCTCCTCGGCGCCGCCGGGATCGAGGTGCCAGCTGCGCAGCACCGCCCCCTGGCCCTGGCGCGACTGCACGGTTTCCGGCCGCGCCTGGAGGATGAACAGCTCGCCGCTGACGCCGTCCTTGGCCCACTCGATGTCCATGGGGGTGGGCTGGCCGCGCACGGCGCTGTAGTGGCGCTCGATCGCCACGGCCCAGCGGGCCAGGGTGAGGGCCTCGGCGTCGCTGAGGGCGAAGTGGCGCTGTTCGCTCTCAGGCACCGGCTCGTTGTGCACCGGCGCCCCGCCGGCCCCCTCGCCCCCCTGGGGCCCGGCCCCGTAGACCATGCGGATCGCCTTGCTGCCCAGGCGGCGGCTGAGGATCGGCGCGAAGCCCTGCTCGAGGGTGGGCTTGAAGATCAGCCATTCATCCGGGTTCACCGCCCCCTGCACCACGTTTTCGCCGAGGCCGTAGGCGGCGGTGAGCAGCACGGCGTCACGGAAGCCGGTTTCGGTGTCGATCGTGAACATCACCCCGGCGCTGCCGCGATCGGCGTGCACCATGCGCTGCACGCCGATCGAGAGGGCCACCTCGAGGTGGTCGAAGCCGTTGAGCTGACGGTAGGAAATGGCCCGGTCGGTGAACAGCGAGGCATAGCAGCGCCGGCAGGCCGCCAGCAGCGCCTCTTCCCCCTCGATGTGCAGGTAGGTCTCCTGCTGGCCGGCGAAGCTGGCGTCGGGCAGGTCTTCGGCGGTGGCGCTGGAGCGCACGGCCACCGCCGGCAGCTGGCCCGAGGGATCGGCCAGGGCCCGGTAGGCCGCCAGGATCTCAGCCTGCAGCGGCTCGGGCAGCTCGGCGGCGAGCAGCAGGCGCCGCGCCTCGGCGCCGGCCTGCTGCAGGGCCGGCAGGTCGTTCACATCCAGCTGGCCCAGCAGCGCCTGGAGCCTGGACTCCAGGTCGTTGGCGGCGATCAGCTGCCGGTAGGCGGCGGCGGTGGTGGCGAAGCCGCCGGGCACCCGCACCCCCTGGCCGGCCAGCTCGCGGATCATCTCGCCGAGGGAGGCGTTCTTGCCGCCCACGGCGGCAATGGCGTCGATGCCCACCTGTTCGAGGGGCACCACAAGAGCTGCGGGGCTGGGGGGCATGGCGGGCAGCGGGCTCAATCCAACTCTGGCTCCAGCGGCCCGGAGGGTGTTCCCCCTGTTGCGAATCGGATCGAGGTGGCACAGTGGCAGCGACGCCTTTCGCCGCCACCTCTCCTCCGTGCATCGCTTGTTCTCCGTTCGGCTCGCTGCGGCACTACTCACCGCCCTGTCTGCGGCACCGCTGCCGGCCCTGGCCCAGGCGGCCGCGCCAGCCAAGCCCGCCACCATGGAGATCATGAACGATCTCTCCCTGGCTGCGGCGGTGAATGCTTGTGAGCTGGCGGTGGAATCGAAGATCCCGGTGCAGAGCACGGTGATCTCCAACGCCAAGGCCATCACCTATGTGGTGAGCAGCCGCTACGGCGGCCAGATCGGCAACAGCGGCAAGCTCCAGGCGGAGCAGATCGTCAATGGTTCGATCGTTCAGATCGTGGCCCGGGTCAAGCAGGGCTGCTATCCCAAGCTCAACGCCACCGACAAGAAGTTTGTCGACGATGTGATCGGCGACTTCGAGAAGCAGATGAAGACCCAGGCCCCGAACAAGTGAAGCCCAGGGCCTAGTCGTCGGGCTGATCGCTGAGCCCGGTTTCCGGGCTCCCCTCCGGCAGCAGCTGGGCCAGCAGCCCGGCGCCCATCAGGACGAGCCCGAGGGCCAGTGCCACGGGCCGGTTGGCCGTGGAGGCGCCGTCGGCCCAGGCCGCGGCGGCCAGGAAGGCGGCACCGAGCAGCAGGGAGGGCACCAGCACGATGCCCTTGGCGGTGCGGTTCAGGCTCATGGTGAGATCAGTTGCAGGGCTCAGCGGGGAGGGGGATTGCCGCAGTCGGGCTGGGTTGCGGCCAGCCCGGCATCGATCAGCCCCTGGCCCAGGTCGAGTTGGCCGTCGAGCTTCACCACCCGGGCCAGCAGCACCCCGTCGTTCTGGCCGGTCGGCAGCAGATTCACGCGGGTGCGGCGCGGCAGTTGCTGGCGCAGCCAGGCCACGGCCTCGGCTTGCTGCTCCGGCGCCACCGCCAGGCAGGCCA
The DNA here is from genome assembly GCA_044235095.1 of Prochlorococcaceae cyanobacterium. Lineage (GTDB taxonomy): Bacteria > Cyanobacteriota > Cyanobacteriia > PCC-6307 > Cyanobiaceae > NIES-981. The sequence continues at coordinate 21,935 of JBIIIC010000023.1, read as the reverse complement.
GCTGCACGCCGTTGCTGCGGTTGCCATCACCCACCTGCAACAGGGTGGCGCCGCGCACCTGCAGCACTTCGGCCGCACGGGCCGCGGCGGGCGCCGCGAACAGCAGCAAGGCCAGGAGCAGGGCGCTGAGCAGCCGCCTCACAGGCGGGCGCCGCAGCTGGGGCAGTAGAGGTGGGCGCTGGCGGTGCTGGCGCCGCAGCTGCTGCACTGGCGGGTGGTGTCGATCGCCAGCTCCGGATGGCTGGGCAGGCCCACCATCTGGGCGTTGCTGGCGCCGGGGGGCACCATCGGGTAGCAGTTCTCGTTGCGGCGCACCTTCACATCGATGAAGGCGGGGCCGGGATGGGCCAGGGCCTCGGCCAGCTGCTCGCGCAGCCGGCTGCGCTCGCTGATCTTCACGCCGCGCACGCCGAAGGCCTCGGCCAGCTCCTCGAAGTTGGGCATGCCGCCGGTCATCTCGGAGGCGGAGTAGCGCTCCTCGTAGAAGCTTTCCTGCCACTGGCGCACCATGCCCTGCCAGCCGTTGTTGAGCACCACCACCTTCACCGGCAGGCGGTATTGGGCCAGGGTGCCGAGCTCCTGGATGTTCATCAGGATCGAGGCATCTCCCGCCACGCAGATCACCTGCTCATCGGGGAAGGCGGTCTGCACGCCCATGGCGGCAGGCATGCCGAAGCCCATGGTGCCCAGGCCGGCGGAGCTGATCCAGCGGCGCGGGCCGTTGTGCAGGAACTGGGCCGCCCACATCTGGTGCTGGCCCACATCGGTGGTGTAGAAGGCGTTAGGCGCCAGTTCGCGCAGGGCGACCACCACCTCCTGGGGCGCGATCTCGCCCTCGGGGGCGGGCACCACCAGGGGGTAGTGCAGCTTCCAGCTGGCGATGCGGTCGAGCCAGGCCTCGGTGCGGCCCTCGCTGCTGTCGCCGCTGGAGGCGGCCAGCAGGGCTTCGAGGGCCAGCTTCACGTCGCCCACCACGGGCACCTCGGGCGCCCGGTTCTTGCCCACCTCAGCGGCGTCGATGTCGAGGTGGATCACCTGGGCCCGGGGGGCAAAGCTGTCGAGCCGGCCGGTGACCCGGTCGTCGAAGCGGGCGCCGGCGGCGATCAGCAGATCGCACTCGGTGACGGCGAAGTTGGCGTAGGCGGTGCCGTGCATGCCGAGCATGCCTACGGCCAGGCTGTGCTTCTCATCGAAGGCGCCCTTGCCCATCAGGGTGGTGGTGACCGGCAGACGGAAGCGCTCGGCCAGCTGGCGGATCTGCTCGTGGGCGCCGCTGCTGATGGCGCCACCGCCCACGTAGAGCAGGGGGCGGCGGGCGTGGCGGATCAGCTCCAGGGCCTGCTGGATCCGCTCGGGATCGGGCTGGGGCGGCAGCTTGTAGCCGGCCGGAATCGCCGTGCCCGGCTCCACCGGCACGTAGTCAAACTCCTCCACGCCCACGTCTTTCGGCACGTCGATCAGCACCGGGCCGGGGCGACCGGTGGCGGCGATCAGGAAGGCCTCGGCCACGATCCGGCCGATGTCGCGGGGATCGCGCACCACCCAGGAGTGCTTCACGATCGGCAGGGTGATGCCGAAGATGTCGGTTTCCTGGAAGGCGTCGGTGCCGATGGCGGCGCGGGGCACCTGGCCGGTGATCACCACCATCGGCACCGAGTCCATGTGGGCGGTGGCGATGCCGGTCACCAGGTTGGTGGCGCCGGGGCCGGAGGTGCCGAAGCACACCCCCACCTGGCCGGTGGCGCGGGCGTAGGCGTCGGCGGCATGGGTGCCGCCCTGCTCGTGCCGCACCAGGATGTGCTTGAGCCAGCCGCGGCTCTCGGCCTTGTGCAGCTCGTCGTAGATCGGCAGGATCGCGCCGCCGGGGTAGCCGAAGATGTGCCGTACCCCGTGGCGGTGCAGGGCATCCATCAGGGCATAGCCGCCGCTCACCCGCCGCAGCTCACCGGGCTGCTGCGGGGCCTGCTGGGAATGGGGTGCGGTCGCGGACTGGGCCGCAGGGGTGAGGGGCGTAAGCGTCACAGCTGCAGCAGGCCAACCAATCGGGCCATCATCGGATGGGCCCCAACCCTAGGTGCCAGTGGGGCTTTTGGGGGCTCGGCGCGCCTGGGCCATGGCCCGCAGCACCGCCGCCGGGTCGAGCCAGCGGCCGCCGTGGCGCATGCCCCAGTGCAGGTGTGGCCCGCTGGTGCGGCCGCTGAGGCCGATGTGGCCGATCAGGCTGCCGGTGCGCACCGGCTGGCCCACCTGCAGCCGCACCGGCCCGCTGCTGTACACGCCGCCGTTCACCTGGCCGGCCAAGTGGCAATAGGTGTGCTCGTAGGGGCCGGAGCGGATCACCAGGCCCACGCCGCAGCTGCGATCGTGGATCACGGCCTGCACAACCCCGCCCCACCAGTTGCGGATCGGCGAACCCAGGGGGGCGGCGATGTCGAGGCCGTAGTGGGGCTCCACGCCGCCCCAGGGACCGGTGCGGGTGCCGAAGTGGCTGGTGTAGCCGGCGAAGCTGCTTACCGGAAACACCCCCAGGCGCCAGTGGGAGCCGCCGCTGGCCTCGGCCAGCGAGCCCGAGGCAGAGCTGCTTGCGGCCAGCAGGGCTGCGCTGAGCGCACCTGAGAGTGCCAGGCGCGGCCTGGTCACACGCCGGTTAGAGAAGCCCCAGGGCATGGAGCGGGCCGCGACCGCTGAGCAGTTCCAGCAGGAAAGCGGAAAATCCCACCATCGCCAAGCGGCCGTTCCACACCTCGGAGCTGTTGTTCCAGCCCCAGGCCCACTTGTCCTGGGGATAGAGCTTCACCTTGGTGTTGAGGGCGGCGGCCTGGTCGAGGTTCACCTCCGGGCCCTCGAGGGCGTGCTGCACCAGGTTGGCCAGGCCATGGATGAAGGCGGGGCTGGTGTCGAGCGCCGGCACGCGGCGGAAGTTGGTGATGCCCGCCTCGGTGGCGATCTCCCGGTATTCGATGTCGATCTCTTCGAGCGTTTCGATGTGCTCGCTCACGAAGCTGATCGGCACCACAACCAGGTCCTTCACGCCGGCCTCACCCAGCTCGTGCAGGGCGTCGTCGGTGTAGGGCTTGAGCCATTCCACCGGGCCCACCCGGCTCTGGTAGGCGAGGGTGAAGGGGTTGCGGAAGCCGAGGTCGGCCTCGAGCTTGTCGATGATCAGGCGAGCGCAGGCCTCGATTTCCGCCTGATAGGGATCGCCCGCCTCCTCCACGTAGCTCTTGGGCACGCCGTGGGCGCTGAAGAACACGTGGGCCTGGCTGGGCTCGGGGCAGGCCTGGATCTCCCTGGCGATCAGCTCGGCCATCGCGCCGATGTAGCCGGGGTCGTTGTAGTAGCTGCGGATGCAGCGGATCGGCAGGCGGGCGAAGGCCGGATCGGTCTGGCGCAGGCGCTGCAGCTCGCGGAAGCTGGAGCCGCTGGTGCTGATCGAGAAGTGGGGGTAGAGGGGCAGCACCACCACCTCGTCGACGTCGTCGGCCTTGATGTCGCCCACCGCCGACTCGGTGAAGGGGTGCCAGTAGCGCATCGCCACGTAGCTGGTGGCCTCGATGCCGCGCTGGCGCAGGGTGCTCTGCAGCTCACGGGCCTGCTGCTCGGTGATGCGGCGCAGGGGGGAGCCGCCGCCGATCGAGCGGTAGGCCGCCTGCGACTTGCCGGCGCGCAGGCTGCTGATCAGCCAGGCCAGGGGCTTCTGCAGGGCCGGGATCGGCAGCCGGATGATCTCCGGATCGGCGAACAGGTTGTAGAGGAACGGCCCTACGTCCTGGATCCGCTCGGGGCCGCCGAGGTTGAGCAGCAGCACGCCCACCTTGCCGCTCTCTCTGGTCATGCCCCGGTCTGCTGGCCGCAATGGCTGAGAGCGTAACGCCGCTGGCTGGCGTGGGGCGGCTGCGATCGATAGGGTCGGCGCCGGGGCAGCCGCCGTGCATGGCAGACCTGGCGATGGCAGACCTTGCGGCCAGGCTGGCCGACCACAACGACCTGCTGGCCGCCGCCGGCATCGGCCTGCGGCTGGAGCGGCGTGGGCATCGGCTCGGGCTGCGCGGCCCCCTGCCCTGTCGCCAGGGCACCGACCGGCAGGTGGTGCAGCGCATCAGCCTGGGGGTGCCGGCCACGGAGGAGGGGCTGGTGCAGGCGGTCCAGCAGCTGCGGCAGGTGGTGGCCCAGCTCCAGGCGGGCACGTTTGCCTGGAGCCAGTGGGCCAAACGCAGCGCCGGGTCGCCGGCGGCGGTGGGCTCGCCCACGGGTGGCGCTGGGGCAGCGGTGGCCGATCGGCTGGCGGCCTTCGAGGCGTCCTTCTTCGCCGATCCCCGCCGCCGTCGCAACCCGGCGGGCAGCCGCACCACCTGGACCGCCGCCTACCTGCCCTATGTGCGGCGGCTGGCGCAGCTGGCGGAGCAGCAGGGGCAGGGGCTGGGGCCGGAGCTGCTGGAGCACGCCCTGGAGAGCTACGAGCTGGGTAGCCGCAGCCGCCAGCAGGCCGGCACGGCCCTGGCGGCCCTGGCGCGCCACCTGGAGCTGGCGTTGCCGGCCGACTGGAGCGAGCGGGCCGGTGGCTATGGCCTGCATGCGGCCCAGTTCCGGCGGCTGCCCAGCGACGCCCAGATCCTGCAGCTGCCGGAGCGGATTCCCAACCCGGGCTGGCGGCTGGCCTACGGGCTGATGGCCACCTACGGGCTGCGCAACCACGAGGTGTTCTTCACCGATCTCTCGGCGCTCGCGCCGGGCGGCGACCGGGTGATCCGGGTGCTGCCCACCAGCAAGACGGGCGAGCACCAGGTGTGGCCGTTCCAGCCGGAGTGGGTGGAGCGCTTCGAGCTGGAGCGGCTGGGGGTGGAGCCGCAGCTGCTGCCGCCGGTGTGCACCGACCTGCGCCGCACCACCCTGCAGCAGGTGGGGCGGCGGGTGGCAGAGCAGTTTCGTCGCTACGCGCTGCCGATCACCCCCTACGACCTGCGCCACGCCTGGGCGGTGCGCACGATCCACATCGGCCTGCCCGACACGGTGGCGGCGCGGATGATGGGCCACTCGGTGGCGATCCACACCCGCACCTATCACCACTGGATCACCCGGCGCGACCAGCAGCAGGCGGTGGATGCGGCCCTGGCGCGGGTGCGGGGCGACCGGCAGCGGGCGGCCTGAGCCCGGCAGAGTGCGGCCAGATGCGGCATGGCGATGGGCACCACCCCCACGGGTCTTGATCAGATGGATGTTGATCAGATGGATCTGGATGAGGTGGCGGCCGAGCTGGGCCCCGGCGGCGAGCTGGCGCCCGAACGCGACCAGGAGGCCTACCGCAAGCGCATGGCCCGTCGCCAGGAGGTGCAGCGCCAGCGGGTGGGCGAGCGCAACCTGGAGAAGGGGCTGGTGCTGGTGTTCACCGGCGACGGCAAGGGCAAGACCACCGCGGCCCTCGGGCTGGTGCTGCGCACCCTGGGCCACGGCGAGAGCGTGGCGGTGGTGCAGTTCATCAAGGGGGGCTGGCAGCCGGGCGAGGCCAAGGCGCTGGAGCTGTTTGGCGACTCATTGGCCTGGCACGCCCTGGGCGAGGGCTTCACCTGGGAAACCCAGGACCGCGACCGCGACCGCCAGCTGGTGCAGCAGGCCTGGGATCGCTCCTGCGGCTATCTGGCCGACGGCAGCCGCAAGCTGGTGGTGCTCGATGAGGTGAACGTGGCCCTGAAGCTGGGCTACCTGGCGGTGGAGCAGGTGATCGAGGGCCTGGCGCTGCGGCCCGAGCTCACCCACGTGGCCCTCACCGGCCGCGGCGCGCCGCCGGACCTGCTGGAGCGGGCCGACCTGGTGACCGAGATGAAGCTGGTGCGCCACCCCTTTCGCGAGCAGGGGGTGAAGGCGCAGCGGGGCATCGAGTTTTAGGGCGGGCTGATGAGGTTCAGGTCAATGGGTGGTCAGGTCAATGTGTTAGTCCAGGGTTTGAACAGCACCGGGTCTTCAAACAGTTCCTGGGGGTCAATGGTTTCCGCCGGGAGTTGGAGGATCCCCCTGTTCTGATAGAGCGGTTGGGTATCGAGGCAGTGGGCCACCAGCTCGCTGCAGATCCAACGGTCGTCGTGGTTGAGCAGCTTGCATAGCAGATCTTCGCTGCGGCCGCCGAACACCTCGCGGATCAGCCGACCGACGTGGCTGTTGCTGGCGGCATGGCCGGCGATCAGGGCGAAGTCGTAGTGGCAGCCCACTTCCTGGCGGGCCGTGGCCACCAGCTGCTCGGCCACGCTGTCGGTGAGAGCAACGGGCTTACGGAAGAAGATCTGGCAGTTGGGGTTGTTGAAATAGTCGCTCAGTTTGGCTGTCTGTACGCCACTCTGGGCATGGGCTTCGATGCACTCGTCTTCACCGGTCACGAGCAGGGCGTGGGAGGTCTTGATCTGGCTCATCCGGGCCCAGCGGGTGAAGTAGGCAATCCCCTTGGAGATGAAATGGCTGTCGGAATAGGTGAAGCCCACGTATCCCGGGGCGTAGTTGACGTTGTATTCGGGCCGGCGGGAAACGACTTCAAAAATTGGATTGCTTGTGCCCATGGCGCCAGTGGCTCTGCTGCAGGCAAATCAACTCTAGCCATGCTGATCAGCAGGCACTGATTGGGGTGAACTCTTAATGTGAGTGCCTTTATTCTTCCGCTGCATGATTTGGAAAAGTGATGCGGCGATTGCATTCTCCGGTGGCAGCGATTGCTTCGGCTCGCACACGCCCCCCCCGCCGTGCTCACCGCCGTGGGCATTGCCCAGCCCCACCCGGGATCCGCCAGGCTGAGTGGATCTGTACCGCAGCGCCGCGATCCATGGCCCGATCCCTGCTCCCTCGCTGGTTTACGCGGCCGCTGCTGGGCGGCCTGGCGGCCGTGCTGCTGCTGGTGGCCGGCGCCCTACCGGCCGCGGCGGAGTTTGCGCTGCCGCCGCTGCCCTACGCGGCCGAGGCGCTCGAGCCGGTGATCGATGCCACCACGATGGCGATCCACCACGACCGCCACCACGGCGCCTACGTGGCCAACCTCAATGCCCAGATCGAGGCCAACCCGAAGCTGGCCACGCTGAGCCTGGAGGCCCTGCAGGGCCAGATCGCCGGCTTCCCCGTGGCGGTGCGCAACAACGGTGGCGGCCACTGGAACCACAGCCAGTTCTGGGCGGCGATGGCGCCGGTGGGCCAGGGCGGCGTACCTTCGCCGGAGCTGCTGGCGGCGATCGAGGCCAGCTTCGGCTCGCGGGAGGCGATGCAGGCCCAGTTCAACCAGGCCGCGGCGGCGCGCTTCGGCTCGGGCTGGGCCTGGCTGATCCGCAAGCCCAACGGCAGCCTGGCGATCACCAGCACCGCCAACCAGGACAACCCGCTGATGAATCTGCGCGGCATCGAGCGCGGCACGCCGCTGCTGGGCCTGGATGTGTGGGAGCACGCCTACTACCTGAAGTATCAGAACCGCCGGCCCGACTACATCGCCGCCTGGTGGGAGCTGGTGAACTGGGAGGAGGTGAACCGCCGTTTTGCGGCGGCCGAGGCCTGACCCCGACAGTCCCTCAGCCCAGCTCCAGACAGGCCAGGCCAAAGACGTCGCGCAGCGACACCGCCGGCGCCTCACCGCGATACATGCGCAGGGTGCTGCTCACTGGCCGGAACTGCAGCTGCTCCAACAGTGGGGCAGCGGCGGCATTGGCCCCGGGGGCATCAATCAGCACCACGCCCGGGTGGCGGTGCAGCAGACCCTGCAGCAGCAGGGAGGCGGCCTGGGGCGTTTCGGCCATCAGCGGGCCGATGCGCCAGCCCTCGCCGCGGGGCATCAGGCAGGGCCGGATCCGCCCGAAGCCATGGCAGGCACCGGCGGCATCGATCAGGGCCAGCACCGTGCCGGCCGGGTGGTGCAGCCACTGGCTGAGGAAGTGGGGGCGGGGGCTGGGTTCGCGCTGCGCATCAAAGGCCTGCACGGCCTCCTCGGCGATGGCGCCATCGGCCAGCAGCCGCCAACCCTCGGCGGAGGCGGGCGGCGGGATCGTGCCATCGCTGATCGCCTGCCAGCGGGTGGTGGGGGAGGCGGGCACAAAGCCCCAGCCGGCGTAGTCGGCCACGCGATCGGGGGCGGCCTCGAGGCCGATGCAGGGCAGATCGGCCAGGTGCTCCAGGGCGTGGCGCCAGAGCTGCAGGCCATAGCCCCGGCCACGCCACTGGGGTTGCACGATGTAGAGGCCGAGGAAGCCATAGGCGGCGGTGTAGCGCACGCCGGTGATGCAGCCCACGCGCTCGGCGCCCAGCCAACCCACCCAGATGCCCTGGCGGTCGGTGTGACGGTAGATGGCCACATCGCCACTGCCCGGCGCGAAGCCTTCCTGGCGCGCCCAGCGGGTGATGGGGGCGATGTCACCCCGCTCCAGCGGCCGGATCTGCAACACGGGGTGCCTGGTTGACAAGCCTCCACACAGTGCTGCCGCCGCTGCCGCTCGGCAACAGCGGGCCTTGCGTAGCGTTGGCCGATGCCAAAGCTGCGGGCCCTTGCGATCGGGCTGATCCTGGCCACAAGCCCCTTTCAGGCCGGCCCCTTGCAGGCTGAGCCGCGAGCGGGGACTGGGGTGCTGCGGGTGGGGGTGGCCGATGGCTCCCAGCCCTGCTCCTACCAGGAGCAGGGCAGCTGGAGCGGCATGGCGGTGGAGCTGTGGCAACGGGTGGCCGACCAGGAGCAGCTGCCCTACGTGCTGGTGCCGGCTGAGAGTGCCGCGGCGCTGCTGGAGGCCACCCGGCGGGGCGAGCTGGATGTGGCGATCGGCTGCCTCACCATGTCGCCGGAGCGGCTGAGCAACACGCGCTTCTCGCTGCCGTTTCAGGAATCGGGGCTTGGGGTGCTCACACCGCGCAACCGGTTGGATCTGGGCTTGTCGCTGCTGCAGTCGCTGCTGGCGCCCGACCTGATCCGGCTGCTGCTGGGCTACGTGGTGCTGATCGGCCTGGTGAGCGCGGCGGTGTGGCGGGTGGAGCGCGAGGGCAGCAAGCCGGCTGAGTGGCCGGCGGGCAAGCGGCGCAGCTTCGCGCTGATCTTCCAGGTGCTGGCCACCGGGCCGGGCACCAACACCGTGGTGGTGACCTCGCGCGGCCACTCGCTGGTGGTGCTGGCCTACCTGGTGCGGATCGTGAGCGCCTCGCTGCTGGTGAGCTACGTGACGATCAACGTGGTGCGCGGCACCCAGGACACGGCCAACCCCACGGTGCGCAACCTCAACGACCTGGCCGGCCGGCGGGTAGCGGTGCGGCAGGGCAGTGTGAGCGACGACCTGCTGCAGGCCCGCAACCGCGCCGGTCTGCTCCCGCCGATCCAGCTGCGGGAGCTGAAGCGCGTGCCCGATGCCGACCGCCTGCTCACTGAGGGCGCCGTGGATGCGGTGATGGCCGACGCCATTCAGCTCGACTACCTGCTCACCCAGCTGCCCCACCAGCGCTACGGCCTGGCCCTGCGGGATCTCCATCCCCAGTCGCAGGCGTTTGCCCTGTCGCCCACGCTCAGCGACCGGATTGAGGGCCGCATCAACGTGGCCCTGGGCCAGCTCAAGCGCGATGGCGTGGTGAGTGAGCTGCGCCGCCAGGCGATTGAGGGGCAGTAGTTCCGCCATGCGCCATCCGGTCCCGCTGACCCTGCTCGGGCTCGCCCTCACCCTGGCCGGCTGCGGCGTGGGCCGGCAGGCCAGCCCCAACTCTGAGGCGCGCCCACCGATCCGCATCGAGCTGAACGTGAGCGAGCCAACCCGGAGCTTTGGCATGCTCAGCCGCGGCGGCGAGCGGCGGGTGTTTCCGGTGGGCTACGGCCGCAACGGCGTGAGCTGTGCCGGCCGCCGCTTCGAGGAGGGCTACACGCCGTTGGGCCGGTTTCGGGTGAACGCGATCCTCAGCGGTGATCGCTTCGCGATGGACCCGGCGCTGATCGCCCGCAGCGGCAAAACGGAGACCGAGCTGCGCCGCACGCTGTTTCGCAACATGAACGCCATCGACTTCGACGGCGATGGCCAGAGGGGCGAATACGGCAGTGGCTACGTGAGCCTAGAGCCGGTGGGCGGCGGCCCGCAGCCGTTTGCGTTCAACACCTATGCCGGCCGGTTCCGCTGGTACAGCTTCGCGATCCACGGCAGCAACAACGACAGCCGCATCGGCCAGCGGGTGACCGGCGGCTGCGTGAACGTGAGCGCACCGGTGCTGAAGACCCTGCTCGCCGCGGTGCAGCTGGGCGATCTGGTGGAGATCGGCGCCAGGGGCCCCTGCACGCCCTGAGGCCGGCTGCCCGGGCAGCCGTAGGGTGGCGCAGCGGCGAACGCTGGTGGTGTCGTTTGAGCAGCTCCGACACTTCCTGTCCCGCGTGCAGCGCGATCCTGCTCTGAAACAGCAGGTGCAGGAGGCGATCACCGCCGATGAGGTGGCGCGGATCGCCCAGGATCTCGGCTTCTCGGTGTCTGGCAGCGACATCCTGCGCTTCTCCGGCCAGTCGGCCTCGGGTGTGCGGGTGCAGCGAATCGATCACCCGGGCGAGTATCCCGGCCGGTATTACTGAGCGCCGCCCCTCTCCGCCACTGCCCAGCGCTTCGCCAGCTTCCGCGCGCAGGGGGCGAAGAGGCAGCTGGTTTGCCCTCGCGAAGCCTGTGGCTTCGGCGACCGCAGCCGCCAGCCAAGGCCGCTCAGCGGCTCAGTGCAAGACCGGGTGCTGCTGGAGAACGAACGGACGTTCTGCATTGCTGATGGCTACCCGATGAAGCCGGCCCACAGGCTGGCGATCCCGCTGAGGCATGGGGCCGACTGGCTGATGCTGCACCAGCCGGAGTGGAACCCCTTGGTGGTGAAGTTGCTGCAGCAACGGCCCCAGCAGCTCAATGCATCAGGGGAGGCATCCAGGCAGTCGGTGTTTCATGTGCACTGGCATCTGAGCCTGCGCTGCGGTGGGAGGGAGGATTGCGTGTTAACAGACTGATTGATTAGTCCGCTAACACTATCCTTGAGTGGCTGGCAGGGAGTTTGTGGCGGCCTGTCCACTTTGGGGGCTTGTTATACGCCTAGCAATCAAAGGATAAATCAGAAGGTGTCTCACGGCTTCAAGGGTTGAGCCAAGTGAAAAAGTATCTTATAGCCCAGCATGATGGAAGCGATTATCTCTCAATTCGCCAAGTGACTTTCGATGCTCTTGTCAGCATCTCATTCCGATGACCTGTTCATATGCTGCCAATATTGACATGATTCAAGTTGCCGCGCACCCTCCAGACGTCTGCTAATGGCGGGCAGGGGCAGGAACTGCCGGTAGAAGCGATCCTTTAGCTCCCAGGCCCGCTCCACCTGGCTGATGGCAATCTGCAGGGCTGCCTCGTTGTCAATCAGCTCAGCCATGTGGCGGGCTAGTTCCTGGGAGTGGGTGAGGCCGCCCAGCAACTCCTCAGTGCCGATGTCGGATTGGCGGCGGTCGTGAATCATGTGGTAGTAGAAGAATTCAGAGCGCGTTCCTGCCGCTGTGGGGCCTTGGGCCAGGCGTTCCGACAGCCGCGGCCACAGACACTCGTACTCCACCGATACCAGCACCTCAGCCCAGAAGCGCAACAAGGCGATCAGCGCCAGATCGCTGTGGGGCTGGTCCAGGCAACTCTGCAGGCCCTCCAGGCTGGCCAGTCGCACGGCCTGCGTCTCGGCGGATTCGGTTGTGCTGAGGATCTGCTTGCGGCTTGCGCCTAGATGCAGCAGATCGCGAAACAGCAATTCGCGATGGGAGGCCAGGGGCACGCCACGGGTGTTGCGCGGGTATTCCTCATGCAGGATCAACCGTACAGTGGCCTTGATCGCCTCGTTCTCCAAGGCGTCGATCACAAACTCGTAGACATTGACGATCGACAGCGACAGAAAGCGCCGCTGCAGCATCAGGGCGAGCAGGTCATCCCAGCTGAGGGCGGCAACATTGGCCAACAGGGGGTGGGCCCGGAGCCTGGCGATGTGCTGCCGTTCCTGATTGTTGAGGGGGGCAAGCATGGCGATCAATCGGTGAACAGGATCTTCAGCTCATTGCGCCAGTTCTGATCGGGCGCGGGCAGGAACGGGCGCGCCACGGCCCACATCCGCTCAAAGTCGTTCAGCAGGGTGTCGGTGAGCAGTGCATCACTGGCGCGCAGATCGAGCTCCAGCTGGAAGATGTGGATCGCCAGGGCGCCGTGTAGGAACGGCGCCGCCAGCAGCGTGGGGCCGGCGCGATATAGGGAAAGCGAAGGCAAGGTGTCGTACAGACGGATCTCCAGATTGGCGGAATGGCGGCTGGCGCGAATCGTGGTCTCCAGGGTTTCCAGGTTGGCGATCACACTGCTCTGGATGGCGAAATTCTCCGCCAGCGGCTCGGCCGCATAGCGCTTCAACACTTCCTCGCGCAGCCCCGCGGCTAGGGAATAGGGCCAGGCCAGCAGAATGCGCACCCGCACCCCGGCCTGCAAGCAGCGGCTGAGGTGGGCACGGTAGTGCTCCAGGTTGGGCGCGAAGGTCTGCAGGATAGCCACCTCGTTGTGTGCTTCCGGCTGGGCTTGCTGCTGGTCGTGGGTTAGCCGCTCCAGGGCTGCCGTAAAGGTGTCGGTAGGAAAAGTGGCGTGGATTCGGCTGAGGCCAAAACGGGACAGGCCCGGCCCGCTCTGCTGATACTGCTGCGCCAGATAACGCTGCAACTGCGGCAGCTTGTAACCCTTGCCGCTGACATTGAACTTGCGGTAAATCGTTCGTAGGCGCTGGGTGAAGGCCTCCTCCTCGATCGGACCATGAAGTCGCTGATAGGCCTCCAGCAGCTGCTTCTTGCTCTGGCCGGGCTCCTGCCGCAGGCAGAGAATCACCTCCAGCTCATGGGGGGTGAGCGCGTGCTCTTGGCGCTCGCTCAGGTCCTGCAGGAATGCTGTCCAGCTCATCGCTGCAGACGGATTGGGGGGGGGGACGGGGAGGTGTGAACCTCGGGAAGTCTATCCCCCCTAGAGCAGCTGGCCGTTGGATTTAAGTATCTTCCATCGCCTTCCATCTGGCCATGATTGACAGACTTTCAGACCAGTAGACACTGTTAATTGCAACAAATGAATAAGACACCATGCTGGAGAAACAGCAGCAGCTCTATCAACGTATCTGTGCTTACGAATTGGATGATCCCAGCCATGAGATCGGCTTTCTCGCCCATCTGATGCGTGCCAACGGCTGGAGCCGACTGTTTGCCCTGCGCGCGATCGAGGAGTACCGGAAGTTTGTGTTCCTGGCCTTGGAGGCAGACCATCAGGTCACGCCGTCCGACCAGGTTGATCAGGTGTGGCATCTGCATCTGCTATTTAGCGATGCCTACTGGAACGACTTCTGCCCGCGGGTGCTCGGGCGGCCGCTGCACCATCACCCCGCCAAGGGCGGCCAGGCAGAACGGGATCGATTCCACGAGCTCTACCGCGCCACGATCCACAGCTACCGCCTGCACTTCGGCGAGCCCCCCACCGATCTGTGGCCGCCGGTGGATGTGCGCTTCGGCCGCGATCTGCAGATGCAGCGCGGCCGAAGCCGCTGGCCGTTCCGGCCCTGGCGCGGCCGAAGCCGCTGGCCGTTCCGGCCCTGGCGCGGCTGGCGGCCCTGGCGCCGGTGGCGCTGGTCTGTGCCGATGGGCGGGTTGCTGATCGGTCTGGTGGTGATTGGCAGTGCGCTCGCCACGGCCGCCGCGGAAACTAACAATGAGCCAGCCAGCGGCTCTGAGGGGATCCTCTGGCTGATGGGCTCCATCCTGTTGGCCGGCTCTTTCATGATCACCTTCGATGTCCTGCGTCCCCTGCTGCGCCAGCCAAGCGAGGGCAGAGGCATGCCGGTGCTGAATGAGCTGGAGCTGGCCTATCTGGCCCGCGGTCCCAGCGGTGCCCTGGAGGCGGCCCTGGCTTCACTGGTGCAGAGCGGGGTGCTGCTCCCCAATCGCGATCGGCGCTCCCTGGTGGCGCTGGGAGAGAGCGAGGCCCCCCTGCAGGATCTGGCCCATCAGATGGTGAGGGTCCATCACACACTCAGGGGTCGTTCCAACGTTGAGGTGAGCTATCAAGACATCATCAACCACCAGCGCTATTCCTTCACGGCCTTGGTGGTGTCCCTGCAGAGTCGGCAATTGCTGCTGCAAGGTCGTCGGAAGGTGATCGCTCTGGCTCCAGGCAATCCGATTGCCCGCTTCATAGGGGGCGTAGCCGTTGCCCAGTTTCTCTTCGTGCTGCTGCCGGCTGTTGTCTGGCTTTTTCTCGTGCCGCCGGCCCTGGGGATCAGCCTAGCCCTCTCCGTGCCCAGTGGCCGCACCCTCTGGGCCGAGCGCGTGCTGGAGTATTACAGGACCGCCACCATCCACGGGGAGGCTCTGCAGCGGGTCGCCCTGCTGGGACCTAGGGCGATGACTGGGGGTCGGCTCGATGATCTCAGGGCTTTGATCCAGGACGTTGAGGCGGATCATGCTGCCGCCGGGTGCGGTTGCTGATGAGGGCTCTGCCCAGGGCGAGCGGCGGCGCCCACCTCTACCATTGACGTATAACGCTTTAGATCAGAAGCGGGCAGGTCTCACTGGATAGAAAGAAAGCCTACTGATCCCTTCTACTGCATCTTGGTGTTACTGGCCTGAGCTCCTTCATTTCCAGCTGTCGCTCGCCGATCTCAAAGACACACTGCAGACGGTCTCCGTGGCTTTTCATTGTCACCGTGTCCTATGAGTGAATCACCATGTTCCTCACTCGAATCCACTCGTGGATTCCTGGATGATCGCTTCGGATCAGGAGCTTGCTATGTGCAGCAGGATCAGCTGCGTATGCCCGCCCAGGCAACGTTTCGTCTTTCTCAAGAGCCTCACGAAGTAGTGCATCAAGATGTGTAACTGCCGAGATCACTGCGGCGGGGTAATCGCGAGCGCCAAGTAGACGGAGTGTCTCTTCTGCCATTTGAAGTTGGGGTATCCGCGGGGACATTCACGCGATGCAGACATCAAAGCCTCGCTGCGCATCGCTTAAACCAGATTTTCGTCGGACGCACTGAATACCGCTGCAATGGAGCCTTGGGCCCCAGCTTCAGCAAACGGCCTCTCCCTTCTTTGTCAGCTTGAACAACCTGGTGCCACTACAGACTTAGCGGTTTTCAGCCGATTAGGCCCGGCATGCTGGCCGTGAAGCAGCGAGAGTCTAATTCATGCTATGATTATGCAAAGCCCCAGGTGCAGAGCATTCGTCCAAGAACAGCCTTCACACGAGCGCCAATGGCAACGGTGGGCTGCTCTTTTTAGGATTTCCGACAAAAGGAACACAGCCTGGCCATTGCGCTTCTAAGATTGTAGTAATTGCATTAGGCCTAATGGCTGACAATCTCCGCTCCCTTGATTGGAGCAAGCCTATCAGGAAAAGATTTTCTGGCAAATCTTTCTGGCTTGGGGAACAAGCCCTTCGGATAACTGGTCAAAATCAGCTGTGGATCCAGTCGGCACCTCAGACAGGTCTTCTCATCAATGGGCTCATCCATGGATCTGGCAGTCTGGCACTGAATGTTGATGTCTCCTTGGTGAGTGATGGGCCTTCATCGTTCAAATCTGGCTCGGCAATTGAGAACCATGGCATGATGACTGCCGCAAGCCTGATTATTCGTGCAACCATCTCTGGTGCTTACAACTCCGTCACCTCCGGCGTGGCTAATCATGGAATTATGCGTAATGTGCAGTCAATTTACGCAGAGGACATGGTCGATGGTGTTGGCATCTTTAACTCAGGAATCATCTCGGGCTTCAATAGCAGTGGATACCAGAGTTCGATCACTGGCAAGGCATACGGATTGAACAGATTCGGGATCGGTATTCTGAACCGCGGCACGATTCAAACCGGAGGCCTGCTGAAAGGATCAGGTGTTACTGGAATTTCTAACTATGGAATGATTGATTTTGAGTCCTCTGCGGTGGAGGCGAACTGGGTTGTTGGAGATGGATGGAGTACAGGTATTGATAACTTTGGCACGATTAAGGGTTCAATGAACCGCGAGACCCTGATAGGTACAGCCAGTAGTATTCCGAATTGGAACTCTGGAATTATTAACTCTGGACGAATCAGTCTCGAAGGCGGGAATGACAGGATCATCGCCAGTGGAGGACGCAAGATTTCTATAATTCCCAAGCCACCTTTCGATTTTTCTCCAGACTTGATCAATACCGGCACGATCAACATGGGAGAGGGGAATGATCGTATCGATGTTTCTGAGAACGGCATTGCTGGCGCGACTGGTCAGGTGGGTCGCGTTGAGATGGGGGGAGGCAATGATGTCTTTATTGGCTTTGGTGATGATCAAATCATTTCGGGTGGTGATGGAATTGACACATTGAGACTTCCGGCAGGTACCTATACATTTACTCCTTCAAACTTCCCATTGACGGGTGCTATGGAGGTGTCCGCTGCGGGAGCCTCCCTAATCTTGACTGAATATGAGCGCGTGGGCCTCTTGGGAGCCGCCAATGCCATTCCTTTTCCAGTGGCTGGGGGAACGCTCACGTTCTGAAAATATAGCTGGATAACCCACCCCGTTAAGAGTGGGGTCTCCGTTTCAGCCACGGTGCCTGACGCTAAACTGCATACTTGAACTCCTCAATGGATAGCTTGCCGTTGCACTGAACAGACCCCATTTCGCCGAAGTGAGAGTTGTTCGAGGTTGATTTCACTGGCGTGGCCTGCTATCTGGTTGTGTAAGCAGTAATCAAAAGATTGGGTGTACGGAGCTGGTGTTCCTTTGCATTCGAGATATAAGCGTAGTTCGCCCTAAGCCCATAGGCCGCCGCAGCCGTTGAAAGGATTTACGAGCGGCGCCAGAACCACCTCAGCAGCCAAGCGGTTGCTAGCTGATTCATAGGGTGAGTTAACGCTGGCCATCACCTGCCCGCAGAAAGCTGCTGGTTCGGGATCTCGTTGGGCTACGGGAAGTTGGAGGGGGCGGGTTAGGTGCATCGCTGTGTTAGCCAGGCCTCTATACAGCGAACATCGCCTGAAGAACACCCAGCAGCTCATTGAGCGTAGTCTCCGACAATCTCCCCAATTGCTTGACGAGACGTTCCCTATCTACAGCTCTCAGCTGATCAGCCACAATATGACAATCTTTATCATCAAACGTGCAACGCACTCGAAAAGGGTATGGATGACCGCCAGTTGTGAGCGGCGCAACGATGAAAGTGCGTAGGTGAGAGTTCAGCTCGTCCGGCGAAACGATGACACAAGGACTCGCTTTTCTGATTTCAGATCCGCGAGTTGGATTCAACGCGACAAGGAATATATCGCCTCTTGAGACGTGTTCTTCAGTCACCAGGACCACTCTTCATCATCAAACCGAGTAGCGGTCATCTCATCGATAAGGCTCTCCGGCTGGAACGCCGCCGCCGCCTCTGCCCAGCCAGCTCTCGGTTGAGCCGACGGCCTGATGGTCAGAACCCCTGGAGCCACCTCGATCTCGACTTCGTCAGCCAGCCCTGCAACCCCAAGCATCGGCTTGGCGAGACGGACTCCTCTCGAGTTGCCGATTTTGACTAGCTTGGCTCTAACCATGGCCACGACCTGCAGGCGTGATCACATTGTAGCCACGCACGCGACTTCCGCGCATCTCCCTGCTCTGGCTAACGCTCGCCATCACCTGGCCGCAAGGAGCACTCTGAGGTGGGTGGCGGTGTTAGCTGATCAGTGCCTTTGCCTGGGGTGCTGGCACACCCCGAAGCAGGCCTTCCACACTTAAATCCTCATCGATATCCGGCCAGTGGATTCCGTAGCCAGCCCCAGCAATCTCCCAGTTGTCACGCTCCTGGGAAGTTGCATGAAGAAGCCTTGGGAACCAAGCCAACGGCACCGAGATAGATCGTCCATCCGCCAAGTCGATGATCAGCCTGTCTTCTGTCAAGGCAACGTCAGTGACCTGCTCACCAGGGTTAGCCATGAAACTCCTCCCATGCCTTCAGCAGGTTAGCTCTGTTCAAGCTGACCAGCCGTTCAATCTCTCACAGCTCCCTGACGCTAAAACCAAGGCTCGATGCCAGCGCAATGGGTATAAGCCAGACTTTGCATGACGCCTTATCTCTGTCAACATGAACATGGGGTGGCTCATTTTGCTCGTGACTGTAGAAGTAGATCCGGTAAGGTCCACTTTTGAGGATTGTGGGCATCCGAAATCGCTACCATCACCCCGACAATAACGACCACGGCCTTCCTGTGCTGCTAACGCTGCCCCTGAGTGGCAGGCAAGAAGCTTGCGGTGGCGCAGCAGGGAGTTGATGGCGGCCTGCCCACTCAAGGGGTGTGGTCGAAGAGTCGCCCACCAACAAGAGTTTATCGGACAGAGCTGGACTGAAGATAAACTCATCGCCGCGCTAATAATCAGCATAAATATGGCTGGCGCATCGGATATCTGCTACGCTAGACCTACGCATCAAAACCACTATTAGAACCATTATCCCATCTTTTCGTCACTCCTTTCATTCCATCTGGGATCCACGGTCTTCCTAGCATTGTGTCCCTTGATATATCGATGTTGAGGGCAACCTTGCTGCATTTAAGCCTGCCAAGTCTGCAATACCCATGTGTTGCAGTGTGATCCACTAACTTCTAATCCTGGCATAGCTATGAACGTAGCATTAGGAGGGGCACTCTCTCCTCTATAAATGAATGACGATTTGGGGCATGGCCCCGAAATTGAAAAGCTGAATTGTAGAAGGACGCTCCACGATGCTACGCAGCCACGCATATCAGGAATAACGATTTATTAAGAGCTAATGATTCTTGCTTTGGCTTCTTTGCTTCAAGTGCAAAAATATTATACTTACTTGAGAGCATCATGTCAGACACTCCGGTTATTTTCGATAAGCCGATTCCTGAAAGGCAAGTCAGCTCTCCTTATCAAGGCTACACTCACCCTGTGATGGGTACAATTACTGTAACCGGAGGCTTTATGGAGCCGAGTGGCCACGGCTTTAAAAGCACGCCAAGAAAGGCAATATATGCTGATGGGTCGGTACGGGTCAGCCAGCCTGGGAATTATAACATTGGCATTGATTATACTAAAGGGTTTGGCACAAGTGTCATTTGTATGTATTCAGGTACCGTTATTCAAGCCGGTTTTGAAGGTGGTTATGGTAACCGAATCCATATAAAGTTGGATCTGCCATTTGTCTTTAAGGGTAAGAGTTACGACTGTTTTCAGGCCTATGCACACTGTCTGCGGTTGCTGAAAAGCGTCGGCCAGAGGGTTGCTCAAGGTGATTCAATCGCCATCGAAGCAGGCCATGGAAGTTCCGGTCCGCATGATTACGGCTCCCATGTCGATCTAGATACATACTGCATGATCAATGGCGAGAAACATCATCTTAATCCAGATTTGCTGGGCCGTAGTCTGAAGCCTAATGATGCAATACTTTCCGTTGGTGTGCTGCGCAAAGGGTCTCAGGGGTATGCCGTTCGCTGGTTACAGCTGCAATTGGGAATTAAGCCCGACGGAGACTTCGGTACAGGCACTGAGGCCGCAGTGAAAGCCTTTCAAAAGCAGCAGGGCGATCTTGCCATCGATGGCGAAGCTGGTGAAAACACCTGCACGCGCCTGGGGCTGGTCGAATATGCCTTTTTCCCCAAGGCAGATGGCAAGGCCGTCTCTGACTTGAAAGACGCTCCAGCGGACAGTTTTGATTTTGTAAAAACAGATCCTCCCAAGCCGCTCTTCGCGAATTGGGTCAAGGATGAAGATAAGCATTGGTTGTTTGAACTAAAAGATAAAGTTCAGGGTCGGTTCAACTGGTATATGCAGAAGAAAGATGTTGTTGTTATTCATGGTTACAGCTCTCCGATACTAGATCTGAACGATGCTGTGCAAGCAGGTGATCTCGACGCTTCTTTGACGGATGCCAGTCAGGGCCGATGGGATTTGGCCCTAGAAATTTGCCAAACGCAGGGATGCTCATCTGCAACAGCACAGCCCGAAGGAATTGACAGCGGTGGTGTTGCCTCGAGCCATGAGATCATGCGGCGCGATCTAGACAATCTTTCACCAGAAACGATAGCCAGCTTGAAAAAAGTCAGCCTAAGGCTGAAGGTTCCAGTGGAAATTATTCTCGCTCTGGCAAGCCGGGAGAGCCACCTGGGCGCATTGCTGGGTTCATTCGGCAACAAACCTGGCTGGGGAGATCGCAATCAGGCTTGGGGCATTCTCCAGGTAGATAAGCGCTTCCATGCGATCCGCGGCCTTGATGATCCCTTTTCTGAAGCACATATCGAGCAAGCGATAAGTATCTTTGCATCCTATCGCGATCAAATTGAAAGGAAACATCCTGGTTGGGAAGACGAGTTTGTCCTCAAAGGTGCCTGCGTCGCTTATAATTCAGGTGTCTCGAATGTGCAATCGATTAGCGGCATGAACAAAGGTACGACCCACGACGATTACGGGGATGACGTGATCGCTCGCGCACAGTTCTGTCGTGATCAACTCTAATTTAATGCCAGCTGTTACTTCCGGCCTGGCCAGCTGGCTGATGTTGAGCCTGCCGGTTTCCCCCTTCTTGGTGGCCAGCTCGGCGGACTTCAAGCATCTTTTGCCTTACCCAACACATCCCCCCCTCCAACGGGGTCACGTCTATCTTCGAATTCAGGGCTCAGGTGCAAGTCAAATGCGTCACCACCACATTCCCGCTGCAATTCGGATTTTGGGTGGGGGGATGCTCGACAACCCAGGCCAAGTGACCCGGCCTCTGTTGATTGAGCACATGGATGATCGCGGTAGACAGTGGGTAATGTTGGAACGCCAGCTAGCTCTGCGCACGTATCGGCAGGCGCATGGGCTAGCCAACATTCAGACGCTTCAGGTCTTGGATGGCTGGCCGTTGCCTGAGGGTGGACAGCTCTTCTTCAGTGTGCTCGACGGGTTTGTCGCCTGTTCTCTTAACGGGAAGGAGGAGGCTGATCTGGTGGCATTTCGGCTGGTGGGAGGTCGCGACTACCAGACCCCCCGCTTCACCGATCTGCAGCTCGCCTGGCGTGTTAATCGACATCAACTGCGTCTCGAACAAATCAACCCCTCTGGCTTGTCCTGCGCCAACCCCGCGGAGGGGCAACCCTGATGGAGGAAGATCCTCTGGAGGTAACAAGGCCCTGCCTCTATGGAAAATTGACCAGCTGCCGGCGATTCCTGCTAACGGCGGACTGAAACATTCCGACCGTGTAAGCCCTTGGCTAAGGAGATGCAAGGCTGGCGCACCGCATCCTCTTAAGACAAGATCCTTCGAACGCTGCCCTTGAGTGGCAGGCAAGAAACCTGGGGTGGCCAGGCTGAGAGCTAATGGGGCCTCCTGAGAAAGTAAATTCGGAGTCAGCCTCAACAAAAATGGATCGTGGTTGTGCACGTAGCACGATCATCACGCCGCAGCTACCTGGTGCTTTAGCGGCAGAGTACGAACACTCTGTCTGTTCTCATTGACCAAGAAAAGGCGTAGCAAGGCCCTAAAAAAGACAAAAAGAAGCTCCGGCAGCTTCTCGAGGTTCATCACCAGAACATTCAGTGCAATGGTTGAACCCTGTGTTGCAGGGAGCTTCTCTCGAATCAGGCCCAGTCCAAAACGCCTCTTACCTTGTCCAATCTTCCCTTCAACGGCATTCCTTTGGCGCTGGTCATCGATGAACTGCTGCTTCTCTGCGGCCACCAACTCAGGATCATTCTTCGGACGCCCCAGACGTGGTCAGCTTAAACGGATTCCATGACGCTGGCAGAATGCACGGTTCGATCTTGTGCGGTAGATCTGGTCAGCACAAATCACCTTCGGATAGTGACCATTGCGACGCCGATAGGCTATCGCTTGAGCCTTGAGGTCCTCTCCTTCGTTGTAGGGGTCGTAGCTGAGCCGATCGAGGAAGGTGAATCTCTCACCGGTGACAGAGATTGAGATCTTGGCTCCGAACTCA
>JBIIIC010000022.1:0-51958 GCA_044235095.1 Prochlorococcaceae cyanobacterium | reverse complement strand
TGGGTCTCCAGCTCGCCTTCCAGCTCCTCGATCGCCACCAGCTCCTGCACCTGCCGCCCCAGCGTGATCTCCTGCTCGTGCGTCAGCAGCGGCACACGGCCGATGTCGCGCAGGTAGCTGCGCACCATGTCGCCGCCACCGGAGAGAGAGGAGCCATCAGCTGCAGCCACGGGCAGAGCGGGCATGGCGGATCAGAGTTACGAAACAAATTTGTTTCGCAAACTTACCACCCTTTTTCGGCGCTCCCGCAGCATGGGCAGATGCCCGAGGAACGGCTGCAGAAACTGATCGCCGCGGCGGGGCTCTGCTCCCGCCGGGCCGCCGAGGAGCTGCTGCGGGCCGGGCGGGTGCAGCTCAATGGCCGGGTGGCTGAACTCGGTGAGAAGGCCGACCCCCTGCGCGATCGGATCCGTGTGGATGGCCTGCCGCTGCAGCGCCGTGCGGAGCCCCTGCTGCTGCTGCTCAACAAGCCCATGGGCGTGCTCTGCAGCTGCAGGGATCCGCGCGGACGCCCCACCGTGCTCGACCTGCTGCCGCCCGAGCTGGCCGAGGGGCAGGGCCTGCACCCGGTGGGCAGGCTCGATGCCGACAGCCGCGGCGCCCTGCTGCTCACCAACCAGGGCGACCTCACCCTGCGGCTCACCCACCCGCGCTACGGGCACCCCAAGACCTACCGGGTGTGGGTGGAGGGACAGCCGGCCGCAACGGTGCTGGAGCGCTGGGCTGCCGGCGTGCCCCTCGATGGCCGTGCCAGCCAGGCGGTGGGGCTGCAGGTGTTGCAGCGCCGCAGCGGGCGCACCCTGCTGCAGCTCACGATGGCGGAGGGGCGCAACCGCCAGATCCGGCGCACAGCCGAGCTGCTGCGACACCCCGTGCTCGATCTGCAGCGGGTGGCGATCGGCCCGGTGAGCCTTGGAGCCCTCACGGAAGGCAACTGGCGGCCTCTCGATCACCAAGAATGGCGGGCGTTGGCTGAACAGCCCTGAGTCGTCTGGCCCCCTCATCACCCCGCAACTGGCTGCGGTTCTGGCGGCGCCGTCCAGCGGGAGACACCTCCCAGACAGCTGCGCAGCGGCCAGAGGATCCGCTGCTGGCAGCAGGGCGGCAGTTGCGCCAGAGCCGTGAAGCCCGCGGCCTCAGCCTGCGCCAGCTGGCCCTGCAGACCCGGATCAGCACGGCGGTGCTGGAGGCGCTGGAACGCGGCTGGCGCGACCGGCTGCCCGAAGCGGCCTACCTGCGCACAATGCTCCCCCTGATCGAGGCGGAGCTTGGACTGGCCAGCGGCAGCCTCAGGCCCGCTCTGCCGGCCGATCCAGGGGTGGCACCGAACCGGCGCACGCAGCGTCGCTTCACGCCGGGCTCGATCGAGGTGTTCAGCTCCTGGCAGGGCACGGTGCTCTACGGGGTGCTCACCCTGGGGCTGATCTACGCGCTCAACCTGGAGCAGCAGCGCCTGGCTGCCGCAGGCCGCCTCGCCCTGCGGCCCGTGCCGCCGCTGCCGGCCAGCGAGCAGAACCGCCCGCAGCAGGCCGGCACCAGCCTGCTGCGGGCCTACCCGGAACTACGGCCGCTGGAGCTGGCGGCCCGGGGCCAGGGCCTGCGGCAGCTGGGCCGTGAGCCGGCCACAGCCCCCTTCCTTCCAGGCCTACTGGAGCTGCGGCTGACGCAGACCAGCCGGGTGATCCTGCGCAGCGAAGACGGCTTCAACACCAACTTTGAGGCGGTGCAAGGGCAAGTGCGCCTGCCCCTGGCCAGCCCCTTCAAGCTGGAGATCAATCCTCCACCGGCCCCCGGCGGCCAGGTGCTCTGGGATGCCCAGGCGCTGGCGCCGATCAGCGGCAAGCCCGGTCAGTTCGCTGTGCCTGTGCCCGCCCCCCCGCGGCCGGCCGCCGCGGCCAGCCGCCCGTAACCCTGCAGCAGCCCTTCAAGCGCGGCGATCGGCCGGTCGAGGCGCCAGCTCCAGTTGTGGGGGCCGGTGGTGCCGGGGGTGTTGAAGCGGGCCTCATCGCCCAGCTCCAGCAGGTCTTGCAGAGGCGCGATCACCAGCTCCGCCGGCGAGGCCAGGGCCAACTCGAGCAGCTGCCAGCCCGGAGCCGTCACCGGCGCGCCCACCGCCGCCTCCACCCGGCCCCTCGCCTCGCCGTCGAGCTGCCGCCACCAGCCCAGGCTGGTGGCATTGTCGTGGGTGCCGGTGTACACCACCCAGGCTTCACCATGGATGTTGGCCGGCAGGTAGGGATTGGCCGGGTCGCCATCGAAGGCGAACTGCAGGATCTTCATGCCACTGAGGCCGAAGTCATCCCGCAGCGACTCCACCGCCGGGGTGATCACACCCAGGTCTTCAGCGATCAGGCGCAGCCGGCCGGCCTGCAGTTGCCCGCGCAGGCCGCAGCGCAGCCACAGCAACCCCAGCAGCAACCAGCCCGGCGACAGCTGCCAGCGCCCCCGCTCAGCGGTGGCATCCCCACCCGGCACGCTCCAGTAGGCCTGCAGGGCGCGGAAGTGATCCAGCCGCACCCGATCAAAGAGTTCCAGCTGCCGCTCCAGTCGCGCCAGCCACCAGCGGAAGCCACTGAGCAGGTGCCGCCTCCAGCGATACACGGGCGTGCCCCAGAGCTGGCCGGTGGCTGAGAAGTAGTCGGGCGGCACACCGCTCTGCTCCTCCAGGGCGCCACCCCGGCCCAGGCTGAACAGACCCGGCCGCGCCCACACATCAGCACTGTCGTGGGCCACGTAGAAGGGCAGATCGCCGATCAGCTGCACCCCCTGCTCGCGGGCCGTGTGCTGCAGGGCCTGCCACTGGCACTGCAGCTGCCATTGCTGCCGTGCTTCGGCCTCCAGTGCTGCGGCCTGGGCCCGATCGAAGCGGCGCAGGGCCCCTGGCCGGCGCTGGGCCAGCTCGGCCGGCCACTGCCACCAGGGCGCGCCGTCATGCAGGCGACGCAACACCATGAAGCGGCAGTGGTCGCGCAGCCAGCTGCGCTCACGCCGTCGCCAGCGCCGAAACGCCCGCCGCCCTTCCGGGGTGTCGGTGCGGGAGGCCGCCAGCCCCTCGGGATCGAGCAGGGCGGGGTTGAGGGCCGAGCCGCTGGGGGAGCTGTAGGGCGAGCCGGTGCTGTCGGTGGGGGCCAGGGGCAGCAGCTGCCAGGCGCCGATGCCCTGGCGCCCCAGCAGTTCCAGCCACTGGTGCGCGGCCGCACCGATGGTGCCCACCGGGCCCGGCCCCGGCAGGGCCGTGGGGTGCAGCAACACCCCGGCGCGGCGCAGGTGCGGCGTCAAGGGCTGGGCAGCCGGTAGCGGCTGATGATCTTCTGGGCGAAGGCCGGAATGTGGGCCGTCACCTTCTCGGGATGGTTGCGGCGCAGCCACAGGGCGTTGCGGGTGAAGTGGGAATCGATCGAAAAGCGGCCATATTCGAGGCCCTTGGGGCCGAAGCGCTCCACGAAGAGGCCGATCAGGTTGGCCAGCCACAGGGGCAGCTTCACCGCCTTGTCGTAGGCCTCGATGCCCTGCTGCACCGCCGCCTGGCGGTTGCCCTGACTGGTAACGGGCGCCACATCCAGCTCAGCCTCCACCAGATCGAGCAACTGCTGGCCCCTGGCGTTGCGCACCGTGAGCCACTGGCGGCCAAATGTGGCGCCCATGTAGCCCACCACCAGATCGGCGCCGGCATTGGTGTAGTCGAAGCAGCTCAGACAGCTGGGGGCGAACACGTCCTTGAGCTTCGGCGTGTCGAGCCCGAAGAAGGGCACCGTTTCTTCGCGTCCATCGCTGTGGCGGAAGTGGATGCGGAAGTCCTGCATGAACTCGTAGTGCACCACCGTGTCCGGGGAGCTCACGGTGCTCTCCAGGAAGGTCTGCAGCCCCTGGCGCGACACGTTGTCGACGCAGGGCAGCCCCAGCACATAGAGCTCATCGAGCGGCAAGGTGGGCTGCACGGCCCGCAGGGCCTGGATCTGGCAGCCCACGCCGATCGCCAGCAACCTGCGGATGCCACTGCCGGGCAGCTGCTCCAGCACCTCCAGATTGGGCGAGAGGGTGGGCTTGTTCACCCGGGCGCTGAGCACCTCCTCGGGGGTTCTGGCCAGCCGCGGCACAGGGGTGAAACGATCCTCCGCGCTCTGGCCCACGCACAGCACGGCGTCCACCAGGCCGGTTTCGAGGGCGCGCACGCCGATGCGGCTCACGATGCCGGTCCACTGGGCGCCCTCCAGGGGCTGGCGCAGCCGGGCGGTGAGCATGCGCTGCTGCACGCCGAAGTAGAGCTCGTCGTCGTTGTCGAGGTTGCGGCTGCGGCCATGGGCCGCTTCCTCCATCGCCTCAAAGCGCTGCTCGAGGAAGGCGCAGCTGCTCTTCACATAGGCCACCCAGCGGCTGTCGCACAGGCCGCACTGGCTGCAGAGATCCTTCGCGGGATACACGCTGCCCTTGGCCAGGGGCCTGGCCTTGTCGTGGGGCAAAGGCCCGGCGTCGTGGGGCAAAGGCCCGGCGTTGTGGGGCATCGACCCGGCGGCGGCGCGGGGGGCGGGGCTGGCAGGCAACGGACTGGCCGGATCCAAGGGGCTCAACCTATCGGGTACAACCGCGGCAGGTGGGCCAAAGTGGGGTGCCTTTGCCCGTGCTTGCGCCGCGATGGCCCGCCGCCTGCCAGCCAGCTCCAGCACCCGGGTGCGCATCGCCCTGCGCCTGGCGGCCGCCGGCGTGGGCGTGGTGGCGGCACTGAGCCTGCTGGGGGTGCTCTGGCCCAGGTCCGATCGCAGCCACCAGGCCCAGGAGCTCCGCCAGCCCGCCGATCTGGCCAAGCCTCCCAGCCGAGCCATCACCGTGCTGGTGATCGGCGTCGACAGCGACCGCATCGGCGATCGCGTGAACCGGGCGGCCCCCGCCGGGCCGGCCAATGCCGATGCGCTGCTGCTGGTGCGGGTGAACCCCAACGGCCCGCTGCAGGTGCTCACCCTGCCCACCAGCCTGGCGGTGCAACTGCCCGGCCAGAAGCGGCCTCAGGCCCTGGGCAGCCTCTACCGCCTGGGCGGGCCGGCGCTCACCGCCGATGCCGTGCGCGAGCTGCTCGACCTCGGCCCGAATGACCCCGACCGTTATGTGGTGCTAAGCCGCGGCGGCCTGCGGGCCCTGGCCGAGGGCCTCGGGTCGGTGGAAACCAACCCACCGTCGGTGATGCGCTATCGCGACAGAAGCCAGGGACTCACCATCAACCTGCAGGCTGGCCTGCAACGGCTCAAGGGGGAGGCGCTCGAGCAGCTCGCCCGCTATCGCGATCCGCGCCGGCCCGATGAGAGCCGCCAGGAGCAGCACCTGGAGGTGAGCCAGAGCCTGCTGCGCGAACTGGCGATGCCACACCAGCTTGAGCGACTGCAGGGCCTCACCCGGATGATGCAGGGTCAGGTGAACACCAACCTGGGTGAGGCGGAACTGCTCAGCCTGTTGGCCAGGGGTCTGAATGCACCCGACGACGTGCAGTGGCGCATGCTGCCCCTCGCTCCCGTGCAACCCCAGGGCGGCGGCGGCCTGCGGGAGGTGGCCAAGGATGCCCCAGAACCGATCTGGCCAACGGCCGAGCCGGGCAGCCCCGCCGAGCCCTGAATCGGGACACCGCAGCCCGGATCAGGGCACCGGTGCACTCGCCCCCACCTGATCCGCCACCAGGGCATGCCAGCGCAGGGCCAGGGTCTGGCGCAGGGCCAGCCGCAGTCCAGCGGCATCGCCGTCAACACCTGCCTGCTCCGGCGTGAGCCAGCCGAGCCAGGGCAGCTGCTCCTGCCGCCGCAACGGGGCGTCCCAGGGCCCACCCCACTGCACCAGGCCCAGCAGGGGCACCGCCTGCTGGGTCAGCAGGGCCGCGCTGGCAGCCGCCCATCCCGATTCCACCTGGTCCACGCTCAGTACCACCACGGCCGGCTGCCGCCAGGCCCCGAGGGCTTCGGCCCAATGGCCGCCCGCCGCCAGGCTGCGGCCGGGATCCTGGGGCAGGGCCACCAGGCCTGCTGGCAGCTCGGCCAGGGCTGCGTGGGGCTCAGCGACATCGAGGAAGCCGGCCCAGGGGAGCGCCAGGGCCGCCGCCAGCTCAGGTGCGGCCTGCTCCAGCAGCCCGCGCACCAGCTCAGCCGGGCCGTGGGCGACCAGCACCAGTCCGGTCGGGCTTCGCTCGGCTCCAGAACTTTTCATGAAGACATCCTCATGCAGAAATCGTCATGGTTGTTTGCACTCCGCGGGCCGGCACGCTTCTACGATCGGGGGTCAGCCGACGAGCCCGCGCCCGCCGTGACCAGTTTTCTGACCGCCGATCGGCTGGCACAGGCGGGTGAGCAGGCCAACCACGACACCCGCCGGCTGCGGTTGTTCAGCGGCACCTCCAACCCCGACCTGTCGCGCGAGATCGGCGCCTACCTGGGGGTGCCGGATGGCCCCCGGGTGATCAAGCGCTTCGCCGACGGCGAGACCTACATCCAGATCCAGGAATCGATCCGCGGCTGCGACGTGTTCCTGGTGCAGCCCACCTGCGCTCCGGTGAACGATCACCTGATGGAGCTGCTGATCATGGTCGACGCCTGCAAGCGGGCCTCAGCCCGCCAGGTGACCGCCGTGATCCCTTACTACGGCTACGCCCGCGCCGACCGGAAGACCGCCGGCCGCGAGTCGATCACCGCCAAGCTGGTGGCCAACCTGCTCACCATGAGCGGCGTGGACCGGGTGCTGGCGATGGACCTGCACTCCTCCCAGATCCAGGGCTACTTCGACATCCCCTGCGATCACATCTACGGCTCGCCGGTGTTGGTCGACTACATCGGCACCCGCGACCTGGGCGAAGTGGTGGTGGTGTCGCCGGACGTGGGCGGCGTGGCCCGGGCCCGGGCCTTCGCCAAACAGATGAACGACGCCCCACTGGCGATCATCGACAAGCGCCGCTCGGCCCACAACGTGGCCGAGAGCCTCACGGTGATCGGCGATGTGGCCGGCAAGACGGCCGTGCTGATCGACGACATGATCGACACGGGCGGCACCATCTGCCAGGGCGCCAAGCTGCTGCGCCGCAATGGCGCCGCCCGCGTGCTCTGCTGCGCCACCCATGCGGTGTTCTCGCCCCCGGCGTTGGAGCGCCTGTCGGAGCCGGGATTGTTCGAGGAGGTGGTGGTCACCAACTCGATCCCGATTCCCCAGGAGCGCCACTTCCCCCAGCTGCGCGTGCTCTCCGTGGCCAACATGCTGGGCGAGGCCATCTGGCGCATCCACGAGGAGAGCTCGGTGAGCTCGATGTTCCGCTGAGCGCCCCGCATCTGAACCGGTCCCCGGATCCGACCGTGATTCCGATGTCCAGAGTTCGCCTGCGTCGCTTCGCCCGGCTCAAGGCGCTGTTGCCGGTGAGTGTCAATCTGGCGCTGGCCGCCCTGCTCGGGGTCGCGCCGCTGGCGCCTGCCAGCGCCCTGGCCCAGCCGTCGCGCCGGATCGGCGTGTGGCTCACCAACAGCCCCAGCCCGCTCTACTACGACCCGGCGCGGATCGAGCGGGCCGTGGCGGAACTGGCGGCGGCTGGCTTCAACACCCTCTACCCCAACGTGTGGAGCCGCGGCACCACCTTCCACCGCAGCCGCTGGGCGCCGATGGAGCCGGCGTTGGTGAAGGCCAATCCCAACCTCGATCCGATCTGCCGCTTCACCCAGGCGGCCCATCGCCGCGGCCTGGAGGTGATCCCCTGGTTTGAGTACGGCCTGATGGAGCCGGCCGAGGCGGAGGTGGTGCGCCAGCAGCCGGAGTGGGTGCTCCAGAATCGCGACGGCAGCACCGGCTTCGTGATGCATGGCCGCACGATGGTGTGGCTCAACCCGGCCCACCCGGGGGTGCGCCAGCGCTTCATCGGCCTGATCGGCGAGATCGTGCAGCGCTGCGGCGTGGATGGCATCCAGCTCGACGACCACTTCGCCTGGCCGGTGGAGCTGGGCTACGACCCCTACACCCGCGCGCTCTACCGGCAGGCCACGGGGCGCGAACCGCCCGACGACCCCAACGACCGCTTCTGGATGCGCTGGCGCCGCCAGCAGCTCACGGGCCTGCTGCGCGAGCTGAGGGCGTCCTTGCGCCAGCTCGACGCCCAGGCGGCAGCAAAAGCCAGCAGCCAGGCCAAGGGCAACGCGAAGGCCATCAGCCCACCTCACCCCACCCTGATCAGCCTCTCGCCCGGGCCCTTCCGCTTCGCCTACAACCACTGGCTGCAGGACTGGGAGCTCTGGGCGGTGGGCGGTCTGATCGACGACCTGATCGTGCAGAACTACGCCTACTCGGTGCAGGGATTCGCCAAGGACCTCAACCAGCCGGCCCTGGTGAAGGCGCGCGGCTGGGGGATGCCGGTGGAGATCGGCATCCTGGCGGGCTTCGGCGGTCGCACCCCCAACATGGCCACGCTCAGCGAGAAGGTGCGCCTGGCCACGGCCCGCGGCCACGGGGTGATCTACTTCTACTGGGAGGGGCTGTGGGGCCTGCACGCGGGCGCCGAGGGGGCCAGTGCCCGCCAGAGCGCCTTCCGCCAGCTGCACCAGAGCCTCGGCCGGGCGGTGGGGCAGCCGCCGCCGCCAGCTCTGCCCTAGCCGCTCCCTGGAAGCTCTATGGAGGCTCTGGATCAGGCCGCCCCGAGACACAGCCCCACCACCTCGCGGGTGTTGGGTGAGAGTTCGGCGCTGGCCAGCTGCTCGAGGGCGGCGTGCATGGCAGCGGAGCGTTCGGGGCCGTAGCTGCGCCAGCGGCTGAACACCTTGGCCAGGCGCGAGGCGGTGATCGGATTGCGCCGATCCACAGCCGCGATCTGCTCGGCCATGAACCGATAGCCCGAGCCATCGGCGGCGTGGAACACCGGCGGGTTGCCCGCCAGCCCGCCCAGCACCGCCCGCACCGAGTTGGGCGCCATCGGGTCGTAGCGGGGATGCTCCAGCAGCCGGCCCACCCGCTGCAGCCCATCGGCCAGCGGAGCGGCGGCCTCCATGGCAAACCAGGCATCCAGGATCACCGGCCGGTGCTGCCAGCGGTCGTAGAAGGCGGCCATGGCCGCCTCCCGCTCCGGGATCGCCAGGGGCTGCAGGGCCCGCAGACCGGCGCGGGCCAGGGTCATCGAAGGGCCGGCCACCGCCGCCCGTGCCGCCGCGATCACCTGCTGATCGCCGGCGGCCGCCCGCCAGCTCCAGATCACGGCGGTGAGCCTGCGGGCGCCATCGCCATCGGGCCAGGCCAGGGGCCAGCCATCGCGGCAGCGCTCCAGGGCCGCCGCCAGTGGGGCCGCCAGGGCCGTGCCGAACCGTCGCTGCAACGCCAGCTGAGCCGCGAACAGAGCTGGCGGATCGGGCTCCTGGCCCGCCGCCACCGCCGCGTCTTCCAGTTCGGCCAGCCCCGGCAGGGCCAGCAGGGCACTGCGGCTGGCATCGGAGAGGGAGGGATCGCTCAGGATCCGGCCCAGGGCATCCACGAGCTCGTCGTCGAGCAGGCCATCGGTGAGGCCGGCCGGCAGGCTGTCGATGTCTGGCCCCTGGCTGCCCCCACCGCACGCCAGGGCCAACAGGGCCTGGCGCCAGAGCTCCTGGCCCGCATCCCAGCGCGCAAAGGGATCGCGATCAGCGGCCAGCAGATGCACCAGCTCGGCGGTGGGCCGGCCGAGCTCCAGCTTCACCGGCGCCGAGAAGTGCCTGAGCAGCGACAGGGCCGGCGGATGGTGCTGGCGGGGCAGGCCCACCAGCCGCAGGTGCTGCTCGGCCTGATCCACCACCAGGAGGCGGGTGCCGCTGGGATCACCACCAACCGGATCGGGCTCCCCCTCCAGCTGCACGGGCAGCGCCTCGCCCGCCTGGTCGATCAGGCCCAGGGCGAGGGGAATCACCAGGGGCTGCTTGTCGCTCTGGCCCGGAGTTGGGGGGGTGTGCTGGCGCAGCTGCAGCTCCAGCACCCCGGCCTGGCCGTCCCAGTGGCGCTGCACATGCAGCACCGGCGTGCCGGCCTGGTGATACCAGCGGCGGAACTGGGCAAAATCAAAGCGGGGTCGGCGAGGATCGGCAGCCCAGGCCTCGGTGGCAGCATCCTCCATCGCCTGCACGAAGTCAGCGCAGGTGGCGGCTGAGCCGTCGTGGCGGGTCACATAGAGGGCCATACCCCCCATGAACACCTCCTCCCCGAGCAGGGTGTGGAGCATGCGGATCACTTCGGATCCCTTTTCGTAGATCGTGGTGGTGTAGAAGTTGTCGATCGCCTGATAGGAATCCGGCTGCACCGGGTGGGCAGTGGGCCCGGCATCTTCCCGAAACTGCGTATTGCGCAGCAGGGCCACGTTCTCAATGCGATTGAGCGCGGCACCGTGAAGATCCTCCGTGAAACTCTGGTCGCGGAACACGGTGAGCCCCTCCTTGAGCGACAGCTGGAACCAGTCGCGGCAGGTGATGCGGTTGCCGGTCCAGTTGTGGAAATACTCGTGGGCGATCACACTCTCAATCCGCTCGAGCTCACCATCGGTGGCGGTTTCCGCGTCAGCGAGCACCAGCTTGGAGTTGAAGATATTGAGGCTTTTGTTTTCCATGGCGCCCATGTTGAAATGGCGCACCGCCACGATGTTGTATTCATCGAGGTCGTATTCCAGGCCATAGCGCTGCTCGTCCCAGGCCATCGCCCGCTGCAGCGAGGCCATGGCGTGGGCGGTGTAGGGCGCGTCGCCCGGCTCCACATGCAGCCTCAGGGCCACCTGCCGGCCGCTGGCGGTGGTGAAGCTGCCGCGCACCTCCTCCAGCTGGCCCGCCACCAGGGCAAACAGATAGGAGGGCTTGGGGAAGGGGTCGTCCCACACGGCGTAGTGGCGCTCGGCACCCGTGGCCGGCTCCGCAGGCAGGGCACCGGCCTCGATGCAGTTGCCGTTGCTGAGCAGCACCGGGCAGCTGGCGCGGTCGGCCTCGATCCGCACCCGGAAGCGACTGAGCAGGTCGGGCCGGTCGGGATGGAAGGTGATGCGGCGAAAGCCCTCCGCCTCGCACTGGGTGGTGAACAGGCCCCCACTCACGTAAAGGCCCTCGAGGGTGGTGTTGGTTTCCGGGTGGATCCGCACCCGGGTTTCCAGCACGAAGGGCCGCTGGGGCGGCGCCAGCAGCACCAGCCGCTCCGACTCCAGCGCATAGGCCTCCGGCGCCAGGATCGCTCCATCAAGCCGCAGCTCCAGCAGCTCCAGATCCACCCCCTGCAGCACCAGGGGCCCGGGCTCGACCCCTGGGTTGGGGGCACACTCCAGCTGCGCCAGCACCTCCGAACCGGATGCCGCCAGCTGGAAGCAGAGCTCAATGCGGCTGATCACCCAGGGCGCCGGCCGGTAGTCGGCGAGGCGCACGGCGGACTGGACCTCAGCGGCCGCGAAGGGAGGGGCCATGGGCAGGGGCACTTGCTGTGCGGATCCTGGCCCAACCGGCCGGCGACCGTGGTGCCGGGCGTGCCCGGCACCACCTCAGGGCTTGGCGGCAGGCGAGGCCTGAGCCGGCGTGGGGGCGGGAGCCTTGGCCGCAGGAGGCTTGGCCGCAGGCACCTTGCCCGCGGGCTGGGCAGGCGCCTTGGCGCCGGGCTGGGCCTTCAGGGCGTCCTCCACCCGCTTCACCACATCGGCCGGCACCTGCTGGGGGCACACCTCCACCGCACCGATCACCGCCGAATTGATCGAGCCCTGGCGGAGCTCCTCCAGGCTGAGCGGCTGGGCGCGCACCTGCTGGATCGCACCGCCGTGCTGGCCCTGGATCACCTGGGTGATGGTTTCCCCGGCGATGCCCACGGCCTTGTCGAAATCGATCCCGGCAGCCCGGGCCAGGCACACATTCACCGCCGCGATGCGGGTGTAGAGGTTCATCTCCGCCTCGGTGGCCGGAGCGGCATGGACCGGCTGGGCCGCCAGCAAGAGGGGCAGCAGCACCGGCAGCAGAGCCAGCGACAGACGGGTCAAGAGCGAAGCGCGATCAGTGCCCATGCTGATGCATCTGCGCCTGGGAGCCATCAGCCGAGGGCAGCCCCCGCCTCTTCGACACGGATCTCGTGATGGGTTTCCGCCAGCTCCAGCAGCCCGTCCTTCCAGGAATAGATCGAGCGAGCCCGGTAGCGGTCCTGGTCCACGAGGCGGATGTGCTCAAGAATGTCCCACTCCTGGTAGTGGGATTCAAAGATCAGTTCGTGCTCATCCACCTGGCGAATCTGGCTCTTGGTGGGGCTGCCGCAGAGATAGCCCCTGCTGCGACGCAACTGGTGGCCGCAGAGGTAGGCCTCCATCGTGCCGGTGGGCACGTAGCGAGGCTTCTTTTCAAAGAAGGCGTGGTCGTTTTCCGGCCACCAGGTGAAGCGATAGGCCGCATCGCCCTCCACGGGCTCGGCGAAGGTTTCCACCCGCAGCATCATGTCGACGCGCAGGGCCTCGCCATCGGCGAAGAAATACAACCGCTGCGAGCGCCACAGTCCCAGATTGCGGGTGAACCAGCGGCGCAGGCTGGTATCGAGCTGGATGCGGCTGGGCACCGCGCGATGCGGGGCGCCCCCCGGCCCGGGCTCGGCCGCCGCCCTGGCCAGTGGCCAATGTTCCGGTGCGGCCATGCCGGCATCCCCCAGGGCCTGTCGGGCCCACAACTGCGACAGGTCCTTCATAGCCACAACCAGCCATTTCGGCCCGATGTTCATAAGGTGAGCCCGTGACAGCTCCCCCTGCACCTCCCACGGCGTTGGATCCGGCCCGCCAGCCCCTGAGGCTGTTGCTGGTAGCAGGGCGCCATCACCTGGCGAGCGCCGACCTGCGCAACCTGATGCAGTTCCTCAACACCGAGGACAGCGGCTTCGAGGTGAGCCTCGACGTGGCCGATCCGGCCCGCCAGCCCGAACTGCTGGAGCTGCACCGGCTGGTGGCCACCCCGGCGCTGGTGAAGCTCGAACCGCTGCCCAAGCAGGTGATCGCCGGCAGCGCCATCAGCCAGAAGCTGCGGGGCTGGCTACCCCGCTGGCAGCAGATGGAGGTGGTGACCAGCCTGGGCATGAGCCTGAGGCCGGCTGAGAGCGACGGCAGCCGCACCCAGCGGGAGCTGCAGCTGGAAGACCAGCTGCTGGTGCTGCGCCAGGAGAACGAGACCCTGATCGAGCGGCTCGGGGTGCAGGAGCGGCTGCTGCGGATGGTGGCCCACGAACTGCGCACACCGCTTACCGCCGCCAAGCTGGCACTGCAGAGCCATGAGCTGGGCCAGATCGATGCGCCGCGCTTCCAGGACGTGCTCAGGCGCCGGCTCGACGACATCCAGGAGCTCTCCAAGGACCTGCTGGAGGTGGGCACCACCCGCTGGGAGGCGCTGTTCAACCCCCAGCGCCTGGCCCTCGGCAAGGTGGCCGCCGAAGCGATCCTGGAGCTCGAGAAGCTGTGGATCGGGCGCCAGCTGGAACTGATCACCGACATCCCCGCCGACCTGCCAGATGTGTTCGCCGATCAGCGGCGGATGCGCCAGGTGTTTCTCAACCTGCTGGAGAACGCCCTCAAGTTCACGCCCAACGGAGGCCGGGTGGGGCTCACCCTGCTGCACCGCACCAGCCAGTGGGTGCAGGTGAGCGTGTGCGACAGCGGCCCCGGCATTCCCAGTGCGGAGCAACAGCGGATCTTCCAGGACCGGGTGCGCCTGCCCCAGACCTCCGCCAGCACCTCCGGCTACGGCGTGGGGCTGTCGGTGTGCCGTCGCATCGCCGAAGTGCATGGGGGGCGCATCTGGGTGGTGTCGGAGCCGGGTGAGGGTGCCTGCTTCCACTTCACCGTGCCGGTCTGGAGCGGCCAGAGCCAGCCCACCGATCCGTCCAGCCTCACCCGTCCAGCTTGACGAAGGGACACCCCGCCCCGTAGCTTCCACACATCAGCGCAACGGCCGAAACGCCAGTGCTGCTGTGGCCTCGCCCCCATCGTCTAGAGGCCTAGGACACCTCCCTTTCACGGAGGCGACAGGGGTTCGAATCCCCTTGGGGGTATACAAATCAGCGCTGCGTGTCAGACACACTCAGCACTGATTGAATCAATTGTCCCAACAGAGCTTGGCCTTGTTCAGACTTTGGTAATGGGCTTAGGGCTGAATCAGCAGCCCTGCCCGCCTCTGGGCCTCCTGCTGCACGCCCCGGAGGTTGTTGGCCAGGTCGTCGCGCAGGCGCTGTTCAATCAGGCCGATCGGCATGCCCGGCCTGCCCTGCACGGTGAGGTCGTAGAGCAGGCTGCTGGCCTCGGCACCGCCGGCGATTCGCCAGGCCCCCTCGAAGCGACGGAAATCACCACGCACCATCTGGAAGCGCAGCTCTCCGGCAGCGTGATCCTCCTCCAGCTCCAGCTCCACCCGGGCACTGAAGCGCAATCCACAGAACTGCTGGCAGCCCACCTGCTCCAGACCCACACGGTTGCCGCGGCGCCACAGCTGGCGGGAGCTTTCCAGATTGGGAATGAAGCGATTGAGATTGGCGTAGTCGGTGAGCACCGCCCACAGCCACTGGGGATCGAGGCCCAGGCGCAGCTGGATCGCCAGGCGGCGAGTGCCCTGGGGCAGGCGCTCCATCTCCTGCTGGATGGTGTCCAGGGCACAGCTGCCGCTCGCGGTGGCAGTCAGGCCCTGATCAGAGCGTGGGCCTGCACTGGACATGCTGGCCTGAGGAGTCACGAGCGAGGCGAGCAGCTGCGCCAAAGGCTCCGCCGTGGTGTGCTGGCGCACAAACTTAGCTGGGGAAAGCAGCTGTCGTTGCACGACCCGGAGATGCACGTTCTCTATGATCGGCGCGCTTTAACGGGGGCCTCCGTCTCGATGCGTGTTTCCACCGGTCGCTCCGCCCAGTCCGACTCCCGGATGTTCACCGTTGTGGTGGAGGCCATGGGTATCGGCCTGCAACGCCGCACCGAGCGGCGCTTGATGGTGCCCTTCAGCCAGCTCCAGAGCACCGTGCGCACCATTGCGCTTCAGGGCGGTCGCATCACGGCCGTAACTCCCTGGTCGCCCAGCGACGCCGGCCCGGCCGCCGCTGATGCCGCCACCCCCCAGGCCAAGCCTGCCGCCCCTTCGAAACCTGCCGCCGTGTCCCACGCCGACGTCCCCGTCAACACCTACAAGCCGAAGGATCCCTTCATCGGCACGGTGACTGAGAACTACAGCCTGGTGGGAGAGGGCGCCATCGGCCGGGTGAACCACATCACCTTCGATCTCTCCGGCGGCGAGCCCCAGCTGCGCTACATCGAAGGCCAGAGCATCGGCATCATCCCCGAGGGCACCGACGCCAACGGCAAGCC
The DNA here is from genome assembly GCA_044235095.1 of Prochlorococcaceae cyanobacterium. Taxonomy (GTDB): domain Bacteria; phylum Cyanobacteriota; class Cyanobacteriia; order PCC-6307; family Cyanobiaceae; genus NIES-981. Next base: position 36,666 of record JBIIIC010000022.1, on the reverse strand, counting down.
CCACAAGCTGCGCCTCTACTCGATCGCCAGCACCCGCCACGGCGACAACCTGGAGGGCAACACCGTGTCGCTCTGCGTGCGGCAGCTGCAATACGAAAAAGATGGTGAAACCATCAACGGTGTGTGCTCCACCTACCTCTGCGACATCGAGCCGGGCGCCAAGGTGAAGATCACCGGCCCGGTGGGCAAGGAGATGCTCCTGCCCGCCGACGAAGACGCCAACGTGATCATGCTGGCCACCGGCACCGGCATCGCGCCGATGCGCACCTACCTGCGCCGCATGTTTGAACCGGCCGAGCGCGAGAAGAACGGCTGGCACTTCCGCGGCAAGGCCTGGCTGTTCATGGGGGCGCCCAAGACTCCAAACCTGCTCTACGACGCCGACTTCGAGCACTATCAGAGCCAGTTCCCCGACAACTTCCGCTACACCAAGGCGATCAGCCGCGAGCAGGAGAACGCCAGGGGCGGCCGGATGTACATCCAGGACCGGGTGCTGGAGCACGCCGATGAGATCTTCTCGATGATCGAAAATCCCAAGACCCACGTCTATATGTGCGGTCTCAAGGGCATGGAGCCCGGCATCGACGAGGCGATGACCGCCGCCGCTGCCGCCAAGGGGCTGAACTGGGCCGAACTGCGTCCCCAGCTCAAGAAGGCCGAGCGCTGGCACGTGGAAACCTACTAAGCACCGCCCAGCTGCTCCTGCCGTCAGGCAGCTGATAGGCCCGCCCCCCAGGCGGGCTTTTTTTTGGCCATTCCCACACAGAATCAATCACAAACCCTGCCGCAGCATTGGGCAACGGCGCCTGCACCGTTAGACCTTGGTCAACGAGCTTGCGCAACGAGGAGTCAGCCATGGGTGCCGTGCTCACCAACCCCCTGCGGGTCGGCCTGCGGCAGGAACGGGTGATTCCACCCCAGTGTCTGGTGATCTTCGGCGCCAGTGGCGACCTCACCCACCGCAAGCTGATCCCGGCGCTGTTTGAGCTGTTTCGCCAGCGGCGCCTGCCCAGTGAATTCGCCGTGGTGGGCTGCGCCCGCCGCCCCTGGACCGACGAGGAATTCCGCAGCCGCATGGCCGAGGCCCTCGCCGATGTGATCGCGGAACACCGCACGGCCTGGGAGCAGTTCGCCGCCGGGCTCTTCTACGAGCCCGCCGATCTCTCCGACCCGGCCACGATCGTGCGCCTGGGGGAGCGGCTCGACGGCATCGACCGCAACCGCGCCACCCGCGGCAACCGCACCTTCTATCTGTCGGTGTCGCCGGCTTTCTATGGCAGCGGCACCCGGGCCCTGGCGGCCGCCGGGCTGCTGGCCGACAGCGAGCGCAGCCGGGTGGTGATCGAGAAGCCCTTCGGCACCGACTACGCCAGCGCCCAGGAGCTCAACCGGATCGTGCTGAGCTGCGCCAAGGAGAGCCAGATCTTCCGCATCGACCACTACCTGGGCAAGGAAACGGTGCAAAACATCCTGGTGCTGCGCTTCGCCAACACGATCTTCGAGCCGATCTGGAACCGCAATTACATCGCCAACGTGCAGATCACCGCCGCCGAGACGGTGGGAGTGGAAGAGCGGGCCGGCTACTACGAAACCAGTGGGGCCCTGCGCGACATGGTGCAGAACCACCTCACCCAGATCCTGGCGCTCACGGCGATGGAGCCACCCGGCCGCTTTGACGCCGAGGCGATCCGCAACGAGAAGGCCAAGGTGCTGCAGGCGGCGCGGCTGGCCAACGACCACGAGCCCTGGACCTGCTGCGTGCGCGGCCAGTACACCGCCGGCGGCAGCAGCAGCCGACCGATCGCCGGCTACCGCCAGGAGCCCGGGGTGAATCCCAACAGCACCACCGAGACCTATGTGGCAACCAAGCTGTTCGTGGACAACTGGCGCTGGCAGGGGGTTCCCTTCTACCTGCGCACCGGCAAGCGGCTGCCCAAGCGCCTCTCGGAGGTGGTGCTCACCTTCCGCCAGGCGCCGGTGAGCCTGTTCGACGCCGCCGGTGGCGCCCCCACACCCAACCAGCTGATCCTGCGCATCCAGCCCGACGAGGGCGCCGACATCCGCTTCGAGGTGAAGGCGCCGGGCTCGGGCATGCGCAGCCGGCCTGTGGACATGGCCTTCTCATACGACGAGAGCTTCGGCGAACCGAGCGACGAGGGCTACGTGCGCCTGCTGGCCGATGCCATGCTCGGCGATCCCACCCTGTTCACCCGCAGCGATGAGGTGGAAGCCGCCTGGCGCCTCTACACCCCGTTGCTGGAGCTGATGGAGGAAGCCCCCTGGCAACTGCCGGTGTACTCCTACGAGGCCCGCACCTGGGGGCCGGCCGCCGCCGACAACCTGCTGGCCGGCGACGACCTTGTGTGGCGCCGGCCTTAGCCCAGCCCAGACCAGACGCCACTGGTCGCCCAGTCGCTCCCGCAGCCGCCTCCCTTCCGCCGCTCCGCCCATGGCCGCCCAGCTCACCCTTCAGGCCCCCACCGCCCTGCCTCCCCAGGAGCTGGCGCCCTACCTCGAGCGCCTCTGGGGGGAAGACCTGCAGCACTCCAGCGGCGCGGCCACCTTCACGCTGGTGGTCTACGAGCCCTCCTGGCTGCAACAGCACCTGATCCGCACCGGACGGGTGAAAGCCAGTCTCACCGGCTTGCTGGAGCGAGAGCTGATCCAGGCCGCCAAGACGGCCGTGCCGGAGCTGGGCCTGCCCCTCAGCACGGCCGTGATGGACCAGCGGCTGGCCTGGGAACTGGGCCAGCAGCCCGGCGACGATCCGATCGAAGACCTGCGCGGCCAGTTTGTGGACGCCGCCATCAGTGCCCACATGCCCCGGCGCCTGATCACCCTGGCTCCCACGCTTGATGGCGGCAGGCCCCTGGAATCGCTGGTGGCGGCCTACTGCCCCCTGCCGGAAGAGCGCGGCGGCGGGCCGGCCTGCGGCGATGTGGTGGTGCTGCGCGGTGGACGGGGCTCCCTGAAGGAGGCCCTGCCGCTGGTGCTCCCCCTGGTGCCCGCTGATCTGCCCTGCTGGGTGTGGTGGAACAGCAGCCTCGATGAGGCGCCGGATCTGCTGGAGGCCCTGGCACCGCCGCCAAGACGGCTGGTGGTGGACAGCTCCCTGGGTCAGCCCCGCCGCTGCATCGATCTCCTGGTGGAGCGGATCGACGCCAGCCAGGCCGTGAACGACCTCAACTGGCTGCGGCTGCGCACCTGGCGCGAGTCGCTGGCGATGGTGTTTGACCCCCCGGCCCGCCGCAACGCCCTCGAGCACGTGGTGCAGCTCGACATCGACGTGGAGGGCAATCACCCGCTCAAGGGCCTGCTGCTGGCCGCCTGGCTGGCCGATCGGCTCGGCTGGCACCTGGTGGATTCCTACCGGGTGGATGAGAGCTCCGACGCCGCCTCCGGTTCAGGGGGCCAGATGGGGGGCGGGATCGGAGCCGAGTTTCAGCGCACCGACGGCACCTCTGTGCAGTTCCGGCTGATGCCGGTGCCGGTGGGCAGCCCCAAGCTGCACCCCGGGGCTCTGGTGGGCCTGCGGCTGATCTGCGCGCCGGATGGTCGGCCGCCCCTGTGCGTGATCCTCTGCTCGGAATCGGGAGGTTGCATGCGGCTGGAGGCCGGCGGCATGGCCTCGATGGAGCTGGCCGAGGATGTGGTGCCCCTGCCCAACGAGAGCGAGGAGATGGAAATGGCCCGACTGCTCGGCGGCGGTCACGACACCACCAACCCGCTGCTGGCCACCGCGGCCGTTCTGGCCGCCCGGCTGCTGCCCGACTGACGCATGGCCTGCCTGATCGCCGCCCCCTGCAGCGGCAGCGGCAAGACCCTGCTGAGCCTCTGCCTGGCGGCCCTGGCCCGGCAGCGGGGGCTGGTGCTCCAGCCCTTCAAGGTGGGGCCCGACTACCTCGATCCCCAGTTGCTCAGCCAGGTGAGCGGCCAGCCCTGCCGCAACCTCGACCCGCTGCTCTGCGGTGAGGGCTGGGTGCAACGCAGCTTTGCCTGGCATGGCAGCGGTGCCGACCTGGCCCTGGTGGAAGGGGTGATGGGGTTGTTCGACGGCCGCGGGCCCAGCAGCCACGGCAGCTCGGCCGCCGTGGCCGCCCTGCTGCAACTGCCGGTGGTGCTGGTGGTGGAGGCGTCGCGCCAGGCGGGCTCCCTGGCCGCGTTGGTGCGCGGCTTCCGCGACCACGGGCCGCCCGCCATCCACCTGGCCGGCGTGGTGCTCAATCGGGTGAACAGCCCGCGCCACCGGGCCCTGTTGAGCGAAGCCCTGGAGAGCATCGCCGTGCCCCTGCTGGGCGTGCTGCCCAGCGACCCGGCCCTGGAGCTGCCCTCGCGCCACCTGGGCCTGCACAGCCCGGGCGAGCTGGAGGATCTGCCCGAGCGGCAACGGCGCTGGGCAGCGCTGGCGGAGCGGCACCTCGATCTGGAACAACTCTGGCCCCTGCTGAGCCCGCCGTTGCCACTGGCCGGCGAGGGCCAGCCGGTCCAGTGGTGCCTGGCCCGGGCCGGGCTGGGTCGGGCTGCCGAATCCTTACCCGAGCCGCGGCCGGTGGTGGCGGTGGCCAGCGATGCCGCCTTCCACTTCCGCTATCCGGAAGCCACCGAACTCCTGCAGGCCTGCGGCCTCGAGCCCCGGGCCTGGAGTCCGCTGGCCGACCAGCCCCTGCCACCAGGAAGCCAGGCGGTGGTGCTGCCCGGCGGCTACCCCGAGCTGCAGGCCGCCCCGCTGGCCGCGGCCCGTCGCAGTCTCGGTGCCCTGCGCCAGGCGGCCGCCAGCGGTGTGCCGATCGTGGCGGAGTGCGGCGGTCTGCTGTTCCTGGGCCAACAGCTGGCCGACCCCCAAGGCCACGTGCACACCATGGCCGGCCTGCTGCCGTTCACGGCCGGCAAGGGGGAGCTGAGCCTGGGCTACCGCCAGGCCACCGCCCTGGTGGATGGCCTGCTGGTGCGGCGCGGCGAAGGGTTCATGGGCCATGAATTCCACCGCTGGCAGCTCCAGCCCGTGGCCGAGCGGCAACCGCTGTGGCAGCTTGAGGGGTGGGGAACGGGACGCCGCAGCGAAGGATGGACAACGCCGAACGTGCACGCCAGCTGGCTCCATCTCCACTGGGCTGGTTGCCCGGTGATCCCCGCCCGCCTGGCCGCCGCAGCAAGAGCCCGCGCTTCCTCCAATCCGGCGACACCCGCTCCAGCAGCTACGGCGGCACCACCGAGCGCTGGCGCCTGATAGTGCGCGGCCGCGTGCAGGGCGTGGGCTACCGGGCCGCCTGCTGCAACAAAGCCGGCGAACTGGGACTGGGCGGCTGGGTGCGCAACCGCTCCGATGGCTCGGTGGAGGTGCAGGCCGAGGGGCCGCTGCAGCAGCTGGGGGAACTGCGCCTCTGGTGCGAGCGGGGCCCTGCCAGCGCGGCCGTGAGCGGCGTGAGCATGACCCAGATCGGCGTCACCGGCGACGACTGGTTTGAAGTGCGACGCTGAGGGGGCGACACCTCGTTCAACGCGCCGTTGATGGCCCACCTCCTGGCTGAACTGGCGGCCTTCGGCCTGGCCATCGGCTTCTCGCCGCTGCACATCGCCCTGCTGCTGCTGCTGCTGCTCGGCCCCAACCCGCTGCGCCGCGGCAGTGTGTTCGTGCTGGCCTGGCTGATCACCGCCGCGCTCACGGTGGTGGTGCTGCTTACCGTGGGCCACGGCCTGCTGCTCACCATGGCCAAGGGCAGCGGTCATCGCACCGGCCTTGATCTGCTCGGCGCCGGCGCCCTGCTGGCGCTGGGGCTGAAGGAGCTGCTCAGCGGCGGCGAGGAGAGCGGGCCGCCGGGCTGGACCAACAAACTGGAGCGCTTCGTCGCCATGCCCCTGCCGTTGCTGCTGGGCATCAGCGCCGGCCTGCAGGTGGCCAGCCCCGACGACCTCTTCCTGTTTGCCAAGACCGCCGGCAGCCTGCTGGCAGCAGGCCTGAGCCGCACCCAGGAAGTGCTGGCCACAGCTGTGTTCAGCCTGATGAGCGGCCTGCTGCTGCTGCTGCCGGTGCTGGCGCTGGGGCTGCTGGGTCAGGAGCGGGTGCTGCCGGGGCTGCGACGCGGCAAAGACTGGCTCTATGCCCGCGGCGATCTGCTGGTGGGGCTGGTGAGCATCGCCCTGGCGGTGTATCTCAGCTGGCAGGGCGTGGAGGGCCTCAAGCTGGCCCAGGTGTGATCCTGCCCATGAGGTGTGATCACTCACCCTGCAGCCACTGGCGCCAGAGCTGCTGATCGGCCTGGCTGCCGGGGCCTGCCACCAGACTCACCGCGTGGCTGGCGCGGCTCACCGCCACGTACACGAGCTGGCGGCGCAACACCTCATCCTTGGGCCAGAACACATCGCCATCGACAAACACCTCCCCGAACGTGCTGCCCTGGCTGCGGTGCACAGTGAGCACGGCAGCGGGCCCGAGGGAGGCGAAGGCGTCGCGCACCAGGAAGAAGCGACGCCAGAGGGCCTTGGCGGCACTTTTCTCGGCGGTCCGGGCGGCGGTGCGCAGGCGCTGCAGCACCGCATCGAGGCTGGTGCGGCCGGCACTGCCGATCGGCGGCAGCAGCCGCAGCTGCAGCGGCCCCTCCCCCACCTCCACCGTGGCCAGGAGCGTGTCGATCACCGGCACGGCCATGCAGCCCTCGAGCAGATCACCGGCCAGATCGGCGGCCGCCACGCCGAAATCGGCCAGGTCGCAGCGCTCGGGCTGCACGTCGCGCACCACCAGCTCCCGGTTGGAGCCCAGCACCATGTCGGGCTCCTCGGCGATCTCCTCGCCCTGGCGGCAGGCCGGCGCCATCACCGCCGCGCGGCTGATCAGCACCTCCCCCGGCAGCACCGGCAGCTGGTCGGCCATCTCACCGTGCAGGGCGCGGCGGGCGATTGGCACCAGCTGCTCGAGCGAGCGGTTGGTGTAGCAGAGAATCCGGGCCAGATCGGGATTATCGGTGTCGGCGGAGCGCCGCAGGGCGGCCTGGGCCGCCGCCAGCCACTCCTGGCGATCGAGCAGGGCCACCATGCCCTCGGCGGTGCGAATCGGCGGCAGCGGCGGCGGCCGGCGGCAGGGCAGGGCCTGCTCGCGGATGCCCCTGGCCAGGCGCAGCACCGGCCCCTGGTGTCGCACCACCTGGCGCAGCTCGGCCCGGGCGGCCCGGCCCATGCCAAACACCGGACTCTCCGCCTCCCCTACCGGCGGCAGCTGGGCCGGATCGCCCACAAACACCAGCCGGGTGCGGAAGGGATGGGCGCAGCGCAGGGCGATCTCCAGCAGCTGGGAATCCACCATCGAGGCCTCATCGATCAGCACCAGGCCCAGGTTTTCCAGGGCGCCGGCGGTCTGGGCGGTTTCCTCGCAGCGCTCCAGGTCGCCCTGGCGGCGCAGCTTCAGGCGCAGCAGCCGGTGAATCGTGGCCGGATACCAGGTGGGGGAGAGACCGGCGGCGGCCAGGTGGGAGCGCAGCACCCCCACCGCCTTGTGGGTGGGCGCCACCACGGTCCAGCAGAGGCCCGCCGCCTCGGCCTGGGCCAGAAACGCCATCGACAGGGTGGTCTTGCCGGTGCCGGCATAGCCACTGAGCACAAAGGGGGTGCCATCCACCGGGGCCGACAGCCAGGCCGCGAAGGCCTCTGCCGCAGCCTGCTGGTGCGGGGTGAGCTGCAGGGGGCTCTGCAAGGGAGGGCGCTGCACTGGGCCCTCAGCCCAGGCCGAGCCCGAGCTGATGGGCCAGGGCCAGGGGTGAGCCCACCCACACCAGCCCAGGCAGGGCCACGGCCGGGCCCATCAGGCTGCCGGCCAGCACCTCCAGGCGGGTATGGCCGAGGTTCTGCTTGAGGGGCTTGGCCGGAGGCTCACCAGCCACCAGGCCCCCTGCGTCGGCCACCAGGGCATTCACCCGCTCGGCGGTGAGTCCGGCGGCCCGCCGGACGCCTGCGGCGTCGTAGAGCACCACGAAACAGAGCACCGCGGCCAGGCCGAAGAGGGGATCGGCAAAGCCCAGCTGCCAGCCCAGGGCCGAGGCGGTGCCGGTCATCAGCGCCGAGTGGCTGGAGGGCATCCCCCCGGTTTCGATCAGCACCTTGGGGTTCCAGCGGCGGTGCACCACCAGCTCCACCACCAGCTTGGAGAGCTGGGCTGCCCCGCAGGCGGCCAGGCCCCACCACAGCACCCCGTTGTCGAGCAGTGCCAGCAGCACCGGCAAACCATCAGCCCCGTTGGCGCCGCTCATCGATCGCGGCTCGTGATGTAGTCGGCCAGGGCGAGCAGCGGTGCGGCCTTGCCGGCAGCCTCCGGCCCCTCGGCAAACGGAGCCAGGGCGGCCTTGGCCTCCGCCACCAAAGCGTCGGCCCGCAGGCGGGATTCCTCGAGCCCCAGCAGCTTGGGGTAGGTGGTCTTGTCGGCGGTGAGGTCCTTGCCGGCGGTTTTGCCGAGCACCTCGCTGCTGGCGGTCACATCAAGGATGTCGTCGATGATCTGAAACGCCAGACCGATGCCGCGGGCGTAGGTGCGCAGGGCGGCCAGCAGGGCTTCGGGGGCGCCGGCGATCAGGGCGCCGGTGAGCACGCAGGCGCGCAGCAGGGCGCCGGTCTTGTGCAGGTGGATGTACTCGAGCGTGTCGAGGTCGACGGTTTTGCCCTCGCACTCCAGATCCACCACCTGGCCGCCCACCAGGCCCGGAGCGCCTGAGGCCAGGCTCAGTTCACCCACCACCGCCAGCAGCCGCTCGGCTGGCACACCGGGGCTACGCAGCGCCACCATCTCGAAGGCGCGGGTGAGCAGGGCATCGCCGGCCAGGATCGCGTTGGCCTCGCCGTACACCTTGTGGTTGGTGGGCCGGCCACGGCGCAGATCGTCGTTGTCCATGGCGGGCAGGTCGTCGTGGATCAGCGACATGGTGTGCACCATCTCCAGCGCCACCGCGGTGGGCATCGCCTGCTCACGGCTGCCGCCGGCCAGCTCACAGGCCGCCAGACAGAGGATCGGCCGCAGCCGCTTGCCGCCGGCCAGCAGCGAGTAGCGCATCGCCTCGCGCAGGGATTCGGGCCGCTCGGGGCCGAGCGACCCATCGAGGGCGGCCTCCACCTGCAGCCGGGCCGCCTCCAGGTAGGCGGCGAAATCAAATGCCGACAGGGCGCCCGCGGAGGCGCTGGCTGTGCTCGTCCCCGCCGCGGTCATGCCGATCGGATCACTGGCGGCGATTCTCTCAGGCCACCCCTGGCGGCAGGTGCGGGCACGCAAGGAATGCAATCCTGCGCCTTCTCCCGCCCCCAGGCGGGCGGATCAGCCAGCCGATGCAGCAGCCACGCCCAACGGCCAGGGCGGATCGTCAGATTCAGCCTTGCAGCCAACAACCGATTGCATCGTCGTATTCACGTGCAGTGATGCTGACGACCTGAGAGAGGACATCGCCTCCAGACTGCTGCCTCTTCAAACTCTTCCGAATGGCCGAAGCAGCACCGGAATAAACCTGGATCACTTGAATCCACAATCCATAGACAGCGCGACTTCTACAAAGACGATCGAGCAATCCGCCTCAAGTATGGTTAATGCAGCCTGGAACCATGGAGCCATGCACCTGTTCACCATCCACCACGTAGCAGCAACTGGCGGCTCCATCATGTCTCAGGCCATCAGTGCCTTGACCAATTCAATCCTGATCTCTGAGATCAATCCCAAAGCCGGCATTGCCAAAACCGAATCCATGTTCAACCGCACCTCTTTGGTTGAACATTGCTGCCGGGCAAGTGGCAGCGACCTGGATGACATCCTGAAGCAGGAATATTTCACGACCCAGCTCGATATCTGCATCAAGCATGCCAGAGCCACAGGCCGAACAATCCTTTTAAGAGACCACAGCCAATCATCCTTCAACCACGGCGCACCAGCCCCAAGGTCAGACTTCATGGATTCCATTCAAAAATGGAAGAATTCCTCCCCCGTCACCTGCAAAACCCTGCCGATCCTCAGCATCCGCCACCCCCTGGACTCATTCCTTTCCGCCAGAAAAAGGGGCTGGCACAGTCGCCTATCCAAGACAGGCAGACTGGACCAATACTGCAAGAACCTGCTGAGGTTCCAGGATTACTTCAGCACCTTCTCAACCACCGTCAGATACGAAGATCTCTGCCGCGACTACAGGGGATTTCTGTGCAACCTTGCAGAGAATCTTGACATCACAGCCCACACCCCCAGCGCAGAGGAAATACAAACGATAACCATCACCGGTAAGTCTGGCAGAAAGAGCAACGACATCAGCCCAAGAACAAGAAACATTGCCGAGATCGACGCCGACCTTCACGCCCAAGCAATGGAGAGCAATCAATACAAGGAAACCTGTCAACGCTATGGCTACAACCCAGACATTCACGAACCCCCCATCTAGGGCGGAGGGCACGCGCCAGATGGCTCCTGCAGGGCGCTCTCACCGCAGCCGCCAGGCGCTTTCCCTGGCGCGTTTTCACACTCCCAAACCGATCTCGAGCAGACAGCATCGCCCTCAGAGGCGACGACAACCTCAGTGAACCGGCCGCGTGAACCGGCCGCCCCATGCCGAAGATCAGGGCACGGAGCATTCGCAAATGAACAGCAAAGCGCAAGCTCTTCGTGCCTGATTGCTACAAATCCGGGCACGATCGCACCACCCTGCACACCCTGTGGGGGCTCGATGGTTCTCAACCATGGCCCCTGCTTCGCCGCCGGCGGCGCCCCCAGGCGCAGCCGGCCCCCTTGCAACACCTGCGCCGGCGCTGCCTGCCGCCCCAGCCGCTCCTGAACACTGGCTGGCCTTCCTGCAGACCCAGGTGCTGCCGATCGTGATCAACCTGATCGGAGCCCTGGCGATTCTGGTGGTGGGCTGGCTGGTGGCCGGCGTGGTGGCCGGCACGGCACGGCGGCTGCTGCGCCGCGCCCGGCTGGATCGCCTCGTGGCCGGCAGCCCGGACGGCAGCCCTGGCCGCATTTCCCTGGAGCGCTGGATCGCCACCCTGATCTTCTGGGTGATTCTGGTGCTGGCGGTGGTGGCGGCACTGAACGTGCTCAACCTGGCCACCGTGTCGGAGCCGCTCAATCAGTTTCTCAACCAGATCTTCGCCTTCCTGCCCAAGCTCGGCGCCGCGGTGGTGCTGGCGGCGGTGGGCTGGCTGGTGGCCAGCCTGGGGCGCTCGGCCGTGCGCCGCAGCAACCAGCTGCTGCGCTTCGAGGAGCGCTTCATCGACGACCACGACCAAGGCCAGCACCTGCTGGTGAGCGAAACCCTCGCCAACCTTCTCTATTGGCTGGTGCTGCTGTTCTTCCTGCCGCTGGTGCTCAATGCCCTCAACCTGGGCGGTCAACTGGCGCCGCTGGCCAATCTGCTCAGCGACCTGCTGGCCGCCCTGCCGCGGCTGATCAAGGCGGCGGCGATTGCGGCGGTGGGCTGGTTCATCGCCCGCAACGTGGGCCGGATCGTGACCCAGCTGGTGGCCTCCGGCGGCGGCGACCGCCTGGGTGAGAGCTTCGGATTGAAATCGGAGCGGGGGCAGGGGCTCTCCTGGCTGCTCGGCACGATCACCTACGTGCTGCTGTTGATCCCCACCGCCACTGCGGCGCTGGAGGCCCTGGCGATCTCGGCCATCTCCGAGCCGGCCACCACCATGCTCAACCGGGTGCTGAGCAGCCTGCCCCAGGTGTTCACCGCCGTGGTGATTCTGGTGGCAGCGGTGGCGCTCGGGCGCTTCGTGGGACAACTGGTAGCCCAGATCCTGGAGGGCTTCGGCTTCGACCGGGTGTTCGCCTGGCTGGGCTTTGAAACCCGCGGCGACAATCCCGCTGCCCAGGATGGAGGCGCCGGGGCCTTCGCCGTACCGGGGCGCCGTCGCCCCTCGGAGCTGGTGGGCGTGGTGGTGATGGTGGGGATCCTGCTGTTCGCCCTGGTGGCCGCCACCGACGTGCTCGGCCTGCCCGCCCTCACCGGCGTGGTGACCGGCCTGCTGTCGCTCTCCGGGCAGGTGCTGGCGGGCCTGGTGGTGTTTGGCGTGGGGCTGTACCTGGCCAACCTGGCCGCTGGCCTGCTGCGCAGCTCCGGCAGCCAGCAGGGTGCCCTGCTAGCCCAGATCTCGCGGGTGGCGATCGTGGCCTTCAGCGGCGCCATGGCCCTGCGCCAGATCGGTGTGGCCCCCGACATCGTGAACCTGGCCTTCGGCCTGCTGCTCGGTGCGATCGCCGTGGCCGCGGCCCTCGCCTTCGGGCTGGGCGGCCGCGATGTGGCCGCCGAACAGTGGCGCGCCTGGATGGAGGATTTCCGCCAGCGCCGCTAGGGCACCAGATCGGCCAGATCGTGATCCACACCGTGGCGGCGGCACCACGCCACCACGGTGTTCACCAGCAGCATCGTGACGGTCATCGGGCCGACGCCGCCGGGCACCGGCGTGATGGCGCTGGCGATCGGCTCCACCTCCTCGAAGCGCACATCGCCGCAGAGGCCGGCATCGGTGCGATGGATGCCCACATCCACCACCACGGCGCCGGGCTGCACGTGCTCGGCGCCGATCATGCGGGGCTTGCCCGCCGCCACCACCAGCACATCGGCCTCGCGGGTGAGCGCGGCCAGGTCGCCCGTGCGCGAGTGGGCCACGCTCACGGTGGCGTTGGCGGCCTGCAGCATCAGGGCCATGGGCTGGCCCACCAGGATGCTGCGCCCCACCACCACCGCCCGCTTGCCGGCGAGCTCCACGCCGCCGGCGGCCAGCAGGGCCATCACGCCGGCGGGGGTGCAGCTGCGCGGGCCCGGCTCGCCCTTGAGCAGCCGGCCCAGATTGAGGGTGTGCAGCCCATCGGCGTCCTTGTCGGGATCAATGGCCAGCAGCAACGGCCCCTCGGCCAGACCGGCGGGCAGCGGCAGCTGCAGCAGGATGCCGTCGCAGGCTGGATCGGCATTGAGCCGCTGCACCGCCGCCAGCACCTCCGCCGCCGGGGTATCGGCGGGGAGATGGGCCCCCAGGCTGGTGATCCCCACGCGGGCGCAGGCCTTCTCCTTGTTGGCCACATACACGCCACTGGCCGGATCGTCGCCCACCCGCAGCACCGCCAGCCCCGGCGGCCGACCCACAGCGGCGAGCCGCTCGGCGATGGTGTGGGTGAGGCGGGCCTCGATCTGCCCCGCCAGCAAACGGCCATCCAGGCGAGCGGCCATGCCACGGCGTGTCAACTGTTCCCAGCTTGCAGCCCCACGCCGCAGCTAGCGTTTGGCGATGCGATGGCGGGGCCTGCAATCCCTCTGGCGTGGCTGGCTGCGCGCCGAGCAACCGCGGCAGAGGCCCGCCGCCTGGCTGGTGCGCGACAGCGGCGCGGTGCTGCTGGTGTGCGTGCTGGTGGCACTGCTGGCCAGCTGGCCCCTGCTGGTGGAGCCCAACCTGCGGGTGGGGATGCCGGCCCCGTTCACGGTGCGGGCCCCCAAGAGCGCCCGGGTGGTCGACAGTTCGGCCCTGGAGCTGCGGCGCGAGCAGATGCTGCCCCGCACCACCGTGCAGGTGGTGGATGAAAAGGCCAACCAGGAGCTGTTCACGCGGCTGGAGGCCAACCTCAAGCCGCTGGAGCGCCTGGCCAGCGATGCCCAGCGCCGGGTGGAGCCGATTGCCCTCACCCCCGAGGAGCGCAACTGGCTGCAGCAGCAGAACGCCCTCAGCCTGGCCCGCTGGCAGCGCGATCTGCGCCAGGCCCAGCTGCGCATGCTCAGCCAGGGGGTGGCGCCGGGGCTGGCGGAAGGCCAGCTGCTGGCGGCCGCCCAGCTGCAGCTCGACACCCTGGCCCCGCCGGCGCGGGAGCTGGGGGCCCGACTGCTGGCCAAGACCCTGGCGGGTCAGAGCAACCTGCGCAGCGATGCAGCCCTGAGCCAGCGGCGCCTGGAGGCCCTGATCAGCCAGGAGGGCCTCCCCACCCTGAGCGTGAAGGCCGGCGATCTGATCAGCCGCCAGGGCGAGCCGATCAGCTCCCAGGCCCTCGATGTGCTCGATTACTTCGGCCTGGTGAACCGGCGCCCACGGCCGCTGGCCTGGCTGGGCAGCTTCACCGAGGCGCTGGCGGTGTGCGGCGTGATGGTGCTGCTGCAGCGCCGCTGGCGCTGCTGCCTCGAGCCGCGCCAGGCCCTGCTGGGGCTGGGCATGCTGCTACTGGTGCAGGGCCTCAACCTCTGGCTGGGCCCGGCGGTCAGTCCGCTGGTGCTGCTGGTGCCGCCCACCCTGCTGCTCGCCCAGGGCCTGGGCAGTGCCTGCGGCCTGGCCTGGCTGGCGGCGGCCACCCTGCTGTGGCCATTGCCGCTGAGCAACAGCCTGGTGCTGCGGCTGCTGGTGGCCGCCGGCACGGCGGCGGTGGCGGCCCTGCTGGCGGCGCGCCAGCGCAGCCGGGTGGAGCTGCTGCAACTGGCGGTGCTGCTGCCCAGCGGCGCGGTGCTGTTGCAGTGGCTGCTGCTGCAGGGCAGCGGCCAGCCCGGCCGACTGGATCTGATCAGTGAGGCCCTGGTGCTGGGCGGCCTGCTGATGGGTGGGCTACTGCTGGCGCCGCTGGTGGAAACGTTCTTCGGGCTGCTCACCCGGGCGCGCCTGCTGGAGCTGGCCGATCTGGAGCGGCCGCTGCTGCGCCGGCTTTCCTGCGAGGCCCCGGGCACCTTCGAGCACACGCTGATGATCGCCGGGCTGGCGGAGGAGGGGGCCCGCAGCATCGGCGCCGACATCGCCCTAGTGCGCACCGGGGCGCTGTATCACGACGTGGGCAAGCTGCACGGGCCGCAATGGTTCATCGAGAACCAGGAGGAGGGACTCAACCCCCACGACCAGCTCGACGACCCCTACGCCAGCGCCGCCATCCTGCAGGCCCATGTGGATGAGGGCCTGCGGCTGGCGCGGCGCTACCACCTGCCCCGCCCCCTGGCCGACTTCATCCCCGAGCACCAGGGCACCCTGAAGATGGGCTACTTCCTGCACCAGGCCCGCGAGCGGGATCCCGGCGTGCCGGAGCAGAGCTTCCGCTACCGCGGCCCCACGCCCCGCAGCCGCGAAACCGGCATCCTGATGCTGGCCGATGGCTGCGAGGCCGCCCTGCGCTCCCTGCCGCCTGGCACCAGCGAGGCCGAGGCGCGCCAAATGGTGCGCCGCATCGTGGAGGCCCGCCAGACCGACGGCCAGCTGGCCTGCAGCGGGATCAGCCGAGCTGAGCTGGAGCTGCTGATCCGCGCCTTCGTGCGGGTGTGGAAGCGCATGCGCCACCGTCGCATCCCCTACCCGATCCCGGCGCGCAAGGCCTTCAGCGCCTGAGGGCTGGTTGGATGCACTTTGTTCACACCGCTGTGTTCGCACTGCCGTGATCCCCAACAACTGCTCGGCGATCAGCGAGGGGCCGGACCGGCAACGGTGCCGCGTGCAGGTCTCGCGCCGCCTGCAGACCGACTGGCTTCGCCGCCTGGCCTTCGGGCCCGACCGGGAACGGGCCAGGCTGGTGCACCTCTGGGCCGGCATCTTTCCCGTGAACTGGCGGCAGCTGGGGAATCCGGCCCTGCTTCAGCTCCAGCTGGACACCATCGAAGCCCACCTTGACGGCAGCTACACCGAGCTGCTGGTGGCGATGGTGGTGGATCCGGCCCTGCAGATCTCACTGAATGGGCCCCGCAATCAGCGCGACCAGCCCAACGAGAACCTGGCCCGCGAACTGCTGGAGCTGTTCAGCCTGGGGGAGGGGAACTACAGCGAGTTGGATGTGATCGCGGCCGCCAGGGCCCTGACCGGCTACCAACTGGGCCCGGACGGTCGGATGGTGCTCAACCCCCGCCGCCACGATCCCGATCCCAAACGGATCCTCGGCCGCACCGCCGCGTTCGAGGCCGAGAGCCTGGCAACGTGGTTGGCGGCCCAGCCGGCCACAGCCCGTCACATCTGTGGCCGGCTCTGGCGCGTGCTGGTGGGCCCCCTGCCAGCACCGGCACGGCTGCAGGCGCTGGCCAACGACTGGCGCCACCAGAAGCTGTCGCTGCCCTGGCTGGTGAACAGCCTGCGCACGGCGCCGGAGGCCCGCGCCGCCAGAGGCCAGCGGCTGGAGGAGCCGATCCTGGTGGTGAGCCGCAGCCTGGCCCTGCTGGGCAGCCAGCATCCCGATGCCCTGGAGATCGGCCGCAGTCAGCTGGCCGCCATGGGGCAGCCCGTGCTGGAGCCTCCCTCCGTGAAGGGCTGGCCGGTCAACGACGAATGGATCAATCTGCGCTGGCTGCAGGCGCGGCGGCGCGGGCTCGCCGCCCTGCTGGCCGATGAGGAGGTGTGGGCCTCGGCGTCACCGCCGCCCCAGCTGCTGCCCATGCTCACGCCGATCCCGCCACTGGGGCTGAACCTGCCTGCGCAGGTGGATCGCTCCACCCTGGCCCTGCTGTTCGCCGACCCCGTATGGCAGCTCGCATGAACCGGCGCTCCCTGCTTCAGCTGCTGGCCGGGGCCGCCCTGGCTCCCGCGGCATTCAGCCAGCAGGCCCAGGGCCGCCCGACCGGCCAGCGCCGGGCCGAGCGGGTGTTGCTGCTGCTGGAGCTGCGGGGCGGCAACGACGGCCTCAACACCGTGGCGCCCTGGCGCGATCAGCTGTACCGACAGGCCAGGCCGCAGCTGGCCCTTGAAGGGGCCGTGCCGCTCAGCAATGGCCTGGCGCTGCACCCTGCCCTGGCACCGCTGCATCCCCTCTGGCGCCAGGAACGCCTCGCCTTCGCCCTGGGGGTGGGCTGGCCCAAGCCCAACCGCAGCCACTTCAAGGCGATGGACCAGTGGTCGGTGGGCGCGGCCAGTGGCGAGGGCCCCGGCTGGCTGGCGGCGGCGCTGGATGAGCGCGGCTCCCCGGGCCCGTTGCTGGCCCTGGGCCCCAGTGGCTCCACCAGCCTGGAGGGCGGGCGAGCCCTCAGCCTGCAGCTCGCCCCCGACAACCTGCGCCGCGCCAACGCCTGGCTGCTCGACCCCGCCCTGGCGGCCGGCAACCCGGTGCTGCGCCGCATGCTGGAGCTGGAGAGCGCCGGCGCCCGCGAGCTGGCGCGGCTGCAGCAGGGGCTGCAGCCCCTGCCGGCGGGGCTGGTGCCCCCGGCCGGCTCCCTGGGCCAGCAGATGGGGCTGGCCCTGCGACTACTGGCCTCCCCGCAGTGCCCGCCCGTGCTGGCCCTCTCCCAAGGGGGCTACGACACCCACGCCAGCCAGGCCACGCGCCACGCCAGCCAGCTCAGGCAGCTGGCGGAGGCGCTGCTGCTGCTCGATGCCGGCCTGGCCCAGCTGCGCTCCCGCCCGCAGGTGTTGCTGCTGGCGGTGAGTGAATTCGGCCGCCGGCTCCGGGAGAACGGCTCCGGCGGCACAGACCACGGCAGCGCCTCGGTGGCGATCGTCTATGGCGATGCTGTGGGCCGATCGCTTCCCCACCCCTGGCTGGGCCGCTATCCGAGCCTGGAGCAGCTCGACGAGCGCGGCGATCTGATCGCGGGCCTCAGTCCGGATGCGCTCTATCGCCAGGTGCTGCACAGTCTGTGGGGGTAAGTCGTCCCGCCCCGCACCAGCTCCCCACCCGCTCCACCATGCCCTCCCTCAGCTTCCGTGAGCTCCAGGCCCAGCTGCGGCCGGAATGGGGCCGGGCCACCGCCGCCCAGGGCCCGGCGGTGGATGTGCTGATGGTGCCATCGCTGTCGATGGACCAGAGCCAGATGGACCTGGTGACGGGGGCACACCACTACGAGGAGCGCCAGCTGTTTTCGCTGATCCGCCTGCGCGATCCCGGCGTGCGCATGCTCTACGCCACCAGCAAGCCGATCGCCGAGCTGGTGGTGGATGCGGTGCTGGAGCTGTTGCCAGGGGTGCCCACCAGCCATGCCCGGCGGCGGCTGCACCTGTTCGACACCGACGACGCCTCAAGCCGGCCGCTCACGGCCAAGCTGCTGGAGCGGCCGGCGCTGCTGGCGCGGATGGCGGAGCTGCTGCGGCCGGGACGCAGCTTCATCAGCTGCTTCGTGGTGAGCGCGCTGGAGAAGGAGCTCTCCGAGCGGCTCCAGGTGCCCCTGCTCGGCACTGACCCCGCCCTGGGCCACTGGGGCAGCAAGGCGGGCAGCCGCGAGCTGTTTGCCCGCTGCGGCGTGCCCCACCCGCCCGGCAGCCCGCTGGTGCACAGCCTCAGCGACCTGGTGGAGGCCACGGCGGAGTTGTGGGAAACGCACCCCGAGCTGGAGCGGGTGGTGGTGAAGCTCAACGAGGGCTTCAGCGGCGAGGGCAACGCCCCCCTGGCCCTGGCCCCGCTGGAGCTGGCCCAAAGGAGCGCACGCGAGCGGCGCCAGTGCCTGGCCGAAGCCCTGGAGCAGCTGGCGATGCCATGCGCCGACTGGCGCCGGCTGCTCGGCGAAGAGGGGGCACTGGTGGAGGCCTGGCTGGAGGGCGGAGAGGCGCTCAGCTCGCCGAGCGTGCAGGGCACGATCCACCCCGGCGGTGTCGGTGGCAGCCCCAGCGTGGAGGTGCTCTCCACCCATGAGCAGCTGCTGGGCGGTGCCAGCGGCCAGACCTATCTGGGCTGCTGCTTCCCAGCCGATGCCGCCTACCGGCGCGAGCTGCTGCTCCACGGCCAGGCGGTGGGCGAGGCACTGGCGGCGGAGGGGGCGCTGGAGCGCTATGCGGTGGATTTCATCGCCCGCCGCTTCGGCGAGCACTGGGACCTGCAGGCGATTGAGGTGAACCTGCGCCAGGGCGGCACCACCCACCCCTATATGGCCCTGAGCGCCATCACCAGCGGCAGCCTCGATCTGCAAAGCGGGGTCTACCACGCAGCCAACGGCACCCCCCTGGCCTACCGCGCCACCGACAACCTGCAGCACCCCGGCCTGAAGGGCCTGCTGCCGGTGGACCTGATCGACATCGTGGCCGAGGCCGGGCTGCACTACGACCCGGCCCAGCTGCGCGGCAGCGTGTTTCACCTGCTCGGCTGCCTGTCGGAATTCGGCAAGCTCGGCATGACCTGCATCGGCCGCAGCCCGGAGGAGGCCGAAGCGGTGTATCGCGCCACCGAGGCGCAACTGCTGCGCGGCGCCAGCCGCCTCACCGGCGGCCGATCCGACTGGGATCGGGCAAGATTGGAGCCAACGCCTGAACCCTGATGGAGCCCCTCTCGATGGCGTCCCGCTCCAACAGCTCAGGCCTGGGATCCGGTAGCGGCTCCGGCCCCCAGGCCCAGCTGCCCGACTGGCTGCCCTGGCTGCAGGCCGGACTCACGGCCATGCTGGCCGTGCTGTTTCTGGTGATGGTGGGCAAGCTGCGCCAGCAGAGCAGCCAGCTGCGGGGCCTGCAGGAGCGGGTGCAGGGCCTCGAGAACAGCCGTGCCCTCGAACGCACCACCGCCCTGGAGGAGCAGTTGCGCTCCACCGCCACGCGGCTGCAGGCCCTGGAGCGCTCCAACATGCAGCTGGAGGGGCTCAGCAGCGACAACGCCCGGCTGCGGCGGGAGATCCAGCAGCTGCGCAGGCCCGTGGCGCCCGCTCCGGTAGCACCAGCGGAGTCGGAGACGGAAGCCCCGAGCGCCCCCACGCCGCCACCGCCCGTGCGGCCCTAGCCCTCCACCGGCCCTAGCCCTTCACGGCATCGCCGGCGGCACTGGGCAGGATGTAGCGCTGCAGGCCGATGAACAGGGCCAGCACCGGCAGGATCGAGATCACCGCACCGGCCGCCACCAGGCGCCAATCCAGCGAGAAGCTGCTGGCCAGCTGCTGCAGCCCCAGGGGCAGGGTGTAGAGCTGGGGCTCGTCGAGGATCACGAGCGGCCAGAGGAAATCGCTCCAGGTGCCGATGAACACGAACATGGCCAGGGTGATCAGATCCGCCCGGGCGGCGGGGATCATCACGTTCCACCACTCCCCCAGCGGCGTGCAGCCATCGCTGCGGGCCGCCTCCTCCAGCTCCACCGGCACACCGAGAAAGCTCTGACGCAGCAGGAAGATGCCGAAGGCGGTGGCGGCCTGGGGAATGATCAGAGCCCAGAGGGTGTTGCGCAGGCCGATCTGCACCATCAGCAGATAGAGCGGAATCATCACCACCTGAAAGGGAATCAGGATCGTGGCCACCACCAGGGCCAGCACCAGACCCCTGCCGGCGAAGCGCATCCGTGCCAGCGGGTAGGCGGCCAGGGAACAAAACAGCAGGTTGGCCAGCACCGCCAGGCCGCTCACGATCGTGCTGTTGAGCAGATAGCGGCCCATCGGCTGCTCAGCGAACAGCCGGCCGTAGGCCTCCAGGCTGGGCTGGGCCGGCAGCAGCGCCGGCGGGCTGGTGAAGATGTCTTCCGCTGGCCCCTTGAGCGAGGTGCTCACCAGCCACAGCAGCGGCACCAGCATCGCCAGGGCCACCAGGAGCAGCAGGGCCAGCTGCAGGGCCGCCGCCAGGGAGGAGCGGCGCTGGCCTGAAGTGGGTTGGGCCATCAGGTGCTCAGAGGGGGGGTCACACGGCTGCTCACACCCGCGGCCGGTCGGCCAGGGGCAGGTCGCCCACCACCGGCAACGGCGCCTTCTGCGGGTGTAGGGGCACGCTGCGCTGGCCGGCGATCAGTCGGTTGAGGGCGTTCACGAACGCCTGGGCGGCGGCCACCACGATGTCGGTGTCGGCGGCGTGGCCGGAGTAGAGCACGCCGTTCTGGCGCAGGCGGATCGTGACATCGCCCATGGCGTCGATCCCCTCGGTGACCGATTTCACCGAGAACTCCACCAGCTCGTTGGGCACGTTGGCGAGGCGGTTGAGCGCCTGACACACCGCATCCACCGGCCCGGTGCCGATCGCCGCCTCGCTGAGCTCGGCGCCGTCGGCGTTGATCAGGGTCACGGTGGCGGTGGGCTGCAGGCCGGTGCCGCAGCTCACCTGCACGGATTTGAGCGTG
The DNA here is from genome assembly GCA_044235095.1 of Prochlorococcaceae cyanobacterium. Lineage (GTDB taxonomy): Bacteria > Cyanobacteriota > Cyanobacteriia > PCC-6307 > Cyanobiaceae > NIES-981. The sequence goes on along the minus strand of JBIIIC010000022.1, from coordinate 15,773 downwards.
TAGCTGCCGTCGTTCTGCTGCTGCACCTGCTCGCTCACGATCGCCTCGAGATCGCGGTCGGTGATCTCCCGCTTGCGATCCGCCAGCTCCTTGAAACGGGCGAAGGCATCGTCGAGGTCGTCGCGACTCAGCTCATAGCCGAGCTCCTCGAGGCGGGCGCGGAAGGCGCTGCGGCCGCTCAGCTTGCCCAGCGAGATGCGGTTATCGAGCAGGCCCACGGTGCGGGCGTCGATGATCTCGTAGGTGAGGCGGTTCTTGAGCACGCCGTCCTGGTGAATGCCGCTCTCGTGGGCGAAGGCGTTGGCACCCACGATCGCCTTGTTGGGCTGCACGGCCATGCCGGTGAGGTTGCTCACCAGTCGGGAGGTTTTGGTGATCTCCTCGGTGCGCACGCCGGTGAGCGGCTCGGTGGAGTCGGCAGGCCGGCCCAGGAAGGGGTTGAAGTAGCTGCGGCGCACGTGCAGGGCCATCACCAGCTCCTCGAGCGAGGCGTTGCCGGCCCGCTCGCCGATGCCGTTGATCGTGCACTCCAGCTGGCGGGCGCCGTTTTTCACCGCCTCCAGGAAGTTGGCCACCGCCAGGCCCAGGTCGTTGTGGCCGTGCACCGAGATCACGGCCTGGTCGATGTTGGGCACGTGGGCGTTGATGCCGGCGATCAGCTCGCCGAATTCGGCCGGGGTGGCGTAGCCCACCGTGTCGGGAATGTTGATCGTGGTGGCACCCGCCTTGATCGCCGCCTCGATCACCTCATACATGAACTCCGGATCGGAGCGGCCGGCGTCCTCGCAGGAAAACTCCACGTCGTCGACGAGGGAGCGGGCGTAGTCGACCATCTCGGAGGTGATCGCCAGCACCTCGGCGCGGCTCTTGCGCAGCTTGTGCTCGAGGTGGATGTCGCTGGTGGCGATGAAGGTATGAATGCGCTTGCGGGCAGCAGGCGCCACGGCATCGGCGCAGGCCTTGATGTCGCCGGCGGCGGCGCGGGCCAGGCCGCAGATGGTGGGGCCATCGGGCGTGCCCACGGTTTCGGCGATGCGCTGCACGGCGTTGAAGTCGCCGGGGCTGGCAAAGGGGAAGCCGGCCTCGATGATGTCAACCCCCAGGCGTGCCAGCTGCTGGGCGATCGCCAGCTTCTCCTCCAGGTTGAGGCTGGCGCCGGGCGACTGCTCGCCGTCGCGCAGGGTGGTGTCGAAGATCAACACCCGGCCGGGATCTCGGGCCATCGGGGCTCCTTATGCGGAATGGCTATGAGTTAGGCCCATTCTAGGGGGTGGAAGCCGCTGGGTCCCACCGGAACTGCCCTTACAGTGCGCCCACTGGGGGCAGGCCATGGCCACGGGGCAGCTGGCGTTTGTGTTGCACGCCCACCTGCCCTACGTGCGCTCCTCGGCGCCGGGCTCGCTCGAAGAAGACTGGTATTTCCAGGCCCTGCAGGAGTGCTATCTGCCCCTGCTGGCCGTGCTGGAGGCGGCCGCCGTTGATCCGGCCCAGCGGCCACGGCTCACCCTGGGGCTCTCGCCCACGCTGCTGTCGCTGCTGGCCGACCGCGACCTCAACCAGCGCTTCCTGCCCTGGCTGCGCCTGCGCCGGGAGCTGCTGCAGCAGGCGCCCACCGACCATGCGACCGCGGCCGCTGCCCTGGCCGAGCAGCTGGCGGCGATCGAGGCCCAGTGGCGCCGCTGCCAGGGGCAGCTGGTGCCCCGCTTCGCGCGGCTGCAGCAGCAGGGGGTGCTCGACCTGATCACCTGCGGCGCCACCCACGGCTACCTGCCCCTGCTGCGCGAGGTGCCGGAGGCGGTGCGGGCCCAGCTGTTCACGGCGGTGCGCGAGCACACCCGCCAGCTGGGCGAGCGCCCGCTGGGCATCTGGCTGCCGGAATGCGCCTACTACGAGGGGCTCGACCAGCAGCTGCTGGCGGCGGGCCTGCGCTACACGGTGCTGGATGGTCATGGCCTGCTGCACGCCCTGCCGCGACCGCGCTATGGCGTGTTTGCACCGATCAGCTCGCCGGCGGGGGTGGCCTTCTTCGGCCGCGACAGCAACGCCACCCTGCCGGTGTGGAGCGCCCGCGAGGGCTATCCCGGCCACGGGGCCTACCGGGAATTCCACCGCGACCTGGGCTGGGACCTGCCGGAGGAGCAGCTCAGCGCGGCGGGCATCGGCAGCCGCCGCCCGCTGGGGCTGAAGCTGCACAGGGTCACGGCCCAGGGCTGCCCGCTCGAGGCCAAGCAGCCCTACGACCCAGCCGCAGCCGCCGAGCAGGTGCAGGCCCACGCCGCCCACTACCTGGCCGGCCGCGCTGCAGAGCTGCAGGGCCTGCAGGGCTCGATGGAGCAGCCGCCGCTGCTGGTGGCCCCCTTCGACGCCGAACTGTTCGGGCACTGGTGGTTTGAAGGGCCCCGGTTTCTGGCGGCCGTGTTTGAGCAGGCGGCCGCCAGCGGCGTGGAGCTGGTGAGCCTGCGCCAGGCCCTGGCCGGCGACCAGGGCCTGCAGGTGTGCCGGCCGTCGCCGAGCAGCTGGGGCCAGGGGGGCTACCACGACTACTGGCTCAACGACACCAACGCCTGGGTGGTGCCGGAATGGCAGAAGGCCGCCCGCGCCATGGTGCGCCGCGTGAACCAGGGGGTGGCCAGCGAGCGGCAGCGCGACCTGCTCACCCAGGCCGGGCGCGAACTGCTGCTGGCCCAGAGCTCCGACTGGAGCTTCATCCTGCGGGCCGGCACCACCACCGAGCTGGCCCGGGAGCGCATCCACCGCCACCTGGATCGCTTCTGGCGGCTGCTGGATGCGATCAACAACGGCAGCGCGCTGCCCGAGGCCTGGCTGTCAGGCGTGAAGGGCGAAGACAGCCTGTTTCCTCTGCTCAACGCGGCGGATTGGGTGAGTCTGCGCGTCAACCCGCCGGCCTGAGCAGCCGCAGGCCCAGCGCCAGCTCGCGGCCCTGCATGCCCATCAGGCCGCCCTTCACGCTCCAGGGCGCGGTGGCAAACAGGCGCAGCATCGCCGCCAGCAGTTCGGGCACGCTGGCGGTGTTGGCCAGGAAGCCATACCACTGGGCTTCGGGCAGGGAGAAGAAGGTGGCGAAGTGGGCCCGCAGCTGGGGCTCGGAGAAACGCATCAATTTCTCCAAGCCGAATTGGTAGAGGGCATGCTTGCGGCGCAGCTCCAGCGGCCACAGCGCCTGCCAACCAGCTCTTGCCAACTGCCCTGAGCTCGCCGCCGGCTCGCTGCGCAGCAGAGCGGCCACGGCGGCGGCCACGGCCGGGGCGCGGCGCAGCAGCGAGCCCACCATGTAGCCCGAGGCGGGGTGCACCATCGAGGCCGCCCCACCGAAACCGAGCACCGGCTGCTGCAGATCGGGCAGCGGCAGGTTCATCGGAAACAGGCACAACTCCTCGTGCTCCACCTGCTCCACCGCCACGCCGCGATGGGCCAGGCGCCGGTGCAGCCGCTGGCGCAGGGTGTCGAAGGGCACGGCCGGTGCCAGGGCCAGGGAGGTCTCCTCCACGAAGAAGCGTCCCTCGCCCAGGTCCATGGCATAGAGGAAGGTGGGCGGCTCGGCGCGTTCGGCCGGGCTGAGGTGATCGCTGCGGTAGTCCATCAGCACAAACTGCTGGGGCTCCACCGGCGGCGCCGAGAAGCGCCCCACGATGCCGTAGGCCGCCTGGCCGGCCACCGCCCCCTCATCCGGCCGACGCACAAACACAGGCTGGTGACCGGTGGCATCCACCACCAGGCGGGCGTCGAGCACGGCAGGATCGGGGCCAGCGGTAGGAGCCTCACCGACCGGGTCGTAGCGCACCAGACTGCGCCCCCCCGCCAGCGTCAACTGCTGCGCCGCCCCCTGGAGCCACTGCACCTTCGCCGCGTCGCAACGCTCCAGCCAGAACTGCTGCAGACGGGTCTTATCCAACAAGCCATAGTCGCGGCCATGGCGGGTGGCGGTCGGGCCGAAATAGCTGCAGGTGTCACGCCAGCGGTGCTCCAGCAAGTGACCCAGGCCGAGGGCATCTACCTCATCGCCCCAGATGCCATAGGTGTTGGGCCAGGGGTCGCGGCGATCACCGACCGCCAAAACGGTCACCGAGAGCTGATGCTCAGCCAGCTCAGCAGCGATGGCGAGGGCCGCCGGCCCTGCCCCCAGCACCAGCACATCCATGGCCATCACAGTGGATCAAACGGCGAACAGCCGTATGGGGACCTCAAGCGTCGCCAGCAGGGGCCTCGGAGACCGGTTCGCCATCGAGAGGTGGGGCCTCCTCCTCGGGTGCCGGCGGCACCAGCACCACTTCGGCGAGGTGATCACGGGCATCGAGCTTCTGCAGTCGCACGCCGGTGGCGGCGCGCGACTGCTGGGGCACGGCATCGGCCTGGGTGCGCACGATCACGCCCTTCTCGCTCACCAGCAGCAGCTCCTCGCCGGCGCCGAGCACCTTCAGCCCCACCAGCACGTCGTTGGGCTGGCGGAACTTGATCGCCCGCAGGCCCATGCCGGCGCGCTTCTGCAGCCGGAACTGATCCACCGGCACCCGCTTGCCCAGGCCGCTGGCGGTGGCCACCAGCACCCAGGGACCCTCGCTGGCTGGGGTGTCCTCGCCGTCGCCCTCGTCGGCCTCGTCGTCGCCGCTGCCGGCAGCAGCGGAGCTGGCCACCCGGTCGGCCAGCTCCGCCGGCAGCACATCCATGCTCACCAGCCGGTCGGCCTCCCGCAGGTTCATGGCGCGCACGCCCCGGGCGGTGCGGCCCAGGGGCCGCAGCTCCTCATCGCTGAGGCGGAAGTGGATGGTCATGCCCTGGCGGGAGCCGATCAGCACCGAATCGCCGGGCAGGGCCAGGCGCACCCAGGTGAGGGCGTCGCCCTCCACCAGATCGATGGCGATCAGGCCGTTGGAGCGGATGTTGGCGAAGGCCGAGAGGCGGGTGCGCTTGATGAAACCGCCGCTGGTGAGCATCACCAGCACGCCGTCGTCGGTGAATTCACTCACCGCCAGCAGCGAGGTGATCTGCTCCTCGCGCGGGATCGGCAGCAGCTGCACGATCGGCGTGCCCTTGGCAGCGCGGCTGCTCACGGGCACCCGGTAGGCCGGCACGGTGTACACCACGCCGCGGTCGGAGAAGAGCAGCAGGTTGTCGTGGTCGTTGCAGCTGATGAACAGCTTCACGGCCTCCTCCCCCTGGCTGCGGGTGCCGGCCTTGCCGCGGGTGCCGCGACTGGTGGCCTCGAATTCACTCACCGGCATGCGCTTGAGGTAGCCGGTTTCGGTGAGCAGCACCACCGAGCGCTCGTTGGCGATCAGGTCGATGTCGTCGAGGCCGCCCTCGATGTCGAGGATCTCGGTGCGGCGGGGGGAGTCGTAGCGGCTGCGAATCACCGCCAGCTCGTCGGTGATGATCGCCAACACCCGCTCCTTGCGGGCGAGGATGTCTTTGTAGTCGATGATCTTGGCGAGCAGGTCTTCGTGCTCGAGCCGGATCTTGTCGGCCTCGAGGGCGGTGAGCCGGCGCAGCTGCATCTGCAGGATGGCGTCGGCCTGGAGGTCGCTGAGCCCGAACTGCTCCATCAGCCCGCTGCGGGCGGTGGCGGTGTCGGCGGCCGAGCGGATCAGGGAGATGATCGCGTCGAGGTTGTCGAGGGCGATCAGCAGGCCGAGCAGGATGTGATCGCGCTCCTCCGCCTTGCGCAGCAGGAAGCGGGTGCGCCGCTCGATCGTGTCGATGCGGAAGTCGAGGAACACCTCCAGCATCCGCCGCAGGTTGAGCAGCACCGGCTCGCTGCCCACCAGCGACAACATGTAGGCGTTGAAGTTGCTCTGCAGCGGCGTGAGCTTGAACAGGTTGTTGAGCACCACCTGCGGGTAGGCATCGCGGCGCAGCTCGATCACGATCCGCATGCCGTCGCGGTCGGATTCGTCGCGGATGTCGGAGATGCCGTCGAGCTTCTTGTCGTTGACCAGCTCGGCGATCCGCTCGATCAGCGCCGCCTTGTTGGTTTGGTAGGGCAGCTCGGTGATGATCACCGCATCGCGATCGGGGCGACCGGGCACCTCCAGGGTTTCGATGGCGGCCACGCCGCGCATGGTGACCGAGCCACGGCCGGTGCTGTAAATCTCGCGGATGCCGCTGCGGCCGAGGATCTGGCCGCCGGTGGGGAAGTCGGGGCCGGGGATCAGGGCCTGCAGCTCGCGGTCGGTGATCTCGGGGTTGGCGATCAGGGCCTGGAGGCCGTCGAGCAGCTCGCCGAGGTTGTGGGGCGGGATGTTGGTGGCCATCCCCACGGCGATGCCGGAGGAGCCGTTGAGCAGCAGCTGGGGGATCCGGGCCGGCAGCACGGTGGGTTCCTGCTGGCTGCCGTCGAAGTTGTCGGCGAAGTCAACCGTTTCGCTCTCGATGTCTTCGAGCAGCGCATCGGTGGTGAGCGCCTGCAGCCGCGACTCGGTGTATCGCATGGCGGCCGGCGGGTCGTTGTCGACCGAGCCGAAGTTGCCGTGGCCGTCGATCAGGGGCATGCGCAGGGAGAAGTCCTGCGCCATCCGCACCAGGGCGTCGTAGACGGCCGTGTCGCCGTGGGGGTGGTACTTACCGAGCACCTCACCCACCACACGGGCGCACTTCCTGTAGGGCCGGTCGGAGGTGAGGCCCAGCTCATACATCGCATAGAGGATGCGGCGATGCACGGGCTTGAGACCATCGCGGGCATCGGGCAGGGCCCGGCCCACGATCACGCTCATCGCATACTCCAGATAGGAGCGCGACATCTCGTTGCGCAGATCGGTCTGGATGATCCGCATGCCGCCGTCAGACCCGGAACCGCCTGAACCGGAACCGCCTGGATTCGCCGGCTCCGTTGGATCCGCCATGCCTGAGGGTTTTCAATGCCCCCATTGTATCGGGGACAGCAGGCCGCGCTTCTTCGACCCCACCCCGCCATGGCGCTCAAGCCTTCCGACCAGCCCAGCAACCTGCTCAGCAACCAGCCCGGCGAGCTGAACAGCCGTGGCGGCCCGCTGGCCCGGCGCTTCGGGGTGGTGGCCCTGGTGGTGGCGCTGGTGGTGGGCGTGCAGCTGGGCAGCATCCCCTGGCGCTACCGGCGCGAGATCTGGCGGCTGCAGGGTTTCCTGCTGGGCGCCCTGGCGGGCTACGTGCTGGGCCGGCTCAACAGCACACCCGGCGACAAGCCCGGCCGCAACAACGACTGAAGGGCCGTGCAGTGACCCTCAGGCGCCGGGTTCGCCGAACACCTTCTCCTCGAGCAGGGGGCTGCCGCCGGCGAGGCTGATCGCCCGCTTGAGAGCGGCGCGGCGGTCGTTGAGGCGGTAGATGCTGCGGGCCATGGCCACAAACTCGGCGCCGAAGGTGGCGCGGCGTTCGCAGCTGCGCACAGCGTCTTCGAGCTGCCAGAGCTCGGCGTTCACGGCGGCCAGCTGGCGCTGCAGGGGCTCGGGCACCCGCGGGGCCAGCGGCTCAAAGCGGGCCTGCAGCAGCGCCAGCTCCCGCTGCACATGGGCCAGGCCGGGTCCCTGGATCCGGATCACCTTGAGCTGCAGGATCTCCAGGCGATCAGCAAGCTCGCCGAGCGACACGGGAATCAGGATCTCCGGCTGGCCGCCGGGCTGGATCTCCGGCCGGATCTCAGGGAGCAGCGTTTCCGGCGACTCAAGCGACTGGGGCGGGAGCGGAGAGGTTGTTGACCACACCTGATCCGAAGTGGATTTCCCCATCGCGATGAACAGCGGCAGTAGCGGGCAACAACAACTGCGAGGAAGCGCGGAACGCACTGCCAACGCAGGAATGACAACCCAGGTTTTTTCTCATTAAATTTGCTCAATCCAGCCGATCGGCAACTAATTTATGACCACATCGCATACAGCTATTCACCAGTGCAGCAACGATCGCCAATCGAGCAGCGAGTTGGGCGGTGCATCTGCCGCAACGAATGTCCCGGCGCTCAGGGCAGCCTGCCGAACGCTGGCCATCACCTGGCCGCAGGTAGTGAATTCAACGAGCGCCCAGGGGCAAAGAGATTGAGCGGTGGCGGATCAGGTGAATGGCTGTGTTAGCCGATTTCACGCGCATCTCAAAGATCGCTGGGTTGAAGACCGGTATTCTTTGCAATACGGGATAACATTCTCGGGCCGATCTCCTCGCCATCATGGAATGCAAAGACAAAATCAGGATATCCGGCGCGTTGAAGAATCTTGTGTGATCCTGTCTGGCGCTTTACACGCCACCCAATAGCCTGCAGGCCTGCCAGCACTTTCTTCGCCTTGACAGAAGGCCAGGGGCTCATGCACTGACGGGGAGCGAAAGGCTGATGCTCACAGGCTCGGATTCGCCATGTTCAAGCCTGTCGGCTATGACGCGCAAGGCCAAGATCTCAGCCCTTGACATTGCATCTGAAGCAGAGTTGCCATACGAGAGAACACCAGGGAGCTCAGGGACCTCTGCTATCCACCGACCGTCAACTTCTTGCTCGCACTCCAATGTGAAATTCATTTCCGATGCACCGCTCTTAACACCCTAGCAACAACTCCAGACATTGGCGCTATCCGCTGCTGCCTTGCTCTGTATCCATGTCATGGATTTGGCTAACACCTGAATAGCAGACAGCTTTCGCAACCTTCACGGGATTGCGGTGACGCAGGGCATGCCTAGCAGCCGAGGCATGCACTTGAACCATATGCACATCATCAACCATTGTCGTGGCCACATTGTTCGCGGACACCCTCCTGACAAGACGGACAACCGACGAACGTTGAATTCGTGCCGCCTGTTGCCGCCTGCCACCTTTTCCCGTTGCTCGTTACTCAACTCCATGGGGGCGTTGGGCTGCCCCTGGCATTGCAACCACTCCTCTTTGCTGAGGGGAATCCGGTAGCACTCCCAATCGTCTGGGCCGCATCGAGATCAGCGACTTGCTTCAGCTTTTCCCGGAGCTCGTGATTCGTCTTGAGCTCAGCGAGCAGTGCATTCAGCTGCTCCCGAGACATCGTCATTTCAATCATTAGAGATTAACGCCAGCAACGTTCTGCGCCCACTCCATCGTTGTTCGCGATGCGGCATCCCATCGAAAACAGGATTTCCAAGAGGATTCCTCACAGGATCCAGCACCCACCACACCACATGTGGTGTGGCCAACCCCGAAATACGTGAGCATGCCGGAGGGGTATCCCACCCGCGGCGCTGCATCACCCTCGCAGCGCTTCAGCCCGGGCGCCGGCCCACCAGCACCATCACGGCGGGGAGCTCCTGGCCCACCACGCCGTAGCTGGGGGCGGCGATCCAGTGGATGGCGGGATCGCTGAGGCCGGCCTGGCGGGCCTGGTCGAGCAGGTCCCAGGCGGGGATCTGATACACGAGGCTGCCCTGCTCGGGATGCACGGGGTCGCCGTGGAATTCCGGCTCCATCAACAGCTCGGCCTCGGCGGCCACGCCGGGGGTGGCGCCGGGCCGGTGGCGGGCCTTCACGATCGTGTCGGCGCGGTTGTAGGCAAACGGACAGGTCGACACCAGATAGCCGCCGGGCCGCAGCACGCGGGCGATCTCGGCCAGGGCGGCCGGCAGGTTGTAGAGGTGCTCGAACAGCTCGTTGCAGAGCACCAGATCGAGGCAGGCGTCTGCGAGGGTGAGGGCGCAGAGGTCCTGGTGGGGGAAGAGGCGGCGCTGGGGGTCGGCCGGATCGGGCAGGTATTCACTGCCGATCGTGTGGGGGAACAGGCGCCGCAACAGGGCTGCAAACGGGGTGATCGCCTCGGGGCAGTAGAGCTCCAGCCGCTCGGCGGGGGGGATCAGGCCGGCGTTGAGCAGCTCCTGCAGCACCAGCAACACGGCCCGGTGCCGCGACAGGCAGCCGTTGTGGCTGAGGGTTTCGCGGTAGTTGCCGCTGCTGAGCCCGAGGGCCGTGGCCGGCACCGGGCTGGCGCTGATCGGATCGACGATGCCGTTGAGGGCGATCAGCCGCAGGGCCTGCTGCACCTGCGCCGCCCACAGGGGCAGGCTGCGCTGCAGATGGGCCTGGAAGGCCGGGAAATCGGCAAACACCTGATGCTCCACGTGGGGCGCCAGGGCAGAGGGCCTGATCTCGAGAGGCTGAACGGCCGCTGCAGCCACTGGAGGGTTGCGATTGCGCCCCCTAAACTATCGCCAACACCACAACACCACTCCGATCACCACCAGCACTGCCCACTCTGAAACCGACGACCTGCAGCAACAGCTGGCAAGCCTTAACAGCCAGCTGGAAGAGGCGCGCGACGAGGCGGAGCTCAACCTGCTGATGCTGCAGCAGGCCCAGGAGGAGCTGGAGTTTTATTTCCTGGCGCACCAGAAGCAGGAGCAGCTGCTGCAGAGCCAGCAGCAGCAACTGCAGCGGGCCGAAGCCCTGATCGCGGCCCTGCTGGAGCGCCTGGAGCAACAGGGCTGAAGCTGCCGCCCCCACACCGCACCACACACCACCACACCAAGGCGTTTCGGAGGGTCTGGAGGGTTGGGTCGGTGCAGGGGTGCGCTGAGCACGGACCTCAACCTATGCTGATCCGTACAGCTGTACGGACATCAACCACCATGAGCGAGTCCCGCTTTGAGGTGCGTCTCAACCGAAGGCTGGCCGAAGACTTTGATCAGGTGGCGAGATCAGCGGGCCTCAGCCGCGCTGAGGTGTTTCGCCGGGCCATTGCGCTCTACAAAACCGTGAAGCAGGAGGAAGGACAACAGGGGCACGTGATACTTCGATCGCGCGATGGAGCGGAGCGCGAGCTTGTGAACTTCTGATGCCTGCTTCCAAGCCAGCACCCTGATCTCCAGAAGCTGGCTATCGGCTTGATTGGCACTGTTGTGGGAGCCTCTCTCACCCCGTTGCGACGCGACTAAACAGCGCTGGAGTTTGCGGCAATTGAGCGCTCAGATGGCAAGTCGGCCTCGATCAAGTCGAGCTCGGAGTGCATCCAATCGAGCAACGCGTTGTCTCTCTTCAGCTGCTCGATTTCTTTCTCGAGCTGCTCGATTTCGCTCTTGAGCTGCTTCGTTCTCTGCTCTGAGAGCACGATCTGCATCTCGACGACGGGATCGCGCCGCCAGTTGAGCATCCGCAACAACGAGCGGAAGCGAGACAGCGATGAGCCAGACGCCCCATTGCTGCTGGAGAGGGAGCTGGCTCTGGGGGAGGGAGACGTGGTCATAGGAAGAAAACAGCGCGATCAGGCCAACAACACTGCCAACGACGGCTTCCAGCAGGGCTTTGCCGTCAAACCCCAAGCGCCACCAAGGCAGCGGCGCATCCTGATCCCGAGAAACTTCATCCACCCTAAGGAGCCCACCCCGATCCCAATCGCCAATATTTTAGTACACGCGTACCAGCAAAGAAGCCTGCGTGCACAGGGCCGGCACACCACATGTGGTGTCTGCAACCGCTGAATTTGTGAGCGCGCCAGCCCCGCTCAGGGCTCAGGCCAGCGCGAAGCGCGCTTCGAAGTCGCTGAGGCGACGTTCCAGGGCGGCGAGCTCAGCGGCGAAGGCGTCCAGATCGGCCGGCGCACAGGCCTCAGCCTCGGCAACCGGCACGGGCGTGCCACCGAAGCTGGCCAGCCGGGCCGCCGCCCGCTCCAGCAAGGCCTCAAACCCTGCCACCGGCGCAGCGAGAGGCGCCGCCACCGGCGCGACAGACACCAGCGCCTCGGCCGCCGCAGCCACCGGCGCTTGGTGCAGCTGCTCGCGCAAGCTGCGCAGGGGCTGCCACTGGGGATCGTCGGCGAGCAGGCGCTCCAGCAGGGCGCGTGCGGCGGCGTGCTCGCCGCGGTTGGCGAGGCTGCGCACCTGCAGCACGCCGGGGCCGCGGCGGGCCTCACGGCGGCGCTGCTCAAAGATCTCGGCCAGGCCAGCGCTGGCCGCATCGACCTGGGCGAGCCGGATCGCTTCAGCCCAGGCCTCCAGGGCGGCGGCCAGCTCACCGCTGGCCACGGCCTGGCGGGCGGCCACATCGTGAAACCAGGGATTGGCGAGGGCCTCGGCCGGAGGCTCGGCCAGCCAGCGGCCGCTGGCCTCCAGCTCACCGCGGGCGAGGGCCAGGTCGGCGGCGCGGATGCGGGCCAGGCCCCACTGGGGCCGCAGCGTGGCCAGCAGCTGCCAGAAGCGGTTGCTGGCGGCGGGTTCGGCGGCGATCTCGGCGTCGCTCACCAGGCCCACCAGCGCATCTTGCAGGGGGGGCTGCAGCGGCGCGGCGCCGGGCAGGGCGCTGGCGCGGCCGAGGATCAGCAGCTGGTCGAGCAGGGGCGGCTCGAGGGCGGCGTGCCAGTTGGCCTGCAGCTGGGGCAGCAGCTGCTGCCAGAGGGCCTGGGCATCGGGCTGGCGCCAGGCGCGCACACGCTCGGCCGCTGCCTGCGCGGCGCCATCATCCGAGCGGGCCTCAGCGGGTGGCGCCGGCCAGAGCCCCCAGGGATCGGGCACCAGAGCCAGGGAGGGGTCGAGCTGATCGGCCTCCAGCAGGGCCAGATCGGCCTGGCGGCGGTCGCCGGCCAGCAGCCAGGCGGCGGCCAGCTCCAGGGCGGAAGCGGCATTCCAGCCGGCAGCGGTGCGGGCCTGCTCGGCGGCGGCGGCCAGCTCGGCGCGGCGACAACGGCGGCCCAACTCCAGCAGGTCGGCAAACGACAAGCAGCACACCCAACGGCCAGGGCCATTCTGGCCCGACCCTGCCTCACTAGAGCAGCCCGGGGCGCTCCTCCTCAGAAAAGTGCTCCAGCAGCACCTCGGCTAGCGAAAAGCTCGTCCATTGCAGGGCTTTTGAGCAGGCTCAGCAGTCGCTGGAGTTTGCGGCGATGGCTGGCGGTGGGGTCGAGCTGGAAGGCAAGTCGGCCTCGATCAAGTCGATTTCGGAGTGCATCCAATCGAGCAACGCGTTGTCTCTCTTCAGCTGCTCGATTTCGCTCTCGAGCTGCCTCGTTCTCTGCTCGGAGCGCGCGATCTGCATCTCGACGACGGGATCGCGCCGCCAGTTGAGCATCCGCAACAACGAGCGGAAGCGAGACAGCGATGAGCCAGACGCCCCATTGCTGCTGGAGAGGGAGCTGGCCCTGGGGGAAGGAGACGTGGTCATAGGAAGAAAACAGCGCGATCAGGCCAACAACACTGCCAACGACGGCTTCCAGCAGGGCTTTGCCGTCAAACCCCAAGCGCCACCAGGGCGGCGGCGCATCCAGATCCCGAGAAACTTCATCCACGCTAAGGAGCCCACCCCAATCTCGAACGCCACTATTTTAGTACACGCGTACTAGCGAGAAGGCCTGCGGGGCGAGTGCCAGCGCTACCAGAGCACCTGGCAGGGGAAGGCGGCGAGCTGGGGATCGGCGCTCACCAGCACCAGGCGCTCCAGCTCGGCCTGGGCCGCAAGCATCCGATCGAAGGGATCGCGATGGGGCTGGCCGTAGGCACCGGCCCGCAGGGCGTGGGATGGGTGAATCGGCAGCGCCACAAAGCCATCCGCCTGTAACAAACCCGGCAGGTCGGCGATGGCCTGTTGCAGCTCGGGCAGCTTGCCCTGATGGTGCTTGATGCTGAGCTCCCACACCGTGGCGGCACTCACCAGCACGGGGCTGGCGGGATCCACCAGGAGTGCGGCTGCGGGCTGCGACAAGCGCTCCGGACTGAACCACCACCACAGCAGAACGTGGCTGTCGAGCAGGTAGGCCTGGGCAGCGCTCACGGCTGAGGCGGACAGGGCTGGGGCGGGGCGGGCAGCAGGGCGCCAGCCTCCCAGCTGGCGAGCTCATCCGCCGTGATCGGCTCCAGTAGGGCATCGGGATGGCGCAGGGGGCCCAGGCCGCGCAGCCGCCCGGGGATGCGCTGAGCCGGCGGCGGCGCCAGGGGCATCAAGCGGGCCCAGGGCTTGCCCGCCTTGGCCAACACGATCGTTTCGCCGGCATGGGCATCGTCGATCAGGCGGGAGAGATGGGTTTTGGCCTGATGCACATTCACGATCCGCATCGCCAACCCCGCCGCGGGAGAGAAGCTTAGTTTAGCCATAAACTAAGTCAACTTCAGGGGCGCGTCTAGCGATCGGCCGCCAAAGTCAGGGTGAGCTCTTCCGGCACTGTGAGCTCTTCCGGCACTGTGAGCGGATGGGCGCAACTGAACGACCACACCACATGTGGTGCCTCCACTCCCTCAATTGATTAGCGCGCCAGCCCCCCCTAACCTGCCGCCAGCGGAAGCCGCCCCATGCCCCGGCTGGTGATCGTGGAGCCGGCCTACGCCAGCACGGTGGGCCACCACGGCGAGGTGAACCGGCCGCTGCTGGCGGCTCTCTCCCAGGGCGGCTGGCAGGCCGAATTGTGGACCGACCTGGCCCTGGAGGCGGAAGCCGGCAGGCCCAGCCAGGCGCGCGGGGTGTTCAGCGGCTGCGGCTACGGCGACCCAAGCCAGTGGCGCGAGCTGGGCGGGGCGCTGCAGCTGGCGCGGCGGCTGGAGCAGCAGCTGGCACTGGCGGCGCAGGGCAATGGGCCGGCAGGGCGGGAGCCGGTGGCGGCCTGGCTGGGCCACAGCCTGCTGCCCTTCCAGCTGCTGGGGCTGGCCCGCCACCTCAACCACGCCGAGCCGGCGGCGGTGCTGCTGAGCCTGATGTTTGCGCCGGGGGAAACCCTGGCGGCCGGCGATGGGCGGCCGGGCGATCCCCAGGCGATCGCCACGGCCCGGGTGGCGCTGGCGGCCCTGGCGAAGGCCTGCCAGCAGGGGGGCCACCGGGTCAGCCTGGGATTCCCCAGTGCCCAGCAGGAGGCGCTCTACGCGCCCTTGCTGGCGGCCACCGGCCTGGTGAGCGCCGGCGTGCACCCGGCGGTGGTGGGGGCGGGCTGCCGGCCGGAGCCCGCGCCAGCCGGCGCGGCGCCGCTGGTGCTGCTGCACTGGGGCGATCAAAAAGCAGGCAAAGGCCGCCAGGAGGCGCTGGCGGTGCTGCGGGCCCTGCTGGAGGGGCCGAAGCCGGAGCCGCTGCAGGGCTGGGGCTGGCTGTTTCATCTGCACAGCGCCGAGGCGCTGGAGCCCGGGGAGCGCCGCCTGCTGGAGCGGGCAGCAGCGGCCGATCTCGGCCTGGTGTGGCTGGAGGGGGAGGTGGAGAGCGCGGCGATGGGCCAATGGCTGGCGCGCTGCCCGCTGGCCCTGCTGGCCTACGACCCACAGCGCTACGCCGAGCGCAGCAGCGGCATGCTCTGGCAGTGGGCGGCGAGCCGGGCGGCCCTGGGGCTACCGGCGGCGGGCGTAGGCCACGGCAGCGGCTGGCTAGCAGCGGAGGCGGCGGCCCTGGGGCTGGCCTGGCACAGCCCCACGGAGCCCAACGGCTGGCTGGCGGAGCTAGCGGCGGCGGCGGCCCTGCCGGCAGCGAGCACCCTCACGGCCTATGGGGAGCAGGTGCTAGGCATGAGCTTTGGCGCCTGGGGCGCCAGCAGGCTGACCCAACCCGCTTGATCACCTAAACCAGCGCGGAGACCCCGCCTCGATCAATCAATGCATCGCATGGATAGCCATATCCCCGAAACGGCTAGCCCCGAGAAAGGGGGCGGCGGCTACGCGGATCACGCCCAGATTGTTGGTATATGTGGATCACCAGCAACGTGCAGCCGCGATGCGCCAGGGCGCTCCACCACTGAGCCAAAGCTGCGGCAAATCGGCGCTGATCACCGGCATCACCGGGCAAGACGGCTCCTATCTGGCCGAACTGCTGCTCGACAAGGGCTACGTGGTGCACGGCATCAAGCGCCGCGCCAGCAGCTTCAACACCGCCCGCATTGATCACCTCT
>JBIIIC010000035.1:0-4912 GCA_044235095.1 Prochlorococcaceae cyanobacterium | reverse complement strand
TGCGTTTCTTGGCCGTGGTCAGCTCGTAGTCCGAGAAGCCGAGCTGCTTGCCGCCCATCACCTCAGTCCTGGCATGCGATTACAAAACCATTGTCTCGCTTATGGCCCGGGTTTTCCAGAGTCTCCCAAGGAAAAGATCCTCAAGACGTAGGGAGAGCAATGCGTTTGATTGACACCCTGGCAGCCCCTGCTGCTTTGGGACGAGCGCTATGCACCGCCGTGCCAATGGCACAGCGGCCCCTGGCCGGAGCCGATCGCCAGCGCGGCCCGCAAGCCGCCCTCCACGTAGCGCTTGGCCTCCACCACGGCTTCCAGGAGCGGCAGGCCGAGGGCCCGCTGGGCGGTGATCGCCGCCCCCAGGGTGCAGCCGCTGCCGTGGGTGTGGGGCGTGTCGATCGCCGCATGGCTGAGCCACTGGGCTTCCCCGGCACGGGTGAGCAGGTAGTCGCGGCCGCGCAGCACGGCCCGGCCGCCCCCCTTGATCAGCACCGCCGCCGGACCCAGCTCCAGCAGCCGCCCTGCCGCCTGCTCCACCTGACGCTCCAGTTCGCCACTGGCGCCGGCGCTGGCGCCAATGGCCACGCCGCTGAGCAGCTGGGCCTCGTGCAGGTTGGGGGTGAGCAGCTCGGCCAGGGGCAGCAGCAGCCGGTAGGCGTCGATGGCGCTGGGCTCCAGCAGCACTGAGCCGGCCCGCGACACCATCACCGGATCGATCAGCCGCGGGATCGCCAGCGGTCCCAGCGCCTCGGCGGTGGCCTCGATCAGCCCGGCGTTGAGCAGCATGCCCGTCTTGAGGGCCGCCACCGGCAGGTCGCTGAGCACCGCCTCGATCTGGGCGCTGAGGGCCTCGGGTGGCAGGGCATCCACGCGGCTGACGCCTGTGGTGTTCTGGGCGGTGATGCAGCTGATCGCCGTGCAGCCGTGCACCCGCAGGGCGGTGAACGTTTTGAGATCGGCCTGGATGCCGGCGCCGCCGCCGGAATCGCTGCCGCCGATGGTGAGGGCGATGGCGGGATGACAGCGGCGGCTCATCTGGCTAGCGCAGGGGGTATGGATCCGAGTCTTTCCTTATCACCATGGCGGCTTCGAATCACGCTCCAGCCCCATCTGCAGGCAGCACGGCTGCGCGGGGGGCGGCCCGCACGGTGATCTATTGCCATGGGATCTCAAATATGCCCCCCGAAGGGGTGTTGCGCTCGGAGTGGGATCGGGCCCTCTTCGGCGCCGACCAGGGGGAGCGCACCCGCATGGCCTATTGGGTGGATCGGGAGCGCTACCCGGAAGCGGCAGGTTTCACCACCAGGGCCATCGGCGACGACCGGGCCGCGCTGCAGCCGGGAAACGCAGCGCTGCTGGAAGCCTCGATCAGAGACAGTGACGATCCAGCAGAGTCTGAGGCTTTTGTTGCTGCGCTCACGCAGCAACTGGAGGCAGCGGCTCAGACGGCTGCCCAGCGGGGGGCGCCGATGGGAGGAGCCGCAGCGCTCTCGGTGGAGGCGAAAGGGCTATGGAGCCCGGTCACGGCGATGTTCACCAAGGCGTTTCTGGCGGATGTGAACGACTTCCTGTTCAACCAGGCCAAGCGTGAGCTGATGGTACAAACGGTGAAGGACCGGATCCTCACCGGCGGGGGCCCCTTCGTGGTGATCGGCCACAGCCAGGGGAGCATGGTGACTTACCAGGCGCTGATGGAGTTGGGTGCGGCCCTGGAGGTGGAGCTCTACGTCACGATCGGCTCGCCGCTGGGCCTGCCCCAGGTGACCGACGTGCTGAAAAAGTGGCACGGCCAGACGCTGCCGATCCCGGCTGGCGTGAAGCGCTGGGTGAACATCGCCCAGGACGGCGACATCGTCTGTCTCGACCAGAGCCTGGCCGATGAGTACAGCGCCGCCGGCAAGCCCAGGATCGAGGATCAACGGGTGGAGGGGGTCGTCTGGCCGCCCAGCAAGGCCCATTCAGCCAGTCGCTATCTGTCGCGGCGCGAAACGCAGGCAACGGTGCAGACGGCGCTGGATCGCTCCCGCTTCCAGCCGGTGAGCCCGATGACTGTGGCGCGCAGCCTGGCCGATGCCCTGGATGTGGATGCCACCGCCCGGGTGCAGGTGCTGATTGAACTGGCGGATCGCACCACGGGCGCGGAGGGGGGCGATTCCCTCCAGCAGGCCCGCCAGGCGGTGCTCGATTGGATCCACGCCAACGTGCTCACAGGTCTGATCACCGCCGATGCGGTGTTTCTGGAAGATCAGCTGGATCGCTACGTGGCGGTGAACCTCACCCGGGCCGAGGTGGAAATGCTGGCGGGGGCCTTGAGCGCCCAGTACGGCGCCCACTCGCCGGCGGTGTATCGGATGTTCTGCAACAGCCGCAAGAAGGCGCTGATGCGCGATTCGATCCACACGGTGCAGGCCCGCACTGCCCAGCTGGGCTACAACGCCTGCGGCCAGCACATCACCTGGGCCGTGCTGGATACCGGCATCGACCGGCATCACCCCCATTTCCACAACGCCAGCTTCGCTCCGGAAGGCACGATCGCCGCCGACTGGGACTGCACGAGCAGGGGTCCGGTGAAGCCGGGCAGCGGCCAGGATGCCAACGGCCATGGCACCCATGTGGCGGGGATCATCGCCGGCGGCCTGCTGGCGGTGGGCGGCCAGGAAGGAAACGACATGCTGGCGATGGCGCCCCGGGCCCGCATCGTGAGCTACAAGGTGCTGGCCGACAACGGCAGTGGCTACGACGCCTGGATCATCAAGGCGATCGACCACATCTGGCGGCAGAACCAGGAGGCACGGCGCCTGGTGATCCAGGGGGTGAACCTGAGCCTGGGGGGGCCGTTTGATCCAGCCAGCTTCGGCTGCGGCGATTCACCGCTGTGCGCCTCCCTGCTGCGCCTGGTGCGTCAGGGTGTGGTGGTGGTGCTGGCGGCGGGGAACGAGGGCAGCGGCGACATCGTGGTGGATGGCTTCAACTCCACCCGTTCGTTTGATCTCTCGATCGGTGATCCGGCCAACCTGGATGAGGCCATCGCCGTGGGGTCGGTGCATCCCACCCTGCCCCACCGCTACGGCACCTCCTACTTCTCCTCGCGGGGCCCCACCGCCGATGGCCGCCTCAAGCCGGATGTGGTGGGCCCGGGGGAGCGGATCCTCTCCTGCCGCAGCAGCAGCGATCCCAACCGCAGCTCCAGCACAAGCCTCGATGACCTCTATGTGGCGCTCTCCGGCACCAGCATGGCGGCGCCCCACATCTCCGGCCTGCTGGCTGCCTTCCTCTCGGTGCGCACCGAATTCATCGGCTATCCCGACCGGGTGAAACAGATCCTGCTCGACAACTGCACCGACCTCAAACGCGACCGCTACCACCAGGGGGCCGGGCTGCCCAATCTCTCGCGGATGTTGCTGCAGACCTGATTGAGACGCCAACGAGGAGCAATGGTTGGGGGCAGCGGAGGTCATGGCGCAGCCCCCAACCAGGCCCAGGGCGGCATGGAACAGTGCAGGCGACAGCACCAGGACGGGGTGGTGATCGTTCATCCCCCTGATTCGGCAGCCAGGAGGACTACTGCTGTGGGTGGCATTCGACCAGCTCAACGTCCAGGGGTTCCAAGGCCACAGCGTCGGTGGGAATCCTGGTGTGGTGTGGCAGAGACGAGGGATGGCGGACACATCACGTCAGCCTGGGCTGATCCAGCGCTATCGGGAGGAGTTGCAGGCGCGCCATTACGCGACACGCACCGTGGCGACCTACGAGCAGTGGTTGAGGCGGTTTCTGCGCTTCCATCATCGGCGCCATCCGCGCGAGATGGGCAGCGAGGAGGTGAATGCCTTTCTCACCCATCTGGCGGTGGATCTGCAGGTGAGCGCCTCCACCCAGAACCAGGCCCTCTCGGCGCTGCTGTTTCTGTATCGGGAGCTGCTGGAGCGGGACCTGGAGCTGGAGGGGGTGGTGAGGGCGAGAACGAAACGGCGCTTGCCGGTGGTGATGACCGTGGACGAGGTGCGCGCCGTGCTGGAGCATCTAGATGGCGTGGAGGCCCTGGTGGCTGGCGTGCTGTATGGGGGCGGGCTTCGGTTGATGGAGGCGTTGCGGTTGCGAGTGCATGACCTGGATTATCAGCGCCGCCAGATCACAGTGCGCCAAGGCAAAGGCGGCAAGGATCGGCGCACGATGTTGCCTTCAAGAGTTGGAGAGAAACTCCGTTTCCATTTGGAGGGTGTGCGCAGGATCCACCGCCAAGACCTCGCCGAAGGCTATGGCAGGGTTCAGCTGCCCTATGCGTTGGCGCGGAAATATCCCCATGCACCAGTGGAGTGGGGCTGGCAATGGGTGTTTCCGCAACACAACCGCTGGAGTAATGCCGACACTGGAGAGCAGGGGCGGCACCACCTCGATCCAAGCCTGATCCAGAAGGCGGTGCGTCGGGCGGTGCTCGCCTCAGGAATCGTGAAACCAGCCACGTGTCATACCTTTCGACACTCGTTCGCCACCCACCTGCTGGAACGGGGACAAGACATCCGCACGATTCAGGAGCTGATGGGGCATAACGACATCAACACCACCATGATCTACACGCACGTGCTGAACAGGGGCCCCCTGGGCGTTGCCAGCCCAGCCGACCTTTTGTAACACGATGAACTCTTATAGGCGGATCCGGCCATCAAAGTAGTAAAGCCTCCAACTTGGGTCAAATATCCAGTGTCGCAGCCGATCCCAAGGCCGCCAGCCTGACGGCACCCGTGTATAGACGGCAAAAACGGCATAGCAGCCCTTAATATCAGGATCCGTCCATTTAGCGTTGAACTAAGCCGCTGCGCGGCAGATTGCAACAGCCAATTATAGCTCAGTTCCTGCCAGGGGTAGGCATTGCATCGTCTGTCGCTGCGACCAGCTCATGGCGGCTGATTGCAGCGAT
>JBIIIC010000002.1:0-173409 GCA_044235095.1 Prochlorococcaceae cyanobacterium | reverse complement strand
GCAGGCGGACTCATCCGCTTCCTGATGTCAGCTTTGACAGCCTCGCTGTAACGCCGCACTGGTCATCTCCTTGAGCCCCCGGGTGGTCAAAAGCACGGGCGACAACTTTCCTGACGGCGGGGGCGGCGAGTGCCATCCAGCCCTGAACAACGGACACAAAAAAGCACCCCCGAGGGGGTGCCTGCCTTGAACGCAATCGGTTGGAACGTCTGAATGGGACATTTCCGGGCCTGATCTGCTGATCAGAGAGCGTTGCCGCGGGGCAGTACCTCTTCAGGGAAGACGAAGTTTTCGTGCGGCTGGTCAGCCGGTGCCATCCAGGCACGCAGACCCTCGTTCAGAAGAATGTTCTTCGTGTAGAAGGTCTCGAACTCAGGGTCCTCAGCGGCGCGGATCTCCTGCGACACGAAGTCGTAGGCACGCAGGTTGAGGGCCAGGCCGATGATGCCGATGCTGCTGGTCCACAGACCCATCACCGGCACGAACAGCATGAAGAAGTGCAGCCAGCGCTTGTTGGAGAAGGCGATCCCGAAGATCTGGCTCCAGAAGCGGTTGGCGGTCACCATCGAATAGGTCTCCTCCTCCTGGGTGGGCTCGAACGCCTTGAAGGTGTTCGACTGTTCGCCGTCCTCAAACAGGGTGTTCTCCACCGTGGCGCCGTGAATGGCGCAGAGGAGCGCACCGCCGAGGATGCCGGCCACACCCATCATGTGGAAGGGGTTCAGGGTCCAGTTGTGGAAGCCCTGCAGGAACAGCAGGAAGCGGAAGATCGCCGCCACCCCGAAGGAGGGAGCGAAAAACCAGCTGCTCTGACCCAGCGGGTACATCAGGAAGACGCTGACGAACACCGCGATCGGGCCGGAGAAGGCGATGGCGTTGTAGGGGCGGATGCCGACGAGACGGGCGATCTCGAACTGACGCAGCATGAAGCCGATCAGGGCGAAGGCGCCGTGCAGGGCCACGAAGGGCCAGAGGCCGCCGAGCTGGCACCAGCGCACGAAGTCGCCCTGGGCTTCAGGGCCCCAGAGCAGCAGCAGGGAGTGGCCCATGGCATCGGCCGGGCTGCTCACCGCAGCGGTGAGGAAATTGCAGCCCTCCAGGTAGGAGCTGGCAATGCCGTGGGTGTACCAGGAGGTCACGAAGGTGGTGCCGGTCAGCCAGCCCCCCAGTGCCAGATAGGCGGTGGGGAAGAGCAGCAGACCAGACCACCCGACAAAAACGAAACGGTCGCGCTTGAGCCAGTCATCGAGGACGTCGAACCATCCCCGCTGCGGCGCGCGCCCTACAGCAATCGTCATGAGAGGCGGACTTCATGAAGCTTTACAAGTGAATCCTACGGGGCGCGAACCCGAACTGCGGGATCCATGGCCGGTCGCCGAGCCCCAATGAGTAAAAGCACTTAGCCGATCGCGCGGCCATGCCAATCGCCCGGCGGTGCCACGATTGGCCAGAGTGGCGCCATCGAAAACCCGCCCCGCAGGTCCGTCCATGTACGTCGTTGAACTGTCGCTGAAGCTGAGCCCGATGCCCGTGGCGGTGCAGCGCAAAGAACTGACCGACGCCCAGGCCGTGTATGCCAGCGTGCGGCAGGCGCTCGAGGGCCAGGGCCCACGGGTGCTGGAGATCAGCTGTGAAAAGGAACCCGAAAAAAAGGTGAGCCTGCTGGCCAGCGAGCTGGTGGCGGTGCAGATCTACGAAAAATCAGCCGCGGGCAGCGGTGGCAAGCGTCCGGGGTTCAGCTTCGACAGCTGATGGCCACAACGAACTGGCACCGGCGACTGCTGGTCGGAATCACCGCTTGACCACCTCTACGCCCCTTCGCTGCCGCGCCCTGCGCTTCCACTGGCCCAGCGGGGCAACCGCCCTGCGCCAGTGCTCCCTGGAGATTCCCAGGCCAGGGCTATGGATGCTGGTGGGCAGCAATGGCAGTGGCAAGAGCACCCTGTTGCGTCTGATTGCGGGTCTGCTGGAAGCGCAGGCGGGCAGCCTGGAACTGCAGGGCAGGGCAGCCCTGGTGTTTCAGAACCCCGATCACCAGTTGCTGCTGCCCAGCTGCAGCAGCGATCTGCTCCTGGGGGTGCCGGCCGGTCTCAGCCCTGGGGAGCGCCAGGAGCGCATGGCCACTGCCCTGGCCCAGGTGGGACTGGCTGGGCTGCTCAGGCGACCCATCCACACCCTCAGCGGCGGCCAGAAACAGCGGCTGGCGATCGCCGGCGCCCTGGCCAGCGGCGCCGATCTGCTGTTGCTGGATGAGCCCACCGCCCTGCTCGATCCCACCAGCCAGCAGGAGATCCTCGAATTGGTGTGGAACCTCTGCCATCGCGGCCAGCTCCCGCTCACCGCCCTCTGGATCACCCATCGCCTCAGCGAACTGCAGCGCTGCGACGCAGCTGCCCTGATGCAGCACGGACAGATCGGCTCCTGGCAGGAAGGGGCCGATCTGGCCAACCGCCTCCAGCGCTTGCGGGGTGGGGGGGCTGAGGGGTAAATTCTTTCGGCTGCAGGACATTCCTGCGCCAACCCAACCCTATTCCTCGGTAGCTCAGCGGTAGAGCGGTCGGCTGTTAACCGATTGGTCGCAGGTTCGAATCCCGCCCGGGGAGTTCTGCCTCAAACCTTGGCTCAGGCCAGGGTTTTTTTGATGCATAGGCACAGCCATCCAGCCTGTGCAACAAACAAACCCGAAGAAAATCAGAAGATTCCAATGGGGACCTTGAGGGGTGATCCCTCATAAACCGCGTCAACACAGGGCCCATCTGGCAACTCCGGACCGATGGAGGACTTCAGCCCGGTTTGAAGCGGATGTGCAGCCGTCTCTCGCTCGCAACAATGGGAGCGCCCGCGCAGGGGTATCCCCACAATCCAAGGATTCCGGACGCTCTTCGCCCCCTGCCTCCCTGTTCGCTGCCTAGCGCGATGAAACCCTGCATCCTGCTGATCGAAGACGACAGCGACATGCGCGACCTGGTGGCCGGCCACCTTGAGCATGGCGGTTTCGATGTGCAGCGGGCCGAAGACGGCATCAAGGGCCAAGCCCTGGCGCTGCAATACAGCCCCGATCTGATCCTGCTCGACCTGATGCTGCCCAAGGTGGACGGGTTGACCCTCTGCCAGAGGCTGCGGCGCGATGAGCGCACCGCCAAGATCCCAATTCTGATGCTCACCGCGCTGGGCAGCACCAAGGACAAGGTGAGCGGCTTCAATTCCGGAGCCGACGACTACCTGGCCAAGCCCTTCGACCTGGAGGAGCTGATGGTGCGGGTGAAGGCGCTGCTGCGCCGCAGCGAGCGGGCTCCCCTGTCGGCTAAGCACAGCGAAATCCTCAACTACGGCTGCCTCACCCTGGTGCCGGAGCGGTTTGAGGCGATCTGGTTTGACCACCCGGTGCGGCTCACCCACCTGGAGTTCGAGCTGCTCCACTGCCTGCTCCAACGTCACGGCCAGACGGTGTCGCCCGCGCTGATCCTCAAGGAGGTGTGGGGCTACGAACCCGATGACGACATCGAGACGATCCGCGTGCATGTGCGGCACCTGCGAACCAAGCTCGAACCCGATCCGCGCAAGCCGCGCTTCATCAAGACTGTGTACGGTGCCGGCTACTGCCTGGAACTGCCCAATGCCGAGCAGCTGGCCGACCTGATCCCCCTGGTCGATGAAGCCCGTCAGGCCAAGGCCAGCTGAGCACCAGGCAGCCGGTTAGCAACCGGCCAGCTCCAGCAGCGCCACTTCCCACGCCAGCCGCGGCTGCACATAGGCCTGCAGGTGGCTGCGGAGCCTCTCAAGTCGGCGCAGCAGCTCGGGCTCATGGTGGAGATTCCAATGGGCCTGTTGCCACCATTGCAGCAACCATTGCTGCTGCTCTCCCTCCAGAGCTTCCGTGAGCTCACGCGCCAGCTCCAGTGCCTGCAGCGGATCCCTACACCCCTGCACGGCCAGCAGGCGCTCAGTCAGGCCCGGGGGCAGGGCGTGCCACTGGCGCCGCAGCTCCAGCAGAGCTCCGGGCGATCCCGCCGCCAGCTGAAGCAACTCGGGGGAGTCATCATGGGCGACCCCGGTTTCACCGGCAATGGCAGCCGGCACGGCCGGAGCATGGGTCTGCAGCACCTGCACCAACTGCGGAGCATTGAGGCGACCGAAGGGGATCAGCTGGCAGCGGGAGCGGATCGTGCTGAGCAATTGGTCGGGAGCGGAGGCGATCAGGATCAGCAGACCGGCACCCGGCTCCTCCAGAGTTTTCAGCAGGGCATTGGCGGCGGCTTCAGCCATGGCCTCGGCCCCGTCGAGCACCACCAGACAGCCCGGTGCCTCCACCGGCCGACGCCCCAGAAACCGCGACACCTCGCGGATCTGCTCCAGGCGCAGCTGGGGCGCTGCGCGGCGACTCACCCCCGCCGCTTCAGCCTGCGACAACGGCACCAACTTCCCTTTGTCGGAATAGGTGGGCTCCACCCAGAGCAGGTCGGGATGGTTGCCCTCCTGGAGCCGCCGCCGCACCGCGGGATCCCCGCCCGGCCCGGCCAGCACTCCTTCGAGGAAGCGCAGGGCGGCCAGGCGGCGACCCACACCGTGGGGGCCGGCAAACAGATAGGCCGGGGCCAGCCGCCGCTGCTCCAGGGCCGCCAGCAGCAGGGACTGAGCCTGGGCATGCCCCACAAGATCGCCAAAGAGAGCAATGGCGGGCGTCATGCCACCCCCTGGGCTTTCAGCGCCTGCAAGGCAGCCTGGCAGGCGGCCCCCACCTGCTCTTGGCTGGCATTGGCGTTGATGCGGCTCCAGCCCCGCGCCGCGGCCAGGGCAGCAAAGCCCTCGGCCACCCGCCCCAGGAAAGCGTCGCCACCCGCCTCGATCCGATCGGGGGCGCGGCCGCCCCGGCGCCGCAGCGACTCGCCCAGAGGCAGCTCCAGCCAGAGCGTGAGATCGGGGCTCAAGCCGCCGGTGGCGATCGCCTCCAGCCGCTCGATCAGGCCTAGATCGAGGCCGCGGCCATAGCCCTGATAGGCGGCGGTGGAGCCGCTGAAACGGTCACTCAGCACCCAGTGGCCCGCCGCCAGCGCCGGCCGGATCAGCTGGTCCACGTGCTGGGCCCGATCGGCGGCGTAGAGCAGCAACTCGGCGGTGGTGAGGGGCGCCACCCCGGCGGGGGGATGCAGCAACAACTGTCGCAGGGCCTGGCCCAGAGGAGTCCCCCCGGGCTCGCGGGTGAGCACCACCTGGGCACCCGGCGCCAGCAGGCCGCTGACCGGCAGCCAGGCCGCCAGCCTCTGCAGCTGGGTGCTCTTGCCGCAGCCGTCGATGCCCTCGAGCACCACGAACCCACCCCGCCGGGACTGAGCCTCAGCCATGGCGCAGAAGCAGGGCATTGAACACAACCGTGATCGAGCTCAGGGCCATCAGCAGGGCCGCCAGCGGCGGGGTGAGCAACACTCCGAATCCAGGCAAAAGCACCCCGGCAGCGATCGGCAACACGATCAGGTTGTAGCCGAAGGCCCAGATCAGGTTCTGGCGCACCTTGGCCATGGTGTTGTGGGCCAGGCGCAGGGCCAGGGCGATGCCCTCCAGCCGATCGCCCATCACCACCAAATCGGCGCTGTCCTGGGCGATCTGGGTGCCGGTGCCCACGGCAATGCCCAGATCGGCGGCCGCCAGGGCCGGGGCGTCGTTGATGCCATCGCCCACCATCGCCACGGGCCCGCCGCAGCGGGCGGCCACGATCCGCTCCAGCTTCTGTTCAGGGCGTAGCTCCCAGGCCAGTTCCTCGGGGCGCAGGCCCAGGGCCGCCCCCAGCTGCTGCACCGGCTGGCGGCGATCGCCGCTGAGCAGACCCAGCCGCACGCCCAGGCTCCTCAGGGTCGCCAGCAGCGCCAGCGCATCAGGACGGGGCGCGTCTTGCACCGCCACCAGGCCCAGCAAGCTGCCGGCACGGGCCACCGCCAGCACCGAGGCGCCGCCGGCCTCCAGGGCCTGCTGGCGCTGCTGCCACACCGGCTCCGCCTGATCCACCACCCAGCCCAGGCGGCCCACACGAGCCGGCTCACCATCGATCAGGCCAGTCACCCCATCACCGCTGGACGCCTCAACCCGCTCCAACACCAGCAAGGGCAGCTCACGCCGCTGGGCCTCCTGCAGCAGGGCATAGGCCAGGGGGTGGCGGCTGCTGGCTTCCAGGCTGGCGGCCACCTGCACCAGCGCGTCAGACGTGAGGCCGGCCGCCGGCTCCAGCGCCTCCACCAGCGGCCGCCCACGGGTGAGGGTGCCGGTCTTGTCAAAGAGCACGGTGTGCAGGCGGGCGGCCATCTCGATCGCATCGCCGCCGCGAAACAGCAGGCCGGCTCGGGCGGCCAGGCCGGAGCCCACCGTGAGCGCGGTGGGGGTCGCCAGGCCGAGGGCACAGGGACAGGCCACCACCAGCACAGCGATCGCCAGCTGCAGGGCCAGGCTCAGCGGCGTCTCGGCAGCGGCGCCGAGCACGCCATGGCCAGCATGACCGGCCCCATGGGCGCCGCCATGGTGGGCCTGCTGCAGCACCTGGGGCCAGAGCTCGCTGCCCCAACGCCACCAGAACACAAAAGTGGCTGCGGCCAGGGCCAGCACCACCAGCGTGAAGCGACCGGCCACCCGGTCGGTGAGGCCCTGGATCGGTGCCTTGCGGGCCTGGGCCTGTTCCACTAGCTGGATGATCCGCGCCACGGCGCTCTCGGCCCCGCTGCGCTGCACCTCCATCACCAGGGGCGCCTGCAGATTGAGGCTGCCGGCGGCCAGCTCCGTGCCAGGGGCGGCCTGCAAGGGCAGCGGTTCACCGGTGAGCCCTGACACATCCACCGCCGACGCCCCTTCAAGCACCAGACCGTCGACCGGCACCCGATCGCCGGGCAGCAGCTGCAGCCGATCGCCGGGTCTCAGCCCACCGACCCGCACCTGACGGGGCGGCCCCTCCCCCATCACCAGCAGGGCGGTGTCGGGCTGGAGCTCGGCCAGCTGCTCGAGGGCCCGGCCAGTGCGGAAGCGGGCCCGCTCCTCAAGAAAACGGCCCAGCAGCACAAAGCCGAGCAGCATCACCGGCTCGTTGAAGAAACAGGGCCAGCCGCTCACCGGCCAGAGCAGCCCTACCAGGCTGGCCAGATAGGCGCTCACCACCCCCAGGCCCACCAATGTGTCCATGCTGGGCACGCCGGCCAGGGCGCCACGGGTGCCGCGCCAGAGGATGTCGCGGCCCGGGCCCAGCAACGCCGCCGTGGCCACCAGGGCGTGAAACCACTCGGCCGTGAAGACAAGCTCTCCCGGGCCGCGCCAGAGCGTGGGCGCCACCAGGCCGAAGTGCCCCAGGCTGGAGAGCAGCAGCAGCAGCAGGGCCACCACCAGCTGGCGCCACTGCTGCCACCAGCTGCGCTGCTGCAAGCGCTCGCGGCGGCTGAGCAGGGGCGATTCGGCGCTGCGTGGCCGGGCCTGGAATCCCAGCGCCGCCAGGGCTTCCTGCAGGGGCGCACTGCGCTGCTCCGGCGGCTGAGCGGGCAGGGCCGGATCGAGTTCCACCCAGGCGGTGCGGGTGAGCAGGTTCACGCTGGCCTGGCGAACACCCGGCTGCTCCAGCAGACGCTGCTCCACGGCCCGCACACAACCACCGCACTTCATCCCCTCGATGTCCAGCAGCAGGGGCTCGAGCGGCTGAGCCTCAGGCGTGGGGAGACCGGCCATGGCGCTCAGGCTAAGCAGATCCGTCAGGATGGGCGCCACGCAAGTGTTCGTTCCCTCGCCAGCCGCCGGTGCCCCGCTCCCAACGCAACGACAACTTCATCGACAAGAGCTTCACGGTGATGGCCGACCTGATCCTCAAGGTGCTGCCCACCAACCGCCGGGCCAAGGAGGCCTTCGCCTATTACCGCGACGGCATGAGCGCCCAGGCCGACGGTGAATATGCCGAGGCCCTGGAGAACTACGAGGAAGCCCTCAGGCTTGAGGATGACCCCAACGACAAGGCTTTCATTCTTTACAACATGGCCCTGGTGTTCGCCTCCAACGGCGAGCACGCCAGGGCACTCGATTTCTACGGCCAGGCCCTGGAGCTGAACAGCAAGATGCCCCAGGCGCTCAACAACATGGCGGTGATTCACCACCACCTGGGCTCGATCGCCGAGGAGCAGGGCGATGCCGATGAGGCCGATCGCCAGTACGACCAGGCCGCCGACTTCTGGAGCAAGGCGATCCGCCTGGCCCCCAACAACTACATCGAAGCCCTGAACTGGCTCAAGACCAGCGGCCGCGGCAGCGCCGACGTGTATTTCTGACCGGCCCGTGGCCCATGGGCAGGCGGCCTGGATCAGGGTCGCCGGAGGTCTGGAGGGTCAGTAGAGCTCCGGCCTGCGATCCGCCAGATAGTCGGTGTTCTCCGGGTGAAGGCTGCCGTACTGGCCAGGCACGCAGTCGGCCACCAGCAGGGTGGGTTCGGGCCTGGCTGCCACCAGCACATCGCCATGGGGGCCGCAGATGACACTGTTCCCCAGGTAAGCCGCCTTGTCGATGCCCGCCACCGTCTCCACCCCGCAGCGGTTGGCGTAAGCCACAAAGCAGCCGTTCTGGATGGCATTGGCCGGGATGAGCGTGTGGGAGACATCCGGATAGGGCTGGCTGGTGCGCCGGCCACTGCTCAGCTCGGCCCAGAGGTCGGCGGCGGTGGGGATCAGCACCAACCGGGCTCCGGCCAGGGCCAGACGCCGGCTCAGCTCAGGGAACTCCGCTTCGTAGCAGTTGAGCAGGCCCACACCTATGCCGTTCACCAGCTGCAC
The DNA here is from genome assembly GCA_044235095.1 of Prochlorococcaceae cyanobacterium. Taxonomy (GTDB): domain Bacteria; phylum Cyanobacteriota; class Cyanobacteriia; order PCC-6307; family Cyanobiaceae; genus NIES-981. The sequence goes on along the minus strand of JBIIIC010000002.1, from coordinate 164,629 downwards.
CGTGAACGCCGGCCCTTCCTCCGGCTCCAGGTAGCCGGGGCTCCAGCAGCGCCGCTCATCCGGCCCCCAGAGGTGGGTCTTGCGGTAGTTGCGCAGCAGCTGCCCATCGCTGCCGAACAGGGCGATGGCGTCGTAGAAGCGCTCCTCCCCGGCCACGAGAGCTCTCTCGGGGTAAGGGCAGGCGATGGCGAGCCCATGGCGGCGGGCGCAGGCGGCGACGCGCGACAGGCTGGGGCCGTCGACCGGTTCGGCTAGGTCGCGGGCCAGGGCAGGAGTGACGATGTAGCCGCTGAGGTACAGCTCCGGGAAGGCCAGCAGCTGAACGTCCAGGGCGGCGGCGCGCTCCGCCACCCAGCCGAGGCGATCAAGGTTCTCAGCCACTGCGGCCGGGGTGGCAGCGGTGCCAGTGCCCTGCCAGAGCGCGAGCCGGAGGCCCTCCCCGGCGGCGGGGGCGGAGGGGAGGGTGTAGCTCAGCAGACGATGGGTTGGAAGCACGGCCATGGGGACAGGAGAACGGTGCGCGGTGGCCGAGGCGATGGCAACGGACCGGATACCGGGATTTAAATGCCGCTCTAGCCGAACCCTCTGTCAAGCCGATGACGCGCCCCCATCCCGGCCAGACCGGCAAGCTTGATCTCAGCGGAACGATCGGCCACAGTCTGAAGCTGCGCCGCCTCCAGTCGACGGAGATTCCCCGCCACCGGCTGAGCGCGGAGGGCCTGCCCGGGGATCTGGCCTACCAGCTGATCCATGACCATCTGATGCTGGATGGGAACGCCCGCCTCAACCTGGCCACCTTCGTGGGCACTTGGATGGAGCCCGAAGCCCGACAGCTGATGGAGGAGTGTGCCGACAAGAACATCATCGACAAGGACGAATACCCCCAGACGGCGGAGCTGGAGGAGCGCTGCCTGCGCATCCTGGCCGACCTCTGGCACGCGCCCGATCCGGACGCCGCGGTGGGGACCTCCACCACCGGCTCCAGCGAGGGCTGCATGCTCGGTGGCCTCGTGCTGAAGTGGCGCTGGCGGCAGCGACGCCAGGCGGAGGGGCTCGATACCAGCCGCCCGAACCTGGTGATGGGCGCCAACACCCAGATCTGCTGGGACAAGTTCTGCACCTACTTCGATGTGGAACCGCGGCTGGTGCCCCTGGAGGCAGACCGCCTGCACCTGACCGCCGAGGAAGCGCTGCAGCGCTGCGATGCCAACACGATCGGGGTGGTGGGCATCGTGGGGAGCACCTTTGATGGCAGCTACGAGCCGATCGATGGGATCGCCCAGGCCCTCGACGTTCTGCAGCAGCGCACCGGCCTCGACATTCCAATCCACGTGGATGGCGCATCCGGCGGCTTCGTCGCCCCCTTCAACACGCCCGAGTGGGCGTGGGATTTCCGGCTGCCCAGGGTGGTGTCGATCAACACCAGCGGCCACAAGTACGGCGGCGTGCTGCCCGGGGTGGGCTGGGTGCTGTGGCGCAGCGGCGAGGTGCTGCCCCAGGAGCTGCGCTTCAACGTGAACTATCTCGGCGGCACCATGCCGACGATCGGGATGAACTTTTCCCGGCCTGGGGCCCAGGTGGTGGCCCAGTACTTCAATTTCCTGCACCTGGGCCGGGAGGGCTACCACCAGCGGATGGCCAACCTGGAAGCAATCGCCTGCCACCTGGCCGACCACCTGGCTGCCATGCCGCCGTTGCGGCTGGTGAGCCATCCGCTGGGACAGCTGCCGGTGTTCGCGATCGAATGCGATCCCGGAGTGACCAACTGGAACGTGTTCCACCTGTCGGCGCTGCTGCGCAGCCGCGGCTGGCAGGTGCCGGCTTACACCCTCCCGGCCAATCAGGAGCACCGGAGCGTGCTGCGGATCGTGGTGCGGGCAGGCTTCAGCCGCGACATGGCCGATCAGCTGCTCGCCGACGTGGAACGCAATCTGGCGTGGCTGGCCAAGGCGGAGCAACCGCTGCCGCCGGCAGCGGACGAACCCGGCTTCCGCCACTGAACGCCGCGCCGGCGACGGCCTGCAAACCGATCAGGGCCCATCCGCCGCCGGGTTCACCCCTAGCGCCGCCACCAGAGCTGCAGCCACGGTGCCAGCTTCCAGCAGCTCCAGCCCCAGGCCGGCCGCCGCCTTGGCCAGCCCGGAGCCCTTGGGCACCACAGCCCGGGTGAATCCCAACCGGGCCGCCTCCTGCAGCCGCAGCTCCAGCTGACCCACGGGCCGCAGCTGGCCGCCCAGGCCCAGCTCACCCACCAGCACCGTGCCGGGCGGCAGGGTGAGGTCGCGATAGCTGGCCACCACCGCCGCGGCCACACCCAGATCCGCCGCCGGCTCCTCCACCTCCAGTCCGCCGGCCACCGCCAGGTAGCAGTCGAAGCGCGAGAGCGGCAGGCCCAGGTGCTTCTCAAGCACGGCCAGGATCTGGTGCAAACGGTTCACGGCGATGCCGGTGGCGCTGCGGCGCGGGCTGGCGTAGCTGGTGGTGCTCACCAGGGCCTGCAGCTCCACCACCAGGGGCCGGGTGCCCTCGCAGGCCACGATCGTGGCGGTGCCGCTGCTGGGCTCGCTGCCGCCCAGGAACAGCTCGCTGGGGTTGCTCACCTCCGCCAGGCCCCGATCCCGCATCTCGAACACCCCCAGCTCGTGGGTGGCACCGAAGCGGTTCTTCACGGCCCGCAGCAGCCGGTGGCTGGCGAAGCGATCACCCTCGAAGGTGAGCACTGCATCCACCAGGTGCTCGAGCACCTTGGGGCCTGCAAGTGAGCCCTCCTTGGTCACGTGGCCCACCAGCAGCAGGGCCGTGTCCTGGCGCTTGGCGATGCGGGCCAGGGCGGCGGCGCACTCGCGCACCTGGGCCACCGAGCCCGGCGCGCTGGCCAGCTCGCCGTCGTGCAGGGCCTGGATGCTGTCGATGATCGCCACCGCCGGCCGCAGGGCCTCCAGCTCCTGCAGCACCAGTTCCAGGTCGGTTTCGGCCAGCAGCTGGAAGTCACCGGCGCCAGTCGGCACCGCGGGCTCACCGACACGGGCCGGCTCCAGGCCAACCTCAACAACCTCCTCCATGCGGGCCAGGCGCCGCCAGCGCAACTTCACCTGCTGGGCCGATTCCTCGGCGCTCACGTAAAGGACCGATGCACGGCCGGCCATGGCGCGGGCGCTCTGCAGCAACAGGGTGCTCTTGCCGATGCCGGGATCTCCGCCCAGGAGCACCAGTGAGCCGGGCACCAGTCCGCCCCCCAGCACCCGGTCGAATTCGGCGTAGCCGCTCGCCAGCCGCTGCAGTGGCCGTTCACCCACCGCCTGGATCGACTCAGAGCGTCGCGGCTGCGGTGCCTTCGCGACCCCGCCCTGGTCGGCGGCCACAGGCCGGCGACGACGATTGTCGGTGACGGCCGGCGCCGCCTGCTCCACTAGGGAGTTCCAGCTACCGCAGCTGCTGCAACGCCCGAAGAACTGGCGGGTCTGGGCGCCGCACTCGGTGCAGCAGTAGGTGGACGCGGCTTTTGCCACAGCAGGGAGGCGATGGGGAGCGACGCAGCGGGGGCGGCACTGTGAAGAAAGGCGTCGTTGAATGAACGAACCGCCCCTCAGGCCTTTTCAGTAGAGCGGATCCGTTGTAACGCCAGGCCGCCTCGATGACGGCTCCAGCCACCGCAAAAGAAACCATCCTTGTCGTGGACGACGAGGCGAGCATCCGCCGGATCCTCGAAACCCGCCTGTCGATGATCGGCTACCAGGTGCTCACCGCCAGCGATGGCGAGGAGGCCCTGGAGCTGTTCCGCGAGCACCACCCCGACCTGGTGGTGCTCGACGTGATGATGCCCAAGCTCGATGGCTACGGCGTCTGCCAGGAGCTGCGCAAGGAATCGGACGTGCCGATCGTGATGCTCACAGCTCTCGGGGATGTGGCAGACCGCATCACCGGCCTGGAGCTGGGCGCCGACGACTACGTGGTGAAACCCTTCAGCCCCAAGGAGCTGGAGGCCCGCATCCGCTGCGTGCTGAGGCGGGTGGAAAAGGAAGCCGTGGCCGGCATCCCCAATTCCGGCGTGATCACGGTGGGCGACCTGCGCATCGACACCAACAAGCGCCAGGTGTACCGGGGGAATGAGCGCATCCGGCTCACGGGGATGGAGTTCAGCCTGCTTGAGCTGCTGGTAAGCCGCAGCGGCGAGCCCTTCAGCCGCGGCGAGATTCTCAAGGAGGTCTGGGGCTACACCCCCGAGCGCCACGTCGACACGCGGGTGGTGGATGTCCATATCTCGCGTCTGCGATCCAAACTGGAGGACGACCCGGCCAACCCCGAGCTGATCCTCACGGCTCGTGGCACTGGCTATCTGTTCCAACGCATCGTTGACGCCGTTGCCTCCGAAGGAGCCTGACAAGCGCAGCAAGCCCAACCGCACCATCCGGCGGTTGGTGATCTGGTATCGGCGCAACGCGGCCGTCACCAGCCTGGTGGACACGGCCACCTCCGCCGCCAGCACGGCAGGGTCCGTTGCCGGTGCTGCCGTCTCAGGGGCGGGCTCGATGGCCGGATCGATGGCAGGTGCCGCCACCTCAGCGGCCAACACGGTGCTGCAGCCGCTGGTTTTTGATCCGCTGAGGCGTCTGCAGCGCGGCCTGGGCGGGCCGGATGAAGACAAACCCATCAACGACGCCGACAGGCTCTGGGTGGCTGTGGATGGCATGGGTGGTGACCACGCCCCCGGGCCGATCCTGGAGGGCTGCCTGCATGCCGTGGAGCGGCTGCCACTGCGGGTGCGATTCGTGGCCGAACTCGATCGGCTCCAGGCCGCCGTGGCCGAGCAGGGCCTGCAGGAGCAGCTCGATGCAGCGGTGGCCCGCGGCCTGATCGAACTGGTGCCCAGCGGCCCCTCGGTGGGCATGAATGAGGAGGCCACGGTGGTGCGCAAGAAGCGCGACGCCAGCATCAACCTGGCCATGGACCTGGTGAAGCAGGGCCAGGCCACCGCCGTGTATTCGGCCGGCAACTCGGGCGCCGTGATGGCCTCTGCGATCTTCCGCCTGGGCAGGCTCAAGGGGATCGACCGGCCGGCGATCGGCGCCCTCTTCCCCACCCGCGACCCAGAGCAGCAGGTGCTGGTGCTGGATGTGGGCGCCAACATGGACTGCAAACCGGAGTGGCTGCACCAGTTCGCCCTTCTGGGCAACATTTACAGCCGCGATGTGCTGCAGGTGAGCCGTCCACGCATCGGCCTGGTCAACATCGGCGAGGAGGAGTGCAAGGGCAACGACCTCTGCCTCCGCACCTATCCCTTGCTGGCCGGCGACGCGCGCTTCAGCTTCGCCGGCAACTGCGAGGGCCGCGACATCCTCTCCGGCGACTTCGACGTGGTTGTGTGTGACGGCTACACCGGCAACGTGCTGCTCAAATTTCTGGAGAGCGTGGGCAGCGTGCTGCTCGACGTGATCAAGGTGGAGCTGCCCCGCGGACGCCGCGGCAAGGTGGGCTCCGCCTTCCTGATCAACAACCTGCGCCGGATCAAGAAGCGTCTCGACCACGCGGAACACGGTGGGGCGCTGCTGCTGGGCGTGGATGGGGTGTGCGTGATCGGCCACGGCAGCAGCAAGGCCCTGTCCGTAATGAGCGCGCTGCGCCTGGCCCACTCCGCCGCCAACCACCGGGTGATGGACAACCTCCACGCCCTGAGCGAACAGGCCAGCACCATTGCCTGTGGTTGACTGAAGTCCACTTGCGGGCAGATCCCGGTGGTGCTGGGCCAGGTGAGCACGTTCGGGGCAAAGCGAAACGACGCTCAGGCTCACAGTGCAGAGGCACCAGCTCACAGTGCAGAGGCACCAGCTCACAGCGCAGAAGCACAGACGCACGGAGCAGCCCCCAGCCAGGGAGCAGGCACCTGCCATGGCATCGCTCTGGTGGGATCGGGCAGCGCCGTGCCCGCCATCAGCATCAGCAACAGCCAGCTGAGCCAGCGGGTGGACACCTCCGACGACTGGATCCGCAGCCGCACCGGAATCGGAGCCAGGCGCGTGGCTGGTGCTGCTGAACCGCTCACCCAGCTCGCCACCCGTGCCGCCCAGGCGGCTCTCGATCACGCCGGCTGGCGCGCCGCCGATCTCGATCTGATCCTGCTGGCCACCTCCAGTCCAGACGACCTGTTCGGCACCGCACCGCGGGTGCAGGGTGCCCTGGGCGCCAGCAGCGCCGTGGCCTTCGACCTCACCGCCGCCTGCAGCGGCTTTCTGTTTGCCCTGATCACTGCCGCCCAATACATCCAGAGCGGCGCCATCCGCCGGGCCGTGGTGATCGGGGCGGACCAACTCAGCCGCTGGGTCGACTGGGATGACCGCCGCACCTGCGTCCTGTTCGGCGACGGGGCAGCCGCCGTGGCCGTAGAGGCCTGCCCGGCGAGTGAGACCGGTCTGCTGGGCTTCCGGATGCGCTCCGATGGCAGTCGAAACGCCTGCCTCACCCTGGCCCAGACCGATGCTCGCCAGTCTCTCCTCACTGATGTGACGGCCCAAAAGGGCGGCTTCGCGCCGATCTTCATGAACGGCCAGGAGGTGTACAAGTTCGCCGTGCGGGAGGTGCCCCAGGTGCTGGCCGAGGTGCTGGAGGCCAGCAACACGGAGCCGGCTGAGCTCGATTGGCTGCTGCTCCATCAGGCCAACCAGCGAATCCTCGATGCGGTGGCCGACCGCTTCGCCATGCCCCACGAGCGGGTGCTCAGCAACCTGGCGCATTACGGCAACACCTCCGCGGCCACCATTCCCCTGATGCTCGATGAGGCCGTGAAGGATGGGCGGGTGCAGGCCGGCCACCTGCTCGCCAGCAGCGGATTCGGTGCCGGCCTGAGCTGGGGGGCTGCCGTGCTGCGCTGGAGCGGGCCGCAGAGCTGAGCCGGCCGGGGGTGATCGCCGGTCACGAGAGCAGCGCGCCCTAATCTCCAGCCGACCGATGAGCGGCACGGCATGGCAATTGCCTGGGTGTTTCCTGGCCAGGGGTCCCAGAAGGTGGGGATGGCGGAGGCGGTGCTGGAACTGCCGGGAGCCCATGAGCGCTTCACCCAGGCCTCGGAGCTGCTGGGTCGCGACCTGCTGGCGATCTGCGCCGGCAGCGCCGAAGGCGACCTGAACGACCTCAACGACACCCGCAACACCCAGCCCGCCCTGTTCGTGGTGGAAAGCCTGCTGGCCGATGTGCTCAAGAGCCAGGGACGCCAGGCCAATCTGGTGGCGGGCCACAGCCTCGGCGAGCTGGTGGCGCTCTACGCAGCAGGCGTCTTCGACGTGGGCACCGGCCTGCGGCTGATGAAGCTGCGCAGCGAACTGATGGCAAGCGCCGGCGGCGGTGCCATGACCGCCGTGATGGGCTTCGACCGCGGTGAGCTGGAAGCCCTGGTGGCCGCCACCGACGGGGTGGTGATCGCCAACGACAACAGCAGCGCCCAGGTGGTGCTCTCCGGCACCCCTGAGGCTGTGGGAGAGGTGAGCAGCAAGCTCACCTGCAAGCGGGCCATTCCCCTGGCCGTGAGCGGCGCCTTCCACTCCCCCTTCATGGCGGAGGCCGCGGCTGCCTTCGCCGCCGAGCTGGAGGCGGTGCCCTTCGCCGACGCTGCGATCCCGGTGCTGAGCAACACCGATCCCACCCCGGAAACCAGCGGGGCAGCCCTCAAGGGGCGTCTGCGCAACCAGATGACCTCCGGCGTGCGCTGGCGCGAAACCATGGACGTCTTCAGCAGCGCCGACGTGGACACCACGGTGGAAATTGGTCCCGGGAACGTGCTCAGTGGCCTGATCAAGCGCAGCTGCGCGGGGATCACCACAGCCCTGATCGCCACCACCGCCGATCTGGGGCTGTGAGCGGTTCAGGTCTGCGACCCGGCAGCCGGCCGGTGAATGCGGTGAGGCGGGTGTGGCGGCGGCGGCGGCGCGCCGAACCCCCGGCCCTGTTGCGCACCCCGCGCCCCAGCCTCACCTACCGGCTGATCAGCTATCTGCTCGTGTTTCCGGTGTTCCGGCTGCTGTTCCGAGGCCGAACCGCCGGCAACGCCAACGTGCCCATGGAAGGGGCCCTGGTGGTCGTGGCCAATCACGGCTCCCACCTCGACCCCCCCCTGCTCGGCCACGCCCTGGGTCGGCCGGTGGCCTTCATGGCCAAATCGGAGCTGTTCAAGGTGCCCTTGCTGGGGCCGATCATCCGGGCCTGCGGCGCCTACCCCGTGGCCCGCGGCGCCAGCGACCGCGAGGCCATCCGCACCGCCACCGACCGGCTCGAAGAAGGCTGGGCCACCGGCGTGTTCATCGACGGTACCCGCCAGAGCGATGGCCGGGTGAACCACCCCCAGCCCGGGGCCGCCCTGCTGGCGGCCCGCGCCGGCGTTCCGCTCCTGCCGGTGGCGATCATCAACAGCCACCGGGCCCTTGGTCCCGGTGGTACGGGGATACGGCTGGTCCCCGTACACATCCGCATCGGCACCCCGATCCCACCGCCGGCATCCCGCCGCCGCGCCGACCTCAATGCCGCCACCGAGGCCGCCCAGCTTCAGATCAATGCCCTACTGGATCAAGGTCTGATCCAGGGCCGCCAGCTGGCGCCAGCCAGCCAGGCAGGTGCTCTGCCGCCCAGCCCTTGAGATCGCGGCCACTTAGCACCCACAGACCTGCCCTCAGGCCGTCTCCCCACACTTTGCGGCGCCCTTCCGGCAGGCACCGGTCGCCGCAGGCCACCGGCACCGGCGTGAGCGCAATGCCTCGGCTGCCCGCCACGATCCGACCCACCAGGAGAGCCCGGTCCATGTGGTCGCTGCTGGTCACCAACAGGGCGTGGCGGATGCGGGCCCGGCGCAGATCGTCCACCAGGGAGGTGAAGTTGGAGAGGGTGTCGCGGGCGCGGTAATCGAGCTGTACCTGTCCCCGGGGCAGGCCCTGGCGCTGCTCAAACAGCCAGTGGGCGTACTCAGGGTTGCTGCCGCCGCTCACCACCACCGGCAACCCCCGGCTCTGGGCCAGTTCGGCGGCGCGCTGCTCCCGAGCCACATCGCCACCCAGCACCAGGATCAACTGGGGCGGGGGCGGTGCCGGCCACCACCAGCCGCGCGAGAGCCACAGCAACGCCAGACCCAGCAATCCCGGCAGCACGAAACACCTTCCCGAACCCCTGCGGCCGCGGCGCCCAGGGACAGACACAGAGCGGCGCGCCTGCGAGCGGGTCGGGCTGCGGCGCCCTGGCACCCGCGAGCCTTGCAGCAGCTGGGGTGCACGGGCCATCACGCAGCCTTCCCAGCGGCGTCCACGGGCGAGGTGGGGTAGAGGGGCAACACGCTCTGCCAGGGCGCCTCCAGGCCGCGGGAGGCGGCCGCTGCGCTGAGATCGAGCAACTGGGCCACATCGGCCGGCTGCACCACCTCGACGGGCCGGCTGGGGGCGCCTGGCACCGCGACCAGCGCCTCCAGGGAAGAAACCAACCGGGGGGCCTGCAACTCAGCCATGCCACCAAGGGCAGCGGAATCGGGACCGTAGAGCCCGGCCACCACGCCTCTACGGGGTAGCTCCTGGGTGAGCCAGGTGGGCTGGGTGAGCTCCAGTCGCCGCGCCATCAGCAGAAAGCTGCTGAAGCCATCCAGGGGCACCTGCAACTGCTGTGCCAAGGTGCGGGCCAGCACCACGGTGAGCCGCGTGCCGGTGAAGCCACCGGGCCCGGTGGCCACCGCCAGGCGACTGAGCCGGGGCCATTGACCAGGCGGCAGCAGCTGCTCCACGCAGGTCAGCAGGTCGTTGGCGAGGGCGCGACCGAGCGGGAAGGCGGCGATCTGCTGATCGCCGGCACCGTCCGGCGCCCGGGGCCGCACCCCCACTCCGAGCACCTGCGAGGAGCTGTGCAGGGCGAGCAACCAACTCATGTGGGCACCGGCAAGCCAGGGCAAAGACGGCGCCAGCGGCCGGGCTCGGCCCGGAAACTGGCGCAGGCGCGCACGTCCCATTCCACTCCCACACTCCCACCGGGCAGATCCATCACCTGCACATGGATGCTGGGCTGCTCGGGTTCAAAACTGGGGCAGTCGCACAGGTGAGGCACACCGTGCTGGCGCTCCACAGCGTGGTAGGCCTTGCAGCGGTCGACCCAGTGGCAATCCACGCAGATGCACATGCCGCCGAGGCCGCGCCAGGAGCCCATTGTGACGGCCGCCGCCACCACCCCTGGCGACCTGGGTGAGCAGCTGCGCCGCAGGTTGGCGCCTGAAGGCTGGCCGGTGCCGGTCGACTCTCTGCCCGCCGGCACGGCCCTGGTGGGTGGGGCGGTGCGCGATGCCCTGCTGGGCAACCTGACGGCCAGGCCCGACCTGGATTTCGTGGTGCCAGTCGGCGCCATTGATCTCTGCCGTCGGCTGGCCCGGCAGCTGGGCGGAACCGCCGTGGTGCTCGATGCCGAGCGCGACATCGCCCGACTGGTGCTGCGCGGCTGGACGATCGACCTGGCATGCCAGGAAGGCCCGGATCTGGCGAGCGATCTGCGCCGCCGCGATTACAGCGCCAACGCCATTGCCCTGCCCCTGGCCCCGGGCACGGATCCGCTGGATCCCACCGGCGGCCTGGCCGACCTGGCCCGCGGCCAGCTGATGGCGGTGAGCGAGGCCAACCTGCTGGCTGACCCACTGCGGCTGCTGCGTGGGGTGCGACTGAGCTGCGAGCTGGGCCTGGAGCTGGAGGCCACCACCCATCGCTGGATCCACCTCCATGCAGCCCACCTGGGCGACGTGGCGGGCGAGCGGGTGCTGGCCGAGCTCGACAAACTGGCTGGCCTGCCCAGCGGCGAACTGGGCCTGCAGCAGGCCTGGGCTGCAGGTTTGCTGGCACCGTGGGGGGCCGAGATCCATCCCGGCTTGCCTCTGGTGGCACTGGGTGCTGGTGCTGCGATCGAGCGTGAGCTGGAGTCCCACGAGACAGCATCCGCCCTCCGGCTGGCCAGGTTGGCGGCGCTGCTGGATGGCCAAGCTCTCGCCGGCCTGAATGCCAGCCGCAAGCTGCAGCAGCAATGCCAGCGGCTGCGGCACTGGGCCAGCACCCTGGAGCGCTTGGTGGAGCATGCCAGCCCACTCGATGGCCCACTCGATGGCCTGGGCGAGGGTGAGCGCCTACGCCTGCAGCGGGAGCTGGAAGGCGACCTGCCAGCCCTGCTGCTCGCCCTGCCAGCGGCACCGGCACGGCGAGCCATGGAGCGCTGGCGGGATCCCGCCGACCCCCTCTTTCACCCGCAACCACCCCTCAATGGCAACCAGCTGCAGCAGTTTCTGGGCCTACCCCCCGGTCCCCAGCTGGGGCAGCTGTTGCAGCACCTCAGCCGGGAACGCGCCTTCGGCAGGCTCGCAAGCGGCCGCGAGGCCGCGGTGGTCGCCGCGCGGCAGTGGCTGGATGAGCGCCGTGATTAACTTCTTGGTGCAAAGGCGTGAATCAGAGGCTCGTTTCCTCCAGTCCTGTTCTGCAGAGGGTTCCTTCCTCGCCCTGCTGAAGTTTTCTTTCCTTCCCCTTCCATGAGCATTCGTCTCTACGTCGGCAACCTGCCGCAGACCTTCGATGCCAAGGAGCTTGAAGCTCTGTTCAGCAGCGTGGGTGAAGGGGTGCGATTCAAGGCCGTGAACGACCGCGAAACAGGCGCCTGCCGCGGTTTCGGCTTCGCCAACGTGGACGACCAGAAGCTGGCCGAGACGGTGATCGAGCAGCTGAATGGCAAGGATTTCGGCGGCAACAGCCTGCGCATCGAAATCTCCGAGCGCCGCGACGAGCGTCGCGGTCCAGCTGGCAACGACCGCCGTGGTCCCGGCGGCTCCCCCACCCCTCTCCGCAAGGCGGTGAACAAGGTGGTGCATTCCGACAGCGTGGACAGCCAGTCTCCCGATCCCCGCTGGGCCGGCGAACTGGCCAAGCTCAAGCAACTGCTGGACAACCAGAAGACCGCTGTCTGAGCCGCCGCTGTCAGACTCATCTGCCCCGAACCACCGCTCTCTTGACGGGTTCACTGACAGCGCCCCTGGAGAGAACCTGGCTGTGGCGCGGACACGCAATCCGTTCACTCGAGGCGGGCCCCGCTGACTCCTCCGCCACCGTGGTGCTGATCCACGGTTTCGGAGCCTCCGCAGAGCACTGGCGCCACACCCTGCCTGCTCTCTCTGAGCAGGCTCGGGTGCTGGCGATCGATCTGCTGGGATTCGGTGCCAGCGACAAACCACGCTCACGTTTGGCCGATGAGCCGGAGCAACCCGGTGCGGTGCGCTACTGCTTCGACCTCTGGGCCGAGCAGGTGGTGGATGCCCTTGAGGCCCTAGGCGCCACCATGCCGCCGCAGGGATCTCTGCAGCTGATCGGCAATTCGATCGGCGGCATGGTGGCGCTCAAGGCTGCATGCCTGTTGCAGCAGCGCGGCATTGCCCTCAAGCAGGTGGTGCTGATCGACTGCGCCCAGCGCACCCTCGACGACAAGCGGGCGGCCGATCTCCCCTGGTGGGAACTCAGCAGCCGCCCCCTGCTCAAGGCCATGGTGCGCCAGCGCGCCGTGATCGAGCCCCTGTTTCGCCTGCTGGCACGTCCCGCCTTCATCCGGCAGGTCCTGGCCCAGGCCTACCCCAGTGGCGCCCACGTGGACGACGAGCTGGTGGAACTGCTGTACCGTCCCAGCACCAGCCCAGGCGCCAGCGAGAGCTTCCGGGGGTTCGTCAATCTGTTCAACGACCACCTGGCCCCCGAGCTGCTGGAGCTGCTCAGCCGGAACGAGCCCGCGGTGCCGGTGCGAATGATCTGGGGCGAGGCCGACCCCTGGGAGGATCCGGCCGAGGCCCGGCGCTGGGCGGCTCAGTTCAGCTGCATTCGCGAGCTGGTGGTGCTGCCTGGCCTGGGCCACTGCCCCCACGATGAGGCCCCGGAGCTGGTGAACCCGATCCTGCTGCGCTGGTTGCTCGATGCCCCCAGCCCTGATGCTTCAAAGCGGGCTCAGCGGGCCTGAGCCACCAGGAAGGAGAAGGGAAGATCGAGGAGCTTGCCGGCCCGCGGCACGTAGGCACGGTGGTTGAACACGTCGTAGCCGTGCTGCTCGATCACATCGAGGATGCCGCGATACAGACGCAGCGATGCCCACACCGGCCAGCGGGCATCGGGTGCAAGCCAGCGCACGCCGGACTCCGAGCGCGCGAACCAATCCCGGGCCCGCTCCAGCTGAAAACGCATCAATGCCCGCCAGTTGTCATTCACCACACCGGCCATCAGCTCAGCTTCCGAATAGCCGAAGTGGGCCAGTTCATCGAGGGGTAGATAAATCCGCCCCCGCCCGCGGTCTTCGCCCACATCGCGCAGGATGTTGGTGAGCTGGTTGGCGATGCCGAGCGCCACGGCTGCCTCGCTGGTGTCGGGACGCTCGCTCCAGGGGGCGCTGGTGTAGGCAGCGTCCACCCCCATCACCTCCTGGGTCATCAGACCCACGGTGCCAGCCACGCGGTAGCAGTAGAGCTCCAACTCGGCGAAGTTGGCATAGCGCTGCTTCTGCAGATCCATGCGCATGCCCTCGATCATGTCGAGATAGGGCTGGATCGGCTGGGGATAGCGCTCCAGGGTGTCGCACATCACCAGATCCAGGCCATCGCGCACATCACCGGCGAACAGGCCCCGGGTCCGCTGCTCCCAGTGGTCGAGCCGCTCGGCCAGCTCAGCCACGGGGCGAGCCTGGGCCTCCGGGCTGTCCATCAGCTCATCGGTGCGGCGGCACCACACGTAGATGGCCCAGATAGCCCGGCGCTTGGCCGTCGGCATGAGCAAGGTGCCCAGGTAGAAGGTCTTGGCCCACTCAGCGGTTTCCCGCCGGCAATCCTCGTAGGCCTGCTCCAGGCTGGGGAGGGCAGTGCTGGCGAATGGCGCGGGCACCAGCCGACTCAGGCCGCCACCGCCGGCTGCGGCGCAGCGGTGCCGGCGCCTGAAGCAAGGGGCGAAGCGGCGATCGACTGAGCACACTGCTTACCACTGAGCACCGCCCCCTCCATCGAGGCCAGGTAGCGCTGCATCGTGTAGCAACCGGCCAGGAAGAAGTTGGCAATCGGGCTGACCTGATCGGGCCGCAGCTGCTGGCAGCCGGGCACAGTCTTGTAGACCGACAGCGGTGTCTTCACCACGATCGACTTGCGCAGCTGAGCCTGGTTGTCGCCCGTGAAATGCTGCGGGAACAGGCGCTTCAGCTCCTCCATCGTGGCGGCCACAATCTCCTCATCCGGGCGGCCGATCCAGTCCTTGGCTGGGGCGAACACCAGCTCGAGCATCGAGCGCTCGGGATCTTCGTATTCCTTGCAGGTGTTGCTCATGTCGGCATACACGCTCAGCAGCGGGCTGCGGCTGAACAGCAGGTGGTCGATCTCGGTGAGCTTGCGATCAAACCAGAGGTGAATGTTGATCACCGGCACGCCGTTCAGCCCATCGAGCTTCTGGAAGTAGGGGATCGACTTCCAGGCCTCAGGGATCAACAACTTGAAGGGATCCACCGGCATAGCGCTCACATAGGCATCTGCCGTGAGGGCGTAGCCCTCTTTCCCCTTGATGCCGCCGATGCGGAAGCCGCTCACCGTGCCATCGGCATTCAGCTCGATTTCCCGCAGAGGAGAGTCGAGGTGCACCTCACCACCACGCGCCGTCACGTAGTCCACGATCGGCTGACAGAGGCGCTCGGGCGGGTTGCCATCGAGGAAGGCCATCTTCGAGCCGTCGCTCTCCTGCAGAAAGCGATTCAGTGCCGTGAGCACCACGGTACTGGAGATCTCATCGGGGTCGATGAAGTTCAGCGCCTTGGCCATGGCGATGAATACCTCATCATTCACCCGATCGGGAATGTTGTGAAGCTTGAGCCATTCGCTCCAGGAATACTTGTCGCACTCCTCCACATAGGACTGCCCCCGCAGCATCGCCGGCACCAGGCCCAGGCCAAAAGAGATCTTCTCCGGCCAGGTGAGCATGTCGTTGTTGCCCAGGATCGCCGCCACACCGTTGAAGGGGGCGGGGATATCTGGGAAATCGAACCGGCTGTAGGTGCCGGGGTTGTCCTTTTGGTTGAAGATCATCGAGTGGCTCTTCCACTGGAGCCGGTCCTCGATGTCCAGCTCCTTGAAGAGCTGGCGCATGTTGCGATAAGCGCCGAAAAAGATGTGCAGACCGGTCTCGTACCAGTCGCCATCCTCGTCTTGCCAGGCCGCCACCTTGCCACCCAGCACGTCGCGGGCTTCCACCACGATCGGGGTATGGCCGGCGTCGCAGAGGTACTTGGCACAGGCCAGGCCAGCCAGGCCGGCACCGGCGATGGCGACGCGCATATCCACGGAAGAAACCAGCCGCAACCATAGAGGGGGCGGGTTCCTAGAGTTGGCCGACCGGGTGCCACTCCAGGAGCCATGGCCGATCTTCTGCTCAAATCCACCACCCGACACGTGCGCCTGTTCACGGCCCGGGTTGAGGGTGGCGATCTGGTGCCCGACCCCAGCCAGCTGACCCTGGATGTGGACCCCGACAACGAATTCCTCTGGGACCAGCCGGTGCTCGAGAAGGTGCAGCAGCGCTTTCGCGATCTGGTGGCAGCCCATGCCGGAGCGGAGCTGAGCGAGTACAACCTGCGCCGCATCGGTTCGGACCTGGAGGGCACGATCCGCCAGCTGCTCCAGGCCGGCGAGCTCCGCTACAACCCCGATTGCCGGGTGCTCAACTACTCGATGGGCCTGCCCCGCACCCCCGAAACCCTGTGACCCGCAGCCGCGCCGGCGAACGCCCCTACAACCGTGCTTACGACCGCTCTGACGACGGTTCAGGACAGCGCGCCTTCGACGAGCGGGGAGGCGCACGGTTCGGTGAACGCGGGGGTGAACGCGGGGGCGATCGGTACGGCGATCGCTACGCGGATCCGCCACGGCGTGGCAGTGGACGTCCTCCCGGTGGCGGCGGTCCCGGTGGGGGTGGGGCCCCGGGCGGCGGCGGGCCGATTCAGTTCAATGTGGGCACGCTCGCCATCCTGGCCGGCGTGCTGGTGGTGGGCATCGGCATCGGCACCGCCATCTCCAGCACCACCCAGGGCAACCAGGGCAATATCGCCAGCTCCCAGCAGCTCGACATGGCCGTGCCCGATCCGGAGTTCTGCCGGCAGTGGGGGGCCAGCGCCTTCGTGATGGACATTGAGCTGTACACCACGATGAACCCCAGCTCCAGCTTCGTGACCCAGCCCTCGCTCAAGCCCGGCTGTGTGATCCGGCGGGAAAACTGGAGCGTGTTGCAGAAGGAGGGGGCGGTGACCGCCGAGCAGATGCGGCAGTGCAAGCAGCGGATGAACACCTTTGCCTACATCGGCTCGATCAAGGACAAGCCGATCGTGCGCTGCGTCTATCAGACCGACACCACCGAAAACAAGTTCATCACCAAGGGCGTCGCCGACGACAGCGTGGGTATCACCCCTGAGGCCGATCAGTTCTGATCTGATTCAGTTCTGAGCGGTCTCTGCATCGGCTCCCGACTGGGATTGAGTCGCCTGCAGGGGGCGCCTCAGCGGGCTGTCGGCGCTGGCGAACACCGGCAACACCTCGCGGCGGAAGGCATCGGCGGCGCGGGAGCAGTAGCGGGCCGGGTGGGTGATCAGCTTCAGCTGGCGCCGCACCAGCAGATCGGCCACCTGGGGCCGGTGCAGGGTGCCGGCGGAGAGTTCCCGCTCGATCGACACAACCGGCAGAAACGCAGCGCCCAGGCCGCTCTGTACAGCGTTCTTGATGGCCTCGAAGGAGTTGAGCTCCATCTCGATCTTGAGGCGAGCCACATCCAGGCCGGAGCGAGCCAGCAGCTGGTCCACCATCTTGCGCGTGGTCGACTGGGCATCGAGGCACACGAAGCCCAGCCGGTAGAGGTCGTCCTTGGTGAGCTCCGGCAGGCGGGCCAGGGGGTGCTTGGTGGGCAGCACCAGGGCCAGCTCATCCACCGCATAGGGCACCACCTGCAGCTGCTCGTTGAGATCGCTGGGCAGCTCACCGCCGATGATCGCCAGATCCACCTGACCATTGGCCACGCTCCAGCCGGTGCGACGGGTGCTGTGCACCTGCAGCTGCACCGCCACATCGGGATATTTCTGGCGGAACAACCCGATCATGCGGGGCATCAGGTATGTGCCCGTGGTCTGGCTGGCGCCCACGATCAGCGAGCCGCCCTTGAGGTTGTGCAGGTCGTCGAGGGCGCGGCAGGCCTCCTGGCACTGGCTGAGGATCCGGTCGCAGTAGCTGAGCAGCAGGTGGCCCGCCTCGGTGAGCTGGGCCTTGCGCCCGCCCCGGTCAAACAGGCTCACACTGAGCTGCTTCTCCAGGTTCTGGATCTGCAGGCTCACCGCCGGCTGGGTCACATAGAGGCTGTCGGCCGCTTTCTTGAAGCTGCCCTCACTGGCAATGGCACGCAGGATGCGCAGCTGGTCGAGGGTGAAGGGCAGATCTGCCATCAGTGGGCCTAGGGACCAGCGGCAAGGGGCAGCGGGAATGCAGGCCAGGAGGCCTGCAGGCGAAGCGAAACTCTAGGGGGACCGGCCGGCGCCAGAATCCGCAGCTTCACATCCCCACTGCCGTGCCCGCCAGCTCCCTCCATCACAGCAGCTGGGTGATGCTCGGCCTGCTGCTGGCCTTCGCGGTGATCCACAGCGGCGGGGCCTCCCTGCGTAGCTGGGGCGCCGAGCGCATCGGCGAGCGGGCCTGGCGACTGCTGTTCGCCGGGGTGAGCATCCCCTCGGCCGCGGTGGTGATCGGCTACTTCCTGGCCCACCGCTACGACGGCATCCGCCTTTGGAACCTGCAGGACCAGCCCTGGATCCTGCCCGTGGTGTGGATTGGCACGGCCATCAGCTTCCTCTTTCTCTACCCGGCCACCTACAACCTGCTGGAGATCCCGGCGGTGCTGAAGCCCCAGGTGCGCCTCTACGCCACCGGGATCATCCGCATCAGCCGCCATCCCCAGGCGGTGGGTCAGATCCTCTGGTGCGCCACCCACCTGCTCTGGATCGGCAGCAGTTTTATGGTGGCCACCTGCATCGGCCTGATCGCCCACCACCTGTTTGCGGTGTGGAACGGCGACCGGCGCCTGGCCAAACGGTTCGGCGCGGCCTTTGAGGAGCTCAGAGCCAGCACCTCGGTGATCCCGTTTGCGGCGGTGCTCGCTGGCCGCCAGCGGCTTGTTCTGGCTGAATTCCTCAGGCCAGCCCAACTGGGCATCGCCATCGCCGTGGGGGTGTTCTGGTGGGCCCATCAGTTCATCGGCCTTGGGGCCACCGCCTTTTCCCGCAGCGCCCTGGCCCACTGGCTGGCCTGAGCGCTGCGCCAGCAGTCCCCCATCAATCCGCAGAAGGCCAGGCCCGCACTGCCTACACTCGCGATCAGCCCGCCCCAAGGGAGCACCCCGGGATGCCTTCAGCCGCAGAACTTGCCTGGTTGATCCCGGTGTTGCCCCTGGCCGGGGCCTGCCTGGTGGGCCTGGGCCTGATCAGCTTCAACCGTACGGTCAACCGGCTGCGCAAACCCGTGGCCTGGTTGCTGATCAGTTGTGTGGGCGCCGCGGCGGTGCTCAGCTACGCGATCCTGGCCCAGCAGCTGGCGGGGGCAGGCCCCACCGAGGTGCTGTTCAACTGGGCCAGCGCCGGCACGTTCAACCTGCAGATGGGCTTCCGGGTGGATGCCCTGGCGGCGGTGATGCTGGCCCTGGTCACCACCATCGCCGTGCTGGTGATGGTCTATTCCGACGGTTACATGGCCCACGACAAGGGCTATGTGCGCTTCTTCACCTACCTGGCTCTGTTCAGCAGCTCGATGCTGGGCCTGGTGATCAGCCCCAACCTGCTCGAGATCTACGTGTTCTGGGAGCTGGTGGGCATGTGCTCCTACCTGTTGGTGGGCTTCTGGTACGACCGCGACGGCGCTGCCAACGCCGCCCAGAAGGCCTTCGTGACCAACCGGGTGGGCGACTTCGGCTTGCTGCTGGGCATCCTGGGCCTGTTCTGGGCCACGGGCAGCTTCGGCTTCGAGGAGATCGGCGCCGGCCTGCAGGAAGCTGTGGCAAGCGGCAGCCTGAGCAATGGCGTGGCTGTGCTCTTGTGCCTGCTGGTGTTCATGGGGCCGATGGCCAAGTCGGCCCAGTTCCCCTTGCACGTGTGGCTTCCCGACGCCATGGAGGGTCCCACCCCGATCTCCGCCCTGATCCACGCCGCCACGATGGTGGCGGCCGGCGTGTTCCTGGTGGCCCGGCTCCAGCCTGTGTACGAGCCCTTCCCGGCCGTGCAGCTCACCATCGCCGTGATCGGCACGATCACCCTGTTCCTGGGCGCCTCGATCGCCCTCACCCAGCAGGACCTCAAGAAGGGGCTGGCCTACAGCACGGTGAGCCAGCTCGGCTACATGATGCTGGCGATGGGCTGTGGGGCCCCGGTGGCCGGCATGTTTCACCTGGTCACCCACGCCTTCTTCAAGGCGATGCTGTTCCTGGGCTCGGGCTCGGTGATCCACGCCATGGAGGAGGTGGTGGGCCATGAGCCGGTGCTGGCCCAGGACATGCGCCTGATGGGTGGCCTGCGCAAGTACATGCCGATCACCTCCGCCACCTTCTTGATCGGCTGTGTGGCGATCGCCGGCATCCCCCCCCTGGCGGGCTTCTGGAGCAAGGACGAGATCCTCGGCCAGGCCTTCAACACCTATCCCCTGCTCTGGGCGATGGGGTTTGTCACGGCTGGCATGACCGCCTTCTACATGTTCCGGCTCTACTTCCTCACCTTTGAGGGCCCATTCCGCGGCAACGACAAGGCCATGGCAGCCCAACTGCTGGCCGCCGCCGGCAAAGGCAGCGGCAGTGACGACGAACACGGTCATGGCCACCATGCCGACCACCCGCATGAATCCGGCTGGCAGATGGCCATGCCCCTGGCGGTGCTGGCGGTGCCATCAATGCTGATCGGTCTGCTGGGCACCCCCTGGCATAGCCGCTTCGCCGGCCTGCTCGATCCCCATGAGGCTGCCGAGATGGCCGAGCACTTCAGCTGGAGCGAATTCCTGCCCCTGGCAGGAGCCTCTGTGGCGATCTCTTTGGCGGGCATCACGGTGGCCGTTCTCGCCTACGCCCTGCGCAAGCTCGACATGGCGGCCCTGTTCGCCAACCGCTTCCCCGCCATCAATGCCTTCCTGGCCAACAAGTGGTATCTCGACGCCCTCAACGACAAGCTGTTCGTGCAGGGCAGCCGCAAGCTGGCCAAATCCGTGCTCGACGTCGACTCCAAGGTGGTGGACGGCGTGGTGAACCTCACCGGCCTGCTCACCCTGGGCAGCGGCGAGGGCCTCAAGTACTTCGAGACCGGCAGGGCCCAGTTCTATGCCCTGATCGTGTTCGGCGGCGTGGTCGCCCTGGTGGTGCTGTTCGGGTCGCTGGGCTGAGCTGAGTTCTGCGCTGCGTCGCTTGCCTGCATACCGCTGCAGGCCGTTTGAAGCCCTGCCCTTCCTCAAACCCAGCGCCACCGCCGGCCTGTTGGACGGAGGCAGAGAACGACGAACTGTGTGACTCCCCGCACCACAACAGGGACAGCCCGGCCGAAATTTCTACACTCCGAGCAACGCAGAGCCTGTCTCCGTGGCCTTTCCCTGGCTGAGCGCCTCGATCCTGTTCCCGATCGCGGCCGCACTGCTGATCCCGTTCGTGCCCGACAAGGGCGACGGCCGCCAGGTGCGCTGGTTCGCCCTGGGAGTGGCGCTCACCACCTTCATGCTCACGGTGGGGGGCTACCTCAACGGCTACGACCCGGCGGTGGAGGGCCTGCAGCTGGTGGAGCGGGTGGAGTGGCTGCCCAGCCTGGGGCTGGCCTGGTCAGTGGGAGCCGACGGCCTGTCGATGCCGTTGATCCTGCTCACCAGTTTCATCACCGCCCTGGCAGCCCTGGCGGCGTGGCCGGTGAGCTTCAAGCCCAGGCTCTTCTATTTCCTACTGCTTGCCATGGACGGTGGCCAGATCGCCGTTTTCGCTGTGCAGGACATGCTCCTGTTCTTCCTGGCCTGGGAACTGGAGCTGATTCCCGTGTATCTGCTGCTGGCGATCTGGGGCGGCAAGAAGCGTCAGTACGCCGCCACCAAGTTCATCCTCTACACGGCCGGAAGCTCACTGTTCATCCTGATCGTGGGACTGGCGATGGCCTTCTTCGGTGGCAGCACCAGCTTTGAATACAGCGCGCTGATGGCCAAGGACTTCCCGCTGAAGTTCCAGGTGCTCTGCTACGCGGGCCTGCTCATCGCCTTCGGGGTGAAGTTGCCGATCGTGCCGCTGCACACCTGGCTGCCCGATGCCCACGGCGAGGCCACGGCACCGGTGCACATGCTGCTGGCCGGCATCCTGTTGAAGATGGGAGGCTATGCCCTGCTGCGCTTCAACGCCCAGCTGCTGCCGGCAGCCCATGCCCAGTTCGCGCCCCTGTTGGTGGTGCTGGGAGTGGTGAACATCATCTATGCCGCTCTCACCTCCTTTGCCCAGCGCAACCTGAAACGGAAGATCGCCTACAGCTCGATCAGCCACATGGGCTTCGTACTGATCGGCATCGGCAGCTTCAGCGCCCTCGGCACCAGCGGAGCGATGCTGCAGATGATCAGCCACGGTTTGATCGGAGCCAGCCTGTTCTTCCTGGTGGGTGCCACCTACGACCGCACCCACACCCTTCAGCTCGATGAGATGGGCGGCGTGGGACAGAAGATGCGCAAGATGTTCGCGCTCTGGACTGTTTGTTCCCTGGCATCGCTGGCCCTGCCGGGAATGAGCGGCTTTGTGAGCGAACTGATGGTGTTCGTGGGCTTTGCAACGAGTGAGGCCTACACCCTCAGCTTCCGGGTTGTGATCGCCGTGCTGGCGGCGGTGGGGGTGATCCTCACCCCCATCTACCTGCTCTCGATGCTGCGGGAGATCTTCTTCGGAAAGGAAAACGCCCAGCTCGCCTCGCACACCCACCTCGTGGATGCCGAGCCCCGCGAGATCTACGTGATCAGCTGCCTGCTGGTGCCGATCATCGGCATCGGCCTCTACCCGCGGATCATGACCGACACCTACCGGGCCTCGATCGAAGCGCTCGTGAACCGCGACCAGCTTGCACTTCAGGCGCTCAAGCGGCCAGCGGGAGCTGGACTGATCCGCCAACCACTTCTGGTGGCCCCATCCATCGGCGGCTGAACCAGGCCGCTCCGGAACCTACGGAGCGAAGCGACCCAACTGTGACGATCTTGGGCGTGATCGACGCCATGACTGACTGCCCGCAGCAACCCTGACTACCTTGAATTCCCAGTTGGCGGACGGCGACACCGCGCGATGAAACAGCTGAACTTCCTGCTGATCTTCAGCTTCGGCCTGGCCATGGTGATGTTCACCCTGGAGAACACCGCTCCAACCACGGTCAACTTCCTGCCTGGGCTCAAGGCCACCATGCCCCTGGCTGCACTGCTGCTGATCGTCGGCGGAGTGGGAGCCACCGCCGCCTGGGTGTTTGCGGTGTGGACGGGCGTGGTGCGCAAAGTGGAGGCGCTGCAGAGCCAGAGTGAGTTCCAGGCCCAGCAGGTGCGCATCCAGGAGCTGGAAAACGACCTGCAGCGCTATCGGGCCACCGTGGATGCACAGCTCGGGCTGCTGCCCGCTGCCGGCCAGAGCTCGGCCCAGCAGCACAACGACGCCGACAGCGCTTCCGACGTGTCCGTCTCGGTGAATTGACTCCCCTCCAGGACCGCCCATCACACCAGGCCACCACGCCAGATGTGGTGTGACGTGGCGAGATGGGTCCCAGACCGGTAGCGTGACCGCAGTCGCGCCTGGGGAGCTGGCCGTCGGTCTTGGCTGAAACAGGCGCCAGGCTGGCCATCCGGCTGCTGCAGGACGCAGCCGAGCGTGGTGAACTCGACCCCTGGGACGTGGATGTGATCGCCGTGGTCGACGGCTTTCTCGATCAGCTGCGTCAGCGGATCGAGGTGCCGCGGCTGGTGCGGGCCATGGGCGGCAGCTACGAGCAGGATCTGGCCGAAACAAGCGAGGCATTCCTGGCAGCCTCGGTGCTGGTGGCGCTCAAGGCCGAGGTGCTGGAAGCGGCCACCTTCCCGCCTGAGCCAGTGTTGGAGGAGGAACTGGAGTTCGGGTTCGAGGAGGATGGGCAAGGCTGGCTGATGCAGGCCGGCGTCGAACTGCCACGTCGGCCCGAGCGGCACCTCTGGCGGCGCCCCGTGGCACCACCACCCCTGCAAAGACCGGTGACCCTTGGGGAACTCATCCGCCAACTGGAGGACATTGCCGAGCGGATCGAGACGGAGGAGCTGCGTACACGCCAGCGCCAGCGGCCCAGGCGCTACAGCGAGCGGGCGGCCATCGCCCAGGTGGCGGCACTGGCCCATCGGGAGAAACTGCCCGAAACCACCGCTGCCCTGAGCCTGTTTTTGCTCGAATGGCGTGCCGCGATGGACTGGGTGGGCTTCGATGAGCTTGTGGAGGCCTGGGCTGGGAAGGTGGATGCCGACAATGCGGCCGAAGAGCTCGACCGGGACCGGGTGGGCGTGTTCTGGGCCCTGCTGTTTCTCACCCACCAGGGCAAGCTGGCCCTGGAACAGGAAGGAGGGCTGTTTGGTCCGCTGCGCCTCCGGCGCTTTCTAGACGCTGGCGAGAGCGTGCAACTACCCCTCGTGCCAGAGCAGGGGCCGGCTTTCACACCTCTGGCTGCCTGAAGACTGCAACTAGAGTGACGCATCCGACCGACGTGAGCAAACGCCGATGAAGGCGATGATCCTGGCGGCCGGCAAGGGAACAAGGGTGCGTCCCATCACGCAGACCATTCCCAAGCCGATGATCCCGATCCTGCAGAAACCTGTAATGGAGTTTCTGCTTGAGCTGCTGCGAGAGCACGGCTTCAACGAAATCATGGTGAACGTCTCCCACCTGGCCGAGGAGATCGAGAACTACTTCCGTGATGGCCAGAGGTTTGGCGTTCAGATCGCCTACAGCTTTGAAGGCCGCGTTGAAGATGGCGAGCTGATTGGCGATGCGCTGGGGTCGGCAGGCGGGCTCAAGAAGATTCAAAATTTTCAGCCCTTCTTCGACGACACCTTTGTGGTGCTCTGCGGTGATGCCCTGATCGATCTCGACCTCACCGAAGCAGTGCGGCGTCACCGGGAGAAAGGTGCCCTGGCCAGCCTGATCACCAAGCGGGTACCCAAAGAGCAGGTGAGCAGCTATGGCGTGGTTGTCACGGATGCCGACGGCCGTGTGCGCTCCTTCCAGGAAAAGCCGGCGGTAGACGAGGCCGCCAGCGACATGATCAACACGGGCATCTACATCTTTGAGCCCGCAGTGCTGGATTACATCCCCAGCGACATGCCGTTTGACATCGGCTCAGACCTGTTTCCCCGCCTGGTGGAAGTCGGAGCACCATTTTACGCCCTGCCCATGGAATTTGAATGGGTGGACATCGGCAAGGTGCCGGATTACTGGCAGGCAATCCGCAGCGTGCTGCAAGGCGAGGTTCGCCAGGTGCAGATCCCGGGGAAGGAAGTTCGCCCTGGGATCTACGCCGGTCTGAATGTGGCCGCCAACTGGGACAAGATCAATGTGCAGGGACCGGTGTATGTGGGAGGCATGACCAGGATCGAAGACGGAGCCACGATCGTTGGTCCTGCCATGATCGGCCCCAGCTGTCACATCTGCGAGGGCGCCACGATCGACAACTCGATCATCTTCGACTATTCACGCATCGGCCCCGGCGTTCGGCTTGTGGAAAAGCTGGTGTTCGGTCGCTACTGCGTGGACCGCAATGGTGATCACTTCGATCTTCAGGAAGCTGCACTCGACTGGCTGATCACGGATGTCCGTCGCCAGGATGTGGTGGAACCATCCCCCCAGCAGAAGGCCCTGGCCGAACTGCTGGGCACCGATCTGGCCATCAGTCAGGCCGCTGTTTAACACCCCTGGGCCGGCAGCACCCCCCTGAAACCGACCTTCTCCAGGATCGCCGGGATGCGCTCTTCGGCCTTGACGGCCATCAGGTGCACCCCTTGGGCGATGTCCAGGTATCGCGCCACCTGCCCAGCCGCGATCGCAATCCCTTCCGCTGCTGGATCGGCCGCCGCCGCCAATCGGTCGATCACGGCCTGGGGAATGGCGGCGCCGGGGACCACCCGATTGATGAACGCGGCATTCTTGGCCGACTTGAGCAGAAACACCCCAGCCAGCACCGGCAAGCCCAAGGGGGCGGCGATCTCCTCGACAAACCGCCTGAGGGCATCGGCGTCCATCACCATCTGGGTCTGCAGAAAGCGGGCACCCGCTTCCGCCTTGCGACGGGTGCGCTGACGCAGGCCACTCCAACTCGGTGACTGGGGATCGGCGGCCGCCCCGGCGAACAGGTCGGTAGGCCCGTCAGGCAGGTCGCCGGCAACGGGATCGTGACCGCCGTTGAGCTGGCGAACCAGCTGCAGCAGCCGCACCGCCTCCAGCTCATTCACCGGCCGCGCCGTGGGCTGATCGCCGGCCCGCACCGGATCGCCGGTCAGGCAGAGCAGGTTGCGCAGGCCAAGGGCATGGGCGCCCAACAGATCGGCCTGCAGGGCAATGCGGTTGCGGTCCCGACAAGCCACCTGCAGCACCGGCTCCACACCGCGGTCGAGCAGCAACCGACAGACAGCCAGGCTGCTCATCCGCATCACCGCGCGGCTGCCGTCGGTCACGTTCACAGCGTGCACCCAACCCCGCAGGGCTTCCGCAGCGGCCAGGGTGCGGGCAGGATCGCCGCCGCGGGGGGGGGTCACCTCGGCCGTGATCGCGGGCGCCCCTGAAGCCAGAACCCGTTGCAGCAGCAAGCCAGACGACGCCATTACGGCCCCCATCATGCGCCACGGCCCTGCCTACAGTGACTTTCTGGCTGCCGGCATGGGCGGATGGAAGACCAACGCGTCGAGCGGCCGGCCCCAGAGCACGACGCCTCCCAGCGTGAAGCGACCCAGCGCGACAGCTCGCATCGGGATCCCGGGGAGCGCGACCTCTCGGCACGGGAGCTGGAAATCATTGAGCTGGTGGCCCAGGGCCTCACCAATCAGGAGATCGCCGAAGCCCTCACGATCAGCAAGCGCACGGTGGACAACCACGTGAGCAACATCTTCACCAAGACCGGTGCCAAAAACCGCGTGGCCCTGCTCAATTGGGCCATGGACAACGGCAAGATCTGCCGGGATGGCTTCAATTGCTGCTCGGTGGATCCCAGCCAGGCCCGTAAACCGATCCCGTAGGACGATACCCACCCCTCAGCCCAGGGCGGGAGGTTCAGACAGCGGCGGCCAATTCCTCGGCCTTGCTCTGCACCAGGGGCAGGAGGCAGTAGTGGCAGGGATCCAGACCAAACAGCTCGGCATACGCAAGGCAGTCGGCCTGATCCCGCCCTGCGAAACGGAGCACGCCCTGGCTGTCGTAGAGACCTGTGACGGGAGCGTGACCCACGCGCGCCTTCTTTCGATTTGCTTCAGATTCAGCTTAGGGCCTGCTGGGCTGTCCAGGCCAGCAGCTCCTCGCGCCGATCTGGAGACCACTGGGAGAGGGGAGTATGAGCCAGCGCGGCATTGCTGAGCTCGTGGCGACCGGTGAGCTCAAGCACACACCAGTCCGGCGCCTGCAGAAACTGGTCGGGATCGGCCAGCTCCACCTCAGCCACCACCAGCGGAGCATTGGCGCCTTCAAACACATCCAGCACCCACTCGCCCCCGGGCAGGTCAAGACCATGGCGCCACTTGCTGAGCTGCACGGGTGCCACCTGCAGCAGCTGCTCGGCATCGACAAGCGGGATCCCGTACTCGAATTCCTGACGCACCCGATCGGCGCGCGCTGGCGCTCCGGCCTCGGTCGCAGGCCTGGCCTTGATCGTGAGCCAGGCCTGCTGCCCAGCTCGCCGCACCCTCACCGTGAGCCCGGTGGGAGCGGTTCCTGCCGCCAGCAGGTAGCCCTGCTGCAGGAGAGCACTCCAGCGCACGTGGGCACGCCACTGCTCGCCCCGCACCAGGAAGCGCCGCTCAATTTCCAGGGCCATGGCATCAGTTGTGTGAGGGCTCCATTGCCACCAGGCTGCCGGCCCAGTGCAGCTTGTGGGTGAGGGTGCGGTAGTAGGAGGGGCTCTGCTCGAGCAGCAGCTGCAGGGCGGGATGGGGGCTGCGCTCCACAACAGCCCGATCGCCCGGCTCCAGTTCGGTGGCAGCGGCTCCATCGTGCCAGAGACGCACACGCCGGCTGGTTTCACCCAGGGGCCACACACTCAACCTCGCACGGGGCGGCACCACCACCGTGCGGCTTGAGAGGCTCATCGGGCAGATCGGACTCACCACGATCGCCTCGATGCCGGGGTGCAGGATCGGCCCGCCGGCCGCCATGGCGTATCCGGTGGAGCCGGTGGGCGTGGCGATGATCAGCCCATCGCCTCGGTATTGATCCACCACCTCACCGTCGATGTCCAGCTCGAGCACGCAGGTGGAGCTCAGCTCATCGAGAGCAGGGCGCAGATAGATGTCGTTGAGAGCGAGGTGGGGCTCCGCAGCCGGATCGGCAACCCCATCGGCCCGTTCCACCCTGGCCTGCAGCATCATGCGTCGCTCGAGGGCGAAGTGGTCGTCGCGCAGGCGCTGCCAGAGGCTGTCGGCGTCACCGCTCAGCCGCAGCAAAGCGGGATCGTGGGTGAGGAAACCCAGGCGTCCGCCCACGTTGAAGCTGAGGATCGGCACCCCATGGGGCGCCAGGTGGCGGGCCGCACCCAGCACGGTGCCGTCACCGCCCAGCACGATCGCCAGGTCGGGCAGGGCGTCCTCCGTAGCCAGAAGGCCAGGGAAGGGGTTGCTGGTGAGACCGCTCTGGGCCACCACCACAGCCACCCCTTCGGCCGCCAGATCGTCGCGACAGCGGCGGGCCATGCGCTCGGCTGCCAGGCTGCCGGAGCGTGCAATCAGCCAGACACGCCCCAGATGCATGACCGGGGCCTACCAGCGCAGCAGATTGAACCGCTCCATGTCCACCGTTTCGCGGTTGCGGTAGAGCGAGAGGAGGATCGCCAGGCCCACCGCCGCCTCAGCGGCAGCCACCGTGATCACGAAGATGGCGAACACCTGGCCGCGGATCAGCTGGCCATCCAGGTAGCTGGAGAAAGCCATCAGATTGATGTTCACGGCATTCAGCATCAGCTCGATGCTCATCAGCACCCGCACGGCATTGCGGCTGTTGATCAGGCCCCATACGCCGGCACAGAAGAGCACGGCCGCAAGCGCCAGGTAGGCCTGGAGGGGAATGGTGAATTCCATCAGGGCTTCTCCAGAAGAAGGGGGGTGCGGGCCTTCTCGATCAGACCCTGATCAGCCGGCTCACCGGTGATCACATCGGCACTGAACACATCACGGCGGGCCAGCACGATTGCACCGATCATCGCCATCAGCAGCAGCACCGAGGCCAGCTCGAAGGGCAGCAGGTAGTCGGAGAAGAGGTGCTCACCGATGCGGATGGTGGCCTCCTCTCCCAAGGGAATCGGACCGGGCAGGGCCCAGGGGGTGGTGAAGGCCACCCGGATCAGCAGGGCGAACAGACCACCGCACACCAGGCCAGACAGCAGTCTCCGCAGCCCCAGGCCAGGGATCGCAGCCATCGTTTCCTTCTTGTTCACGAGCATGATCGCAAACAGGATCAGAACGTTCACGGCTCCCACGTAGACGAGCACCTGGGCGGCGGCCACGAAACTGGCATTGAGCAGCAGATAAAGACCCGCCACCGAGAGGAAGACACCACCCAGCAGGAAGGCCGAATAGACGATGTTGGGCAACAGCACCACGCCCAGGGCACCGAGCACCAGGGTGGCCGAGAGCACGGCGAAGCAGATCAGCTGGGTGGTGGAGGCGATCGTCATCAGGCCTTCTCCTGGGTGGGGGCTGCGGCGTTGGCGGCAGCTGCAGCCGGCTCGCTCTTGGGCAGGGTCTCAAGCACCTGCTCCGGCAGTCTGCCGGCACGGGGTGCGGTATCCGGCACGCCATGGGGATCCATCTCCCCCTTAGGCAGGTAGGCCAGCTCGCGCAGGGGGATCACCGAAGGGTCGGTCGTCACGCTGGTGGGCAGGCGGCCCAGGGCGATGTTGTCGTAGTTGAGGCTGTGGCGGTCAAAGGCCGCCAGCTCGTATTCCTCCGTCATCGACAGACAGTTGGTGGGGCAGTACTCCACGCAGTTGCCGCAGAAGATGCACACCCCGAAGTCGATGGAGTAGTTGCGCAGCTCCTTCTTCTTGGTGGCCTTGTTCATCACCCAATCCACCACAGGCAGGTTGATCGGGCAGACGCGTACGCATACCTCGCAGGCGATGCACTTGTCGAACTCGTAGTGGATGCGGCCCCGATAGCGCTCGGAGGGGATCAGCTTCTCGTAGGGGTACTGAACCGTGACCGGCCGGCGGCGCAGGTGATCGAAGGTGACGGCCAGACCCTGGGTCATGTAATTGGCCGCACTCACCGCGTCGCGGGTGTAGTCGCCGACTTTCTTGAGGAACCCGAACATGGAACTGGCTCAGTGGAGAGGCGATGGGGCCGGGATGCTGCAGTGAAGAGCTGGAGGAGAGCTCTGAGTGGCCGAACCCATGATGGCGGTAGGCCGTGATCAATGGGCCAGGAGACTGGCCAGGTCGGGGGTCAGCCCCCGAACACGGCGGGGAAAGCCAACTTGAGACCGGCGGTCACCAGCAGGTTGACCAGGGCAATCGGCAGCAGGAACTTCCAGCCAAGGTCGAGCAACTGGTCGATTCGCACCCGCGGCGTGGTCCAGCGCAGCAGGATCGCCAGAAACACCAGCAGGTAGGCCTTGAGCACCGTCATCACGATGCCCACCGAGGCCGTGATCACCTGCACCGCCGGGGCATCGATCGGCTGGCCGAGCCAGCCGGCCAGCCACTCCACCGGCAGGGGGAAGCCCCAGCCACCGAGGTAGAGCACCGACACAAGAAGGGCCGAGAGCACCAGGTTGATGTAGCTGCCCAGGTAGAAGAGGGCGAACTTCATGCCCGAGTACTCGGTCTGGTAGCCGGCCACCAGCTCTTCTTCTGCCTCGGGAAGGTCGAAGGGCAGGCGCTCACACTCGGCCAGGGCGCAGATCCAGAAGATCACAAAGCCCACCGGCTGGCGCCAGATGTTCCAGCTGAGGATGCCGGCACCGGTCTGCTGGTCGACGATGTCGACGGTGCTGAGCGAATTGCTCATCATCACCACCGCCAGCACCGCCAGGGCCAGGGGGATCTCGTAGCTGATCGACTGGGCCGCTGCCCGCAGGCCGCCCAGCAGCGAATACTTGTTGTTGGAGGCGTAGCCGCTCATCAGCAGGCCGATCGGCTGGATGCTGCTGAGCGAGATCCAGAGGAAGATGCCCACGCCCACGTTGCTGATCAGCAGGTGCTGGCCGAAGGGCACCACCAGCCAGCTGAGGATCACCGGGATCAGCACCAGCACGGGGCCGAGGGTGAACAGCAGGCCGTCGGCCCGGGCCGGAATGATGTCCTCCTTGAACACCAGCTTGAGGCCATCGGCCATCGGCTGGAGGATGCCCAGGGCGCCGGCGTATTCGGGGCCGATGCGCTGCTGCACGGCAGCGGAGATCTTCCGCTCCAGCCACACGTTGACCAGCACGCCCACCACGGCGGCCACCAGCACCAGCACCATCGGCAAGGGCAGCCACAACAGGTGCGCCGCCCCGGCGCTCAGGCCCAGCCCCTGCAGGGCCGTTTCGAAGCTGGTCTGGAGATCCAGCCCAGGGGCCGTGTCGATCGGCATGACCACTGCTCAGATGCGGTGAAACTTAGCGGGCTTCCAGAGGCGCCCAGCAACGCCTGCTGGCACCGGTGTAAATCTGCGAGGGCCGGAAGATGCGGTTGGCCCCCAGCTGCTCCTTCCAGTGGGCCAGCCAGCCGGCGGTGCGGGCGATCGCGAAGATGGGCGTGAACAGGTCTCGGGGGATGCCGAGCTTGCGGTACACCAGGCCCGAATAGAAGTCGACGTTGGGGTAGATGCCCTTGGGGCCCAGGCGCTCGGAGGCTGCGACCTCCAGCTGGCGGGCCAGGTCGTAGAGGGGGTCGTGGCCAAAGCGATCGAACAGCTGCTCGGCCAGGCCCTGCAGGATGACGGCGCGCGGGTCCTTGACCTTGTATTCGCGGTGGCCGAAGCCCATGATCTTCAGCTTATTGGCGATGGCCCGATCCAGCCAGGGCTCCACTTGATCGGCGCTGCCGATCTCCTCGAGCATGGCCAGCACGTCTTCGTTGGCCCCGCCGTGGAGGGGACCGGCCAGAGTGCCCACCGCCGAGGCCACCACGGCATAGGGATCGGTGAGGGTGCTGGCCGTCACGCGGGCGCTGAAGGTGCTGGCGTTGAGGCTGTGCTCGGCATGCAGGATCAGGCAGGCGTCGAAGATGCGGGCGGCGAGGGGATCGGGCTCCCGCTCGGTGAGCATGTAGAGGAAATTGGCGGCATAGGGCAGGTCGTCGCGGGGCTGGATCGGGTCCTGACCTTTGCGGATCAACTGGAAGGCCGCCACCATCGTGGGGATTTTGGCCAGCAGCCGGATCACCGCTGAGTAGATGTATTCAGGGTTGTCGAGGGCGCGGCGCGAATAGAAGAGCCCCAGGGAGGCGGCGCTGGCCTGTAGCGCATCCATCGGGTGCCCCTGGGAGGGGAAGCTCTTCATCATGTCGCGGATGCGGAAGCTCACCCGCCGGTGCATCTGCACCTCGTGTTCGAATTCGCGCAGCTGGGCGGCGCCCGGCAACTCGCCCCAGATCAGCAGAAAGGCGGTTTCCAGGAAGGTGCTGCGGGCCGCCAGCTCATCCACCGGGTAACCCCGATAGGTGAGCACGCCATTGCGGCCATCGATGTCGCAAATCGCCGACTGGGTGGCCGGCACCCCCTCAAGCCCAGGGCGGAAGGCAGGCGCTGCCTCTGGGCCGGTGCTGGCAGGGGCGCTGCTGGTCATGCCGGAGATGCCACTGGGGCGAACCTACGGCCGGCCGGCGGCCCCTGGCCGTAGCGCTAGCTGCCACCGAAGCTGCCACCGAGCAGCTGGGCTGGCCCCAGCAGCACGCGCAGGCGCCAGCCCCCATCGGGCCACAGCTCGCCTGAATCGCCGTGCTGCAACAGAGCCACACCAGCCTTCTTGAGCACCAGGGCGCCAGCGGGGGCACCGATCAGGCGGGCGGCCAGATCGCCCAGATCGGGCTCGTGGCCCACCAGGGCCAGACGAGCCATGCCCACAGCCCGCTCCAGCAGGGGCAGGGGATCTCCGCCTGGGGCGAGAGCCTCAGCCACCCCCAGCCCCGGGGCCAGCCCGGCGGCAACGGCCAGTTCGGCGGTCTGGCGGGCTCGCCGCAGGGGGCTGGTGAGCAGCTGATCGCAAGCGAAGTCGAGTTCCACCAGCCGGGCCAGCACGGCACGGGTGCGCTCCAGGCCGCGGGGCGTCAGCGCCCGCTCGCCATCGGGGCGATCGGGACTGCGCTCCTCGGCGATGCCATGACGCAGCAGCAGCAACTGGCGTTTCGAATCAGCCATTGGGGTCGTGCATGGATCGCTGGATCAGGCCAGCTCCAGGCGGCCCTTGAAGTGCAGGCGTGCGCCATCGGGCTCAAGCGCCACCGCCAGGCCCTTCACGGCCGGGGTCAGCGGCTGCGCGGACACACCGGCCAGCAGGCGCCAGGGCTGCCAGCTCTGCATCAGTTGCCGCGCAGGTCCAGGGCCACCAGCCCACTGCAGGGGGGCCGTGGGCTGGGCCAGGGCCTCCAGCTGGGCCACACGCTGCCTGGGTGGCTGATGGCCGCTGCGCTGCTGGGCCAGCACAGTCAGGTTCTCGGCCCACCAGGCCTGTCCTGAAGCCGTGGCGCGCACGCCGGCCAACGCAGCCTGCAATTCGGTGGCTTCAGCCTGGCGGCGGCCCCGATGATCAGGGGCGGAGAGCGCCGTCCACACCCGCACCGACCCTTGCCCCTCCAGCTGGAGGGGAGCGCCGATCAGCCCCTGCTGGGCGAGCTGGGGCTCCAGCGCCTCCACCGCGGGCTGCTCAGCACCCGTGCCGAACAGCCAGCCGGCCTCACCCTGGCTCCACAGCAAGGGCCCGGCATCCGCGGCCACCAGTAGCGCCGGCAGGGGCCCGGCGGCCGTGTCGAGGGCTCGCCCGAGCAGGGGCTCAAGCAGCGGCGGCCAGGCATTGGGCTGCTGCAACAGAGCCAGGTTGTCGGTGTCGCCCTGCAGGCCGGCCAGCAGGGCGGCACCCAACTGGGGATCAAGCTTTGCCTGCCAGGGCGGAGCAGCGGCAGCGGTGTCGAGCCAGGCCTCCAGCTCTAGCTGGGCGCCCACCGGACGCAGGGCGGCCACCAGCGAGCGGATGCCATCGCCAGGCAGACCCAGCCATCCGGCCAAGCCATCGGCCCGGGCCGAGATCAGGGCAGCCCCCTCGCCCAGGCTCTCCACCGCGTCACGGAATGCAGGGCTGGCCGCCAGGTTGAGCTCGTCGAGCTGCGACACATCCAAGGCCTGCTCGAGCACCCCCCGGCCGGAGGCGATCAGCACCAGGTCGTCGTTGATCAGGGCCGTGGCCAGTGGCACGGCCGAACCACCGCGAAGATTGCCGCGACCGCTGATCAGACCCATGCCGCGGTAGCTGCTGATCTGCAGATCGGCACCCGCCAGGCTGCGGGTCTGCCAGAAACGCTGCAGAAAGCGGCGGGCACCATCGCCATCGCGGCTGCGCAGCGCCAAGAGCCAGCCATCCGGAGTCTGGCCGGGGTCGCTGCCGATCAGGGCCAGGCCGAGCTCGGGGCCCAACCAACCCGCCAGCTCACTGCGGTAGTCGAGGCCGGCGGCGGCAAAGGCGCCGTCGCGCAGCGCCGCCATGGTGGCCACAGCCTGCCGTCGCTGACGGGTTGGCGCCACAGCGCGGGCATAGGCCAGCGGCTCCTCGCCATCGCTGAGCAGAAACAGACTGAGGGCCGCCTGCCGGGGCACGAAACGGGCGGCTCGGGGCACGGTGAGCACCTGGTGCTGCAGGCGCAGCGGCGAACGCTGCAGCACCCACCACCAGCCGGCCAGGCCCAGGCCCAGCAGCAGCAGGCTCACCGCCACCACCACCGCCAGAAATCGGCGGGCCTTCATGCGCCCCACGCAGGATGGGCCCATCTTGAACCCTGCCGCCGCCATGGGCACCCCCACGCCGATCCAGCCCCGGGAGCTCCAGCGGCGCCTGGCTGACGGCGAGCCGATCCAGCTGGTCGATGTGCGCGAAGACGTCGAACTTGAGCTGGCGCGCCTGTCCCACCCGGTGCTGCACCTGCCCTTGAGCCGCAGCCAGGAGTGGGTGGCCGATCTCGACCAGCATCTGGATCGCGATCGGCCGATCGCCGTGGTGTGCCATGCGGGCATCCGCAGCTGGCAATTCGGCGCCTGGCTGATCGAGCAGCAGGGCTACGGCCAGGTGTGGAACGTGCAGGGCGGCATCGACGCCTGGAGCCTGCAGGTGGATCCGACCGTGCCGCGCTACTAGGGCAGGCCGCGCCTCAGGCCATCCCATCCATGGCCACAAGGGAAGCCCTGTCTTTGATCCCATGAAGGATCCTTCAAAAACAGGATTCCCGTCGGCCAGGGCCAGATCGGAATCCGTTCCGACGGGGATCCCAGCACGGGAAACTGCCTACGATCGTCCCAACATCTGGGCAGGTCCACGTCGTTGCAGGAGTTGTCACGCCGGCAACAGCAGGTGCTCCAGCTGGCAGTGCGTCACTACGTGGACACCATGGAGCCGGTGGGCAGCAAGACGCTGGTGCGGCGCTTCAGCCTGCCCGCCAGTCCGGCCACCGTGCGCTCGGCCATGGGGGTGCTGGAGCAGCGGGGCCTGCTGACCCAGCCCCATACCTCCGCCGGCCGCATCCCGAGCCAGCAGGGCTACCGCGCCTACGTGGACCAGCTGCTGCCGGCTCCTGGCGCCGCGGCCCAGCAACTGCAGCGGGAGCTCGCCGGACTGAGCCTGCAGTGGGCCGCCCTCGACGACCTCCTGCTGCAGGTGGCCCGTCGTCTGGCCGATCTCACCGGCCTGCTGAGCCTGATCACCCCACCCCAGCGACGCCAGCGCGACCTCCAGGCCGTGCGTCTAGTGGCCAGTGGCGATCGGCTGCTGGTGTTCGTGGTGGAAGGCACCGTCGCCACCAGCAACCTCAACCTGCGCCTGCCCCATCGGGCGGAAGCTGAACTGCCCGCCCTGGAGCAATGGCTGGGGGATCAACTGGCCGGCGGTGGCATCGACTGGGGCAGCCTGCCCAGCCAGCTGCGCAGCAGTGGCACCGTGCTGCGCCAGGGCCTGGAAAGCCATCGGCGCGTGCTGCCTGCCGGCGGCGATGGCGCGGTGGCCATGGGCCTGGCGGGCCTGCTGGGCCAACCGGAATTCAGCGACACCGCCAGCCTGAGGCCACTGGTGGAGCTGGTGGAAGACGCCCCGCTACAGGTGCTGCAGCAGGGCGGCATCTGGATCGGGGCCGAGCATCCCCACGAGGCCCTGCACCAGTGCGCCGTGGTGCAGGCCGACTACCGCAGCGGCGACGGTGGCGTGGGCCAGGTGGCCCTGGTGGGCCCGATGCGCATGGCGTATGCCACCGCCCGGGCCGCCGTGCGCTCGGTGGCCCAGGTGCTGGAGCGGCTGCTTGGGTGAATCTGGCTCCTGGGCTGATCAGCCCAGCAGGCCGCCGAGCTTGTCGGCCACGGTGTTCACGTCTTTGTCACCGCGGCCGGAGAGGTTGAGCACCACTTCGCTGCCGGCGGGCAGGGTGGGGCAGAGCTGATCCAGGGCCGCAAAGGCGTGGGCCGTCTCCAGGGCAGGGATGATCCCCTCCAGCTCGCTCACCAGGCGAAGGGCCTGGAGGGCCTCGTCGTCGGTCACGGCCAGATACTCGGCCCGCCCGATCTCGCGCAGGTAGCTGTGCTCCGGACCCACCCCCGGATAGTCGAGACCGGCGCTGATCGAGTGGGCCTCCTGCACCTGACCCTCGCTGTCCTGCAGCAGCAGGCTCATGGCCCCGTGCAGCACGCCGACACGCCCCTCGGTGATGGTGGCGGCATGGCGGCCGCTGGCCACCCCCTCGCCCGCGGCTTCAACCCCGAGCAGGCGCACGCTGGTGTCTTCCACAAAGGGGTGAAACAGGCCCATGGCATTGGAGCCACCGCCCACGCAGGCCACCAGCACATCGGGCAGACGGCCGAAGGCGTCCTGGCACTGGGCCTTGGCCTCGTTGCCGATGCAGGCATGGAAGTCGCGCACCAGCATCGGGTAGGGGTGTGGCCCCGCCACCGACCCAAGGATGTAGTGGGTGGTCTCCACGTTGGTCACCCAGTCGCGGATCGCCTCACTGGTGGCGTCCTTAAGTGTTGCGCTGCCGGCAGTCACCGGCTGCACGGTGGCGCCGAGCAGGCGCATGCGGAACACGTTGAGGGCCTGGCGGCGCATGTCTTCGGCGCCCATGTAGATCACGCACTCCAGGCCGAAGCGGGCGCACACGGTGGCGGTGGCCACGCCGTGCTGGCCGGCGCCGGTTTCGGCAATGATCCGCCCCTTGCCCATGCGCAGGGCCAGCAGTGCCTGACCCAGGGCGTTGTTGATTTTGTGGGCGCCGGTGTGGTTGAGGTCCTCGCGCTTCAGCCAGATGCGCGGTCCGCCATCCGGCCTGGCGTAGTGCTCCGTGAGCCGCTCCGCCTCATACAGAGGCGTGGGGCGGCCCACATAGGTGCGCAGCAGGTGGTTGAGCCGATCCGTGAAGGCCGGATCCGCCCAGGCTTCGGCAGCGGCGACCTCCAGCTCGGCCAGGGCAGGCATCAGGGTTTCCGGCACGTATTGGCCGCCGTAGCGGCCGAAACGACCGGCAGCCGAAGGGCGGACCTGGGGCTGCAGGGCGGCTGGATCGCTGATCACGGGGGGAAAGGTGCTCGTCACCGGCGGCGCGGCCCAGGGCCAGCGGAAGAAGAAGTGACGCCAGGGTAGGCAGCAACAGCGTCTGCACCGACGAGCCCGGGCGACCGGCTGGCTGGGTTGGGGCAGGTCTTGGTAAAAGCGCCACAAATGTGGCGCTTTTCTGAAGCCTTCCGCCTGCTGCAGACCAGGCCCCAGCATGAGTGGCCTGCGCGGGGGAAAGGGCCATGGGCAAGAAAGGTGGATGGCAGGAATTCAGCGGCCTCAGCAGCCCTGCGGCCCAGCAACGTCCGAGTGCGGCCACGCCCAGCACCCCCAAAGCCCAGCAGCGGGTCCGGGTGCAGCGCACCAAGGCGGGCAAGGGCGGCAAGCTCGTGACCGCTATCACCGGCCTGGAGGCACCGGAGGCTGAGCTCAAGGCCCTGCTCAAGCAGCTCAAGGCGGTTGCGGGCACCGGTGGCACCCTCAAGGAGGGGGTGATCGAGCTGCAGGGCGACCAGGTGGCCCCAGCCCTGGTGGCCCTGGAGAGCGCCGGTTATCGGCCCAGACAGGCGGGTGGCTGAGCTGGAAGGCCCCAGCAGGGAGAATGGACGCCTGCATCGCTGCCGCCAGGCCATGACCACCACCCCCTCCCCTGCCGCCGGCACCCCCTACGGCGAACTCACCCAGCGGGGCAACAGCACCAACATCGTGTGGCACCACTCCACCGTGACCCGGGCAGCGCGGGCCCACCAGCGCGGCCACCGCAGCGCCATCCTCTGGTTCACGGGGCTGAGCGGCGCCGGCAAGAGCACCCTGGCCAACGCGGTGAACTCCGCCCTGTTCGAACAGGGCCTGGCCTGCTACGTGCTGGATGGCGACAACATCCGTCACGGTCTCTGCAAGGACCTGGGCTTCTCCGACGCCGACCGGGAGGAGAACATCCGCCGCATCGGGGAGGTGGCCAAGCTGTTCGTGGATGCGGGCGTGGTGGCGCTCACCGCCTTCGTGTCGCCGTTCAAGGCCGACCGCGACAAGGTGCGGGCCCTGGTGGAGCCGGGCGACTTCATCGAGATCCACTGCGCCGCCGACCTAACCGTGTGCGAAGAGCGCGACACGAAGGGGCTCTACGCCAAGGCCCGCGCCGGCGAGATCAAGGAGTTCACCGGCATCTCCAGCCCCTACGAGGCTCCCGAAGCGCCCGAGTTGCTGGTCGACACCGGCAGTCAGACCCTGGAGGAGAGCGTGGCCCAGGTTCTCGCCTACCTCGAGGCCAACGGCGTCATTCCCCAGGCGGAGTGAGGGGGGGCTCCCCAGCGCGCAGCTGGGCGCCCCAGGCATCGAGAAACGTCTTGGCGCAGCTGGCGATCGGCACCGCCAGCAGCAGCCCCAGCAGGTCGCCCAGTCCCAGAAGGCTGCCCAGCCGGGCCCCCACCGGCAGGCTGATCAGCAGCCAGGCCGGCTGCAGGCCCACGATGCTGCCCATCAGCCGGGGCTGGATCACCTGGTCCACCAGCTGGCCGACCGTGATCGCGGCGGCCAGCACCTCCAGGCCCGTGCGGGGGTCGTCGAGGGCCAGCAGGGCGCTCACCAGCACGATCGTGACGGCACTGGCATAGGGGATCAGGGTGGTGAAGCCGATCGCCACGGCGAACAGCACGCCATAGGGGATGGCCAACACGGTGAACACCAGAATCTGCAGGCTGCTGAGGATCAGGGCCAGCAGCACCTGGCCGGCGAAGTAGCCGCGGAAGGTGCGGTTGAGGGTGCCCACCACCAGGGAGCGCACACCAGGCGGCAGCCACTGGGCCAGACCGGCGCTGGTGCGCTCACCGCCGAGCAGCAGGAACACCGCCAGCACCAGCACGATCACGGTGTTGACGGTGATGCCCACCGTGGCTCCCAGCAGGCCGAGCAACCGCTGGCTGAGCTGGCTGGCCAGCTTGCTGACACGGGTGAGCAGGTCGCTGCTCACATTGCCGAAATCGGTGGGGATGCCCTGCTGCTCGGCCCAGCGCTCCAGCTGATCGAGCCACAGCTCGCCCTGGGCCAGCCAGCCCGGCAGCGCCGCCACCAGCTCCCCCAGCTGCTCGATCAGCCGCGGCACCAGCCACACCGCCGCGAGCGCCACAAGCCCCAGACTCGCCCCCAGCACCAGGGTGATGGCCAACGCCCGTGGCAGCCCCCGCTGCCACAGCAAACGGGCGGGGATGTCCAGCAGGAAGGCGATCAGGGCCGCCGCCACGAACAGGGCCGGGAAGGGCGCCAGGGGCAGCAGCAACTGCCTCAGCACCCAGAGGTTAAGCACCAGCAACGGCAGGGCCAGTCCGGCCTTGAGCCAGGGGGGCAGCACCAGGCGCTCGAGCATGGCCCGTCTCCTCAGCCCATCTGGGCCAGATAGGCGGCACCGCCCAGCTGCAGCAGGCGCGTGTCCTTGGCGCGCACCTGGCCATGCAGTTCAGCGCGATAGGCAACCAGAGCCTCGGCCAGTACCGGATCAGCGGTGGCCAGGATCTGCACCGCCAGCAGGCCGGCATTGGTGCCGTTGCCGATCGCCACGGTGGCCACCGGAATCCCAGCCGGCATCTGCACGATCGAGTGCAGCGAATCCACCCCCGAGAGGGCCCGGGTCTGCACCGGCACGCCGATCACCGGCAGGGTGGTGAGCGAAGCCACCATCCCGGGCAGATGGGCGGCGCCGCCGGCGCCGGCGATGATCACCCGAAAGCCCCGATCGCGGGCCTGCCGGGCGAAGTCCACCATCTCCAGAGGCGTGCGGTGGGCCGAGAGCACCCTCACTTCCGCCGCCACGCCGAACCGCTCCAGCATCGCCACCGCCGGCTGCATGGTGGGCAGATCGGAGTCGCTGCCCA
Source organism: Prochlorococcaceae cyanobacterium (assembly GCA_044235095.1). Taxonomy (GTDB): domain Bacteria; phylum Cyanobacteriota; class Cyanobacteriia; order PCC-6307; family Cyanobiaceae; genus NIES-981. Next base: position 124,788 of record JBIIIC010000002.1, on the reverse strand, counting down.
TCACCACGGCCACCAGGGGTGAGGAATCGGGCACTGGGCAAGCGGCGGCAAGAATCCCATTCTTGTCGCCGGCCGTACTGCGGCCACCCATCGATGCGCTGGATCAGCAACGTGCGCCTACCCAGGGCTGGCCACTGCCGCCATCGCGAAGGTCAGCGCTGGCGACTGGCACTGGTGGCTGATGGCGATGCCAGCGACGAGCGGATCGCAGCGGTGGAGCCGATCCCGGCCGGGGCTGCCGCCGCCGGCGAGAACTGGGACGGCGACTGGCTCAGCCCCGCCGGGGTGGACCTGCAGATCAACGGCGGCCTGGGCCTGGCCTTCCCCGAACTCACTCCCGCCGACCTGCCGCTGCTGCTGGACCTCCTGGAGCTGCTCTGGCGCGATGGGGTGGAGGCGATCAGCCCCACTCTGGTGACCTGTGGGGTGGCACCCTTGCGCCAGGCCCTGGCGGTGCTGGCAGAGGCGCGCTCCCAGCACCGCCAGGGCCGCTGCCGGCTGCTGGGGGCGCACCTGGAGGGGCCATTCCTGGCCCGGGAGCGGCGCGGCGCCCACCCCGCAGAGCACCTGGTGGCCCCAAGCCCCGCGGCCCTGGCCGCGCGGATCGTGGGCTTTGAAGACCAGATCGCCATGGTGACGCTTGCCCCCGAGCTCGAGGGCGCAGACGCGGTGATCGCCGCCCTGTGTGCACGGGGCATCACCGTGAGCCTGGGCCACAGCACGGCCAGCGAAGCAGAGGCCAGCGCCGCCTTCGAAGCTGGCGTATCGATGCTCACCCACAGCTTCAACGCCATGGCGGGCCTGCAGCACCGGGCCCCGGGGCCGGTGGCGGCGGCGCTGCTGCATGGCGGCATCGCCCTGGGACTGATCGCCGATGGGGTGCACGTGGCCCCTTCGATGGCGGTTCTGCTGCAGCGGCTGGCTCCAAACCAGCTGGTGCTGGTGAGTGATGCCCTGGCCCCCTATGGCCTGGCCGATGGCACCCACCGCTGGGACGAGCGGGCCCTGATCGTGGAGCAGGGCAGCTGCCGCCTGGAAGACGGCACCCTGGCCGGCGTGACCTTACCGCTGCTGGAGGGGGTGCGCCGGCTGGCCCGCTGGGGGGCACCCGCAGAACAGGCGATCGCCGCAGCCACGCTCACGCCGCGTCGCGTGCTGGGCGATGGGCGCAGTGCCGCCGAGATGCTGGTGGGTCTGCCGCTGAGCGAGGCCCTGCGCTGGAGCCTGACGCGGGAGCGGCTCAGCTGGCGGCGGGCTGCAGCCTGAAGCCAAGCTGTCCGCCAGGCGCAGGGCAGTTCAACGATGGCCTTTCACGATCTGGACACCCTCTCGGCAGCTGCGGTTGCGGCCGTAGCCCAAACCTGTGAGGCCCTGATCACCGCCGAAGGACAGGAACAGGCCACCCCCCGGGAGCGGCAGCTGCTCGCCACCCTGTTTCCCGCCCTGTTGGGCCAGGCCTGGCCAGCCCAGCCCGCCGCCACCATGCCGGTGGGGTTATCGGGGCTGGTGCTCAGCCGCCGCCAGCGGCAGGAGGTGATGCAACTGCTCACGCTGCTGGCCTTTCTGGAGCCGCGGCTCGATCAGGCCAAGGTGCGACTGCTGGAGCGCATCGCCGCTGACCTGCAGGTGGAGCGTGGCGTGGTGGCCGATCTGGAGGCGGTGTGCCGCGGGCACGTGCTCCAGGCCTTCGGCGACATGTACCGCCGCACCTTCGCGGCGCTCAACAACGACGGCGTGGTGCAGGGCTATGCCCGCTTCATCCTGCCGATGATGGGGCTGGGCATCGATCGGGAACACGAAGGTCGCTATGCCGCCCTGGGCGCGGCACCGGCCGGCAGCCTGGGGGCAGGCCTGCACGCCTATTACCAGCACAACGGCTTCCCTTTCCCTGGCAGCCGCAAGGGCCTGCCCTACGCCTATGTGGCCATCCACGACGTGCACCATGTGATCGGCGGCTACGCCACCGATCCCGATGGCGAACTGCAGGTGCTGGGCTTCACGATGGGCCTGTTCCCCGACCACGCCCTGCTGATTGCCCTGCCGGCCCTGTTGCAGTTCCAGATGGGCATCGCTGATCCCCTGGCGGGAAGCGTGGCGCCAAAATTGAAGGATCAGCTCGATGCCCCGACCTTCGCCCAGGCGCTGCAGCGCGGTGCAGCCACAACCGGGCCGATCCGGGATTTCCACTGGGACTTCTGGCCCTGGATCGACCGCCCCCTGGCCGCCGTGCGGCGCGATCTGAAGGTGCGGGAGGCCAACGGCGCTCCCTAGGATCCGGCCCACCCTTCGGCCCTGGAGTGCCGCGCACGATGCCCACCGCGCCCGTCAGCACCCCCACGACCGCAGCCGAGAAGGCAGCGGAGAAAGCCGAAGTCAAGAGCTACTTCGAGAGCACCGGCTTCGACCGCTGGAACCGCATCTACAGCGAGTCTGAGGATGTGAACAAGGTGCAGCGCAATATCCGCATCGGCCACCAGAAAACGGTCGACAACGTGCTGGCCTGGCTGCAGGAGCAGGGCAACCTGGGCGAGCGCAGCTTCTGCGACGCCGGCTGCGGGGTGGGGAGTCTCTCGCTGCCCCTGGCACAGCTGGGGGCTGGCTCCATCGCCGCCAGCGACCTCTCCGAGGCGATGGTGGATGAAGCACGCCGCCGCGCCGGCGAGGCCGGCATCAGCCGCGAGCAGCTGCAGTTCAACGCCTCCGACCTCGAGAGTCTGCAGGGCCGCTACGACACGGTGATCTGCCTGGATGTGTTCATCCACTACCCCCAGGCCCCGGCTGAGGAGATGGTGCGCCATCTGGCAGGCATGGCAGAGAAGCACCTGATCGTGAGCTTCGCCCCTTACACCCCGCTGCTGGCGCTGCTCAAGGGCATCGGCCAGCTCTTCCCGGGGCCCAGCAAGACCACCCGGGCCTACACCCTGCGCGAAGAGGGGATTGTGGCCGCCGCTGCCGCCGCCGGCTTCAGGCCCGTGCGCTGCAGCCTCAACAAGGCACCCTTCTACTTCTCCCGCCTGATCGCCTTCGAGCGGAACTGATCAGAGATTGGCCCGCACAACCCGGAAGGTGAGGTTGAGGCGCTCCTGCCGCAGCCGCAGGCGGCGTGGAACGGCGTGTTGCCACCACAGCTGGGTGGGGGGCTGCATCACCAGCAGATCGCCGGTTTGCAGGGGAATGTTGAACGGGGCGCAGAGGTCGGGTTGTGCCCCCGCACCAGTGTTGGCGAGGGGGACATAGCCCGGAGGAAGCCCGGCCCCGGGTGGCCGACGCGGACTGGGGCGGGGGCGCAGGCGGAAGTCGCGAGGGGCGCCGAGGCTCAGGGAGGCGATCGGCGCGGCGGGTTCAAGTTCGGGCTCATCGTCGGCATGCCAGCCCATGGCGTCACGACCATCGCGGTAACGATTGAGCAGCAGGGAGTTGAAGCGCCAGCCGGTGAGCTGCTGCAGGGCCTCGCGCAGCTCGGCGGCCGCCGGCGACCAGGGCTCGATCACGTTGGCCAGACCGCTGTAGCGGTAGCCGCAGCCCGGATCCGCCATCCAGCAGGTGAGCCGGGGCAAGGGGTGTCGCCGGCCGTACAGCGTGATCGCCTCCTGCTTCCAGGGCACCTCCGCCTGGAGGCGCGTCAGCAGCTCGGCAGCAGCGGCGGGCGCCAGCCACCCCCGCCAGTGATGCAGGCAGAGGCCTGGCCGTTGCACCTGCTGTTGCGCCATCGGATGTTGCGCCATTGGATCAACCTGCTGTTGCGCATTCATCAACAGCGCTCAGTCGTCATCACCGGCCCCGCGCAGGGCCTCGGGCAAGGGCGCCTCCAACCCCAGCAGGGTGCCATCGACCAAGGGCAGCTGGAGGCGGTGGGCATGCAGGGCGTAGCCGCCATCACCGGGCAGGGCCTGGTCTTGAGGCACGGCCCCCGGACCGTAGAGCGGATCACCCAGCAGCGGCGCCCCGGCAGCGGCGGTGTGGATGCGGATCTGGTGGGGCCGGCCGGTGGCGATGGCCACCTCCACCAGCCAGGCCTGAGGGCGCCGCTCCAACAGGGTGAGCACACTGCGAGCCGGAAGCACGGGCCCATCGGAGCAGGCCGGCTGGGCGTCGGCGACTGCCGCTTGGGCGGGGAGCGCAGCGGCCCAGACCGTGCCGAGGCGGGCGTGGGGCCGGCGACCGATCGGGGTGGCGAGCTCCAGAGTCGCCCCAGGCGCCAGGGCGAGCAGAGGCGAGGCGGAACCGGGGGGCTGGAGCAGGGCCCGATAGGTCTTGCGGCAGGGGCCTGGGGGGGAGGGGCTTGAGACACCCGCCGCGGTGGGGAGGTGATCTCCAAGCTCCGAGCTCTCGCGCAGCAGGGCGCTCAGCCAGGCGCGGGTAGCGGGGCGGCGGGCGCACAGCAGCAGCCCGGAGGTGAAGCGGCCCAGGCGGTGCACCGGGCGGGGAACACCGGCGGCCGACTCCAGCAGGCCAGCAGCCACCTGCCGCTCCAGCTGGCCCAGCACGGTGTGCTCCAGCCAGCCGCCGGCGGGCAGGACCGGCAGGCCGCTGGGCTTGTTGAACACCAGCAGGTCGCCGTTGTCGAACAGGGGGACGGGCAGGGCCGGCACGGCGCCTTCCTGCCAGGGGGGCCGATGCCAGGCCAACCGATCTCCGGCTGCGAGCGGCCCATCGACCCGGGAGCGTTGGCCATTCCAGGCGATCTCGCCACGGACGAGGCGCTGCTGCCACAGCAGCTCGCCGGAGTGCCGGTAGCGGGCGGCGTAAAAGGCGCAGATGCTGAGCCCAGCGGCCTCAGGCCCCACCCGGTCGCGGTAGGTGTGGCCGCGATTCAGCGAGGCCGGGAGCTCACTCCACAAGGCCGTGTTCGAGGGCGTAGCGCACCAGTTCGGTGCGGCTGGCGGTGCCGGTCTTGATGAACAGGCGGCTCACGTACTTCTCCACGTTACGGATGGAGGTTTCCAGCCGACGGGCGATCTCCTTGTTCATCAGGCCCTCGGCCACCAGCTGCAGCACAGAGGCCTCGCGGGGGGTGAAGTCATGGCGGGCGGCGGCGGCGTCGACCTTCTTGCTGCCGCCGGTGGCCAGCAGCGAGCGGATTTCGGTGATCTGCCGCGACAGCTGGCCGATGTCGGCGTCGGCGAAGCGGGCGGCCTCCGCCAGCAGGCGCTGCTGGCGGTTCACCACGTTGCGCACGCGGGCCACCAGCTCGTCGGGGTCGAAGGGCTTGGGGATGTAGTCGTCGCAGCCGGCCTGGAAGCCGGCAATGCGATCAGCGGTCATGCCCTTGGCGGTGAGGAAGATCACCGGCGTGCCGCCCAGACGCTCGTCGGCGCGCAACTGCTTCAGCAGGCCGTAGCCGTCGAGGCGGGGCATCATCACGTCGCTGATCACCACATCGGGCAGCAGCTCCTGGGCCTTGTGCACCCCTTCCTCGCCGTCGTTGGCGGTAGTCACCGCAAAGCCCTCGTCTTCCAGGTAGGCCTTGAGGGCTGTGCGCAGGCCGGGCTCATCGTCGACCACCAGCAGCCGGGCCGGCGGAACTTCACCGGCAGCTGAGCCATCCGGCGCGTCAGCGGGCTGGCCAGCGGTGCTGCCGACTGAGAGGCGATCGGGGCTGGTGTCTTCTGTCATGGCCACTAGTCTGCTGAGGCTCAGCGGGAGCGTCCAGGCAGGATCTGCTCGGATTCCCGAAGGCTGCCGCTGTAGCCCAGCTTGCGCGCCACTGCTGCCAACCCAGCCGGGTCCCTGCCGGCCTGCTCGGGGTGGCAGGTGGCCCACCAGATCAGGTGATCCATGCGGTTGCCGGCGGTGATCGGCCCGCCGGGATTGAGCGCACGCATGAAGAAGCGATTGCCGTCGCTGGTCACCCGCATCGGTGAATCCAGGGTGCAGCGGATCGTGTCCACGCGCACAACCACGTTGTTGGGCTGCTCCTCCCAGACCTTCACCCGCCGCAGCCCAGGCGTGGTGGCATCCACCTCCACGTCGTAGACGCCAATCGCCGTCATCCCCTGGTGGCTGAGGCGCTCCTGCAGGATCACCATGTTGGCGGGGCGGTTTTCCGAGGGCTTCTGGGCACCCCCTTCCGCCCGGCCCAGCCCCGGCGCCAGCAGCACAGCGGCCAGCAGCACTCCGCAATGGGCGTTGCGACCAGGATTGCGACGAGCGCTGCGGGAGCTTGTCAGCATGGCCTCAGGCACGACCAGCCATGCTCGCGTACCTCGATCACCAGGCCAGCAGCCCCTGCCATCCGGCCGTGCAGGCGGCGATGGCGCCCTGGTGGAGTGAGCGCTGCGCCAACCCCTCCAGCCGCGGCCACCGGCCGGGGCTCACCGCTGCGGCAGCGGTGGAGCGGGCCCGCAGCCAGGTGGCGACGGCCGTGGGCGCGCCGCCCGAGTGGGTGGTGTTGACCAGCGGGGCCACCGAGGCCAACAACCTGGCCCTCAAGGGCGTGGCCGAGGCGGCCCTGGCTGCAGGCAGCACCCGGGCAGCCGGCACCGAGCCGCCACGCCGCCGGCTGGTGAGCCTGGTGAGCGAGCACCGGGCCGTGCTGGATCCACTGCGCTACCTGGAACGCCACGGCTTTCCGCTCACCCTGCTGCCCGTGGCCCCCGATGGCCGACTGGAGCTGGCGGCGCTGGAGACGGCCCTGGAGCCCGACGTGCTGATGGTGAGCGTGATGGCCGCCAACAACGAGATCGGCGTGCTCCAGCCCCTGGCCGAAGTGGCCGCCCTCTGCCAGCGCGCCGGTGCCCTGCTGCACGTGGACGCCGCCCAGGCCGCCGGGCACATCCCACTGGCGATGGCGGAACAGGGCATCGATCTGCTCAGTCTGAGCGGCCACAAGTGCGCCGGCCCCCAGGGGGTGGGGGCCTTGCTGGTGCGCGAGGGGGTGGAGCTGGCACCCCAGCTGCACGGCGGCGGCCAGGAGGGCGGCCGGCGGGCCGGCAGCACGCCGGTGCCGCTGGTGGTGGGACTGGGGGAGGCCCTGACCCTGGCGGTGGCCGATCAGAGCGAACGGGCGCAGCGGCTCGGCGCCCTGCGCGACCGGCTCTGGGCTGGGCTGGCGACGCTTGACGGCATCCGGCTCAACGGCCCGCCGCCGGGTTGCCACCGCCTCCCCCACAACCTCAACGTCACCGTGGCGGGGGTGGACGGGGCCACCCTGCACCAGCGGCTGCGCCGCCAGCTGGCGGTGAGCAGCGGCTCGGCCTGCAGCCAGGGCTCACCTTCCCACGTGCTGGCGGCCCTGGGCCGCAGCCGAGCGGAGGCCGCCGCCTCGATCCGCTTCGGGCTGGGGCGCGACACCAGCGCCGCGGAGATTGATCTGGCGCTCGCCGCGGTGAGCGCGGCGGTGCGGGAGCTGCGGGGCTGAGCCGACCAGCCACCCGGTCGCGCCACAGTCCATTGCGGCGCCATGGCGTTTTTGGTTTGCATCGCTACGTTCCGGGTCAGACGTGATCGATCGCCATGGCGCTGACCCCTTCCGGCACCGGCCGCCTGCAGGTGCTCCACGCCGTGGAGGAGGGCTGGGGCGCCTTCTGTCGGGCCCCGTGGGCGTTCCTGCTGTTCCAGGCGCTGGCCGGCCTGGTGCTGCTTCCGTTTCTGGCCCTCACCGGCGTGGGCGCTGCCCGCCTGGCGCAGGTGGATGAGCTGATGGGCGTGCACCCCACCGGCGCCTGGATTGCGCTGATCGCCGGCGTGATCGGCTATGTGATCGTGGCGCTCTGGACGCTGGTGGGGCTCACCCGCGGCGCCTGGATCGCCCTGGAGGGCCGCAAGCCGACCTTCGCTGATTTCACCCGCTGGGACAGGGCCGCCGCAGCTCGGCTGCTGGGCTCCCTGATCCTGCTGGCGATCGTGGTGGCGGTGGCCGGAGCCATCGCAGCCCTGGTGGGCGCCGGCCTGGGCAAGCTCAACCAGGCCCTGGTGGCGATTCCGATGATCGCAGTGGGGATCTTCTATCTGTGGCTGGTGATCACCCAGAAGTTTCTGGTGCAGGTCTCACTGCTGGGCAGCCAGCGTCCCGTCGACAGCCTGCGTTCGGGGGTCAACGTGGTGAATCCCAGCTGGTGGATGGTGCTGTGGCTGGCCATCGTGGAAGCGGTGATCAACTCGATCGGAGCCCTGTTCAGCTACGGCGGCATGGTGGTGGTGATCCCGGTGATCCTCTGCATCAGCACCGCCGCCTATCGGCAGCTGTTCGGCAGCGACGACCGCACCGGCCTGGTGGGCTGAAGGGCCGGGCACCGCGCTGCCCCATGAGGGCTGGGCCATCAGCGGCTGAGCAGCACGAAGCCCGCCACGCCCACCAAGGCCAGCAGAGCCTGGGCCAACCTGCTCACCAGCATCCCGGTCACCACCGCCAGGCCCACCAGCAGGGAGCGGCGCAGATGGGGCAGTGCAAGGCGGCCCTGTTGGTTCGGTGCACTGACCAGCTCCCCCAGGCTTGCCCCCAGCAAGGGCCCCATAAGGGCCCCCAGCAATGGCCCGCCCACGGGCAGGGCCGGCAGTAAACCCAGCAGACCGAGCAACAGTCCCAGGCCGGCCCCCAGGTAGGCCCAGCGGCTGGCCTGCAGGCGCGCCGGCCCCAGCACCAGCCCGAGGGCTTCCGCCCCCCAGCCGAGCAGCAACAGCAGACAGGCCAGCGCGAAGGCGGGCCAGCCCGCACTCCAGCCCACGGCCCAGAGCCACAGGCCAGCCCCCAGGGGCAACAGGGCCAGACCGGGCAGCACCGGCAGCAGGGTGCCGGGGAGGGCCGCCAACTGGATCAGCAGGGCGGCCCACCAGAGGCCATCGAGCCCACTCATGACAGCACCCTCCGGGCGATCCGCAGGCGGGCACTGCGGCTACGCGGATTGGCCTCGGCCTCCTCGGGGCTGGCCTGGATCGCCTTGCGGGTGATGCGCTCCAGGCGCTCGTCAGCCAGAAACGCCGTCTTCACGCGGCGGTCTTCCAGGGAGTGGAAGCTGATGATCGCCAGCAGGCCACCGGGCACCAGCCAGTCGGGCGCTGCAGCCAGCAGCCGGTCCAGCACCCCCAGCTCGTCGTTCACGGCGATACGCAGGGCCTGGAAGGTCCGGGTGGCGGGATGGATCCGGCCCCGGCGCGCCTGCGGCGGATAGCAACCGGCCACCAGATAGGCCAACTCGGCGGTGTCGCGTGGGCGGGAAGAATCGCCCCAGGGCCCCTGCTCCTGGATCCGACGGGCGATACGCCGCGACAGCCGCTCCTCCCCGTAGGCATAGATCAGATCGGCCAGCTGCGTCTCGTCAAGCCGATCCAGCAGCTCCCCCGCGGTCTCGCCACGCTCGGGGTTCATGCGCATGTCGAGCGGGCCGGCCAGCCGGAAGCTGAAGCCCCGCGCCGCCACATCCAGCTGCGGACTGCTCACCCCCAGATCGGCCAGTACGGCCACGGCCGGCTCGGCGGGGGTGTAGTCGGCGAAGTTGGTGGCCACGATCGTGGCCCGATCGGCGAAGGGGGCGAGGCGCTCGGCGGCGGCGGCGCGGGCGCTCGGGTCCTGGTCCAGCCCCACCACGCGCAGGCCGGGATGGGCCTGCAGCAGCAGCGCGCTATGGCCGCCGCCGCCGAGGGTGCAGTCGATCAGCGTGCCACCGCCACCGGCGCGCGCCGCCAGCAGCTCAGCCAGCGGCACCAGCCCCGCCAGCAGCGGCTTGGCCAGCACGGGCACGTGGGCGAAGGGCTGGGACGGCACCATCGCGCCATCCTGACCCCGTGACCTGCGACACGCCGCTGCAGGTCACGGGCAAGAACTTTGCCGCCACGGACATTGGGCGGGCCCTGCCTTCCTAAGATCCCGCCACAGCCTGAATCCCTCGGCCCCCATGACGCAGCTGGAAACGCGCACGGAGCCGATGGTGGTCAACTTCGGCCCCCATCACCCCTCGATGCACGGGGTGCTGCGGCTGGTGGTGACCCTCGACGGCGAGGACGTGGTGGACTGCGAGCCGGTGATCGGCTACTTGCACCGCGGCATGGAGAAGATCGCCGAAAACCGCACGAATGTGATGTTCGTGCCCTATGTGAGCCGCATGGATTATGCGGCCGGGATGTTCTACGAGGCGATCGTGGTCAACGCCCCGGAGCAGCTGGCCGATGTGCCGGTGCCGAAGCGTGCCAGCTACATCCGCGTGCTGATGCTGGAGCTGAACCGCATCGCCAACCACCTGCTCTGGCTCGGCCCCTTTCTGGCCGACGTGGGCGCCCAGACCCCGTTCTTCTACATCTTCCGTGAGCGGGAGATGATCTACGACCTGTGGGAAGCGGCCACCGGCCAGCGGCTCATCAACAACAACTACTTCCGCATCGGTGGGGTGGCCGCCGACCTGCCCTACGGCTGGCTTGAGAAGTGCCTCGACTTCTGCGACTGGTTCGGCCCCAAGATCGATGAATACGAGAAGCTAATCACCAACAACCCGATCTTCCGCAAGCGGATCGAGGGACTGGGCACCATCACCCGCGAGCAGGCGATCAACTGGAGCCTCTCGGGTCCGATGCTGCGCGCCTCCGGCGTGCCCTGGGACTTGCGCAAGGTGGATCACTACGAGTGCTACGACGACTTCGACTGGGCCGTGGCTTGGGAGAAAGAGGGCGACTGCTTTGCCCGCTACCGGGTGCGGGTGCAGGAGATGCGCGAGTCGCTGAAGATCCTGCGCCAGGCCTGCCAGATGATCCCCGGCGGCCCCACCGAAAACCTCGAGGCACGCCGCATGGCCGAGGGCAAGGGCAGTGAGTTTGCCGGGTTCGACTATCAATACGTGGCCAAGAAGGTGGCCCCCACCTTCAAGATCCCCACAGGCGAGCTCTATACCCGCCTGGAATCAGGCAAGGGCGAGATCGGCGTGTTCATCCAGGGCAACAACGACGTGACTCCCTGGCGCTTCAAGATCCGCGCCGCCGATTCCAACAACCTGCAGATCCTGCCCCATATCCTTAAAGGCCACAAAGTTGCCGACATCATGGCAATCCTCGGCTCGATCGACGTGATCATGGGCTCTGTGGATCGCTGAACGGCCCGGATCACTGAGCGACTCTCGATAGCCCGCCAGGCGTGCAGGGATTGACCCGCTTCATACGTCGCATCAGGCACGCGAGCTGCCTGCAGCCCGCGACTCTCACCGGTTATCTCTGGCTCAAGGGCAGCCATCCCCATCTGCCTGGCTGGTCCTGCCCACTGCGGGCCATCACTGGGATCCCCTGCCCCACCTGCTTTCTCACCCGCGCCACCGAGCTGGCCCTGCGCGGGGATCTCGGGGCCGCCATTGAGCTGCACCCCCTCGGCCCGATCGCCGCGGCGGCTCTGGTGCTGTGGAGTGGCCTGGCCCTGCACCAGCGCCGGCTGCTGCCCAGGGGATTGCCCAGGCCGCCGTTGCTTGGAGCAGGGGCAGGACTGCTGATGGCGATCTGGATCTCCAGGCTGCCCCAGCTCACCCAGCTCAGGCCTGGCTGAATCAACTCAGGCAAGCTGGCTCCATGGACCCCAACAGCTGGCTGCTGCTTTGCCGCACCGTGCGCTTCGGCGACACCGACGCCGCCGGCGTGATGCACTTCCACCAGTTGCTGCGGTGGTGCCATGAGGCCTACGAGGAGAGCCTGGAGCGATTCGGCATCAGCGCCACCACACTCTTTCCTTCACCCCGGCACATCCCGGCGATCGCCCTGCCGATCGTGCACTGCCACGCCGACTATCTGGCCCCCCTGGTGGTGGGTGATCCCCTGGCGATTGAACTGGAGCCCAGGCGGCTGGATCCGGGTTGCTTCGAGCTGAACTATCGGTTTCACCGCAGTCCGGCAGACACCGATCCGACCAAGCGAAAGCTCATGGCACGCGGCCTCACACGGCACCTGGCGATCGAGGCCGGCACACGGCAGCGCTGCCCCCTGCCGGATCCGATCAACCGCTGGCTGGAGGCGTCGAGCCTGAACTGCGGTATCCAGCCACTCTGAGGCAGGAAGGTCTGCCCAAACCGGGGAACCATTCAGGGCACGGGCGCACGAAACACCAGGAACAGCGCCGCCAGTTGCAGGGGCAGCAGACAGGCCATCTGCATGAGCGGATGGAAGCCATCGTGGGGCACGGCGGCAAACGCACCAACGCTCACTGCTGCAGCGAAGGCCAGGCCGAGCAGGGGAACGCGACGGCCCACAGGCGAGTGGGAACCGGCCAGTAGAACCACTCCCTCTGGGCGTCGATGTACATCTCCTTGAATTCCTCAGGAGTTTTTGTGAGGTAGATGATGCCCTCAATCAGGCCGATCACGCCCATCACAAAACTGGCAATCCCGCAGGTGATCGCCCCACCCGCCAGCGACACCACCAGCATGATCACGGCTGGCCTGGTGTAACCCAGGATGAATTTGTGCACCCCGAAGGCACCCAGAAAGACACCGGTGAGGCCCGCAGCCAGCTTCTTGTTGCTCAGCTCCGTATCACTGAGGATCGTCATTCGGGCCCGTGATGGATCGCCCAGCTTCTAGCGAAGTCAGCCAACCCCGCCAATGGCCCCGCTGCCATTTGCCATGAGCTGTGCAAACCAGCTCCGGGCAGAGCAGCCAGCGGCGAGGGCGCTCCGCCGGCAGCCAAGGGCGCGTGATCGCAGCCAGCGCAGCCAGCAGCGACTCCTGAGCGCCGGTTGCTGCCGGAGCTGGGCGCACCAAGGCCACCAGCCGCTGGCCCCACTCGGGATCATCCTCCGGCAGCAGCAGCACAGCCTCCAACGCCAGGCCGGCAACCTGGGCCGCCGCCAGCAGCCGCTCCTCCAGCACCTCCGGAAACACGGTTTCGCCGCCGCTGTGCAGGGCACCATCGAGACGCCCCAGCACCAAAAGCCCCTCAGGAGTGAGACGGCCGCCATCGCCACTGCGCCACCAACCCTGGTGACCTGACGCACCTGACTTGCAGCCCGGTAAGGGCCGCAGCTCCCCCCGCTCCAGCCAGCCGGGGCTCAGGCGGGCCGTGCGCACCGCAATCGCACCAGTGTCGGCCTTGAGGCGCACCTCCACATCGGCCAGCTGCAGGCCGCAACCGGCAGCGCCGGCCAGAAACCGCTCCGGCGCCAGGGCACACACCATGGCCGCCGTTTCCGTGGCGCCGTAGCAGGGCGCCAGACGCAGGCCCTCCGCCCGGGCCAGGGCCGCCGCCGCCTGCGGCAGGGGGGCGCCGCCCACCCAGATCACCGCCAGCTGCCGCAGCCAAGCCAGGCCAGCGGGCGCGGCCATCAGTCGCTGCAGCTGGGTGGGAACCAGGGAGATCAGCGCCGGACGATCTGAAGGCACAGGCAAGGCCGCCGCCAGGGCTTCCGGATCACGCAGCAGGACCGGGGCGATCGGCAGGTGACCGCAGCCCCACTGGCGCGCCCGCACCAGCGGCAGCAGGCCGCTCACATGATGCAGCGGCAGGGGATTGAGATGCAGACAGGCCGCCGGATCGAACCCGATCCCTTCCAGCCAGCGGCCCGTGGCCGCAGCCGAAGCCTGCAGATGGATGAGGGGCTGCAGGCACCAACGCCGCCCACCACTGCTGCCGCCGCTCCCCACGAGCACCCCCGGGCCCCACTGGCGCTGCAAAGGCTCCAGAACCCCTCGGCGATCGCCAGGTCCAAGCGCCACCGCCAGCTCAGCCCGCTGCCGGGCAGCGGCCAGGGGCACGATGCGGCCCGCCGCCCAGGCCTGCAGCAGCTGCTCCGGCATCATCGGTCCAGACCCCCCGGACCCGGCGCCACGGCGGCAGCCGCCCACACCACCTCAGGATCAGCGCTGGCCAGCCCGCCGGCGGGCTGCCAGCCTGGCGCCAGACCCGGCGCCGCCGGCGTGGGGCCCTCCGCCTGCAGTGCAGCCAGGTGCTGGAGCCAGCGGTAGCCGATGCCGGTTTCAAAGGCGGTGCTCAGCATCAGCCGCGGCCGGCCGGCCTCGAGCGCCGCCAGCAGGGAGCGCGGATCACCCTCCTGGCTGGGACGCCGCACCTGCCAGCCGGGCCAGGAGGCCACCAGGGCCGGATCGGCCTGCAGCGATTCATCCAGGGCCACCGGCAGTCGGGCCGCAAGCTCACGCAGGCCAGCTTGGTCAGCGGGGGCGAGGGGCTGCTCCAGCCAGGCCAGCCGCGGCTCGACCGCCAGCCGCTCCGCCCACTGCCAGGCGGTGGGGCGATCCCAGCCGCCATTGGCGTCGAGCCGCAGCCAGCCATCGACTGGCAGCACCTGCAGCAACTGCTCCAGGAGAGCCCGCTCCTCCCGGTCGGGAGCCACCGCCACCTTCCACTTGAAGGTTGGCCGGCAGCGCAGGAGGGCTGGCCCCTGTGTGCCACACGGCAGGCCGGCAGCCAGCCACTGCCGCAGGGCCGGCACCACAGCCGCACCAGCCGGCAACAGCACAGCCGAGGCCGGGGCCGGACGCCAGCGGCCCCGGGGCAGGCCGTCGAGTTCGGCCAGGGCAGCTCCCAGGGCAAAGGCCAGGGAGCCCGACAACCCACCGGCCGTGAGCCGATTCTCCAGCGCCGCTCGCTCCAGCCAGGGAGCACCAGAACCACCAGCCAGCTCCGGCTCAGCCAGCGCCGCCGACAACGGCTCCAGCTCCCCATCCAGCGGCGCCACCTCGCCCCAGCCCACCGCCCCATCGGTTCCCTCAAGCCGCAGCAGCCAGCCCCGCTTCCGGCGGATCGTGACCCGGGCCGTGGCCAGGGGCTGGGGCAGCTGCAGCTCAAACGGCCGCCACGCCAGCCGCACCCGCCCGCCCGGCGACGGGGTGGGCGGCGGGGTCAGCCCCACCACCGCCCCAGGGCCAGGCCCAGCGCCAGACCCAGGCCGTTGAGGGCCTGAAACCGCAGGGCCAGAAACTTGCTGCCGCTGATCCGCTCCGGCTCCCGGTGATGGCGCTGCAGCAGGGCGATCAGCTGTTGGGCCGGGCCCAGACCAATCGCCCCGAGCAACGCCGTGAGCGGCCAGTGCCCCATCAGCACCGGCGCCCACTCGAAGGCCAGCACCCCCGCCACAAACCAGGGCACCAGCGCCGCAGCCGCGCCGGTACCGAGATGCACCACGGGGGAGCGCTTGCCGTTGACGGCGTCTTCCTCCACCTGGTGGAAATGGGAGCAGAACAGCACCAGGGTGGTGGCCAGGGCCGGGCCGCTGCCCAACGCCACGGCGGCTCGCCAGGGCACCGCAGTCGAGCCGGCCGGCGCCAGGGCCAGCAGGCCGGCGGCGGTGGCCAGGGGGCCGAAGGCGAGCCAGCAGAGCGGCTCCCCCAGCCCCCTGTAACCCAGGCGAAACGGCGGCCCCTGGTACAGGTAGCCCAGGCCGCAGCAGGCCAGCACCAGCACCAGCACTTCAGAGCTGCTGCGCCAGGCCACCAGCGCCATCAGTGCCAGGCCCGCAACCAGGGCACCGTTGGCCCACACGGCGACCGCGCCCCGCTGCCCCGTGAGATTCACCACGGAATGGGGCTTGCCATGGGTGTCGACCCCGGTGTCGGCATCAAAGACATCGTTGGCCAAGTTTTCCCAGGCAAGCAGCAGCACGGCTGCCAGCAGAAACAGCAGCAGCTGATCCAGTCGCACCGACTGGCCCTGGCCGAAGCGCCAGCCGGCGGCCAAGAGCACCGGCATCACCGCCACCGCATACATCGGCCACTTGATCGCCGCCTTCCAGAGGCGCCGGCGCTCGAGGGCGTGAAGGCTTGCGACGACCTGGGGCTCGGAAGCTGGGGCCGGCACCGGCAGGCGGGCAAGGGCCCATACATTTGAGCAGCCTTCCCGGCCGCCCTCTGGTGCAGGCTCCCGCCAGCGCTCCAACCCGCTTCTCCGACCTGCTGGCCGCCGCAGCCACAGGGGAGCGTCAGCTGGAAGGCGAGGGTGTGCTCAGCCTGGTGGTGCCGCTCCCCAGCCTTGACCCCCTGGCCCTCCTGCCCCAGCTGCCTGCAGGGGAGGGCTTCCGTTTTCTCTGGGACAGCTCGCCCGGCCTCTGCCTGGCCGCCAGCGGCCGCACCCACAGCCTGGAGCTGAGCGGCCCGCGCCGCTTTGAGCTGGCCCAGCGCTTCAGCGCCGTGAGCCTGGGCCGCCTGGCAGCACCCCAGAGCTGCCCGGCCCTGGCCCGGCCACGGGTGCTGCTGGCCTTTGGCTTCTTCGACAGCCCCCTGCAGGAAGGCGAGGGCGTGCCCGGGGTGCAGGCTGTGCTGCCCCGCTGGCAGCTCAGTCGCCAGGGCCGCCACTGCTGGCTGCGGCTGCAACGCAACCTGGGCGGTGATGTCACTGCCCGCAGCCTGGCCGAAGAGCTGTGGGAGCAGGCGCAGCGGCTGCAGGCTCTGGAGGGGGCCTTGCCAAGGCTGGCCCCGGTGCAGGTGCTGCAGCGCTCGGCCTGGCAGGAGCCTTACCGCCAGGCCGCCCTCCAGGCCCTGACGCTGGTGGAAGAGGGCCGGCTCGACAAGCTGGTGCTGGCGGTGCGCCAGCAACTCGACCTCAGCGATGCCGTGGATCCCCTGGCCCTGCTGGCGCCGCTGCGCCAGTCACAGGCAGGCAGCTGCCGATTCCTCTGGCAACGGCAGCAGGGGTCGGCCCTGCTGGGGGCCTCGCCCGAGCGCCTGCTCAGCGTGCGCCAGGGCCAGCTGCGCAGTGATGCTCTCGCCGGCACGGCGTCCTGCGGTGAAGGCGCCGCCCTGATGGCATCGGCGAAGGATCGCCTTGAGCACGAACTGGTGGTCGACACGATCCTGGCCGGACTGGGCGGCGCCGGACTGGTGCCCCGGCGCCCGCGCCACCCGCGCCTGGCCCGCCACGGCCAGCTGGTGCATCTGCACACGCCGATCACTGCCTCGCTCCAGGGTCAGGACCCGCTGGTGATCGCCTCGGCCCTGCACCCCACGCCGGCGGTGGCCGGCCTGCCCCGTCGCGAGGCGATGGGCTGGCTGCGCAGCCTGGAGCCCTTTGAGCGCGGCCACTACGCCGCTCCGATCGGCTGGATCGATGCCGCCGGCGATCTGGAGCTGCGGGTGGCGATCCGCAGTGGCACCCTCCAGCACCGCCAGCTGATCCTCACCGCCGGGGCGGGGCTGGTGCGTAATTCCGAAGTGGAGCGGGAGCTGGCGGAGGTGCAGCTCAAGCTGGGGGTGCTGCAGCAGCAGCTCAACCTTCCCGCCCCTGCAGGCCTGCGGTGAGCCTGCTGCTCCTTGCTGGGTTGCTGGCGCTGGCGCTGCTGCTGCGCCGGGCCGTGGGCCAGCGCGA
This sequence comes from Prochlorococcaceae cyanobacterium, assembly GCA_044235095.1. Classification (GTDB taxonomy): domain Bacteria; phylum Cyanobacteriota; class Cyanobacteriia; order PCC-6307; family Cyanobiaceae; genus NIES-981. The sequence goes on along the minus strand of JBIIIC010000002.1, from coordinate 107,571 downwards.
GCTCGAACGCATCATTTTTGAAGCCGACACCCCGGCAGGACGACGCTTTGATCTCGGGCTGCTGATCGCCATCGTGCTGAGCGTGGTGGTGGTGGTGGTGCAGAGCGACCCGCAGCTCGAGTGGGGGCAGAGCCCCCTATTCGCCGAGCTGGAGCTCGCCTTTTCGGTGCTGTTCAGCCTCGAATATCTGCTGCGCCTGCTCTGCAGTCGGCACCCCCTGGCCTATGCGCGCAGCTTCTTTGGGATCGTGGATCTGCTCTCCAGCATTCCGCCGCTGCTGGGGCTGGGCCTGGCGAGCAGCGGTCAGTTCCTCGGCGTGGTGCGCATTCTGCGGCTGTTGCGGGTGTTCCGGATCCTGAAGCTCGGCTCCTACCTGCGGGAGGCGTCACTGCTGCGCCAGGCCCTGATCGCCAGCCGCCGCAAGATTCTGATCTTCCTGCTCACAATGGTCACGCTGGTGGTGATCATCGGCACGTTGATGTATGTGATCGAGGGGGATGCCGGCGGCTTCCGGAGCATCCCGGTGGGGATTTACTGGGCCATCGTCACGATCACCACCGTGGGCTACGGCGATGTGGCGCCGGTCACACCCCTGGGGCGGATCGTGGCATCGGTGGTGATGCTGCTGGGCTACAGCATCATTGCGGTGCCCACCGGGATCATCACAGCCAAAATCGGCGAAGCGGCCCAGCGCCGGCATCCAGGGTCCGTCAACGCCAAGGCCTCAGCCGGCGGCGACTGCCCGCGCTGCGGCGAGCGTGAACACCTGCGACAAGCGCGCCATTGCCACCGCTGTGGCGCCCTGCTGCTGAACCGCGATCAGGGCAACCTGGCAATCACCTGATCGGCCAGGGGGATAGCGCCCAGCCGCTCCACCTCGCGGATGCCGGTGGGACTGGTCACGTTGATCTCGCTGAGGCGGCCGTCGATCACATCGATGCCCACGAAGAACAGTCCCTCGGCCTTGAGGGCCGGCGCTAGCGCGGCGCAGATCGACCGCTCGGCATCGCTGAGCTCGGTGGCCTGGGGCTGACCGCCCACCGCCAGATTGCTGCGGAACTCGCCACCACTCGGCACCCTGTTGACCGCGCCAAGGGGCTCGCCGTTCACCAGCAGGATGCGCTTATCGCCGGCGGCCACCCCCGGCAGAAACGCCTGCACCATCACAGGCAGCGTCTCCATGCCCGTCACCAGCTCCAGCAGAGCCCGCAGCCCGGGCGTGACTGCGGAGGCGAACACCACCCCCTGGCCGGCGCGCCCACCCAGGGGCTTGAGCACCACCTCCCCATGCTGGGCCGTGAAGGCCTCCAGCTCCGCCACCCGGCTAGCCACCAGGGTGGGGGCCATCAGATGACTCCAGCGCAGGGCACTGAGCTTCTCGTTCCAAGCCCGCAGCGCCGCGGGTCGGTTGATCACCGTCACGCCATGGCGCTCGGCCAGCTCCAGCAGGTGGGTGGCATAGAGGTAGGCCTCATCCACCGGCGGGTCCTTGCGCATCCACACGTGGGCGAAGCTCTCCAGGGGCAGCCGCTGGGGCTCACCAAGGCCAAACCAGGGCTCGCAGGTCACCGGGGTTGCCAGCACCCAGGCGCCGTGGCCCCGCCCGGCCACCGGCCCGGGCCGTTCAGCGGCCGTGAGATCGGCGGGGGTGCACACCCACACCGACAGGCCGGCCCGCTCGGCTGCCTGCATCAGGGCCACGCTGGAGTCCTTGGCAGGGTTGAGCCGTGCGATCGGATCGATCACGAAGAGCTGGGGGCCCATGCCTCAGCCCGACAGCAGGGCATCGAGCTGGCCACTGCGCTCAAGGGCATGCAGGTCGTCGCAACCGCCCACGTGCTGGCCGTTGATGAAGGTCTGGGGCACGCTGCGGCGCCCACCACTTTTGGCTGCCATCGCCGCACGGGACGCCTCGTCGCCGTCGATCGCATACTCGGTGTAGGCGACACCCTTGCGATCCAGCAAGGCCTTGGCGCGGATGCAGAACGGACAGGCCCGCCAGGTGTAGATCTCAACGGTTGCGGTCATTGGATTGCCACCATCGGGGCCTTCGAGCAGGTGGGCGAATCCTAGAAGCGGCCCTGCGGCCGGTCAGGGCCGTTGAGTACGGTCAACCCAAGCCCACCCACCCCGCCGTGACTGCCACCACCAGCAGCGGCCCAGCGACTGCCCCGCTGGATCTCACCGACTTCAAGCGCGACCTCTCCGAGCTCACCGACCGCCTGGGCCAAGCCCAGGACTGTCTTTGACGAAGCTGCCCTGAAAGCCCGGCAGCAGGATCTGGAGCAGCTGGCCTCCCAGCCCGACTTCTGGGACGACCAGAAGCAGGCCCAGGCCAAGATGCGCCAGCTCGATGAAGTGAAGGGCCAGCTCGAGCAACTGGCGAAATGGCGCGGCGCGGTGGCCGACGCCGAGGCCACCCTGGAGCTCTACGAACTGGAGCCCGACGCCGACCTGCTGGAGGAGGCCAACAAGGGTCTGCAGACCCTCAGGGCCGACCTTGACCGCTGGGAACTGGAGCGCCTGCTGAGCGGCCCCTACGACAAGGAGGGCGCCGTGATCTCGATCAACGCCGGTGCCGGCGGCACCGACGCGCAGGACTGGGCGTTGATGCTGATGCGGATGTACACGCGCTGGGCCGAAGACCAAGGCATGAAGGTGACCGTGGACGAGCTCAGCGAAGGGGAGGAAGCGGGCATCAAGAGCTGCACGATCGAGATCGAGGGCCGCTACGCCTACGGCTATCTGCGCAACGAGAAGGGCACCCACCGGCTGGTGCGCATCTCGCCGTTCAACGCCAACGACAAGCGCCAGACGAGCTTTGCCGGCGTGGAGGTGATGCCCAAGATCGAGGAGGAGGTGAAGCTCGACATCCCGGATAAAGACCTGGAGATCACCACCAGCCGTTCCGGCGGTGCCGGCGGCCAGAACGTCAACAAGGTGGAGACGGCCGTGCGCATCCTGCACATCCCCACGGGTCTGTTCGTGCGCTGCACCCAGGAGCGCTCCCAGCTGCAAAACAAGGAGAAGGCCATGGCGCTGCTGATGGCCAAGCTGCTGGTGATCGCCCAGGAGCAGCGCGCCGCCGAGATCGCGGACATCCGCGGCGACATCGTGGAGGCGGCCTGGGGCAACCAGATCCGCAACTACGTGTTCCACCCGTACCAGATGGTGAAGGATCTGCGCACCCAGCACGAGACCACCGACGTGCAGGGCGTGATGGACGGCGACCTCGATCCCTTCATCCAAAGCCTGCTGCATGCCGGCGTGGAGGTGGGCGGAGGCAGCAGCGATGACTGAGCCCCAGGGCCAGCCGCCGGCCACCGGCAGCGGCGAAAACCCCAGCTTCGTGAAGCTCGCCATGCGCAACATGGTGCGCAAGGGCCGCCAGAGCCTGTTTCACTTCGGCCTCACGGCGGTGGGCTTCCTGGCCTTCATCACCCTGATCGCCTGGCTGGGCCGGCCCCAGCTGCCCGGGGGCTGACGTGACTGCCGAGATCGACCTCGACCTGGCCTTCACAGCTGATCCGGAGCTGACGCCCGAGCTACTGAAGGCCGGCGGCAGCTGGCTCGATCCGCTGGAGGGGGCGGATCCCTGGCACGGCCTCCTGAGCACCTGGCTGGCCCAGCTGGCCGGCGAGCTGCCCACCGAGCTGCTGGCCCCCGCCTACAGCCTCGGCCTCAGTCTGGTGGGCGACGCCGAGATCGCCGCGCTCAACGGCGATTGGCGCGCCAAGAGCGGGCCCACTGATGTGCTGGCCTTCGCCGCCCAGGATGCGGGACTCGATGACGCCCCACCGATGCCGGTGCCGGCCTGGGCCGACGCAGACGACGATGAAGACCAGGAGGGCTGCGCGCCCCTCGAGCTGGGCGACATCGTGATCTCGGTGGAGACCGCTGCCCGTCAGGCCCCCGAGCATGGCTACAGCCTGGAGCAGGAACTGCTGTTCCTGGCCAGCCATGGGCTGCTGCACCTGCTGGGCTGGGACCATCCCGACGAAACCAGTCTGGAAGCGATGCTGGCCCGCCAGGAGCAGCTGCTTCTGGCGACACCTGTTGCGACTGGCCAGCGGCGTTAGGGTTCGTGCACGCCATGGCCAGTCCCCTGCCCAGTCGCGCACCCCGCCGCGATCTCCAACCGGTGGAGCTGGAGACCGAGAGGTCTGGCCGTGAGCCGCTTGCCCGCCGCCGGGGGGCCTGGGCAGTGGCGAACGACCTGCCTTCCAGCTTCCGCTACGCCGCCCAGGGCCTGGCCTACAGCTTTCTGAGCCAGCGCAACTTCCGCATCCACGTGGGCACCGGTGCCCTGGCCTTCAGCCTGGGGCTGTGGCTGGCCCTGCCGCCAGCCCAGCTGGCGGTGCTCGTGCTCACAGTGGCGGCCGTGATCGTGCTGGAGCTGATCAACACCGCCACGGAAGCAGTGGTGGATCTGGCCATCGGCCGCCAGTTTCACCCGCTGGCCCGGATCGCCAAGGACTGCGCGGCCGCCGCCGTCCTGGTGGCCGCGCTCAGCTCAGTGCTGATCGCGGCCCTGCTGCTGGTGCCACCCCTACTGGCGCGGCTTGGGCTCTAGGCCGCCGCTGGGCCTTTGAATGGGGGCTCCCGCACAACGCCGCCAAGGCGTTCCCGAGACGCCGATGCTGCTCGTTCTCGACAACTACGACAGCTTCACCTTCAACCTGGTGCAATATCTGGGCGAGCTGGCCGCCGAACACCCCCTGGCCGCCGAGCTGCGGGTGGAGCGCAATGACGCCCTCACCCTGGAGCAGATCCGCGCCCTCAATCCGGCCGCGATCCTGATCTCCCCTGGTCCCGGCGACCCGGATCAGTCGGGTGTCTGCCTGGAGGTGCTGCGCCAGCTCAGTCCCACCACCCCCACCCTGGGTGTGTGCCTGGGCCACCAGTCGATCGCCCAGGTGTTCGGCGGCAAGGTGGTGCGCGCCAGGGAGCTGATGCACGGCAAAACCTCGCCGGTGCACCACAGCGGCCAGGGGGTGTTTGCCGGGCTGCCCGATCCGCTCACCGCCACCCGCTACCACAGTTTGATCGCCGAGCGCGAGAGCCTGCCCGACTGCCTGGAGATCACCGCCTGGCTCGACGACGGCACGATCATGGGCCTGCGCCACCGCGAGCACACCCACATCGAGGGGGTGCAGTTCCACCCTGAGAGTGTGCTCACCCAGGGCGGTCATGCGCTGCTGGCCAACTTCCTGCGCCAGGCCAGCCGCTAGGCCCCCGAGCCACTGAGCCCACCTGGGTTAGCGTCGCGGCGACTGCCGCACCACCATGCGCCTGCTTCCCACCCTTGGCCTGAGCGCCGCGCTGCTGGCCGGCGGCCCGGCCCTGGCCGGCAGTGGCGTGAGCATCACCAGCTTTGGCCACAGTGCCCTGCTGATCCAGGGCGGCGGTGCCAGCGTGCTGGTGAATCCCTTCAAGGCCGTGGCCTGCGCCGCCGGCCTGGCCGAGCCCCGGGTCAGCGCCAACGTGATCCTGGCCAGCAGCCGGCTTCTGGATGAAGGAGCGCCAGTGGCCAAGGGCCAGTTTCTGGTGAATCCTGGCTCCTACAAGGTGGCGGGCCTGAAGATCGACGGCATCAGCGGTCCCCACGACCGGGTGGGCGGCCGCCGCTTTGGCCAGTCCACCCTGTGGCGCTGGGAGCAGGGCGGCCTGAGCTTCGCCCACCTGGGGGGCACCCTCACGCGGCTGAGCCCCTCCGACAAGGTGATGCTTGGGCGCCCCGACGTGCTGATCATCGGCGTGGGCGGCGGCGCCAAGGTGTACGACGGGCGCGAGGCAGCCGAGATCGTGCGCGAACTCCAGCCTCGCCGGGTGATCCCGGTGCAATACGTGAGCGGAAAGGCTCCCAAGGACTGTGACCTGAGCGGCATCCAGCCTTTCCTCGATGCCATGGCCGGCACACCGGTGCAGCGCCGCGGCAGCAGCATCAACCTGCCCGGCAAGCTCGACGGCGGACCCGTGATCGAAGTGATGCGCTAAGCGGCCTGGTAAGCCGCCCAGAACCGCTGCATCTGCTCCGTGGTGCCGATGCTCACCCGCAGCGCACCCTCGATCAGCGGCTTGCCCGCCATGGAGCGCACCAAAATGCCGGCCTCCCGCAGGCGGCACTCCACCACTTCAGCCGGGCTCTCGGGCCAGATCAGCAGATAGTTGCCGCCGGCGGCGTGGTGGCGCACGCCGGCAGCCTGCAGCTGCTCCACCAGCCAGACACGGGCTCGCTTCACCTCAGCCACGTAGGCATCGGTGTAAGCCTGATCGGCAAGGGCGGCGTGGGCCGCCGTCACCGCGAAACTGTTGATGTCGTAGGGCCCGGTGACCCGGCTGATGCGATCGATCACCGCTGGCGCACCGATGGCGAAACCCATCCGCAAGCCGGCGAGGCCGGCCGTCTTGGCCAGGGAGCGCAGCACCACCAGGTTCGGGGTGACGTCGAAGTCGGCCAGGGGCAGCACGCTGTCGCCGGTGAAGGCCTCGTAGAGCTCGTCCACCACCACCAGCGTGCCGGGCGCCGCCGCCGCCAGCTCCAGGATCGGCTCCGCTGCCAGGCGGGTGCCGGTGGGGTTGTTGGGGTTGCAGATCAGCAGCAGCCGCGGTGGGCGCTGGGCCAGCGCCGTGCGGATCTCCTCCAGGGGGAAAGCGAAATCCGGCAACCGGTAGGGGATCGCCTCGATCGCCATCCCCTGCATGCAGGCGCAGGGGGAGTAGTAGCCGAAGGTGGGACTGGTGGTGAGCAGGGTGTCGCCCCGGTCGCCGTAGGAGTGAAAGAGGGCATGGATCGCCGCATCCACTCCGTTGAACAGGCCGATCTGCTCAGGCTGCAGAACCCGACGCAGGGGGGAGGGCGCGCCCGGCCGCGGGGCCGAGAGGTTGGCCACCACCGCCTCGCGCAGGCCGGCGTATTCCGGGTACACGGCGATCTGCTCCACCGGGATCGCCCGCAGGGCCTCCACCACCTTCGGGCTCGGCCCCACCGTGTTCTCGTTGAAATCCAGGCGCAACATCCCGCGCCGGCCCTCCAGCGGAGCGCTGTAGGCCTGGAGGCTCTCCACCTCGGGGCGGGCTTGGGGCACGGTCACGCAGCAAGCCGGCGCGACCGGCAACGCATTGGGAGCAGCGTAGGCAGGCAGCCAACGGCACCACCCCTAAGCTCCGCCCTGCATCCCTCCTGAATCCCCTGCGGCCATGACCTACTGCGTGGGCTACTGGCTGGAGGAGGGGTTGGTGATGGCATCCGACTCCCGCACCAACGCCGGGGTGGATTACATCTCCACCTACAGCAAGATGCACGTGTTCCAGCCGGGTCCGGACCGGCTGTTCGTGCTGCTGGCGGCCGGCAATCTGGCCACCACCCAGGCGGTGGTGAGCGCCATCCGCCGCGACCTCGACCAGGGCTTCGAGGCCGCCGAGAGCGGCCGCGGCGACCTGCGCCACTGCGACTACCTGTTCGAGGCCGCCGCCTACCTGGGCCGGGTGAGCGTGGCGGTGCAGAAGCAGAACGACGAGGAACTGCGCACCGCTGGCTCCAGTTCCCAGGCCACCTTCATCCTGGGTGGCCAGATCGGCAACGAGCCCCATGGGCTCTACCTGATCTATCCCCAGGGCAACGCGATCATGGCCACCCGCGAGACGCCCTATCTGCAGATCGGCGAGAGCAAATACGGGAAGCCCCCGCTCGACAACGTGGGCCACACCAACCTCAGCCTCGACGATGCCGCCAAGCTGTGTGTGATGTCGCAGGTGCTCACCCAGCGCTCCAATCTCACCGTGGGGCCGCCCTTCGAGCTGGCAGTGATCCCCAGCGGCACGCTGGCGATTGCACGGCGGCTGCGCCTGGAGGCCGACGACCCGATGCTCACCGAGATGATCGACGTCTGGAGCGACGCCCAGCGCGAGGCGCTCTACCGCCTGCCGGCCCTACCCTGGCAGCAGTCGTGAACCCCAGCATCGAGGCGGGCCCGTCGCCCTGGGTGTCCACCGGCCAGCTGCCCACACCGGCGGTGGTGCAGGGCCTGGTGGAGGAGGCCCACGCCCACTTCGCCTCGGTGGACCAGGGGGAGGTGGCCACCTACATCCCCGCCCTGGCGGCCGCATCGCCGGCGAGCTTCGGCATCACTGTGGCCGCCACGAACGGTGCCACCTTCCACGCCGGCGACTGGGCGGTGCCGTTCAGCATCCAGAGCCTGTCGAAGCCGTTCCTGTTCGCCCTGGTGTGCGAAGCGATCGGTGAGCAGCTGGCCCGCGATGCCCTGGGGGTGAACAGCACGGGACTGCCGTTCAATTCGGTGCTGGCGGTGGAGCGCACCGTGGAGGGGCTCTCCAATCCGATGGTGAATGCCGGCGCGATCGCCACCACCAGCCTGGTGCCTGGCGCGGACGCCGCGGCCCAGTGGCGGTTCATCGAGGACGGCCTCTCGCGCTTCGCCGGCCGCCGGCTGGTGGTGGATGAGGCGGTGTACAGCTCGGAGCTGGCCACCAATGCCGGCAACGAGGGGATCGCCAGCCTGCTCAGCGCCCACCAGCAGCTGTGGAGCGATCCGGCCACGGCGATCGACCTCTACACCCGCCAGTGCGCCCTGCTGGTGACGGCCGAGGACCTGGCGCTGATGGCCTGCACCCTGGCCAATGGCGGCCGCCAGCCCCGCAGCGGCGAGCAGGTGATCGCGCCGCTGATCTGCCGGCGGGTGCTGGCGGTGATGGTCACCGCCGGGCTGTACGAGACCTCCGGCGACTGGCTGTATCAGATCGGCCTGCCGGGCAAGAGCGGCGTGTCGGGCGGGATGATCACGGTGGCCCCTGGAAAGGGAGCCCTGGCCAGCTGGTCGCCGCCGCTCGATGAGGCGGGCAACAGCGTGCGCGGCCAGCTCACCGCCCAGTTCCTCTCCGAACACCTGGGCCTGAATCTGTTCGACTCCCGACCAAGCCAGGACGCCGCTGCTGGCTCCCCCTAGGGTCGACTGCACGACCAGCGCCGGCGGCAGCAATGCAGCAGATCGAGATCGGCGCGTTCGCCAGCTTCAACATCGCGATCATGGTGCTGGCGGCGGGCAAGCTGCTGCACCGGCGCCTGCGCGTGCTGCGCAGCTTCAACATCCCGGAGCCCGTGGCCAGCGGCCTGCTGGTGAGCCTGGTGGTGGGTGGGCTGCACGCCGTGAGCGGCCTGGAGCTGGGTTTCAACCTGGCGGTGCGGGATTTCCTGCTGCTCTATTTCTTCGCCGGCATCGGCCTCAATGCCGACATCCGCACCCTGCGAGCCGGCGGTTGGCCGCTGCTGATCCTGCTGGCCGCCACGGTGGTGTACATCGCCATCCAGAACCTCACGGGGGTGGCGATGGCCAGCCTGCTGGGGCTCGATCCGCTGGTGGGCCTGCTCACCGGTTCGGTGTCGCTGGTAGGAGGCCACGGCACGGCGATCGCCTGGGGGCCGCGCTTCGCCGAGCTGCACGGGGTGCCGAGCGCCGTGGAGATCGGCACGGCCAGCGCCACCTTCGGCCTGATCCTCTCGGCCCTGATGGGCGGCCCAATCGCCCGGATCCTGATCCGCCGTCTGCCCACCCCCGAGCTGGAGTCTGATGCCGAGGCCCTGCGGGATCCCATGGCGGAAACGGCCCGACCCGGGCCACCGATTACGAGCTTCCAACTGCTGGCCACCCTGTTCTGGTTGAACGTGAGCCTGGGTCTGGGCCAACTGATCCACGATGGGCTCGAGAACCTGGGCCGCAGCCTGCCCCTGTTCGTGTGCGCCCTGTTTGCGGGCATCCTCCTCACCAATATCCTGCCGCGGCTGGTGCCCATCCCCTGGCCAGCCCACAGCAAGGCCCTGGCGGTGGTATCCGATGTGGCCTTGGGGGTGTTCCTGGCCATGTCGCTGATGAGCCTGCAGCTGTGGACGCTGCAGGGGCTGGGCGGCCCGCTGCTGCTGATCCTGGCGGTGCAGTTCCTGGTCGCCTTCGCCTACGCGTTGCTGGTGGTGTTCCGGCTGATGGGCCGCGACTATCCAGCGGCCGTGCTATGCGCCGGCTTCGGCGGCTTCGCCCTCGGTGCCACGCCCACGGCCATGGCCAACATGGCTGCCGTCACCCAGCGCTACGCGCCCGCGCCGAAGGCCTTCCTGATCCTGCCGCTGGTGTCGGGCTTCTTCGTGGACATCAGCAACTCGCTGATCATCCAACGCTTCATCCAATGGCTGAGCTGAACGCGCCCATGGACACCCCTGCACCATCGGCGCCGCAACCCAACGATCCCCTAGCCGCCAGGGCCCGCGGCGAACTGCTGGCCCTGCTGCGCCAGGAGCCTCGCGGGGCGGCTAACCGCCAGGGCGAGCGGGTGCGCCAGCTCTGCCTGGACCTGGAGCGTGCCCAGCCCGCCGACCTGGCGGCCCCCGGCGCGCTGGAGCTGCTGGAGGGGGTGTGGGAGCTGCGCTGGAGCAGCAGCCGCCAGCCCTACCTGGCGGTGGGGCCCTGGCTGGAGAACCTGCAGCTGCTGGCCCCCTCCCAGGGCCGGGGAATGAACCTGCTGCGCCTGCCGGGCCCGCTGGCGCCCCTGGCGGGCATCGCGGTGGAGGCAGCGATTGCCGTGGAGGCAGCGGCGCCCTGTCAGCGGGTGCAGGTGCGCTTCCAGCGCGGCGGCTGGCTGGGGCCACCAGTGGGGGGTAGGCGCCTGCAACTGCTGCGCGAGGTGCAACAGCCCTTCCCGGCCTGGCTGGACATCACCGTGCTGGACGAGGACCTGCGCATCTGCCGGGGCAACGCCGGCACCCTGTTCGCCCTGCTGCGCCGCCCGGATCTGCAGCTCGCCCACCTGCTGCGGCCGATCACATCCGCTCCAGGGCCGGAATCCCCAGCAGGCCCAGACCCAGCCTGAGGGTGTCGGCGGTGAAGCGGCAGAGGGCCAGACGGGAGCTGCGGGCGGGCTCCTCGGCCTTGAGCACCGGCACCTGGTCATAGAAGCGATTGAACACCTGGCTGAGCTCAAACAGGTAGCTGCAGAGGCGGTTGGGCAGCAGCTCGGTTTCCACCTCCGCGATCACGCCGTCGAGCTTGAGCAGCTCGCGGATCAGGGCCCACTCCTGGGGTTCGCCGAAGGAGAGCCCCCCCGAAGCCCCATCGCCAGCAGCGACCGATCCGGCCCCCGCCAGATCACCGCCCTTGCGGGCGATGCCGGCGATGCGCACCACCGCGTAGAGCAGGTAAGGCGCCGTGTTGCCGGTGAGCGCCAGCATCCGATCAAAGCTGAACTGGTAGTTGGTGATCCGGTTGGTGGAGAGGTCGGCGTACTTCACCGCTGCCAGGCCCACGGTGGTGGCCACCTGCTCGATGAAGGTCTCATCTTCGCTGCGGCCTTCCTCAGCCAGGCGGCGGCGCAGGTCGGCGTCAGCCCGCTCCACCGCCTCATCCAGCAGATCCTTCAGGCGCACCGTGTCGCCGGCGCGGGTCTTGAGCTTCTTGCCGTCGTCACCCTGCACCAGGCCGAAGGGCACATGCTCCACGCTGGCTCCCGCCGGGATCCAACCGGCGCGGCGGGCCACCTGGAACACGCCGGCGAAGTGGCTGGCCTGGCCCGCGTCGGTCACGTAGATCACCCGGCCGGCACCGTCGCCATCGGGCACCGGCGCGAAGCGATAGCGGATCGCTGCCAGGTCGGTGGTGGCGTAGTTGAAGCCTCCATCGCGCTTCTGCACGATCAGCGGCAGGGGTTGGCCATCCTTGCCGCTCACCCCCTCGAGAAACACGCAGCCGGCGCCATCGTCGATCACCAGCAAACCGGCGCCCCTGAGGTCGTCGATCACAGCCTGCAGGTAGGGGTTGTAGAAGGATTCGCCGCGCTCGCTCAGGCGGATGTCGAGCCGGTCGTAGATCTTCTGGAATTCGCGCCGGCTCTGGTCACACAGCAGGCCCCAGGCCCTGAGCGACAGCGGATCGCCGGCCTGCAGCTTCACCACCTCCTCGCGCGCGGTGGTCTGGAAGGCCTCGTCGTCGTCGAAGCGGGCCTTGGCCTGGCGGTAGAAGGCCACCAGATCGCCCAGATCCACGGCGTCGGCCGTGTCCAGGGCCTCGGGCGCCACCTGCTTGAGGTGGGTGATCAGCATGCCGAACTGGGTGCCCCAGTCGCCCACGTGGTTGAGCCGCAGCACCGGATGGCCGCGGAACTCCAGCACCCGCGCCAGGCAATCGCCAATGATCGTGGAGCGCAGATGCCCCACGTGCATCTCCTTGGCGATGTTGGGGCTGGAGAAATCCACCACCACCGGTACCGGCTCCTGGCCCCCCTCTTCCTCGGCGGCCGTAGGCACCCCCAGGCGCGGGTCGGCCAGGCCCGCCGCCACCTCAGCCGTGAGCCGCTCGGGCCGCAGGGTGAGGTTGATGAAACCGGGGCCGGCGATCTGCGGCTCCAGGCAGAGCGCCGTGAAGGCGGGGTCGGCTTTGAGTTGATCCACAATCGCCTGGGCGATCTGGCGGGGCGGCTGGCCCAGAGGCTTGGCCAGGGGCAGGGCGCCGTTGGCCTGGAAGTCGCCGAATTCAGGCTTGCTGGCCGGAGCCAGCTGGGGATCGAGGGGCCGGCCGGCGGCTGAGGCCGCCGCCGCCGCCTCGGGGAAAGCCCGCTCCATCGCCACGCGCAGCTGGGCTTCAAGGGCGTGGGCGATGCGCAGCATGGAGCGGGGCGGAGCTGCGTCCGATCATCCCGCGCAGGCCTCCGCCCAAACCTGAGCTACACCCACTCGGGTTCGAAGCGCATGCTCAGATCCAGCCAAGCGCTGCGCGTGACCGGCGCACTGGTGGAGATCAGATCGATGCCTGTGGCTGCGTAGGCGCGCAGCTGCTCGGGCCGCACACCCGAGGCCTCCAGCACCAGGCCAGCCGGGGCCAGGGTTCGCAGCCGCGGCACCAGCCCCATCAACTGCTCAGGCGTGAATTCATCCAGCAACACCGCGTCGGCACCAGCCCGCACGGCGGCTTCGGCCTGCTCGATCGTTTCCGCCTCCACGATCACCCGCGCCGGCCAGGGGGCCGCCGCCCGCACCGCCGTGATCGCCGGGAGCACCCCACCGGCCCAGGCAAGGTGGTTCTCCTTGAGCATGGCCGCGTCGTCGAGGCCGAGGCGGTGGTTGCAGCCACCGCCGCAGCGCACCGCGTACTTCTCCAGCATGCGCAGACCAGGACTGGTCTTGCGGGTATCGGCCAGGCGCACCCCCGTGCCGGCCAGTTCGGCCACCAGGGCGGCGGTGGCGGTGGCAATGCCGCTCAGCCGCATGGCCAGGTTGAGGGCGGTGCGCTCACCAGCCACCAGGGCCGCCGCCTTCCCCTCCAGCGCCAGCAGGCGCTGGCCGGCTGCCACAGGCTCGCCATCAGCCACCAGCAGGCGCACGACCACGGCCGGATCCAGCTGCCGAAACAGCGGCTCAATTAGCACACCGCCGCAGAACACCCCGTCGGCTTTGGCGATCCAGTGAGCCTGGCCGTGCCGGCCTGCCAGGGCAGGGGCGGTCAGGTCACCACGGCCGATGTCCTCTGCCAGCCAGGCCCGCAGCTGCGCTTCAAGAGCAGGCGTCATCGGCAGGGTGGCGGTGCGCATCGCTCCCGGACACGGGCGCTTCATCATGCGCCAGCTCCGTGAACAGATGATGGGCCACGGCCGCCGGGAGGCTGATGCGCGAGCCGGGGCTTGAGCTGACCTGGCACAGGTGATCTGCCGGCTCAGCGCAGCCGTTGGAGCAGACCGAGGGTGAGGTCGTTGGGGTCGGTCTGGAGATAGAAGTACCCACCGCCGCTGGCCAGCACCAGCACCCGGTAGTCGTAGCTGGTGCCGAGGGCGTCGCGTTGGCGCATGCGCCCGAGGCAATCAGCGCCCAGCTCAAGGCGGCCGCTGTAGCCGGCTCGCTCCTGGCGGCCGCCGTAGCTCGATACGGCCCAGCCCTGCACGGTGCCGGTTTGCCACCATTCCCGCTGCACCACCGCGTTGGGCTGCCAGCGGCCCTCAGTCCAGCTCTGGCCCTGCTGCTGGCTGGTCACCAGTCCATCGAGCGAGGTGAGCGTGCAGGCGGCTTGGCCCTGGTTCACATAGCGCAGCGACAGCACCCCGGCGGGCTCAAGCTGCAGCCCGACCCGCGGCAGTCCCTGGGGATCGAGCGCCACGCTCTCGGCCATCGCCCCAGCCGGGCCCTGGCGCTCCACCAGAGCCCAGCAGTTGGCATCGGTCTTCACCACACCGCGGTAGCGATCCTCCACGAAGGAGCGCCCAAGCCGCCGATAGCGCACGCCCTCGATGCGGCCATCGGGCAGCCAGCGCTCCTGCATCAGCACCGCTGTGGGCTCGCCGTTCTGCTGGCCGCTGCCGACCAGGGCGTAGAGACCAGGCGCGGGAGCCGCACAGGCATTGAGGGCGGCAGGCACCGGCGGGGATGCGGCTGCAGCCGGGCCGGCCGGAACAGCGGCGGCGGCGGCACCGACCAGAACAGCCACCAGACCAGCGCGACTGGCGCGAGTCAGCAGAGCTGCTCCAAGGCCAGGGTGTGATGAGATTTCCATCCCCAACAGGCAGGTGGACGGTGCAGTCTGGCGGCCCCTGCGCGCCTGTCAGCGAACAGCCAGCTACTTGCCGATGCAGAAACGGGCGAACACCCGATCCAGCACGGCCTCACTCACCTCTTCACCGGTGATCTCCCCCAGGGAACGCACAGCGGCGCGCAGGTCGATGGTCCAGAAGTCCCAGGGCAGCTGCTGCTCCGCCGCCTCAAGCGAGGCCCCAAGGCTCGCCGCCGCTGCTGCCGCCAGATCCCGCTGGCGGGCATTGAGCGCCACCTCCAACCCCTCGGCCAGCCCGGCACCGCAACGGCGCAGCAGCTCGTCCACCAGCGCCTCGCGCCCCTCCCCCGTGAGAGCGCTGAAACGCACATCGGCTGGCGCCCCATCTCCCGGCGGCACCGGACCGACCGGCAGCCCGGCGCCATCGGCCTTGTTGCCTGCCACCAGCAGCACCGCCCCCGCCGGCACCAGCTCACGCAGAGCCTGGTCTTCCGGTGTCCAGCCAGCGGCCAGGTCGTAGAGAAGCAACACCGCATCGGCCGCGGCCAGGGCGGCGCGGGAGCGCTCGATGCCCAGCTGCTCCACCCGGTCGCCCGTGTGGCGGATGCCGGCGGTGTCGAGCAGGGTGAGCGGCACGCCGTTGAGCACCAGCTCGCTCTCCAGCAGGTCGCGGGTAGTGCCGGGCAGGTCGGTCACGATCGCCCGCTCCCGCTGGCTGAGCAGATTGAGCAGGCTCGATTTACCCACGTTGGGCCGCCCCACGATCGCCACCCGCAGGCCCTGGCGCAGCAACTCCCCCTGGCGCGCCTCGGCCACCAGCCGCTCGAGCTCGGCCCGCACCGCCACCAGCTCAGCAGCCACCGCCGCCCCATCGAGGGGCGGCAGATCCTCCTCGAAGTCCACCCGCGCCTCCAGTTCGGCCAGCTGATCCAGCAGGCGACCGCGCAGGGCGCCCAGGCGCCGCTGCAGACCGCCGTCGATCCCGGCCATGGCCAGCTGGGCAGCGCGGCGCGAGCGGGCGCTGATCATCTCGGTGATCGCCTCGGCCCGGGTGAGATCGAGCCGGCCGTTGAGGAAGGCCCGCTGACTGAACTCACCCGGCAGAGCCCGCCGCGCCCCGGCCGCCAGCACCAGCTCCAGTACCCGCTGCACCGCCACCAGGCCGCCGTGGCAGTGCAGCTCCACCACGGTTTCACGGGTGAAGCTTCGGGGGGCCCGCATCAACAGCAACAGCGCCTCATCCACGCGCTCGCCGCTGGCCGGATCCACCACATGGCCGTAGAGCACCCGGTGGCTGTCCCACACCTGACGACCAGGGGCATCAAACAGCCACAGACCAATCGCCTCCGCCTCGGGACCGGACATCCTTACGATCGCTACACTCCCCTCACCGGGGGCCACGGCAGTGGCGATCGCCACAATCGTGTCGGTGCAGCCTGTGTCGCTGGCATTCATGGCCCCATTTCAGCTCCAGGCCCGCCAGATCGGGCAACAACTGCGTCGCTGGCTCGCCTGGCTGTGGCAGCAGGAGGGCAGCCATGGCCAACGGGCCCGGGGTCTCGCTGCCGGCATCTTCTGTGGCTGCTTTCCCTTCTTCGGGCTGCAGACCCTGCTGGGCATCGCCCTCGCCACGGTGCTGCGCGGCAACCACCTGCTGGCCGCCGCCGGCACCTGGATCAGCAACCCCTTCACCTACGTACCGCTCTACTGGTTCAACTACCAGCTGGGCTCCTGGCTGCTTGGCGATGCCCAGAGCTGGCCTGGGGGCGAGGCTCTCAACCAGCAGGCTCTCTGGCAGCTCGGCGGCCATGTGGCCAGCCGTCTGCTGCTGGGGTCATTTCTGGTGGGCGCCGTGCTGGCCACCAGCCTGGGATGGCTCTACTGGCGCTGGCTGGAGCGCGCCGAACGCCGAAGCTCAGGGATTGGCTAGCCCCGGAAACACCATCAGGTCGATGTGACCGCCCACCGGCTGGCGCCACTCGCGGAATTCCGCCGCCAGGGCACGCCCCTCTGGCCCTAGGGCCCGGGACTGGAGATCCTGCAGGCGCTGATGCACCAGGTCGAGGGTGTCGTCGATCAGCTGGGCTGCTTGTTCAGACGTCATGGCTCAGGCAACAGGGATCTGGAGCACGGAAGTTGGAGAATGTCTATGCAGCCCATCTCGGCCAGGCTGTAGCGACCGCCACCCGGGTCAGGGGGTGATCACAGTGGCGAGCCATCCGTGCTGGGGTTGCCACGCGTCGCGCTGGCTGACTCAAACGGCAGCCCGCCTTAGGGATTGCTCCAACCAAGGGCGCTGCGAAGCAGCAGTCATGACCACCCTCAGAAGGGGGTGGGCGCAAAGAACTTGAGTGCCAGGGGGCCCAGCACCTGCACCAGCTGGGCAGCGCCCTGGAGCAGGGCCGTACCCGCGCCGTTGCCGCTGCGGCCCCTGGTCTGCTCGCCAAGCCGCTCGGCACTCCGCCGCAGCTCGACGGCCACCTCCGGTCGGCCCTCCAGTTCATAGAGACCGGCCGCATAGGCGAGGTCCTGGCGGGCCGCCTCCCGCTGGCCCAGCTCGACCCGGGTCAGGCCCCGGGCCAGCCAGGTGAGGGCCGCATCGGGTTGCTTGCGCAGGGCCTGATTGAACGCCTCCTCCGCCTCGGGAAAGCGTCCCTCCAGCGCTGCGGTCACGCCGGCGTTGTGCAGTGCTGCATAGCTGCTGGCATCAACGGAGACGCCGATCGCGCCCTGCCAGTGACTGCGGGCCAGCGCATCGGCATCGAGCAGGGCCCCCGTGAGATCGGCCCGGCGCAGATCCGCCCCCTCCAGCAAAGCGCCACGCAGATCGGCACCGCGCAGAGAAGCCCCAAGCAGGGAGCTGAACTGCAGATTGCTGCCGCGCAGGTTGGCGCCGTCGAGCTGGGCCCGGCCCAGGTTGGCCCGCTGCAGCTGGGCCTGCTCCAGCTGAGCATCGCGCAGGTCGGCATGCACGAGATCGGCATCCTGAAGCCTGCAGCTGCGGCACTCACGCCGCTCCAGCAGCTTCACCAGCTGGTCATGGTTGGCCGAGCGAGCCGGCAGCGGCCCGCACAGCAGCCCAACCACAACAGCGGCAAGCGCTGGAGCCCTCAAGGATCTGGCCGCCATCCCAACACCCGCGCCGCGCCCGTTCCTTGATAGCGCAGGCCAACGGCGGCGAGAAGCCGCCCCATCCAGGCGTGGGGGATCGGTCCGGGGGCCTGGGTGCTGCGAGATGATGGTGCATCGAGCACCGGCCCGGTGGGGAGTCTTGGAGAGCCGCGTGCAGCCCGAGGTCGAGCGCCATGGCGGCAACCTGGAGGCCATGGCACGGAGCCTGGGCTGCCGGCCCTCCGCCCTGCTCGATGCCAGCGCTTCGCTGGTGCCCTTCGGGCCACCGCTAGGGCTGCGACTGGCCCTGCTGGGTGCCCCGCTGCGCCCCTACCCCGACCGCGACCACACGGGCCTGCGCCGGCGCATCGCGCGGCTGCATGGGCTCGACCCAACCTGGGTGCTGCCGGGTAACGGCGCCGCCGAACTGTTCACCTGGGCCGCTCGCGATGCGGCAGCCACCGGGCTGAGTGTGCTCCCGGCACCGGGCTTTGGCGACTACGGCCGGGCCCTGAGCTGCTGGGGCGGCAGCTGGCGCGAACAGCAGCTGCCGCTGAACTGGGCCACACCTTTTCCCCATGCCCTCCCGGACCCCGGCACGGGGGCCGTCCTCTGGATCACCAACCCCCACAACCCCACGGGCCAGCTCTGGAGTCGGGCATCGCTGCAGCCATGGCTGGAGCGCTTCGCCCTGGTGATTGCCGATGAGGCCTTCCTGCCGCTGGTGGCCAGCGGCGCGTCCCAGACGCTGACCCCACTGCTCGCGGATCACCCCAACCTGGTGGTGATCCGCAGCCTCACCAAGCTGTATGGCATTGCCGGTCTGCGGCTCGGCTACGCCCTGGGCCATCCCGATCGGCTGCGGCGCTGGGCCGGCTGGCGCGATCCCTGGCCCGTGAATGCCCTGGCCAGCCGGGCGGGGGAGTGGCTGTTGCGCGATCCTGCGATCTACGAGCAGTGGTGCACCCGCGTGCAGCGCTGGAGCGCCCGAGAAGGGGCCTGGCTGACCGGCCGACTCGCACAGCTACCGGGCCTGGAGCCCCTGCCATCAGCCGCCAACTTTCTGCTGGTGCGCGGCACCGCGTCGGAGGGCCGGCCCCTCACCTCGTTGCTACCGGTGCTGGCCAGGCGACATCGGATCCTGCTGCGCGATTGCCGCTCTTTCCGCGGCCTCGATGGCCATTGGCTGAGGATCGGACTGCAGAATCGCGCCGGCAATCAACGACTGCTGGCGGCGATCGAGCAGGCGCTCAGCGACCCCTCACCAGCACGCTGAGCACCTGCACCAACCGCTGATCGGCATCGCGGACCGCCAGCCGCTGCATGCCTTGCCGCAGCTGCTCCAGCGGATCCACCTCGGGCGCCGCGCCCCGGAGCCGCGGCCCCAGCAGGCGCCACACGGCACGCTCCAGCACTGGAACCTCCGGGTCATGCTGCTCCACGATCACGGCTGCGCCCACCGCTGCCGCTGCCTCGGCATTGGCCTGCTGATGCCGATCGGCAGCGGCGGGATAGGGCACCAGGATCGCCGGTGCGGCCGCCACGGCCAGCTCGCTGAGGGCCCCGGCACCACTGCGGCTGATCACCAGGTCGGCGTGCTGCAACAGGCCCGCCATCTCGTCGCAGAACGGCCGCTCCACCACCCCCGGCAACACGGAAGCGCCCGCATCGGGATCCTGGTTGCCGGTGAGGTGAACCACCCGCACGCCGCAGGCGACGAGGCGAGCCAGCAACGGCCGCACCATGCGGTTGAGCCCCAGAGCGCCCTGGCTGCCACCCATCACCACCAGCAGTGGCCCCGGGCCTGGCGGCAGCCAGACCGGCGCGGCTGCGGCATCGAGAAACTCCCGCCGAACGGGCGTGCCGGTGACCAGGGGTCTGCAGCCCTGCAGGCGTGCAGCGGCCTGGGGGAGACCGATGGCCACATGACTGCAACAACGGCCCAGCAGACGCGTCACCCGACCCGGGATGGCGTTGCTTTCGTGCAGCACCACCGGCACGCCACTCCAGCGCGCCGCGAGAATCGCCGGAGCGGCGATGTAGCCGCCCGTGCTGAACACCACCTCGATGCGCTCGCGCTGCAGCAGTCGGCGCACCACCAGCGTGGCACTGAACAGACGGAGCAGGTTGAGCAGCTTGCGCAGCCCACGGCCCTGAAGCCCTCCGGCCTTCACGGTGTGCAGGGGATAACGACTCGGCACCAGTTGTCGCTCCAGCCGGTCCGGCACCCCGAGCCACTGCACCTGCCAGCCGGCCGGCAACGCATCCGCCACCGCGAGGGCCGGGAACAGATGGCCACCAGTGCCACTGGCGGCGATCAGGAGCCTGGGCATGGGCAGCGGAACGGTCAGCGCCATTAAAGAGCTGCCGTGACCCAGAGGCCCCCTTAGCTTGAGGTGCCTCCCTTCCGCCCCATGCAGCCCTCCCGGCCTCTGCCCCTCACCCGGCTCGCGGGCGCCATGGCAGGCCTGACGCTGCTGCTGCCGGCGCTGCTGGCCACACCGGCCTCAGCCGGCGAGGCCAGTCCGGCCCAGCTGCAGTCTCTGGAGGCGGCCCTCAATGGCGAGGGCAGCCTCGACAGCGTGCTGGAGAGCGGACCCGGGCTCGACCCCCGGCTGGTGGAGCTGCAGCGCCGCGCCCTGCTGGCCAGCTTTCCGGATGCGCGCTGGCGCCTCAGTGCCGGCCGCAGCCTGCGCGATGGCCGCAGGACCGTGGACCTGCAGGTCATCGGCAGCCGCCAGGAGGGGCCGACCCGATATCGGCTTCAGGCCAACCAGCAGCTGGTGCTGAGCAGCAACGGCAGCCGCATCAATGGCCAAACGGTGCTGCGCGAGCAGGCACTGCTGCGCAGCGGCGACGCCGACCTGCCGGTGTCGCTCCAGATTCCGGATGCGGTGCTCACCGGCCAGCGCTACGACGTGGATGTGGTGGTGGATGAACCCCTGAATGGCGCCATCATGGCGGGGGGTATCACGGCGGTGAGCGGCCAGCAACGCGCCAGCCTCACCAGCCCGGGCATCGATCTGGGCGCCCTCGGCGGAGGCGGGCTGTTCAAGACCGTGCAGGCCCCCTTCAGCCCCGGTGAGCAGACCTGGGCCGTGCTGCTGGTGCATCCCCAGGGCGTGGTGAGCGCCACCAAGCGGGTGCGGGTGGTGGCCGACAAGTCGCAACTGAATCCTTAGCCACGCCCTTGCCACGCCAAATCCATGGCGGCAGCCCCCAGGCCGGGCCCCTGCACAGCCCAGGGGTTCAGCTCAGGTCGTCAGCGGAGATCGCCGGGCACGAGATAGCCCTTGTCGCCGCGGTCCAGGCGCTCAAAATGGCGTTGCAGGTAGGCGTTGGCTCGCACCTCGTCGCGCTCAAGACGACCGTCGCCATTGCGGTCCAGCTGGCGGAACAGCCGATCCATGCGTTGCTGAAACTGCTGCAGCTCATCTGCAGCCTGGACGGACTGGAGCGGACCAGCCGCCACAGCCAGCACAAGGGCAGACACCAGAGCGATCACGGCAGGCTTCAAGGCCATTGGGCTCAGACTATGCAGCCCGAATCTGCGGACCATGTCCGGATACCGGGCAAGCTGTGACCAGATCTTTCCGCGCTCGCTGGCGATGGCGGCTGGACCAGGCCAGGACAGGGCCCAGACCATCTGGGTGGTCGACGACGACCCCGAACTGCGGCGGATGGTGGGCACTTACCTGATGGATCAGGGCTACGACGTGCGCTGCCTGGCCGATGGTGCCCAACTGCTGGCGCGGCTCTCGGGGCAGCGCCCGGATCTGGTGGTGCTCGATCTGATGCTGCCCGGCGACGACGGCCTCACCCTGTTGCGGCGTCTGCGCGATGCCGGCGACGACCTGCCGGTGGTGATGCTCACCGCCAGGGGCGACGCCGTTGACCGGATCATCGGTCTGGAGCAGGGCGCCGACGACTACCTGGCCAAACCCTTCCTGCCGCGCGAGCTCACCGCCAGGATCGAGGCGGTGCTGCGCCGCCGCGTCGCCCTGCCCGCCGGTACCCCCCTGGCCAATGGAGAACGGGTGGCGATCGGCGAGCTGGTGCTGGACCTGGCCGCACGCACCCTGGAGCGCCCCCAGCCGGAGCAGGGGGCCCAGATCACCGTGCTCACCTCCGGCGAATACGCCCTGCTGGCCGCCTTCGTGCGCCACCCGCACCGGCCCCTGTCGCGGGAGCGGCTGGTGGAGCTGGCCCGCGGGCCCGAATCGGTCACCGACAGCCGCAGCATGGACGTGCAGCTGTCGCGGCTGCGCAAGCTGGTGGAGCCCGATCCCAGCCGCCCCCGCTACCTGCAGACGGTGTGGGGCTATGGCTACGTGTTTGTGCCGGATGGCCAGCCTCGCAGTCGTTAGGTGTGCGCTGGTGGGGCTGGGGGTGGCCCTGCTGAGCACCGCCCAGCTGCAATGGCTGCTGGCCGAGCGCCTGCAGCGTGACCGGATCAACCAGCTGGGTCCGGAGGTGCTGTTTCAGCTGCGCCTCGGCGAGCTGGCACTCGATCGCCTGCCACCCCAGGCCCTGGCCCGGCTGAGCGGCCTGCCGTTGCGGGTGGGCCCCGTGCCTCCCACCCGCAGGGATCGGCGGCTGGCGCACCAGGGCGAGCTGCTGCGGCAGGTGCTCTGCCGCGAACTGACGCCCTGCCCGACCGTGCTGCCGGCGGCCGGACCGCGCCGGGGCGTGTGGGTGCAGCTGCTGGCACCGCTGGAGCCGGTGTGGCTGCTGGTGCCGATCCCACCGGCCAACCCCTGGCCACCCGATCCATGGCTGCTGCTGGCAGGGCTGGGGATCGGCGGCAGCGCGGGGCTGCTGATTTTTTTCTGGCTGGAGGTGCAGCGGCCGCTCCAGCGCCTGCAGCAGGCCCTCACCCGCGTGGGCGGAGGCACCTGGCCGGAGGCGCCGCTGGCCGAACGCGGCACCGCGGCGGTGCGCCAGCTCACCGGCCGCTTCAACGCCATGGTGCGGCGGCTGGCGGGGGCCGAGCAGGAGCGCGGGGTGATGCTGGCCGGCATCGCCCACGACCTCAAGAGCCCGATCACCCGGCTGCGCTTCCGACTCAGCCTGGCCGGCCTGGCCGGAGCGGATCTGCAGCAGGCCGAGGCCGACCTGGCAGCCCTGGAGCGGATCACCAGTCAGTTTTTGCTGTTTGCCGGCGGGGGCGACAGCGAGTTAACCGTAACGGTGCCGCTCGATCAGCTGCTGGCGGAGACCGCCGCCGGGCTCGACGCCGACACGCTCACGCTGGACCTGGAACCCATGGAACGGGCCGTGCGCCCGGTGGCCCTCGGCCGCGCCGTGGCCAATCTGATCGACAACGCCCACCAGTACGGATCCACGCCCCTGCGCCTGCAGCTGCGGGCAGCTGATCCTGTCGGGGAGGGCTTCCGGATCGTGGTCTGGGATAGCGGCCCGGGCATCCCGGAATGGCAGTGGCAACAGGCGTTGATGCCCTTTCAGCGGCTGGATGCCGCCCGCGGTGGCAGCGGCCACAGCGGCCTGGGCCTGGCGATCGCTGCCCGCGTGGCGCGCGCCCACGGCGGCGACCTGGAGCGCCTGGAACGCGATGGCGCCTTCGGGATTGGCCTGGGCGGCCGGTCCTGTCGGATTTAGTCACAGCTTGGCGGCAGCCGGGTTGCACTTCCTCCGTCTGGCTCCCGCACAGTTCTGGGGTGAGCGCACCGTCAGCGCCCATCCCACTCCCACAACTCCCATGAGCGTCCTCAGCCTTCCCCGCATGGCCCTAGTGCTGGGCCTGTTGGGCAGCGGCACCGTCGGTGCCACAACCGCCCTGGCCAGCCCCTGGCGCCCCTATCCAGTCTCCAGTCCGGATTGGGTGCAAGCCCAGCGCACCTGGGCCGATCAGTCGTATCGCCAGACCCAACGGCGGCTCGATCAACTGGAGCAATGCCTACGGGTGGCACGCCAGCGCTGGGATCACGACCAGTGCCTGCGCCGCGACGAGCAGGCACGCCAGTGGCACTGGCAGCACGACCAGCAGCAGTGGCAGGTGCTGTTGCGTCGGCACAGCCTGAACACCACCAGCTACCAACCCTGGCCCCAGCCCTGGAGCCAACCCTGGCGGCCTGTCGTCGGCATCTGAACCACCCCGTCTGAACCACCGTCCACCCATCCCTGAATCCCCTCGCTCCTCAGACCCATGCGCCGCTCCGCTTTTCCCCTCGCCCTGGTCGGCCTGTTCGGCAGCGCCGCCCTGGCTGTCGCCCCAGCCGCGGCCTACCCCAATGCCTTCCCGAGCTACGGCTACGACAGCTATGGGCCGCCACCAAGCCGCAGTTACGTCCCCCAACCTCTGAATCCCAACGGCTATCGCGGCACCTATGGCAACAGCTATCGCGCCCCTTACGGAACGAACTATCGGGCCAACGGCGGGTATGGCTACCCCACTCCCTACGGCTACCCGATCGCGGCCGAACCGGTGCCGACTCGGCAATGCAATGTGGGCACAGTGCTCACCGGGGCTGCCATCGGCGGCGGTCTGGGAGCGGTGCTGGCCAGCAACTCCCGCAACCGCGTCTGGAGCCTGCCCATGGGCGCCGCCATGGGCGGCATCCTGGGCGGCGTGATTTCAGGATGCTGAGCGGCTGAACCAGCGGGCCAGGGCCGACACGTCGTCGTTGCCATGGCCCGCCTTGAGCAGCTCGTCTTCGATGGCGGCCACCAGGGCACTCAGGGGAAGCTCCAGGCCTGTCGCCGCCGCCGCCGCCAGAGCGATCCCCAGATCCTTGCGATGCAGCGCCAGCCTGAAGCCCAGGGGGAAGTGACCGTTGAGCATGTGGGCGGACCTGTTGTCCAGGGCCCAGGAGCCGGCAGCCCCAGCAGCCAGCGCCTCACACACCTGCTCCATCGGCAATCCCAGCCGCTGGCCCAGGGCCATCGCCTCCGCCACAGCGGCATAACTGCCGGCCACCAGCACCTGGTTTACCGCCTTGGCCTGCTGGCCGGCACCCACGGGACCCAGGTGACTGATGCGACCGCCCACCACACCCAGCACAGGTCGGGCCCGCTCCAGGTCGTCGGCCGTGCCGCCCACCAGCACCGAGAGAGTACCTGCATGGGCGCCCTCGGTGCCGCCGGTCACCGGAGCGTCGATGTACGCCACACCGCGCTCCCCCAGCCGGGCCGCCAGCGCCTGGCTGGTGGCAGGGGCGATGGTGGAGAAGTCGATCACGAGGCTGCCGGGCCGCAGGCAGGCTGCTGCGCCCTGCGGCCCCAGCAGCACCGCCTCAACAGCGGCGTCATCGCTGACGCACAGACAGAGCAACTCGACTGCGGCCGCTGTGGCAGCCGGGCTGGATGCCACCCGGGCACCCTGAGCAGCCAGGGGCAGATCGGGTCCGGGGCTGCGGTTGTGCACGGTGAGGGGGAAGCCGGCCGCCAGCAGGTTGGCTGCCATCGGCGCCCCCAGGGCACCGAGACCGATCCAGCCCAGGGGCGCCCTGTCAGATCCAGTCACAACTTCACGCCGATTCAGTCAGGGTTCAGTCAAGCGACACGCCCAGGATGCAGTGGTGAGAGCCCTGCAACCACACCCCATTCACCCGATTTCCAATCCAGTCATGAACTTGCTGCACAGCGTGTTGCCGAAAGCCGAAATGGGTCGAGCCCAGCTGCTGCTGGCCGGCACCCTGCTGGTCCTGACCCTCGGCCAGTCCGGCGGTTCGGCCCTGGCAGAGGACTCCGGCAAGGGTTACGGCCGCCGGCCCAATCCGGAAGCCCGCGCCGCCATGCAGCGCCAGCAGGCTGAAGCGATGGCCCGGCTCAGCCCCCAGCAGCGCCAGCAGTACTTCGCCGCGCGTCGGGCGCTGGAGCAGCGCCTGTCGAGTCAGCGACTGGACCGGCTGCAGCAGGCCGAGAGATGCCTGATGCCGGCCCGCGATGTGGCGGCAATTGAGCGCTGTCAGCAGACCAATCAAGAGCAAGCGATGGCCTTCCGTCGGGCGCAGCAGCGCGAACAGGCTGAATTGCAGAAGCGCTTCAACCTGCCTGACTGGCAGCGCGGCCGTCACCGGACCGGCAGCAAACCCGACAGCAAAAAGGGGGCCTGAGCCCCCTCTCCACTCCCCGACCATGCATCCGGTTGGGGAGCCATCACGAATCAGGCCTGGATCAGGCCCCAGCTGATCAGGCCTCGTCGAGAGCCGCCACGCCGGGCAGCACCTTGCCTTCCAGCAGCTCCAGGCTGGCGCCGCCGCCGGTGGAGATGTGCGACATCTTGTCGGCCACACCCACCTTTTCCACGGCGGCCACGGAATCGCCGCCACCGATGATGGTGATGGTGCCCTTGGCACTCAGCTCGGCCAGGGTGTGGGCGATGCCGTTGGTGCCGGCGGCGAACTTGTCGAACTCGAACACGCCCATCGGTCCGTTCCAGATCACGGTCTGGCAATCGGCCAGGGCCTCCTGGAACACCTTCACAGAATCGGGGCCGATGTCGAGGCCCATCCAGCCGTCGGGAATGGCCTCAATCTTGGCGATCTGGCTGTTGGCGTCGGGGGCGAAGTTGTCAGCCAGCACCACATCGGTGGGCAGCAGGAACTGCACGCCCTTGGCGGCCGCCTTGGCCTCCAGCTCCTTGGCCAGCTCCAGCTTGTCTTCCTCCACCAGGCTCTTGCCCACCGAGAGGCCACGCGCCTTGTAGAAGGTAAAGATCATGCCGCCGCCGATCAGGATCTTGTCGCACTTGTCGATCAGGGCCTCGAGCACGCCGATCTTGCTGCTCACCTTGGAGCCACCCACGATCGCCGCCAGCGGGCGCTTGGGAGCATCAATCGCACCCTGCAGGTAGGCCAGCTCCTTCTCCATCAGGTGGCCGGCCACGTTGGGGCTGAGAAACTTGGTCACACCCTCCGTGGAGGCATGGGCCCGGTGGGCGGCGCCGAAGGCGTCGTTCACGTACACCTCAGCCAGCGAGGCCAGCTGCTTGGCGAACTCGGCCTCGTTCTTCTCCTCCTCGGCGAAGAAGCGCACGTTCTCCAGCAGCACCACGCCGCCTTCCTCCAGCGCCGCCACTTTGGCCTCGGCGTCGGGACCGATGCAGCTGTCGGTCTTGGTCACGGGCACGCCCAGCAGGTCGCTGAGGCGGGCGGCCACCTGGGTGAGGCGCATGCCCTCATTCACCTGGCCCTTGGGCCGGCCGAAGTGGGCCGCCAGGATCACCTTGGCGCCGTTGTCGCGCAGGTGGGCGATCGTGGGCAGGGCGGCGCGGATGCGGGTGTCGTCGGTGATGGTGCCGGCGTCGTCCAGGGGCACGTTGAAGTCGACCCGCACCAACACGCGCTTGCCGCGCAGTTCGGCACTGCCGAGGCTGGCCAGGGAACGCTTCGCCATGGAACGACTCCGGAGAGTGGATAAACGGGCGGGAGCTTAGCCCGGCTGGCGAGGATCCACTGCCGATGGCCAACCGCGGGATCCCCGTCTGGTCAGCGGTGCGGCTGGCCTCCAGACTGAACACACACAGGCGATGCCCGTTGCGGCAGACCAGGTTCGACGCAGAGGAGTTCGACGCAGAGCATGTTTGACACGGTGTTGTTCCCGATCGACCAGAGCCGCCAGGCCATGGAGACGGCGGCGGTGGCTCTGAGACTGGCCCAGGAGCACGGCAGCAGGCTGGTGCTGCTCTCGGTGGTGGAGCCGGGCCAGGACGCCACCGCCGTGGCCGAACTGCTGGAGCAGGCCAGGCAGCGCTTCACCGAGGCGGGGATGGCCTGCGACGTGATCGAGCGGGAGGGCAAGCCGGCGTTTGTGATCGGCGATGTGGCCGATGAGATCAACGCCGATGTGATCGTGATGGGCACCCGCGGCATCACGATCGAGAGCGATCAGCAGAGCACCGCCGCCCGGGTGATTCAACTGGCACCCTGCCCGGTGCTGGTGGTGCCCTGATGACCGCGCCCAGCGCTCAACTGAGCGTGAATGCCCCGGCGATCCAGTGGTATCCGGGGCACATCGCCAAGGCTGAGAAGGCCCTGCATGAGGCCCTGGCCAAGGTGGACCTGGTGATCGAGGTGCGCGACGCCCGCATCCCCCTCTCCACCGGCCATCCGCGCCTGCAGCGCTGGATCTCCGGCAAGCAGCACCTGCTGGTGCTCAACCGGCGCGACATGGTGCCCCCCGCGGCCCAGCAACTCTGGAGCGACTGGTTTCGCAGCCAGGGCCAGCAGGTGTGGTGGTGCGATGCCAAGGCCGGCACCGGCGTGAAGCAGCTGCAGCAGGCAGCGATCCGGGCCGGCGCGGCCCTCAATGCCCGCCGGGCCGGGCGCGGCATGCGGCCACGGCCGGTGCGGGCGCTGATGCTGGGCTTTCCCAACGTGGGTAAATCAGCCCTGATCAATCGACTGGTGCGCCAGAAGGTGGTGGAGAGCGCCCGCCGCGCCGGCGTGACCCGCAGCCTGCGCTGGGTGCGACTGGGCCAGGAGCTCGACCTGCTCGATGCCCCCGGCGTGCTGCCGCCGCGGCTCGACGACCAGCAGGCGGCCCTGCGGCTGGCCCTGTGCGACGACATCGGCCAGGCGGCCTACGACAACGAGGGTGCCGCCCTGGCCTTTGCCCAGTTGCTGCGGTTGCTGGAGTCGGTGCCGGCGGCGGGGGTTGGTGCGGGCCTGCTGGAGGCGCGCTACCGCATCCCCCTGGGCGAGCTGCCCGCTGGCGGGCCGGATGTGGAGGGCTGGCTGGCCGCGGCGGCCGAGCGTCACACCGGCAGCGACAGCCTGCGCATGGCCACCAAGCTGCTCGACGACTTCCGTTGCGCACGCCTTGGGGCGATCGCCCTGGAGCTGCCTCCCCAGCTCCCGTCCCGGGCATGAGCGCACCAGCCTTTGGCGAAGGCGAGGGAGAGCTGCTCACGCTCACTTATCCCAAACCGCTGCCGATGCGGCTCGACCGCTGGCTGGTGGCCCAGCGGCCGGAGCAGAGCCGCTCGCATATTCAAAAGTTCATCGATGCCGGCTACGTGCGGGTCAACGGCGTCACCGGCCGGGCCAAGACCCCCCTGCGCCAGGGCGACACCGTGGAGCTCTGGATGCCGCCGCCCGAGCCGCTCGACTACCTCAAGCCCGAGGCCATCCCCCTCGATGTGCTCTATGAAGACCAGCACCTGATCGTGCTCAACAAGCCCGCCGGCCTCACGGTGCATCCGGCGCCGGGCAACAAGAACGGCACCCTGGTGAACGGCCTGCTGCACCACTGCCCGGATCTACCGGGCATCGGCGGGGAGCTGCGACCGGGCATCGTGCACCGCCTCGACAAGGACACGACGGGCTGCATCGTGGTGGCCAAGAGCCAGGAAGCCCTGGTGAAGCTGCAGGTGCAGATCCAGAAGCGGATCGCCTCGCGCGAATACCTGGCGGTGGTGCACGGCCAGCCGGCCGCCGACTCGGGCACGATCGTGGGGGCCATCGGCCGCCATCCGGCCGACCGCAAGAAATACGCGGTGGTAAGCGACGGCTCCGGCCGCCACGCCTGCACCCACTGGCGCCTGATCGAACGCCTGGGCGACTACGCCCTGCTGCGCTTCAAGCTCGACACCGGCCGCACCCACCAGATCCGGGTGCACTGCGCCCACATGAACCACCCGATCGTGGGCGATCCCACCTACTCGCGGGCCCGCCGCCTGCCCGTGGCACTCCCCGGCCAGGCGCTGCACGCCGTGCAACTCGGCCTCAACCACCCGATCAGCGGTGAGCGGCTCGTGTGCGAGGCGCCACTGCCGCCACCATTCGAAAAACTGCTGGCCGCACTGCGCCGGCGCACCCAGACTGGCGGCGCAAACCCACCCCGCGCCCTCTCCATGGCGGAGCAGAACCTGCAGGCTTTCATCGCTGCCGTGCAGCAGGATCCGGCCCTGCAGCAGCAGCTCACCAGCACCGCCGCCGCCGATGCCGACGAGGTGGCCTCGATCGCCCGCAGCGCCGGTTTCGAGGTGCACCCGGGCGAACTGGTGAGCTACGCCGATGGCGCCCTGGTGGAATACGAAGACGAGGACTACTTCATGAAGCCCCGCTGGTGGGCCCTGACCCGCTGAAGCGGAGGATCACGCCACCACCGGCAACCTGGGACAGGCCTCCACCAGTCGACGGGTGATCCCCGCCTGGGGATCGGCGAGCAGGCGGGCGCCGGGGCCCTGTTCCACGATGCGACCGCCGTCGAGCACGATTACCCGGTGGCAGAAACCGCTGGCCACCGAGAGGTCGTGGGTCACGAACAGCATGCCGAGGCCCAGGCGCGCCTGCAGATCCCGCAGCAACGCCAGCACGTCGGCCTGCACCTCGGCGTCGAGCATGCTCACGCTCTCATCGCAGAGCAGCACCCTGGGCTCAAGGATCAGGGCTCGGGCGATCGCCACCCGCTGCTGCTGGCCGCCCGAGAGCTGGCGCGGCAGGCGCTGCTCAAAGGCCTCCGGGGGGTTGAGCCCCACGGCCGCCAGCAGCTCGCGGGCCCGGGCCCGCGCCTGGGGCCGCGAGGCCAGGCCGTGGATCAGCAACGGATCGGCGATCGCCTCGCCCACGTTCATCTGGGGGTTGAGGCAGGCCAGCGGGTCCTGAAACACCATCTGGATGGCGCGCCGCGCCCGCCAGAGGGCCGGGCCCCGCAGCTGCTGCAGGTCGTTGCCCTCCAGCCGCACGGCGCCGCCGCGCACCGGCGCCAGGCCCATCAGGGCACGGCAGAGGGTGCTCTTGCCGCAGCCCGAGGCGCCCACCAGGCCGATGGTTTCACCTCGGTGCAGCTGCAGGCCCACCCCGTCCACCGCCTTCAGCCAGCGGGGCTGCCAGGGCAGCGAGGGCAAGGGATGCCAGCAGCGCAGCGCCTCGATCTCCAGCAGCAGCGGCGCGGCAGCCGGTGCCTCACTGGCGCTGCCCTCGCGCTGGCGCGCCTTGGCCACCAGCCGCTGGGCAATCGCTGAGCGGGGGGCGGTGAGCAGCTCAAGACTGGGAGCCTCCTCCACCAGCTGCCCCTGGTCGAGCACGGCGATGCGCTCACACCAGCGGCCTGCCAGGGCCAGGTCGTGGCTGATCAGCAGGAGGGCGGTGCCCGCTTCCCGACAGAGCCCGGTGAGTTCGGCCATCACCTGGCCCGCCACTGCCACATCGAGGCTGGTGGTGGGCTCATCGGCGATCACCAGGGCCGGCTGCAGGGCCATCGCCAGGGCAATCGCCAGCCGCTGGCGCATGCCACCGCTGAATTCATGGGGGTAGCTGGCGTAACGGCCGGGATCGATGCCCACCCGCGCCAGCAGCTCCTCGGCCCGCTGACGCACCTCACGGCGGCGCCAGGCCGGCCGATGGGCCCGCACGGTGTCGGCCAGGTGCTCGCCGATCGTGAGCAGGGGATTGAGCCGGGTCATCGGGTCCTGAAACACCAGGCCCACCGCCTCACCCCGCAGCCGCCGCAGGGCCCCGCGCCCCAGGCGGCGCGGATCCTGCCCCGTGAGCTCCAGCCCTCCTGCGCACTGGCTGTCCGCTGGCAGTAACTGCAGCACCGCCCGCGCCACCGTGCTCTTGCCACAGCCGGAGGGACCCACCAAGGCCAGCGTCTGGCGAGGCTGCAGGCTGAGGTTGAGGCCGTTGAGGGTGGGCTCGGCAGCGCCGGGGTAGCGCACCAGCAGCTCCCGCAGAACCAGCACGGGGGTGTTCATGGCGCCCAGGCGTCGCGCAGCGGACCCAGCTTGGATCGCCGCTCGCCCACACGCACCCCCAAGGGCAGCCGCCTGTGTCGATGGCTGCATACGATGAGGGAACTCCGCAGGGATGCATGCTCCGCGCGGTCGCCGATCCTGGGCCTGCTCCGGCGATTGCCGGGGACACCTCTGCTGCCGAACCAGCGGCTGCCTTAGGGCAATCACTGCCTGCCAAACCAGCGTCCAGCCACCCTGCGCCCCAGGTTCGACGCCCGATTCACAACCCTGGCGACTACGGCATCCCGCTGCCTGCATGGCTGCAGGCCTGCATCGAGCATGTGCCTCCCGGCGCTGGTGACAGCTGCCCCACCGACGCCGAGGCCCTGCTGGCCTCGGCGTTCGACTTTGCCTACCAGCTGCATGAGGGCCAGGTGCGCGCCAGCGGCGAGCCCTACATCGTGCATCCGGTGGCCGTGGCCGACCTGCTGCGCGACATCGGCGCCAGCGCCGGCGTGATCGCCGCCGGTTTTCTCCACGACGTAGTGGAAGACACCGAGGTCACACCCGAGGAGATCGAGCAGCACTTCGGTGCCGAAGTGCGCGCCCTGGTGGAGGGGGTCACCAAGCTCGGGGGCATCCACTTCACCAACAAGACTGAAGCCCAGGCCGAAAACCTGCGCCGCATGTTTCTGGCGATGGCCAGCGACATCCGCGTGGTGCTGGTGAAGTTGGCCGACCGACTGCACAACATGCGCACCCTCGGCTCGCTCAAGCCGGAGAAGCAGCAGCGCATCGCCCGCGAAACGCGCGAGATCTACGCCCCCCTGGCCAACCGGCTGGGCATCGGCCGCTTCAAGTGGGAACTGGAGGATCTGGCGTTCAAGATCCTCGAGCCCGACGCCTATCGCGATGTGCAGCAGCAGGTGGCCACCAAGCGCAGTGAGCGCGAGGAGCGTCTGGGCGTCACCGTGAACCTGCTGCGGGAGCGGCTGGCAGCCGTTGGACTGGAAGGCTGCGAGGTGAGCGGCAGGCCCAAGCACCTCTATGGCATCTGGAGCAAGATGCAGCGCCAGCAGAAGGCCTTCCACGAGATCTACGACGTGGCAGCCCTGCGCATCCTCTGCCCCAACCTGGAAGGGTGCTATCGGGCCCTGGCGGTGGTGCACGACACCTTCCGGCCGATTCCGGGCCGCTTCAAGGACTACATCGGCCTGCCCAAGCCCAACGGCTACCAGTCGCTGCACACGGCCGTGATCGGCCGGCACCGACCCATCGAGGTACAGATCCGCACCACCGACATGCACCAGGTGGCCGAATACGGCATTGCCGCCCATTGGAAATACAAGGAGGGCGGATCACCGGCCGCATCGGGTGCCGATGCCGAGCGCTTCAACTGGCTACGCCAGCTGGTCGACTGGCAGAAGGATGGGGTTGGGGAAGACAGCAGTGATTTCCTGCGCTCGATCAAGGAAGACCTCTTCGATGAAGAGGTGTTCGTGTTCACCCCCAACGGCGATGTGGTGGGCCTGCGCAAGGGCTCCACGGCGGTGGATTTCGCCTATCGGATTCACTCGGAGGTGGGCAACCACTGCCAGGGCGTGCGCATCAACGACCGGCTCTGCCCGCTGGCCACACCACTGCAGAACGGCGACTTCGTGCAGGTGCTCACCAGCAAGACCGCGCACCCGAGCCTGGATTGGCTCAACTTCGTGGCCACGCCCACGGCCCGCAACCGCATCCGCTCCTGGTACAAGAAGAGCCACCGGGACGACAACATCCAGCGCGGCACGTCCATGCTGGAGCGGGAGCTGGGGCGAGATGGCTTTGATGCCCTGCTCAACGGCGAGGCGATGGCGAAGGTGGCCCGCCGCTGCAACCTGGTGAGCACGGAAGACCTGCTGGCCTCCCTCGGCTTCGGCGGCGTCACGCTGCACCAGGTACTCAACCGGCTAAGGGAGGAGCTGCGCCTGGCCACGACGGCGGCCACACCTCAGCTGAGCAATGAGGAACTGGCCCGTTCGGTGACGGCCCAGGCCGAAGCCTCCCCCCGCCCAGCCCCGGCGGCTCACCCGCATGGCGACACCAGCCCGATCCTGGGACTCGAGGGCCTCGAATATCGGCTGGGCGGCTGCTGCAGCCCCCTGCCTGGCGAAACGATCCTGGGCGCGGTGGCCCTTGGCAACCACGGCATCACCATCCACCGCCAGGACTGCAGCAATGTGGGCCAGGTGCCGGCCGAGCGCCGCCTGCCGGTGCGCTGGAACCCGGCCGCCAGCGACCTGCACCGCCGCTATCCGGTGCAACTGCGCATCGAGGTGCTCGACCGAGTGGGCGTGCTCAAAGACATCCTCACCCGCCTTTCCGACCACCGCATCAATGTGAGCGACGCCCGCGTGCGCACCACCCCCGGCAAACCGGCCCGCATCGACCTGCGCGTGGAACTGGAAAGCGCCCAGCAGCTCAGCGCCACCCTCAACCAGATCCGCTCCATGGCCGACGTGCTGGATATAGCCCGCACGGGGATGGGGTAACAGGAATGAGCCCTGTCATGGACTGAAGCCGCCCAGAACATTCCTCGCGTCATCAGTCTCGGGCCTGTAGCCATACCCGTAGACGCCACCTTGGCCATCATCGATGATGCGAGGGGAAACCATGATCACCAACTCTCTTTTTTCCCGCTGAGTGCCCGAGGCGCGGAAAAACTGGCCAACAAGCGGGATATCACCCAAAATCGGCCACTTCGAGACCTCAGTTCGCGTAAAATCCGAAATTACACCGGCGAGGATGAGCGTCTGACCATCGCGAACCCGCAATGCACCAGTATCCAGATTGCGAATACTGAGAATATTTAGGGGCGCTCCACAACCACTGGGAGCAGGTTGCGTATCCGTAACAGCCGAAACACTAGGCGAAAGCGTGAAGGTTACGAATCCATTATCATCAATCTTCTCAACCCTCGCTCCCAATACTAACCCTGCAGTTGACAATTCAGGAACACATGAAATCGCACCCTGAGTCACCTCTGTGTCATAGGAAGTAACAACGTTGGTCCCGATCCTAACAACCCCCTCGCTGGCCCTTCGACGCCCAATCGGGGAATCAATCGAGATATCCCGGATCCCCTGAACCACTCTCCCTGACGAATCAACGACTTTTTTGCCCTCATCTTCCCCCCTTAAAAGCGAAGGATTTTCCTGCAAGATCAGCGTAGGACTGGCGAGCAGCTTGGTATTCCGTGAAACAATCTGTGCTCTTAAAAAGTCGAAGAATTGATTCTCTGGATATTGAAGGCCGGGATTGGCTGCAAAGTCACTGAAGCCAGCAGCCGGAGAATACGGTGGAGGCACTGCAGTGGCCGGCGGGACCGCATAACGAGGTGGCACATATCGACCAAAGGCGCCGACGAGAGAGCCACGATCATTGACAATAAATGTGTCGCCCCAGCGAATGGCAAAACTATTATCGATTTCAGTATCATTTGACAGGTCAACATCAAGAATCTTCAAGGACAGGGCCACCTGGCGCTGCCGGAGATCAAGTGTCTTGAGATATTGCTCAGCGATGCTGATCACCTCCTGCTCGCCGTAGAGCGTAATGGTGCCGAGGCGGGTGTCGGTAGTGGCCCGCAAGCCCAGCAATGGGCCCGAGGAAGCCCCGTAGGCATCAATCTTGGTCAGACTCGAAGTAGCCGTCGTAGCGGCGGTCGGGGCCGAGGAAGGGGCCTGAGTGGCAGGAATACCTTCGGTAACAGCAACTGTTTCCGTGAATGTTTTCGACACCTGGGCCCCAAGGTTGGCGAGATAGTCGGCAGCCTGGTTCGGGCCAACCTGGTTGAGTCGATAGACCTTGGAAACCTGATTTCCCAGCGACTTAGACAACACGCTGGGCCCCACAAAGATGATCCGAGAACCTGGTTGCCTTCGCGCCTGCAGCCCTGCAGCCATCAAGACGGCATTGAAAGCACTGGCATAGGGCTCGGATCGAAAAGCCAGGCTGACTGGCGGAGCCAATGCCGCCTGAGCCTGACCCTCGGGACGAGTGGAGGGCTCATCAACCCAGACGAAACCGTAGTTGCCCATCTGAGCAATAGCCATCAACAGATCGCGAGCACTGGCCCCACGGGTGGTGAGCGTCACGGGAGGCCCCTGCAGCTGAATGAAGCCCCGATTGCGCAACGTCATCGTCCCCACCGCCATATCCCCCACCGGCGGAGCCACGGCACGGGGCCGTAGCGGCGGCACGTAGGAGTCGGCGGGAACGGGGGTCGGGCGGGTCAGATTGGGCCGCACCGTCTGGGTCTGGAACTGCTGCGGCGCCGGGAAGCGCACCACCAGGTCGCGCCCATCGCTGCTGATCACCGGGGAGCCCAGCACACTGCCGGGGGTGGGAGTGACCGAAAGGCGGAAATTGGAGCCGCTTCCCTCAAAACTGATGCGCTCCAGCCCCTCGGCGGGCAGCGCCACCGACTGGGGACCCAGCCTGAGTGCCCGCTGCCGGTCCGTGCGCAACTCCCCTTGCCAGCGATCCGCAAACGGCTGCTGGGTGAGTGTGGCGCCCAGACCTGCATCTTCCAGCACCAGCTCCACGGCGTCGGGGAGGCGGCGCACCTTGAGCTGCAGGCCATCAGCAGACCTTGCGGGCGCCGGAGATGGCTGGGTGTTCTGCGGCGGCATGGGCCGCGCCAGCACCGGTTGCAGCCCTGCCGCGGCGAGACAAACCGTGATCGAGATGCCCCC
Organism: Prochlorococcaceae cyanobacterium; assembly: GCA_044235095.1. Lineage (GTDB taxonomy): Bacteria > Cyanobacteriota > Cyanobacteriia > PCC-6307 > Cyanobiaceae > NIES-981. Next base: position 71,545 of record JBIIIC010000002.1, on the reverse strand, counting down.
AAGCCGCTGCCTCAACACCTTGGTTCAAGCCTGGCGCGATGGTATCGGCCAAACCTTGCACCTGCCAGTGTTGACAAGGCTTTTGCTCAGGGCACGGGGTCTACTGGAGCGGCATCGGGCAGGGCGGGAGCAGCCTCCGCCCCCATGCCCCGAGGTCTCACCTGCGGCCCCTGCTCAAACAGCGACAGGTCGAAACGCAGCACCATCGGCTCCAGAGGGGGCGGCGCCTTGGTATTGCCGCTGGTGGCCTGGGGCGCGGGCTGCTCCAGGGCCAGATTGCACTGCACCACCAGCAGGTTGAGGCGCTCCAGCGCCAGCATGAAGGCCAGCAGGTTCGGGTAGCGGCCGCGCACAGCCAGGCTCTGCTGGCTGGCCGTGAGTCCGGGTGTGGCGCCCAGCCTGCCGCAGCTGCCAGCGGCCTGCTGCGCGGCGGCCGCCGCGGGCCTGCCGGCTGCGGCCTTGGGGGCAACCGGCGGCGGCGGTGCACCGGGCTGGAGCACGTCGAGCACCACGCCATGGCGGTCTGCTTCCCGATTCACCTGGGCCATGAAGGTGTTGAGTGAGCCGCTGCCGGCAATCAGGGCCAGCAGCTGGCGCCTCTGGACGTCAGCCCGCTCCTGGGCCGCGATCGTGGTCTGCAGTTGCGCCCGCAGCTGCGGCAGGCGCTGGGCCTTCTCCTCCATGGCGGCCAGGCGCTGCTGATCACGGTTGAGCCGCTGCAACTGGGGCAGCACCCACACCAGCAGCAGCAACAGGGCCAACACCGCACCCGCCCCCAGCGGCAGCAGCAGCACGCGGCTGGATCCCCGTTCCCCCAGGGGTGCATCGGCAGGAGTGTTGCCGTCCTGCAGGTTGGTCATGGCAGCAACCCCTCCTGGCGCAGCAACTGCAGGCGCCGCAGCTGGCCATCAGCACCCAGCTCGCGCAGGCTGGATTGCAGAGCCGGGCCATCGGCCAGATCAGCCAGCGAGGCCCTGATGGCAAACGCCACCTGCCCCGGTGCCTCCTTGGCATCGGGCGGGTTGCGGGCGGCTTTCTCCAGCCTGGGCTCGCCGAGCAGCAGCGAGCGCTCCAGTTCCAGCATCAGCGCATTGATGCGCACGAAGCCAGCCGAACCCTGGGCCAGCCCCTCGAGGGTGATGCCAGCACCGCCTGCGGGTTTGAGGGCCGTGAGCTGGATTCCCTCGGGCACCCGCAGTTGCAACTCCCGCATCAGGGCCGCGCCGGACGGGATGGCGGCCAGGGCCTTGGCCAGGTTCTGGTTGGAGGTGCGCAGCTGCTGCAGCTGCCTGTGGCGTCCCAGCAGGTTGCTTTCCAAGCCGGTCACCTTGGCCTCCACACTCTCGACCCGGTTCAGCTCGGCGCTCACCCACTGCTGGCGCAGCTGCATCACCACACCCACCATTCCCACGAACAGCACCAGGCCCACCCCACACAGACCGCCCCGGAACAGGTCGCGGCGCTGGCTGAGCCGCACCTGTTCAAACTCGGGCAGCCCCAGCTCCCGGCGGCGCTCACGCAGCAGATCCATGGGGCGTCGCAGATCGAGCCTGGCGATCACCGGCGCCCCCCCAGGCGGGCCAGCCCTTGCAGCACAAGACTGCCAAAACCATCAGCCGACAGCGGCTCCAGCGGCAGGGCGAGCAAGGCCTCCAGGCGACTTCGAGCCTCGGGCTCCACTGCCCCATCCAGCCAGAGCTGGCTAACCGCCGTGGAAGCCAAGGACAGGCGACGGTGCAGAAAGGCCAGACAGCGCTCCAGCTCGGCGACCTGCTGGTCGGAGGCCCCTGCCAGCAGGCGCTCATACACCGGCACTCCAGCCCGCCACACCAGCAGCCGCAGGGCTTTGGCCTCGGGATGAAGCAGCGCCACAAGGGCATCGGGATCGGCCATGAGCAGCCGTTCCTGCAACGCCGCCATCAGCGCCAGCTGGGTGGGCACGATCCGCTCCACGCACACGCCGGCAATCGCAAACACCTCCAGCCAGGTGCCGAGCAGATCCCGCTCGATCGCCGCCACCAGGGCCTGAGGTACTGAGGCATCCAGAGGCATCAGGTCGAGATAGGCCTGCTCCAGCGGGAAGGGCAGCGCCAGATCCGGCTCCAGGGCACGCAAGGCGGCCGCCGGGTCCTCGGGCCACTGCGACCAGGGGCAATCGAACACCCGCCAGTGGGTGATGGTCGTTGGCAAGGCCACGGTCAGGTGGGCCGTGATCTGGCCCTCTCCCAGGATCAGGTCGCCGATGAAATCCCCCAGGGCTTCCACCTGCAGCGGCCGTCCTTCGCGACAGGTGGCTGCGGGAAGCGGCACCAGCAGTGCTGCCGGCAGGCTCTCGCGCCGACCGGGCAATTGCTGCACTGACAGCAGCTGATCGCTGAGCGCCAGCAGCACCGAGGCGGGGAAGAGGTCGGCACGCAGCGTCCGCCAGTTGTCCTGCAAGCGCGCAACGACCAAGTCGGCACCTGATGCCCTGGGCTGCAGGGTATCGAGCCCCTAGCGCCAGGGCAGCCCCGAGCCCACCGCTTCACTGATATGGGACAGGCCATGGCGGTCCAGCCGGGATGCCAGTCCCTCGAGGATCTGGGGCACCAGGGCGGGGCCGTCGTAGATCCATCCGGTGTAGAGCTGCAGCAGCGAAGCCCCGGCAGCGATCCGCTCCCAGGCCACCTCGGCCGAATCAATGCCACCCACGCCGATCAGCGGCAGCGCCGGGCCGGCGGTGGCCCGCAGCCGCCGCAGCACTTCCAGGGCCCGGCCCCGCAGGGGCCTGCCACTGAGACCACCGGCCTCCTGCGCCAGGGTCTGGCCCGTCTGAACCAGGCGGCGCTGCTCCAGGCCCAACCGGTTGAGGCTGGTGTTCACGGCGATCACCCCGGCCAGCCCCTCCTCGTAGGCCATGCGCGCGATCGCGTCGATGGCGTCGTCTTCGAGATCGGGGGCGATCTTCACCAGCAGCGGCGGACAGCCCGACAGCCGCCGCAGCCGTTCCACCAGCCGTCGCAGCTGGCTCTCCTCCTGCAGGTCACGCAGGCCCGGTGTGTTAGGCGAACTCACGTTAATCACCGCATAGTCGGCGAGCGGCGCCAACAACTCCAGGGAGGAGGCGTAGTCGTCGGGCGCCAGCTCCAGGGGGGTGAGCTTCGATTTGCCCAGGTTGATACCCAGCACGGCCGGCCGCTGGCCGGGCGGTGGCAGCTGCTGCCTCTCAAGGCCGCGCCTCACCATCTGGGCACCGAGATTGTTGAAGCCCATGCGGTTGAGGGCCGCCCGCTCCGCCGCCAGCCGGAACAGCCGTGGCCGCGGGTTGCCTGGCTGGCCGTGCCACGTCACCGTGCCCAGCTCGGCAAAACCGAAGCCGAAGCAGTGCCAGATCCCGGCCGCAACACCGTTCTTGTCGAAGCCGGCCGCCAGCCCCACCGGGTTGGCGAAACGACAGCCGAACAGGGTCTGCTCCAGCCGGGGGTCGGGTCGCTGCAGCTCGCCGGCCAGCCCCGCCAGCACGCCGCTGACCCCCGGCCAGCGCCGGCGCAGCGAGGCCTGGCCCAGGGCCGCCAGGCTGAGCTGGCTGAGCTGTTCCGCATCGGCCCCCTCGTCCTGCGACAGCAGGGGGGCCACCAGCTGCTGATACAGGCGGCCGGTGCCTGTCTGGGCTGGGGCCGTTGGCGCGGCGTGCAGCGGCGTGTTGGTGCCCATCAGCCCGACTCCTCACCTGCCGCCTTGCCTGCATCCAATCCTCCCGCGTTGCGCTGCAGGCGCCAGCGCCCATCCCCCAGCGGCTGCACCTGCCAGTCGCGCCAGATCCAGGGCTCGCTGCGCCGCTCCAGCTGGCGCAGGGGCTGCTCCACCAGCTGGGCCAGCTCCACCAGGCTCAGGCCATAGCCCTGGAGCGCCAGCCGGTCGGCCAGCTCCAGGCGGGAGAGCAGCTGTTGCAGGCCAGCCGGGGCCAGGTCGGCCGACGCGGGCGGCTGCGGGCTCAACGCGGTTGGCACGGGTGGCACATCCGCATCCAGCCTTGCGGCAGTGAGCACCTCGCCAGCCGCCAGTTCCGGCAGCTGGCCGCGCGAGAAGGCCACGGCGATGGCATCGCAGCGGTCGTTGTCGGGGTCGCCGCTGTGGCCACGCACGTGCACCAGAGACACGTCGGCGAGCCGGGCCGCATCCAGCTGCTCCCAGAGATCGCGGTTGAGCACGGCACCGCCTGCCGCGGTGCGCCAGCCCTTGCGCTTCCAGCCCGGCAGCCACTTGCTGAAGCCGTCAATCAGGTAGCGGCTGTCGGTGCGAATCACCAGGTCGGGATGACGCGGCAGCTCGCTGATCGCCTCCAGCACCGCCAGGGCGGCGGTGAGTTCCATCCGGTTGTTGGTGGTGTTGCGCTCAGCGCCGCCCATTTCGTGAACGGCACCGTTCTCAAAGCGAAGCAGAGCACCCCAGCCGCCAGGGCCTGGGTTGCCACTGCAGGCCCCGTCGCAGGCCGCAGCCACAACCCGTACCGGCTTAGAGCCCACTCGACAACTCCGGAATGTTCGCTAGAGAACGTTGTTACCACTCAAGCCAGGCTTTCCAGCCTGTCGCTCAGCATGGCCCAATTCGTGCGCCGACCATACCTGGCCGCTGCCGGCCTCAGCCTGGCGACCGGAGCCATGGCTGCTGGCCTCATCCCACTGGCCCAGGCCAGGGCTCTGTTCGGGAGCCAGCCGATCCCGGCCAACCAGGTGATCGTGCTGGCCCAGCCCCTGGCCGGCAACCGCTGGACGCTGGTGCTGCTGGAGCAGCGCCAGGCCGAGATTCCCTGTTGGCAGAGCCAGCGGGATGGCACGGTGCTGAGCATGGCCGATGGGGTGCGCAACGAGACCTACTGCGGCCGCTATTCCTCCAGCGGCGCCTACTCCCTGAGGGTGGCCGGCAACGACCTCAATCGCCCCTGGCAGCTGAAACTGGAGCGCAGCAACGACCAGCTGCAGCTCCAGGCCACCAGCCCGCAGACCCGCAATCCGATCGTGGTGGGACAGGCACCCATCCCCGCGACCATGCCTGGCCCCAACACCCTGGTGCCCCTGGCGCTGGAGGAGGGCTGGGAGCTGGAGCGCCGCAGCTACGACGGCCGCCTGCTCAGCCACATCTACCTGAGCAATGGCACCCCCCTGCCGCTGCTGCTGGCCAGGTCCCGCTCCGGAAGCCCCCTGCTGGCCATGCCACCTGCACCACTTCCGCCGCTAATGGCGTCTGGTCGATCCGCCAGCGCCACCACCAACCCCACAGCCAACGCCTCCGTTGGCAGCAGGGACAGGGGCAACAGACCATCCCGGCGCCTGCCCCTTTCCGCCAGCTCCAGCCTGAATAGCTCCAGCCTGAGCCAGGTGATCGCACTGCAGGTGGTGCCTTTCCGCGACTGAGGAGCCAAGCCTTGCGTGCCAGTTAGCAGAGAGGCACCGCCACCCTCGACCCTCACAATCCACCCCCTTAAGGTTCATTTGTGTGAGGAGTGAGGAACGTCACTTCCGGGGTCGAAACAAGGACAGACTCCCAGAAGCCGTTCCAAACCCCCAGCCCTGCCTTCGGCGGGGCTTTTTTATTGGCAGGCCGCCACTTGTTCAGAACGAGCCCTGCGGAAAACATGAAAAAGCCGGCCCCTGAAGGAGCCGGCTGGAGGGCATGCGGTTGCCGGCCCCGAGGGGCCAGCGGAGCGATCACTTGATCGACACCTTGCCGCCAACCTCTTCGATGGCCTTCTTGATGGCCTCGGCATCGGCCTTGGAGATGCCTTCCTTCACCGCCTTGGGAGCGGCTTCCACCAGGGCCTTGGCTTCGCCCAGGCCGAGGCCGGTGGCCTCGCGCACGGCCTTCAGCACCTTGATCTTGGCGGAATCATCGAACCCGTCGAGGATCACGTCGAATTCGGTCTTCTCCTCAACAGCCTCAGCGGCAGCGGCGGGAGCGGCGGCCATCACCACACCGGCGGATGCGGCGGCGGACACACCGAAAGCCTCTTCGATCTGCTTGACGAGCTCGGAAGCTTCAAGCAGCGACAGGGTCTTCAGCTGTTCGAGAATTTGGTCGGTAGTAGCAGACATGGTTGGGAATCAGCAACAGATCTGTGAAAACAGTCGGATCGGAAAGCTCAGCAGAGCAGGCCTCAGGCGGCCTTGCCCTCGCCATCGGCGTGCTGCTTGAGCGCCCGGGCGAGACCGGAGGGAACTTCGTTGATGCCCACTGCCACCTTGGTGGCCACGGCGTTGATCGCACCGGCGATCTGGGCCATGAGCACCTCCTTGGAGGGCAGATCCCCGATGGCCTTGATGTCGTTCTGGGAGAGGAGCTTGCCTTCGAAAAGACCGCCCTTCACCTCAGACTTCTTCGTGTCCTTCTGGAAGGACTGAACGGCCTTGACGGCACCACCCACGTCGCCCTTGACGAGCACGAAAGCGTTGGTGCCGGTGAGCAGGGAATCGAGTTCCGACCAGGCGCTGTTGCCATCAATGGCACGGCGCATCAAGGTATTTTTGGTCACCTTGCAAACACCGTTGCTGGCCTGCAGACGGGTCCGCAGATCAGACATCTCCTTGATCGACAGGCCCTTGAAATCAAGGACCAGCGCCATTTCGGCCTCGCCGAGGAGCCCCTTGAGCTCTTCGACGATCTGTTGCTTGTTCTCCAGCGTGCGGCCCATGGGAAACGGAACGGATCGGGGGAACAAGCCGGGTACGCGGCCCCTGGACGCCCTCGCTCAGGGAGCGAAAGCTCGAGGCCGCGGCGTGTTCAACACCCAACACGTTTTGACTGGAGACCAGCCAGAGCGCGGCGGAGAACCAAACCTGTCGCGTGGACCTCGGCAGGACTTACGGAATGAGAACCACTCGAACGATGTCGACCGGCTCAGCCCACCTGCTGTCTTGGGTAGGGCGCGTGCCCTTCTGGCCTAAGCCAGTTCATTACATTACACCCTAATAAAAATCCCCCTGCTAGAGGAGGATCGATACCTGGGCCCGCTGACGTGTCCAGGCCCAGGATTGATGGAAGCTCAAGCTTCCTGCTTGAGGTCCTGCAGCGCAGAGAAGTCGACCTGCACCGAGGGGCCCATGGTGGAGGTGACATACAGGGAGCGCCAGTAGCGCCCCTTGGCACCGCTGGGCTTGTTGCGGTCGATGGTTTCCTGCAGGGCCTTGAGGTTGTCGAGCAGCTTGGCCGCATCGAAGCTGGCCTTGCCGAAGCGCACATGCACGATGCCGGTGCGGTCAGCGCGGAACTCCAGCTTGCCGGCCTTGAACTCGGCGATGGCGCCGGCCAGGTCGGTGGTCACGGTGCCGGCCTTGGGGTTGGGCATCAGGCCGCGGGGGCCCAGTACCCGGCCCAGCTTGGCCACCTTGGGCATCATGTCCGGGGTGGCGATCAGCAGGTCGAAATCCGACTGGCCCTTGGCGATCTCTTCCACCAGATCGTCGTCACCGGCGATATCGGCACCGGCGGCCTTGGCAGCGGCCACCGCTTCACCCCGGGCGATCACGGCGATGCGAATCGACTGACCCGTGCCGTGGGGCAGGGCCACGGTGGTGCGCAGCTGCTGGTCGGTGTATTTGGGATCGATGCCCAGACGCACGTGGGCTTCGATCGTCTCGTCGAACTTGGCGTTGGCGTTGGCCTTCACCAGCTCAATGGCCTCGAGCGGGGCATGGGCCCGGTCGGCGACCTTGGCGGCCAGTTCGGTGTAGCGCTTGGAAACTTTGGGCATGGCAGGAATGGGGTGCGGGCGACCCGGAGGTCTCCCCCGATGAATGGGTTGGCTCAGTCCTGAACGGCGACGCCCATGTTGCGGGCGGTGCCTTCGATGATGCGCATGGCCGACTCCACGCTGGTGCAGTTGAGGTCGGGCAGCTTGGTCTTGGCGATCTCCTCGAGCTGAGCACGGGAGATGGCGCCCACCGCCCCCTTGGCGGAGGTGGCGGCGCCCTTCTCGATGCCGGCGGCCTTGGAGATCAGCACCGAAGCGGGCGGGGTCTTGAGGATGAAGGTGAAGCTGCGGTCTTCAAAGACCGAGATCTCCACCGGAATCACAAAACCGGCCTTGTCCTGGGTGCGGGCGTTGTACTCCTTGCAGAACGCCATGATGTTGACCCCGTGCTGACCGAGGGCAGGGCCCACCGGCGGTGCGGGGTTGGCTTTGCCGGCATCAAGGGCCAGCTTGATAACGGCAACGACTTTCTTGGCCATCGTCTGTGCGTCGGGTGACTGCGGATCGCCTCCGTGGAAGGGGAGGCGGTGCGAAAACGGCCGCCCTCCGCAGGGAGACGGCCGCTGAGCGGGGCCGGGGCCCTAGCTCTGCTTGCTGATCTGCGAAAACTCGAGTTCCACCGGGGTTTCCCGGCCGAAGATCGAGAGCAGGGCCTTGAGCTTGTTGCGCTCGCCCGACACCTCGATCACCTCGCCCTGGAAATCCTTGAAGGGGCCAGCGGTGACGAGGATCTGATCGCCCTCGGCCAGATCCACCTTGACCACAGGCTTCTTCTCTGCGGCGCGCTTGAAGATCCGATCCACCTCTGTGCGGCTCAGGGGGCGGGGCTTGATGTGGCCGCGGGCCTTGGCGGTGCCGCGCCGCTCCTCAGCCCCCACGAAATTGATCACGTTGGGGGTACTGCGCACGGCCATCATGGTGTCTTCATCGAGCACCATCCGCACGAGCACATAGCCGGGGAACACCTTCTCCTCCGTGCTGGTGCGGCTGCCGTCCTTCTTGAGCTTCACCCCGGGGGTCTGGGGGATCTCGATCTCGAGGATGCGGTTGTCGACACCCAGGGTGACGGCACGCTGCTCAAGCGTGGCCTTCACTTTCTTTTCACAGCTGGATGCCACCTGCACCGCGTACCAGCGAGCGATCTGGGGCTTCTCTGCAGCCGACTCAGCACCGGTGGCAGCCGCACCAGGCAGCTCAAGCACCGCCATGTCTGCAGCCTCGGTGGCCGCATCGGCAGCCAGATCGGCGGCAGCGTCGAGCGGGCTCGTAGGCAGGGAATCGGACACGGGGCTCACAGACGGGAAAGGGATCAGCGGAACACCTGGGTGGCAGCCCAGCCGTAAAAGCGGTCGATGGCGGCAATCGCCGCAGCCGAGAGGCCCACCATCAGGATCACCGCCAGCGATTCACTGAAGAGCTGCTGACGGCTTGGCCACACCACCTTGCGCAGCTCGGCCACGGTGGCTGCCACAAAGCCATCGCCCGGCTCCTGGGGCGGAGGTGCCGAACCGGCCGCAGCTTGTGCTGCAGGCGATACGTCAGCAGTGGTGGCGGGGTCGGGCTCCACAGGCGCAGGTGGTGGGTGGCGCCGATTGGCGCGGAATGACAATCAATCACCCTACCCGAGGGGCACAAAGCGCAACGGCTCTCCTGGCTCCACCCTCACCCCGCGGGCACCACTGAAACGCTCGGCCAGCAGTTCGGTGGCCAGGGGGTTCTCGATCTGACGCCGCAGCACCCGCCGCAGCGGCCGGGCCCCGTATTCGGGCTCATAGCCCTGCTCGGCCAGGGCATTCACCACTGGCTCCTCAACCACCAGCTCCAGCTGCTGCTCGGCCAGCAGGGCGGAGAGCTCGGCCAGCTGCAGCCGCACGATCCGCTGAAGGTCTTCGCGGCCCAGGGGCCGGAAGCGAATCACCTCGTCGATGCGATTGAGGAATTCCGGCCGGAACTGACTGGCCAGGGCCTGGTCGATCTGCCGATCCAGCCAGGCCTGTTGGTCGCCACTGGCCTCGGCGAAGCCCTCGCCCCTGGCCGCGTCGAGGATGGCGCGGCTGGCCAGGTTGCTGGTCATGATCACCACGGTGTGGCGGAAGTCCACCGTGCGGCCCTGGGAATCGGTGAGGCGGCCGTCGTCGAGCACCTGCAGCAGCAGGTTGAACACCTCAGGGTGGGCCTTCTCCACCTCATCGAGCAGCAGCACTGCGTAGGGCCGGCGCCGCACCGCCTCGGTGAGCTGGCCGCCCTCCTCGTAACCCACGTAGCCGGGGGGAGCCCCCACCAGCCTGGCCACGGCGTTGCGCTCCATGTACTCGCTCATGTCGAGCCGCACCAGGGCGTCGTCGTCGTCGAACAGGGCCGCCGCCAGGGCCTTGGCCAGCTCGGTCTTGCCCACACCGGTGGGGCCGAGGAACAGAAACGAACCCACCGGCCGCGTTGGCGCCTGCATGCCGGCCCGGGCGCGGCGGATGGCCGCCGCCACCGCCGCCACCGCCTCCGGCTGGCCGATCACCCGCTCGCCCAGGCGGGCTTCGAGCTCCAGCAGCTTCTGGCGCTCGCCCGCCAGCAAGCGCTGCACCGGGATACCGGTGGCGCGGGCCACCACATCGGCGATGTCGCCTGGCTGCACCTGCTCACGCAGCATGGTGTCGCCCTGCAGGGCCGCCTCCAGATCGGCACGGCGCTGCTGCAGGCCGTGCAGCTGGTCGTATTGCAGCCGGGCCGCCTCCTCCAGGTCGCCGTCGCGCTCGGCCTCGGCGATGGCATGGCGCAGGGCCTCGTCCTGCTCCAGCAGCTCGCGCAGCTCCGCCATCCGCTCCCGCTCCCCCTGCCAGCGCTGCAGCAACTGCTGCAGCGCCTCGGTGGCCTGGCGGCGCTGCTGCTGCAGGGCCAGCCGCTCGCCCTCGGGGGCCTCCTCGGCCGCCAGCAGGGCGAGCTCCACCCGGCGCAGCTCCGCCTCGGCCTGCTCCACCACCTGGGGCTTGGATGTCACCTCCATGCGCAGCTGGGCGGCGGCCTCATCGATCAGGTCGATGGCCGAGTCGGGCAGGCAGCGGTCGGCGATGTAGCGATCCGCCAGCCGCGCCGCCGCCACCAGGGCCCCATCACTGATGCCCACGCCATGGTGAAGCTCGTAGCGCTCCTTGAGGCCCCTCAGGATCTCCACGCTGGTGTCGAAGCCGGGCTCCTTGATCAGCACCTGCTGGAAGCGGCGCTCCAGGGCCGGATCCTTCTCGATGCTGCGGCGGTAGTCCTCGGGGGTGGTGGCACCGATGCAGCGCAGCTCGCCGCGGGCGAGGGCCGGCTTGAGGATGCTGCCGGCATCGGCGCTGGAGCGGTCACTGCTCACCACGGTGTGCAGCTCATCGATGAACACGATCACCCCCTGCGGGGCTTCGCGCACCTCAGTCAGCACGCTGCGCAAACGCTCCTCGAACTGGCCGCGGAACTTGGCCCCGGCGATCAGGGCACCCAGATCCAGGGCAACCAGCCGCTGGCCCTTGAGGGAATCGGGCACTTCGCCAGCCACGATCCGCTGGGCCAGCAGCTCGGCCACAGCCGTCTTGCCCACGCCGGGCTCACCGATCAGCACCGGATTGTTCTTGCTGCGGCGCGAGAGCACCTGGATCAGACGGCGGATCTCGCCGTCGCGACCGATCACCGGATCGAGCTCACCGGCCCGGGCCGCCGCGGTGAGGTCGCGGCCATAGCGCTCCAGAGCAGCGGTTTCGCCTGGCTCGAGGGGCGCGCCATCGGGGCCGAGCGCCTCAAGGCGCAACGCGGGGGCCGACTGGGGCCCGGTGGCAGGCGCCCCCGGGGGTGCCGGCAACACGCGCCCCTGGCCGCGGCTGTTAGTGCGGCTGTCAACCCAGTCGTCGACCACGCCGGGTGAAGCCATGACTGGAGCGATGACCGGAGCCGCGGGGGGAGGAGCGACCACGGAAGACGAAGGCATGGGCGCAGCAGCGGCTCCAGCGGGCCGCAGGGCCCGCAGCAGGCGCTCCTCATCCAGGCCCTCGCCGGCGAGCAGGCCAGCGCCGATGCGGGGCTCATCCAGCAGGGCCAGCAGCAGATGGGGCAAATCGATCAACCGTGAGCCCCAACCGCCCCGCAGTCGATCAGCCGCCTCCAGCAGATCCTCCAGGGCATCGCCGATGAACAGGTCGGTGCCACGGGCCGTGGGCTGGTCGGCACAGAAGGCCTCAAGCCGATCCAACAGCCGGTCGCTGTCGAGCTGGAGGGGCACCAGCCGCCGTTCAAAGCGCCGATCCAGCAGCAGGGTCTGGAGCAGGTGCTCCACGTCCATCGCTTCATGGCGCCAGCGCCGGGCCGTGTCCTGGGTCGCGAGCAGCAGCTCCCAGGCGTCGTCGCTGAAGCGCTCCGGTTGGCCGGTGAGCGAGACAGACATCGATCAGGCCGCCGCCGCGCGGGAGGTGAGCTCGATCAGTTCCACCTTGTAACCGTCGGGGTCTTCCACGAAGGCGATCACCGTGCTGCCGTGCTTCATCGGGCCGGGCTCGCGCACCACCTTGCCGCCCTTGACGCGGATCGCCTCGCACACGCCGTGGATGTCATCCACCCCCAGGGCGATATGGCCGTAGCCACTGCCGATCTCGTAGCTGCTGGTGTCCCAGTTGTGGGTGAGTTCGAGCACGGTGTGGTCACTCTCGTCGCCGTAGCCCACGAAGGCCAGGGTGAAACGGCCGGAGGGGTAGTCCTTGCGGCGCAACAGCCGCATCCCCAGCACCTCCGTATAAAAGGCGAGCGAGCGCTCCAGGTCGCCCACGCGCAGCATGGTGTGCAGCAGTCGCATCGCCGCGATGATCCGGGTGTGAAGGCCCATTGTGGCCATCACGGCTCCAGGTGGTACCCGTTGCCACAAAAGGGGCGGAGGGGGTGACCCATAAGATCCTGCCCAGAGAGACAGCGCAGCGGGCCTCAGTGATCGATTCCCTCGACCTCGTGATTGACACCGTGGTGGCCAGGGAGGTGCTCGATTCGCGCGGCACCCCCACCGTGGAAGCCGAAGTGATGCTGGAGGGCGGCGCTGTCGGCCGCGCCATCGTGCCGAGCGGCGCCAGCACCGGGGCCCACGAGGCCCACGAGCTGCGCGATGGCGGCAGCCGCTACATGGGCAAGGGCGTGCTCCAGGCGGTGAACAACATCGAGGAGAGGATCGCCCCCGCCCTCTGCGGCATCAGCGCCCTCGATCAGGCGGCCGTGGACGCGGCCATGATCGAGCTGGATGGCTCCGACAACAAATCAGCCCTGGGCGCCAACGCCATCCTGGCGGTGAGCATGGCCACGGCCCGGGCCGCCGCCAACGGCGTGGGCCTGCCCCTCTACCGCTACCTGGGCGGCCCGATGGCCAGCCTGCTGCCGGTGCCGCTGATGAATGTGATCAATGGCGGTGCCCACGCGGCCAACAGCCTGGATTTCCAGGAGTTCATGCTCGTGCCCCATGGCGCCTCCAGCTTCAAGGAAGCTCTGCGGATGGGCACCGAGGTGTTCCACGTGCTCAAGGGACTGCTCAAAGACAAGGGTCTGAGCACCGCCGTGGGCGATGAGGGCGGCTTCGCTCCGGACCTGGGCAACATCGAGGCCGGTGAACTGCTGGTGCAGGCGATCGAGAAGGCCGGCTACCGCCCGGGCGATCAGATCTCCCTGGCTCTGGATGTGGCCAGCACCGAGTTCTTCAAGGATGGCCGCTATGCCTTCGATGGCGGCAGCTACACCAGCGCCGAGATGGTGGATCAGCTGGCCCAGCTGGTGAACCGCTTCCCGATCATCTCGATCGAAGACGGTGTGGCCGAGGACGATTGGGACGGCTGGGCCCTGCTCACCGAGAAGCTGGGCAAGACCGTGCAGCTGGTGGGCGACGACCTGTTCGTGACCAACACCAACCGGCTGCAGCGGGGCATCGATCTGGGCGTGGCCAACTCGATCCTGATCAAGGTGAATCAGATCGGCTCGCTCACGGAAACCCTGCAGGCCATCGACCTCGCAGGACGGGCTGGCTACACCAGCGTGATCAGCCACCGCTCCGGCGAAACCGAAGACACCACCATCGCCGACCTCTCCGTGGCCACGCGAGCCGGCCAGATCAAGACCGGCTCACTCAGCCGCAGCGAGCGCGTGGCCAAATACAACCAGCTGCTGCGCATTGAAGACGAGCTGGGCAGCCAGGCTGTCTATGCCGGCGCCGTTGACAGGGGGCCCTGCGGAAAGGTGTAAAGCTGCAAATCGCGTCCTGTGTCAATCCTTGCGCGCGGGATAGTCCTATCGCCCACCGACTTACGCGAAAGCGAGCATTTGCGAATGGGAATCGGCAAAAATCCTGCAGAGTCTGGGAGCTTGAACTCCCACTTTCCATGGTGAAGCCGTAGTTGCTTCTCACTCCATGGCATTGTTCAACGATGTGATCTCACGGGTTGGTGCCGCAGTCGGCACCAACCTCGCCGGCGAGCGCGGACAGTCAATGGTTCAGGCGGTGATTCAGCAAGCGGGCGGCCTGCAGGGTCTGGCCAGCCGCTTCAACAGCTCAGGACTGAGTCAGGTGTTTAACAGCTGGGTGGCCATCGGCGACAACGGCGCCATCCAACCTGAGCAGATCGAGGCGGTGCTGGGCAACCAGATGGTGCAGCAGATCGCCCAGAAGCTCGGAATCGACACCGGCAAAGCCGCCGAAACCCTGGCGCAGCTGCTGCCCCGTACGGTCGATACCCTCACACCGGCCGGAGCGATTGAGCCGGAGAACTAGCCCACTCCAGGGAGCTGGTCGATACGGCTGTCCCGCTTCAGGCGGGCCTGCAGCTTCAGCCAGCTCCATCCCACCGGCAGACCGGCCACCAGGGGCACGGCAACCAAAGCCGGCCTGGTGCTGGCCGCCAACAGGGCGGATGCCACGGCCAACCCTGCCAGCAGCATCGACTGACCGGCGCTCTGCTGGGCCAGGGCAAGGCGACGGAGGAGACGATCGGTTTCGCCAGCGCGGATCTGCACCTGCAGATCCCCCTGCTCAATGCGAGCAAGGCTGTCGTCGAGCCGGCGGGGGATGCCCAGGGCGCGGCTGCCCACCTCAGCCGCCTGGCGGGTGAGTTCGCTGAACAGGTCATTGGTGCCCGAGCCGGCACCACCGCTACCGCCGCTTGAAGTCATCAGGGGAAGCAGGTAGGGGCGAGCGATCGCCACCAAGCTAAAGCCGGGATCGAGGGTGCGGCCCACGCCCTCAAAGGTGGAAAGAGCCCGCATCACGAAGATCAGCTCGGCCGGCAGGCGAAAGGGCTGGCCATACACCAGGTCGTAGAGATCGCCTGAGAGCTTCTCGATCACGTTGGCCGAAAACGGTGGCGTGAGGGCCTCGGTGAGCATCAACCGCACGAGCCGCCGTACCGGTCCGGGATCAATGCCCTCCGCAATCACCCCAGCCGCCTGCAGTTCACGCACCAACGTGGCAGCATCGCGCCCCGCCGCAGCCCGCACCATGCGGCCCAGGCGCGAGCGCAGGCGGCCGGATAGCTGGCCCATCATGCCGAAGTCGTAGTAGATGAGGGCGCCATCGCGTGCCACCGCGAGATTGCCGGGATGGGGATCGGCGTGGAAGAAACCGAAGCGCACCAGCTGCTGCAGGTAGCTGGCCGCCCCTTTCTCAGCCACTGCGGCCGGCTCGATCCCGGCCTCAAGCAGGGCCTGGCGGTTGGTGATCTTGATACCCGGCACATAGTCGAGGCAGAGCACCCGGCGGCTGCTCAGCTCCCAGACCACCGCCGGGATGCGGATGCCCGGATCATCGAGAAACTGCTGGCGGAAGCGCGCCGCATGCTGGGCCTCAAGGCGGAAATCCAGCTCCCGCAACAGCACACGCCGGCACTCCTGGGCGATCGCCACCCAGTCGCGACCGCGGCCCCAGCGGGGATGGCGCTGCACAACAACAGCCACCTGCTGCAGCACCTCCAGATCCAGCCGGAACAACCGCTCCAGGCCTGGTCGCTGCACCTTGAGCACCACCTGGCGCCCGCTGCGCAGGCTGGCACGGTGCACCTGGGCCAGGCTGGCCGACCCCAGCGGCTCGCTCTCCAGATCGATGATCTCGGCACAGCGCTCGCCCAGCTCCTGCTCAAGCAGGTCCTGCACCACGGCGAAGGGAAACGCCGGCACCCGATCCTGCAGATGGGCCAGCTCCTCCACGAACTCGGCGGGCAGCACATCGGGCCGGGCCGAAAGCAGCTGGCCGAGCTTGATGAAGGCCGAACCGAGCTGCAGAAACTGCTGGGTAAGCCAGCGGGCCAACCGCCGCGAGCGCTGGGCGCGGCCCTCGGTGGTCACGCCGCCGGGATAGCTCCAGGACTGGCCGTTCCACCACAGCCCCAGTGCCAGCCGCAGGGCAAACCACCAGATTCTCAACGGACGCCAGAGGCGAAGAGCGGCGCTGCTCACGACCGCCGCTCAAGCCCGCGGCTCAACCGCGCCACCTGGGCACGCAGACCATCAATGACATCCTGCACATCAGGGGCATGACCATCCCTGCCCTGCGGGGGGATGGGGATCTCGCCATCGGGCTGGCCCGGTTCGGCGGACCATGCTGACTCCGGGGAAGCATCGGCGGAACCGCGCTCAAGGCGATCAGCCTCCTGCTGCACCTCGTCCCAGAACAGCTCCAGTTCCTGGCGCAGCTTCTCAGGGGCGTCCTGGGCAAGCAGAGCCAGATTGGCGGCGGCGTCCACGGCGCTGCTGCCGAGCCTGGCCGCCAGGCGGGACACCGCCGCCTGGAGCAGGGTCTGTGGAGCGGTCATGGGGAGGCTGGCGGCGGTGGCAGAACGGGCGGGGGAGGGGGCTCCACCAGGCCTCCAGCCCGGGAAGGCACGCGGGCAGGTGCTGGGGCAGCTGGGGAAGGGCCACGCTCAGAGTCTCTCAACCCAGCGGCGCTGCGACCCACCTCCAGGTCCGACTCCAACGGCAGGTCCTCCAATCGGCGCAGCCGCTGCTCCTCCTGGCGCCGCTCCGCCTCGAGGCGCTGCTCCTGCCGCTGGCGTTCCTGCTCCGCCTGGCGGCTCTGCTGTTCCAGCTGCTGGCGCTGCAGGTCGCCTCGGATCGACTGGCCCTCAGCCCCAAACCGCAACCGCAGGCTCTGGAGGCCGGTGCCGGGAAAGGAACGCACCTCAAAGCTCTGGCCCAGCGTTCCGACCTTCGGCCAGCCGAGGACCAGGAGGCGCTGGGTGAGTCCGTACCCGAGGCCAAAGCAAAGGCCCACCAGCACTGGACCCTGCCACAACGGCGGGCGCTGGGGGCTGGGCTGAGCTTGCGCTTGAACCATCCCTGGAGACTAAGGGCAAATCCCACGCCCCAACCCAACGCAGGGCCTCCCCGCCCCCCAGATCCGCATGGCTGCCGCGGCCGAGGCCAGCATCCTGAACCGTGGGGCGCGAAAACAGGGCCAGCCACTCACAACAGCTGCCCGAGGAGCTCAGCACGAACAGGTATCAATCCCTGAGATCGCACCAACCGCCGAAAAGCAGCCGACAGCTGCGATGCCAATGCGCGGGAAGTGCGATACCTGAAGCCAGACAGAAGCACCCTCCAGAGCGAGAAACTAGCAAGCCTTTCATCATGGCAGCCGACTCTGGATCGCTTGCTCCAGCAAAAAAGAGGCAAGATTACTCATGGAGCGCCCTTCCGAAAGGCTCATCTCCCCAAGACCTTCATAAACCGCCTGAGGGATCGTGATCGTAATTCGCTGCGGCTTCCGTAGGCTATTACGGCGAGCGAGATCAACTCTAGAGTCTCTTTGGGTCACGACCTGACAGCCGAGCTATAGATGAATAGAGCAAGTCAAGCGCACCCACCCTGACCCGCCAATTCCCTCAGCAATTCAGATTCCTTATAGATACTGACCCTTACTCGCCATGCTCAGAGCCCGCCAGGCGCCAGGGCCTGCCACGCAGATCGACAGCGCTCTCCTGCGCAGCCTGGGCTAATCAAGTCTTTTCCAGGGGTAACACAGCTCGCACAGGGCGCAGAGAGGCGTTTGTGCTTCGCCAGACTGAACGGCATGACTTACACCATCAACACCCACGACGCATGGGGAATCGTGCGAATCGGCAGCTTTGAGTCGCTGGATCAGGCGCGGAAGGCCTTCGCCGAACTCTGCCAGGACCCCTGGTATCTGCAGGATGGAGGGGTCAGGGGCCTGGAGTTGGCGCAGGAAGGCGATGGTGGCGCCAGTCAGCGATTGGAGTGGTTTGCAGTCCGGTAGTCAAAGGCCTTGAAGGTGACCTGCCAGGCTCACCCGGCCCATTGCGCCGTGCGAGCGCCTGCGCGGGCCGGGCGCGCATGACGTGGGGGGCTGCCCCGCCAACCGCGACCCCAGGGCGCGCCTTCAGACGTTTTTTCACGTCTTGTACTTTATTGGCAACCAAAGGACCCTCCAAAAACCAAGAGCTGCGCCTACCGTGCACTTGGTATCAAGCGCAGCGGTATGCGAATCACGCACTCCGAGGGTGAGCACCTGGTCGTCCTCAGCGACGCAGAAGCAGCGGCGCTCGTGGAGGCGTCTGCCCTGTTGGTTGTCGCTTCCCAGTCCATTCCCGGGGCGGCACTGCCTCCTGGGATGGCAACAGTGCTGGGGCAACTGTTTGACGGACTGAAAGCATCTGCTGCGATTCCCGCTGCCGCGGACCAGGGCAACTGACCTCGCGGCAGACCTGAGCGATGCGGGTTTCGTCTGTCGAGACCAGCCAGCGGATCTGCCTCACCAAAGAAGAGGTGGGATTGCTGGTTGATCGCTGCCACGCAGAAGCCTTGGCGGAGCTCATCGCCTCGTCCCCGCAGCGGCGGGAGCAGGTGGATCCCTTTCTTTGGCCGGGCTGCTGATCGGTTATCAGCAACGCAGCCCTACGTCGTGTAATCGGCGTTGATCCGCACGTATTGATCGGAGAGATCGCAGCCCCAGGCCACGCCGGCGCCCGGGCCGCTCCCCACCGCCAGGCGGATCAGCACGGTGTCGCCGCCTGGGCCGCTGCCGCCCAGGTAGGTGCCGCTGGCGCACTCGCGCAGGTAGGCAGAGGCGGCGGGGCGATCGAAAGCCAGGGGCTGGCCGGCGGCCATCAGCTGGTGGCCGCCCAGCCAGAGGGCCAGGACACCTGGCTCGAAAGGCACGCCGGCGCGGCCGGCGGCGGCCACGATCCGGCCCCAGTTGGGGTCGCGGCCGTGCACAGCGCACTTCACCAGCGACGAACCGCAGACGGTGCGTGCAATGGCACGGGCACCGGCGTCATCGGCAGCCCCCTCCACCTGCACCTCGATCAGGCAGGTGGCGCCCTCGCCATCGCGGGCGATCGCCCTGGCCAGGTGCTGCGACGCCGCCGTCAGGCCGGCCTCCAGCGCGTCGAAGTGCTCGGGGGCCAGGGGCTCACCGGCTGCAAACGCCAGGAACGTGTCGTTGGTGCTGGTGTCGCCGTCCACCGTGATCGCATTGAAGGAGCGATCCACCGCCCGCCGCACCATGCCCCGCCACACCTCCGCCGGCACACCGGCATCACAGGTGAGATAGCCCAGCATCGTGGCCATGTTGGGGTGGATCATCCCCGACCCCTTGGTCATGCCACCGATGCGTACGCGGCGGCCGCCGAGATCGGCCTCCAGGGCGATCTGCTTGTCGACCAGATCGGTGGTGAGGATCGCCTGGGCCGCCGCGGCGCCGCCGCCTGGGCTGAGGGCCGCCACCAGCGGATCGAGGCCCGCCACCAAGGTGTCCATCGGGATCGGCACGCCGATCACGCCGGTGGAGCAAATCAGCACCTCCTCAGCCGCCCGGCCAAGACGCTCTGCCACCGCCGCAGTGGCGACCAGGCTGTCAGCCAGTCCACGCTCGCCGGTGCAGGCGTTGGCCTGGCCGGAGTTGGTGAGCACGGCGCGGGCGCGGCCGCCTGAGGCCTGGAGGCGCTCGGCGCAGAGGTCCACGCAGGCGGCCCGCACCAGCGACGTGGTGAAGGTGCCGGCACACACAGCGCCCTCGGGGGCCAGGAGCAAGGAGAGATCCGGCTTCCCGGAGGCCTTGAGGCCGGCAGTGCTGCCGGCGGCTTGAAAGCCGGCCGGGGCGGTGATGCCGCCGGAGATCGGGGTCCAGGGGTGGGTCAAGGCGCCGCAGCCACTGACACCATCCTGAACGGGTCGCCATCAGCAGGGGGGGGTCAGGATGGCAGGCCCCACTGGCGACCCCGCCATGGTCCCGCCCACCCCGCTGGATGTCGAAGCGGTGGCCACCTGCCACCGGTTGGCGGGCTATGCCTTCCCCTGGGATATCACCCGCGCCCTGGAGCTGGCCCTGCTCAAGACCTTCTGCCTGCCCTCGATCTCGGCGCTGCTCCACCGCACCGGCGAATTCGAACAGCGGCCCCGCAAGCGCTACGACGACACCGGCCTGATGGTGGCCGAGCTGCTGCGCCATGGCCCAGACAGCCCAGAGGGCGTTGCGGTGATCGAGCGACTCAACCGCATCCACGGCCACTACGCCATCGCCAATGCCGACTTCCTCTACGTGCTCTCGGGCTTCGTGGCCGAACCGATCCGCTGGCTGGAGCACTACGGCTGGCGCCCACTCACTGCCGCCGAGCAGCAGGCCCTGTTCCGCTTCTGGCGGCACGTGGGCGCTCGCATGGGCATCGCCGAGCTGCCGACCACACTCGAGCGGTTGCTGGCGCTCAACCACCGGGTGGAGAGCCAACTGTTTGCAGCCGCCGCCAGCAACCGGCGCGTGGCCGACGCCACCCTGAAGATGTTGCTGGCGGGCTGGCCCTCTGGCCTGCGCCCGCCCCTGGCGGCGGTGCTGCGGGGCGTGCTCCCCGACAACGTTGCCTTCAGCCTGGGGTGGCGGCCAGCACCGTCCTGGCTGCGGCACGTGCTGCGGCGCGCCCTGCGGACCCGCAGCCGCGTGGTGAACGGCTGGCTGCGACTGCAGCCTCCCCGCCGCAGCCGCTTCTACTCGGAGCGACCGACGCCCAGCTATGGGGGTGGCTTCCGGCTGGAGCAGCTGGGTCCGCCGCCGCTGCTGGAGCGGCTCAACCGCCGCCGCTGGAGCGGCAGGCAGCGCCGCATCGGCCTCACCGGCGGCATCGCCAGCGGCAAGAGCAGTGTGGGCCGGCTGCTGGCGGCACGCGGACTGCCGGTGCTCGATGCCGATCACTACGCCCGCGAAGTGCTGGCAGCAGGCAGCGCCGGGGCGCTGGCGGTGCTCGCGCGTTACGGCGAGCAGGTGCGAGCGGGAAGCAGGGACACCGGCGGGGAATCCCTCGCACAACCCGACAGCATCGATCGCGCCGCCCTCGGGCGGATCGTGTTCGCCGATCCAGCCGAGCGCCACTGGCTTGAGCAGTTGGTGCACCCACTGGTGCGTACCCGTTTCGATGCCGAGCTGCAGCACCTGGCCGAGGCACCGGTGGTGGTGCTGATGATCCCGCTGCTGTTTGAGGCGGAATTGGAGGAGCTCTGCAGCACCATCTGGTTGGTGGATTGCGACGAAAGCCAGCAGCTGCAGCGGCTGATGGCCCGCGATCAGCTCAGCGAGCCCGGGGCCCGTGCCCGTATTGAGGCCCAGTGGCCGATGGCGCGCAAGCGGGATCTCGCCGATGAGGTGATCGACAACCGCGGCTCAGCCGAACAGCTGGCTCGTCAGGTGAGTGAGCTGGTCAGCCGTTGCGTCCGCCCTGGGCCCGGAACCACTTGGTGATCACCCACTTCTGGCCCGCCTCAACAGCCATGGCCTCGTGCAGGGTGAACGGGTTGGGAGTGCCATCGGCCATCAGGTTGTTCCACGCCAGCGCCACCCCCTCCACCGGCGTGAAGCAGCGTCCGAGGCGCTTGAAGCAGTTCTGACCGCCGCGGAACACGCTGTTGAGGTAGATCATCACGGTCCAAGTCCGCTGCCCACCGGGGTTGGTGTGGGTCACGAACTCCTCGGTGCCTGGGGCGAACCAGTCGGTGTGCTCCCTGAAGTAATCACCACAGTCGTAGCGCTGTCCCTGCAGGGGCTCCGACAGGCGCGGATCCACGCTGAAGAGCGCCGCCAGGCGCTGATCCAGCCGGGCAGCCAGCTCGGCGTCAGCCCCCTGGAAATGGCATGTGCGACTGGTGCGGTAGGCGCGATCCCCGGTGGTCACGGTGGAGGGCACCAGCTGGCGATCGATGGCCCCGATCAGGGCCTCACACTCCTGGCGGGAGAGGAAGTTCGGCAGCTCGTACACCTGGGCCAGCGGAGTGTCGAGCCGCCAGGCCCGTGGTTGGTGATCCGGGCGTGTGAGCGGGGCAGCAAACCACTGCAACCAGCTGGGGGTGGGGATGCCCAGAGCAGCGGTCGACGCCGTGGTTGAGCCAACCTCTGCCCCAGCATCGGCGGACTGATCGAGAACAGCCGCAATGGCGGCACGGGTGAATCCACCCTCCAGTTCCGCGCGTTCGATCAGGCCCTCGCGCGCACAACCGCTGTCGTGGTTACGGATCAGCCATTGCTGCCAGCTGGGCGGGATGGTGGCGACCAGGCCGGCCCGGGCCCTATTGCGGCAGTCCTGCGCGGCTTCCTCCAGACCTGAGAACTTGCACCGGATCTCCCGGTAAGCAGCACCATCCCAGTCGCGTGGGCGCCAGTGAAAGTACATGTTGCGGTAGTACTCGCCGGCAAATGGCTCCGTGCGGGCGTGGGGGCAGAGACTCTCGTAGAAGAGCATCGTGACCGGCTCGAATCGGACGGCATGGTGATGGCCGTCGTGATCAATGAAATCCAGTGGCCAGGGATCCGACGCCCTGTCGCCCACATGCACGATGCAACTGATCACGTGGGTGTCCACACGATCACGGTGCACATGAAGCCTCGAGCCTGGGCCATAGCTGCGGATGCCATAGCCCCAGCTGCGGTCGAGCGGACAGCCGGCCCAGGACTCGATCAGGGGAGTGAGCTCGGCATAGGCCAGCTCCATCAGCTCAACACTGATCGGCGCGTATCCCAGCTGGGGTGCGGCGGCGGCGGCAGCGGAAATGTCCTGCACCACAGTCGCGCCGTAGTCGCCATCCGTCTCCGGGGGATCGCTGACGGGCTCGAACACCATCCCCGCGTATTCGGCCATCAACGCTGACTGCAGCCGAGGGGGGGTGGCCAGCAGCTGAAATGGCTCGGTAGCAAAACGCGGCAGAACGGCAGTCACCCGCAGACAGAAGCCGGAAGCAGCCTAGGCAGCCCTGGTCTGTCCATCCACGCAGTTCAACCCTTCAACTTCTGGCTGAGGATCTGGTTGGCGAGCTTGGGATCGGCCTTACCGCCGGTCTTCTTCATCAGCTGGCCCACGAAGAAGCCCTGCAGCTTGGTCTTGCCGCCCCGGAAGGCCTCCACCTCCTCAGGATGCTCCGCCAGCAGCTCCTCCACGATCGCCGTGATCGCGGCGGGATCGCTGATCATGCCAAGACCGCGCTCCTCCACGATGCGCCTGGGCGAACCGCCCTGCTCCAGCAGCTCAGGCAGGATCTCCTTGGCGATCTTGCCGCTGATCTCACCGGCCTCGATCATCTGCACCATCTCGGCCAGCTGGGCCGGCCGGAAGGGCAGCTCGGCATAGGAAAGCCGGTTTGCATTCACGTGGGCGGCGATGTCGCCGGTGATCCAGTTGGCCGCTGCCTTGGCATCGGCGCCGGCATCCACCACCGCTTCGAAGTAGTCGGCCATCGGCCGCTCGTCGGTGAGCACCCGGGCGTCGTATTGGGAGAGGCCCAGCTGCTCGGCATAGCGATGCCGCTTGGCGGCCGGCAGCTCCGGCAGCTCGGCCCGCCAGCCCTCGCGCAGCTCGGCGCCCACCTCGATCGGGCCCAGGTCGGGATCGGGGAAATAGCGGTAGTCGCTGGCGCCCTCCTTGGAGCGCATGCTCCTGGTGAGCTGTTTGCCTTCGTCCCAGAGGCGCGTTTCCTGCACCACCGGCTCACCGGATTCATAGGCCTTGATCTGACGCTGAATCTCGTATTCACACGCCTTCTGAATGGCGGAGAATGAGTTCATGTTCTTGATCTCCACCTTCGTGCCGAAGGGGGCATCGGGGCCACGCCGCACCGAGATGTTCACATCACAGCGCAGGGATCCCTCCTGCATGTTGCCGTCGCTCACACCGAGGTAGCGCATGATCCGGCGCACCTCGGCGGCATACTCAGCAGCTTCGCGACCGGTGCGCAGATCTGGCTTGCTCACGATCTCGGCCAGGGCCACGCCGGCGCGGTTGTAATCGACCAGCGAATGGGTGGAGCCGGCCAGGCGATCGCTGCCGGCATGCACCAGCTTGCCGGCATCCTCCTCCATGTGCAGACGCTCGATGCCGATCATTTTGAGGTAGGTCTCCTTGCCCTTTTCGGCCACCTCCACCTCGATCCAGCCGTCTTCGGCGATCGGTTCGTCGTACTGGGAGATCTGGTAGTTCTTGGGCAGGTCGGGATAGAAATATTGCTTGCGGTCAAACTTGCTGTGCTCAGCAATCTTCAGATTGAGCGCCATCGCAGCTTTCACCGCATACTCGAGCACCTTCTGGTTGAGCACCGGCAGGGTGCCCGGCATGCCGCACACCACCGGATCGATGTGAGTGTTGGGGTCGTCGCCGAAGGTGGTGGAGGCGCAGGTGAAGATCTTGCTGGCCGTGCCCAGCTGCACGTGGGTTTCCAGGCCGATCACGGCCTCCCAGGCGGCCGTCGCCCCAGCCTGATCCGCTTTGGGAGCGCCCGTCGCCGCCATCACCATCTGCCGAGTCCTGCGAGGATCGATCCTATGGGAGCAGGGATGGGGCAGGGGCCCCTGCGCCGATCTCACCATCTCCCTGCAGCCCCAGCCGACGGGACAGCCAGGGCAGGCTCATCCCTTGCAGCAGCAGGTTGAGCATCACCACGTTGACCACGATCCCCTCCAGGCCTGCGGCCAGGGCCTCGGCACCGGTCGGGCTCACGCCGGCCAACCCCGGGATCACCTGTTCCAGCTCCAGGGCCAGCGCCAGCGGCACGGCGCCCCGAAGGCCACACCAGGCCACCAGCAGCGACTCGCGCCGGCTGAACGGAGACAGCGGCTGAAACAGCAGCACGCTCAGGGGCCGGGCAATCAGCATCAGAGCCAGGGCCGCCAGCACCCCAACCGGCAGCAGCCGCAGCGCGTTCTCGGGATCGGTCGAGAGACCGAACACCAGAAAGATCAGCACCTCCATCATCGTGTTGAAGGGCGCCAGCACCTCCTGAAGGGCTGCGGCACTGATGCGGGGATTGGCGTAGTTGTAGTTGCTGAGAAACAGGCCGGTCACATAGCAGCAGATGAAGCCGGATCCGCCCAGGATCGTGGAGGTGCCATAGGCGATGGCGGCAAAGGCGATCGCGAAGATCAGCAGCTGCTCGCGCTGCTCGGCCAGCCGGTTGAGGCAGAAGCGAAAGAGATAACTGAGCAGCACCCCCAGCAGCACCCCCGAGCCGATGCTCTGGATGAACAGCCGGGTCTCGCTGAGCAGCACCTGGTCGGGACGGTCGCCGCCATGGCTGACCATGCCCAGCACCAGGCCGAGAAACAGGATCGCCGCGGGATCATTGAGCGACGACTCGAACTCCAACAGGTTGCGCAGCCGCTCCGGCACCCGATGGCGCACCTGCTGCAGAACACTCAGCGTGGCGCCCGCGTCGGTGGACCCGAGGCAGGCAGCCGTGAGCATGGCCGCGCTGAGGGGAACCGCCGGGCCGGAGAGGGACAGCCCCCCCCAGATCAACAGGCCCAACAGGGCGGTGGAGACCACCACCCCACCCACCGCCAGCACCACCCCGTATTCCAGAAAGCCGCGGATCGAGCGCAATTCGGTCTGCAGTCCGGCGAAGAACAGCAGCATCGACAGGCCAACCGTATGCAGGTTGGTGATCGTGGTCTCATGCAGCAGCTCCAGCCGATCGGGCAGCAGCAGACCGAACAGCAGCACCCCGAGCACCGCCGGGGCCCCCAGCCGCAGCGAGAAGCGCCGGATCGCCAGGGTGGCCAGGAGCAGCACGCCCAGCACCGCCAGCACCATCGGCAGCGACTGACCATTCACCAGCAGGGTGGTGCCAGACGCTGGAGCGACAGCAAAGGCGAAGGGGGCGGCTGGCATCGACCCCGGAGCGTCCAGATATCAGCAATCCTATGGGCAATGTCTGCCCCGATCCCCGCACCGCCATGAGCCCTGTCGCCCCACCGGCCGGCCGGCCTGAGACCGTGCTGATCCTTGGCGGCGGACTGATGGGGCTGGCGGTGGCCCACCAGCTGGCGCGCCACGGCCTGGCCGTGCAGGTGCTGAGCCGGCGCCGCAGCGAAGCGGCGGGCTTCGTGGCCGCCGGCATGCTGGCCCCCCACGCCGAGGGGCTCAGCGGTGCGCTGCTGGCCCTGGGCCAGGCCTCCCTGGAGCGCATCCCCGCCTGGGTGGCCCAGGTGGAGACCGACAGCGGCCTGGGCTGCGGCCTGCGCACCTGCGGCATCGTGGTTCCCTTCCGCACGGCGGCCGAACGCGACGCCTACCCCACCGCCGCTGGGGGCCAGGCCCTTGATCGCACCGGCCTGGAAGGGGAGATCCCCGGCATCGGACCAGACTGGAGCGACGGCCTGCTGTTTTCCCAGGACGGCCAGATCGACAACCGCCGCCGGCTGATGCGGGCCCTGGAGCGGGCCTGCGTGGAGCGGGGCGTGGGGTTTCAGGAAGGTGCCGAGGTGCTGGCGATCGAGCGTGATGGCACCGGCGCCCTCTACGGCGTGCGGCTGCGCGGCGCCGACGGGGTGGAGCGGCTGCTGGGCTGCCGGCAGGCCGTGCTGTGCTGCGGCGCCTGGAGTGCCCGGCTGCTGCCCGAGCTGCCTGTGTTTCCGGTGAAGGGCCAGATGCTGTCGCTGCAGGGGCCGCGCCAGGCACTCGGGCGCGTGATCTTCGGGCCGGGCACCTACCTGGTGCCGCGCGCTGATGGCCTGCTGGTGGTGGGGGCCACCAGCGAACCGGAGGCGGGCTTCGCCGACGGGCTCACCCCCGCCGGCCAGCGCCAGCTGCAGGTGGGCATCGCCAGCCTGCTGCCCGAGGCCGCCCAGTGGCCGCCGATGGAGCGCTGGTGGGGCTTCCGCCCGTGCACGCCCGATGAAGGGCCGCTGCTGGGGGCCAGTCCGGTGACCGGGCTGTGGCTGGCCACCGGCCACCACCGCAACGGCGTGCTGCTGGCGGCGATCACCGCCACGCTGCTCACCGCCGCGATCACAGGACAGCTAGACGACAGCGCCAGCCGCCAGCTGGCGGCGTTCAGCTGGCGGCGCTTCGCGGATCAGCGGGTCAGCTGACCCACCGACAGGCCGATCAGCCCTCGGTGCGCCAGGCCTGGTCGGCGGGGGTCCAGTCGCTCAGCTCGGCGGGCTGGAACCAGAGGCCGATCTCGAATTCAGCAGTTTCGGGGGCGTCGGAACCGTGGATCACGTTGCGGCCGATGTTCACAGCGAGATCGCCGCGGATGGTGCCGGGCTCAGCCTCCAGGGGCTTGGTGGCGCCGATCAGCTTGCGGGCACTGGCAATCACACCGTCGCCTTCCCACACCATCGCCACCACCGGCCCGGAGGTGATGAAGTCGACCAGGCCGGCGAAGAAGGGGCGCTCTCGGTGCACGCCGTAGTGGCTCTCGGCCAGCTCACGGCTGGGGGTGAGCTGCTTGAGGCCCACCAGCTTGAAGCCCTTGCGCTCGAAGCGGCCGAGGATCTCGCCCACCAGACCGCGCTGAACGCCATCGGGCTTGATGGCAACAAAGGTGCGTTCGGCGGCCATAAAAAAGGATTCAGATCCGAGCCATCGTCTGCGGCGGCCCTGCCGCTTGGCAAGCACGGCCAAGACCCCAGCTCAACTCACGCCCCGTCAGTCAGGCCTCCCAGCGATGCGGGCACTGGCGTGTTGGGCGGTCCCTAGATTCCGATCACGATCTCCTAGCCCCGCCCGGCTGCATGGTGCTTGCCGAACCCACCACCAGCTGGAGCGTTGCCGACAGCGCCGAGCTCTACGGCCTCAGCCGCTGGGGCGAACCCTATTTCTCCGTGAATGCCCGCGGCCACGTGTGCGTGCAGCCCCAGGGGGAGCGGGGCGGCAGCCTCGATCTGATGGAGCTGGTGCAGGGGCTGGAGGGCCGCAACCTGGGCCTGCCGCTGCTGATCCGTTTCGACGACATTCTCGAAGACCGACTCGAGCGCCTGCACGCCGCCTTCGAGCGCGCCATCGCCCAGTACGGCTACGCCGGCCGCTACCAGGGCGTGTTTCCGGTGAAGTGCAACCAGCAGCGCCACGTGGTGGAGGAGCTAGTGGCCTGCGGCAAGCGCTGGCATTTCGGTCTGGAGGCCGGCAGCAAGGCCGAGCTGCTGATCGCCCTGTCGCTGATCGACGACCCCGAGGCGCTGCTGATCTGCAACGGCTATAAGGACCAGCGCTACATCGAGACCGCGATTCTGGCCCGGCGCCTCGGCCGCCAGCCGGTGGTCGTGATCGAGCAGGCCGATGAGGTGGATCGGATCATTGCCTCCAGCCGCGAGCTCGGCGCCGCACCGTTCATCGGCATCCGGGCCAAGCTCTCAAGCCGCAGCACCGGCCGCTGGGGCAGTTCGGTGGGCGAGAAGGCCAAGTTCGGCCTGTCGATTCCCGATGTGCTCGCCACGGTGGAGGCCCTGCGCGCCGCGAACCTGCTGGGCGATCTGCGCCTGCTCCACTTCCACGTGGGCAGCCAGATCAACGACATCGCCGTGCTCAAGGACGCCCTGCAGGAAGCCGGGCAGATCTACGTGGAGCTCACCAAGCTGGGCGCACCCATGGGCTTCCTCGATGTGGGCGGCGGCCTCGGCATCGACTACGACGGCAGCCGCACCGCCAGCGCCGCCTCCACCAACTACTCCCTGCAGAACTACGCCAACGACGTGGTGGCCACGGTGCGCGAGTGCTGCGAGCCCCATGGCGTACCGGTGCCCACCCTGGTGAGCGAGAGCGGCCGCGCCATCGCCAGCCACTTCTCGGTGCTGGTATTCAACGTGCTGGGCTCAGGCAGTGTGCTGGGCAGCGGCCGTGTGCTCGGCAGCGGCCGTGTGCTGGGCGATGGGAGCAGCGATGCTGCCGCCTGCGCCGCGGCCGACCCGCGCACCGAACCCCTGATCGTGCGGAACCTGCGCGACACCCTGGCAGCGATCACGGCGCTGCCAGCGGGGGAATCCGACGGTCTGGCCCGGTTGCAGGAGGCGTGGAACGACGCGATCAAGTTCAAGGACGATGCCCTGGCCGCCTTCCGCCTGGGCTACCTGAGCCTGCCCCAGCGAGCCAGCGCCGAGCAGCTCACCTGGGCCTGCGCCGAGGCGATCGTGGCCCGGTTGCCCGAGGGCGGCGCCATTCCCGATGAGCTCAAAGCCCTGCAGGCGGCCCTGGCCGGCACCTACTACGCCAACCTCTCAGTGTTCCGCTCCGCTCCCGACACCTGGGCGATCGAGCAGCTGTTTCCGGTGATGCCGATCCACCGGCTCGAGGAGCGACCCACCCGGCTCGGCCACTTCGCCGATCTCACCTGCGATTCCGACGGCAAACTGGCGCGCTTCATCGGCAACGGCCAGGTCAAGCCCCTGCTGGAGCTCCATGCCCTGCGCCCCGGCGAGCCTTACCTGATCGGCCTGTTCCTTGGCGGCGCTTACCAGGAGGTGATGGGCAATCTCCACAACCTGTTCGGCAGCACCAATGCCGTGCACATCCGCCTCACCAGCGGCGGCGGCTACCAGCTCGACCACGTGGTGCGAGGCAACACCAACGCCGACGTGCTCGAGGCCATGGAGCACGATCCCGAGCTGCTGCTGGAGCGACTGCGGGTTTCCAGCGAGGCGGCCATCGGCCGCGGCGCCCTGCGGATCAGCGATGCCCGCCGACTGATGGACCACCTGGAGACCAGCCTGCGCCAGACCACCTACCTCCAAAGCTGATGTGGGGCGACGAGCAACAGCGCCGGGCAGTGCGGGAGCGGATCAAGCTCCTGCTCAACAGCCATCAAACCGAACTGGAGCCCCGACAGCGACGGGTGCACGAGGGGGAACTGTTGCTCGCCCAGGGCGAGCCGGCCTTCCAGCTGATGCTGCTCACCGAAGGCAGGGTGGCCATTCAGCTGCGCCACCACGACAGAGCCGCCCACACCCTCACGGTGCTGGAGGCCGAGGAGCTGTTGGGGGAAATGGCCCTGTTCGGCGATGGCCGTCACTCCGCCGATGTTCGCGTCGTTGAAGGCTCGGCTGAGCTGATCGAGGTGAGCAGTGATGCGGTGCTGCGGGCGATGCTGTTTGACACCGACCTGGCCATGGAGCTGCTGGGGCTGCTGAGCCAGCGCTGTCAGCACAGCAATGCCCTGCTCGGCATGCTGCTCGATGCCATCGCTGCCACCAGCCGGGGCGACACCGCCACCCTGCAGGCCATCACGGCCCAGATGCTGCCCCTCGACCATGGCCTGGCCGCCACGGCCGATCAGCTGCTGAAGCTGGTCGACTGAACCCTCTCCATGGCGCAGGCATGGCAGCCGGCAGCCGAACTCAACGGGCGCAGAAGCGCACCTGCAGACCGAGGCGGTCCGTGGGCAGGGGCAATTCGGCCGGATCAAATGGGGCGGTATCCGCCGCCATCGCGCGCAGGGCCACCGACCTGAGCTCCTGGCCGTCAACACGCACCTCCAGGGGCTGCAACCGACTGAGACCCAGCACCCCCGCGAGTTCGCGCCCCTGGGTCAGCGCATCCTGGTAGGCAGCGCGCAGCAACCGGGACCGCACGCCTGGGGTGAGGGCCGGATCAGCCTCGCTGGCCACCGGGTTGAGGCGCACCCCCGGCAGGGCGCCCACATCCCGAATGAAGGCCTGGAGCCGTGGCGGTGCCAGCACGCCGCTCACCTGCAGGTTGGCCACCACCCGCGGGGGGGGCCCGGCAGGGTCCTGCGATCGCTGCCAGGTGCTGGGGGACGTGACGCGCAGATCGCGCACCTGAAGAGCCCCCAGCCGTTGACGAACGGCCGCCAGTCGCTGCTGCAGGGCCGCCAGAGCCCCGTCGGCATCAGCCGCTTCCGCCTCCAGCCCCAGCGACACCTGCAGGGACTGGGTGTCGCGCTTGAGCTCGGCGCTGCCGCGCGCTTCCAGCAGAGTGCCATCACAGCGGAGCTGCACCTGGGTCTGGGCGCGCAGCGGCGCGGTGAAGCTCCCCGCAAGCGGCAGCAGGGTGAAGACGGCGCCACTGCAGCGCCGGAGGAGCTGAGCAGAGAGCAACACAGGATGAAGCGGCACAGAACTGCCCTCAGCTTGCCGAGCAGGCCGACACCAGCCTGCTGGCCATCAGGCGGCGGCTTGTTCAGGCCGTCAGAGGCAGCAGCTCGGCCGGCGCATCAGCTGCTCAGCCACGTCGTGAGGGGCATCGGTGGGTTGCATCCAGGCGCTGCAGGCGTCATCCGCCCCCCAGCCACCTGGCCCGTCACACCAGCCCTCCAGGCGCAGGCGGCTGCCCATCAGCACCAGCTGGAACGTCCAGTCGCGGCGAGCGTGAATCACAAAGGTGCTGGCCATGGCGCACCTCCTTCTCGTTTGGGATAACCACAGGGTTCCCCAGCTGTCCCAAACGGCCACGGACTGGGAACAGTTGGCGGAGTGGCCGCAACTGCGCTTACCGCTCCTCAGCCCTGACCTGGTGGTGCCAGCGCAACCAACAGCTGCTCGCGCGCCTGGGCCAGCGCCCCATCCAGCGCCCCCCCGTCGCGGCCACCGGCCTGGGCCAGGTTGGGCCGGCCGCCGCCGCCGCCGCCGCAGGCCTTGGCCACGCCGCCGATGAAGGCACCGGCCTTGGGCCCGGCGGCGATCACCGCCTTGCCGAAGGCCGCCACCAGGATCACCTTGCCCAGGTCGGCGGGGTCGGGCAGGCCGCCCAGCACCACCGCCGCCCCGTCGCCCAGCTGGTCGGCCAGCCCCTGGGCAGCCCCCTGCAGGCCGGCCCCTTCCACGCCGTCGAGACGGGCCACCAGCAGCTGGAAGGGAGCGCCATCCGGACCAGCCCCCACCGCTTCCGCCTGGGCCACCAGCGCCGCGGCCTTGGCCACCGCCAGCTCAGCGCGGGCCGCCGCCAGGGCCTTCTGGGTGGCCTTGAGCTCATCGGCCAGCTGGCCCACCCGCTCCACGATCTCGCCGGGCTGGGCCTTGAAGCGCTCGGCCAGGGGCTTCACCACCGCCTCGCGCTCCTTGAGATAGGCCAGCACCGCCGGGCCGGCCACCGCCTCGATGCGGCGGATGCCGGCGGCCACGCCGCTCTCGCCCACGATCTTGAACACGCCGATCTCGGCGGTGTTGGCCACGTGGGTGCCGCCGCACAGCTCCATCGACACGCCGGGCACATCCACCACCCGCACCATGTCGGCGTACTTCTCGCCGAACATCGCCACGGCACCGGCGGCCTTGGCCTGCTCGATCGCCATCTCCTGCACCACCAGGCCGTGGGCTTCCGAGATCCAGCCGTTGATCAGCGCCTCGATCTGCTCCAGCTCCTCTGGCTTCACGGCCCGGGGGCAGTGGAAGTCGAAGCGCAGACGATCGAAATCCACCAGCGAGCCGGCCTGGCCGATGCCCGGATCCACCACCTGCTTGAGCGCCGCCTGCAGCAGGTGGGTGGCCGTGTGGTTGGCCTGGGCGCGGCGGCGGCAGGCCGCATCCACCCGGGCGGTGAGCAGGTCGCCCACCGCCACACTGCCGCGCGCGATCTGGCCGCTGTGCACAAACACCGAGCGGTTGCGGCTCACCCCCTCGATGCTCACGATCACGCCCGCATCCACGCTGGTCTGGTCACCGCCGCCCAGCAGCACGCCCCGGTCGCCCACCTGGCCGCCACCCTCGCCGTAGAAGGGGGTGGAATCGAGCACCAGCTGCACCTGATCGCCGGCGCCGGCCCGCTCGGCCGGCTCACCGTTTACCACCAGGGCCAGCACGCAGCTGGGGTGCTCCAGCGCCTCATAGCCCTTGAAAGCCGTGTCCGCCGCCGTCGCCGCCACCTGATCGATGGCGCCCTGCAGGGTGAGATCGATGCTCACCGCCGCGGCCTTGGCCCGCAGGCGCTGCTCCTCCATCGCTGCCTCGAAACCGGAGGTGTCCACCGTGAGGCCGTGCTCCTCGGCGATCTCCTCAGTGAGCTCCAGCGGGAAGCCGTAGGTGTCGTAGAGCTCAAAGGCCTGGGCGCCGCTGATCTGCTCCGGCTGGGCCGCCAGCACCTCGGCCAGCAGCTTCTCGCCGCGCTCCAGGGTTTCCAGGAAGCGGGCCTCCTCGCGCTGAAGCTCGGTCAGGATCACCTCGCGGCGCTCAACGAGCTGCGGATAGGCGCTCTTCATAAGCGCGATCGACGCCTCACCCATCGCGGTCAGGAACGGCTTGTCGATGCCCAGCAGGCGGCCGTGGCGCACCACGCGGCGCAGCAGCCTGCGCAGGATGTAGCCGCGGCCCAGGTTGCTGGCGGTCACGCCGTCGCAAATCAGCTGGGTGATGGCGCGGCTGTGGTCGCCGATCACCTTCAGCGACGTTTTGCCCTTCTCATCGAGGGCGCGGTAGTCGACCCCCGCCAGCGCCGCCGCCGTCTCGATCAGCGGGTAGATCAAGTCGGTCTCGTAGTTGTTGGGCACCGCCTGCAGGATCTGGGCCATGCGCTCCAGGCCCATGCCGGTGTCGATGTTGCGGTTGGCCAGCGGCGTGAGGGCACCCTCCGCGTCGCGGTTGAACTGCATGAACACGAGGTTGTAGAACTCGATGAAGCGGCTGTCGTCTTCCAGGTCAATGCCGTCGTCGCCGAGTTCGGGCTTGAAGTCGTAGTAGATCTCCGAGCAGGGGCCGCAGGGGCCGGTGGGGCCTGAAGCCCAGAAGTTGTCGGCCTCATCCATGCGGATGATGCGCTTGGGGTTCACCCCCACCACGTCACGCCAGATCGCCTCGGCCTCGTCGTCTTCGCGGAAGACGCTCACCACCAGGTTCTGCGGCGAGAGCCCGAACACCTCGGTCGAAAGCTCCCAGGCCCACTGGATCGCCTGCTCCTTGAAGTAGTCACCGAAGGAGAAGTTGCCGAGCATCTCGAAGAACGTGTGATGCCGGGCCGTGCGGCCCACGTTCTCGATGTCGTTGGTGCGGATGCACTTCTGACTGCTGGTGGCCCGGGGCGCCGGCCGCTCCTGCTGCCCAAGGAACACCGGTTTGAACGGCAGCATGCCGGCGATCGTGAGCAGCACCGTGGGGTCGCTCGGCACCAGCGAGGCGCTGGCCATCGGCCTGTGGCCGCGGTGCTCGTAGAAGTCGAGGAAGGCCGCGCGGATCTCGGCACCGCTCCGGGGGCGTCCGGTGCTGGGGGTGGCGGCCATGGCGGGGCAGACGAATCCTGAACCAGGCATGATCGCCCAGCACAGGTCTGCCCGGATGGCCCGGCCACTGCTGGATCGCGACGCCGATCGCACTGCTGATCGAGCTCAACTGCGCCTGCGCTCGTTGAGCTGGGCCCTGGGCGCCGGTGCCACAGCCCTGCTGCTGGGCCTGCTGCTGGGGGGTCTCGAACCCGCCCTGCGGGCCGGCGGCTGCGGCTTCTTCTATGGCCTGCTGGCCTTCCACCTGCAGCGCGTCGACCCCGACGACAGCCACCTGCAGGCCGGCCTTGTGGGGGCGGTGTGCGGCATCCGCAGCCTGGGCAGCGCCAGCCTGGAGACCTGGCCCAGCGGTGAGCCCTGGCCCAACGCCCTGGCCGCGGTCGCGCCACCTGTGATGATGGAGCTGTTGCAGGCATGGCTGCCGCTGATCGGCGCCGCCCTGCTGCTGCACACCCTTCTGCACACGGCGCACCTTCTGGCCCCCCGGCCGCACCCGCCTTCATGAGCCTGCTGC
Organism: Prochlorococcaceae cyanobacterium; assembly: GCA_044235095.1. Classification (GTDB taxonomy): domain Bacteria; phylum Cyanobacteriota; class Cyanobacteriia; order PCC-6307; family Cyanobiaceae; genus NIES-981. The sequence continues at coordinate 36,899 of JBIIIC010000002.1, read as the reverse complement.
ATGCCACCTGGCACACCTCCCCCTCCGTGGTGGGCGGCTGCGGCTTGCTGCTCTGGGCCGACACCTGGCGGGTGGCCGAACCCGTCACTCCCTCGCTCACCGAAGCCCCGGCCCATCCCCTGGCCCTGAGCGAAGACGAAGTGGCCACCTGGATCGACGAGCACGGCTTCTGGTCGGAGGCGGTGCGCCAGAGCCAGACCACCCTCACCCTGCCCAGCCGCGCGGTGCTGGCCCGAGGCCAGAAGGCCAGCGCCGGCGCAGCCTGGGCGGGCCTGCCCCTGCAGGCCGGCGAGCCGCTGCCCAGGGAGATCCTCTGGTGGCCCTGGCGGGTGCAGGGCTGGATCCTGCGACCCGGCCCAGCGGCCGAATGGCTCAACCTGCTGCCCCTCTCCGGCTTCGCTGAGGCGGGCCTGGGCGACGACCTGCGCTGGTGGGCCCATCTGCAGCGCTGGTGCCTAAGCCTGATCGCCCGTGGCCGCTGGCTGCCCGATACGGCCAGCGGTGAGGCCCGCTGGCGCCCCCTGCTCAACCGCGAAGACGACCGTCGCCGCCTGGAAGAACTGGCCAGCCGCCTGCCCCAGGTGGTGGCCGCCGCCAGCGACGGCACTGCCCTCAGCTGCCGCCGGCCCCGCTCCAATCGCCTGTTTGTGGTGAACCTGGTGGAACAGCTGGTGGACGGCCAGCTGCGCGCCGCCTTCGAGCCCGGCGGCGAGGGCCTCGACCCACTGCTGGCCGCCTGGGAGCTGGGCCTGGCCAGCCGCGACGCCGGCCTCCAGCTCGATGAGGAGGAGCGCGAGCGCCTGGCGATCGCCAGCCACCACTGGCGCGAGGGCGTGGCGGGCAGCGTGGCGCCGGCCCGCGCCTGCCTGGAGCTGTTCACGCCGCCCGAGGGCGAGGAGTTGTGGGAGCTGAAGTTCAGCCTGCAGGCCGAAGCCGACCCCAGCCTGCGCAGCCCGGCGGGGATCGTGTGGGCTGCCGGCGACAACCACCTGGCCCTGGGCGAGGTGCGGGTGGAGCAGCCCGGCGCCCTGTTGCTGGAGGGTCTGGGCCGGGCCCTCACGGTGTTTGAGCCGATTGAGCGGGGCCTCGATGCCGCCACCCCCGAGGCGATGCAGCTCACGCCGGCCGAGGCCTTCGTGCTGGTGCGCACCGCCGCCGCCCAGCTGCGTGATGTGGGCGTGGGCGTGGTGCTGCCCGCCAGCCTCTCGGGCGGCCTCGCCAGCCGCCTGGGCCTGGCGATCACCGCCGAACTGCCGGAGAAATCCCGCGGCTTCACCCTCGGCGAGAGCCTGGATTGGCACTGGGACTTCATGATCGGCGGCGTCACGCTGACGCTGCGCGATCTGGAGCGACTGCAGACCAAGCGCAGCCCCCTGGTGCAGCACAAGGGAGTGTGGATCGAGCTGCGGCCGCTGGATCTCAGGAACGCCGAGAAGTTCTGCGCCTCCGAGCCACCCTTCAGCCTCGACGACGCCCTGCGCATCACCGGCAACGAGGGTGAAACCCTGCAGCGGCTGCCGGCGCACGCCTTCACCGCCGGTCCACGGCTGCAGGCGGTACTGGAGCAGTACCACCAGCAGAAAGCCCCCGATCCGCTGCCGGCACCGCCCGGTTTCGCCGGCCAGCTGCGGCCGTATCAGGAACGGGGCCTGGGCTGGCTGGCCTTCCTGCACCGCTTCGACCAGGGCGCCTGCCTAGCCGACGACATGGGCCTGGGCAAGACGATCCAGCTGCTGGCCTTCCTGCAGCACCTCAAGGCCGAGGAGGAGCTGAAGCGACCGGTGCTGCTGGTGGCGCCCACCTCGGTGCTCACCAACTGGAAGCGGGAGGCGGCGGCCTTCACGCCCGAGCTGGTGGTGAATGAGCACTACGGCCCGCGTCGCCCCTCCAGCCCCGAAGGTCTGAAAAAAGCCCTGAAGGGCGTTGATCTGGTGCTCACCAGCTACGGCCTGCTGCAGCGCGACAGCGAGCTGCTGGAAACCCTCGACTGGCAGGGGGTGGTGATCGACGAGGCCCAGGCGATCAAGAACCACACCGCCAAGCAGTCGATGGCGGCGCGGGACCTCGGCCGGCCCGGGCGGGGCAGCAAGAGCGGCCCCCGCTTTCGCATCGCCCTCACCGGCACACCGGTGGAAAACCGCGTCAGCGAGCTGTGGGCACTGATGGACTTCCTCAACCCCAAGGTGCTGGGCGACGAGCCCTTCTTCCGCCAGCGCTACCGACTGCCGATCGAGCGCTACGGCGACATGGCGTCGCTGCGCGACCTCAAGAGCCGGGTGGGGCCGTTCATCCTGCGGCGCCTGAAAACCGACAAATCGATCATCTCCGACCTGCCCGAGAAGGTGGAGCTCCACGAGTGGGTGGGCCTGGCCCCCGAGCAGAAGAAGCTCTACAACCGCACCGTCGATGACAGCCTCGACGCCATCGCCCGGGCGCCCCTGGGCCAGAAGCACGGCCAGGTGCTGGCCCTGCTCACCAGGCTCAAGCAGATCTGCAACCACCCGGCCCTGGCGCTCAAGCAGGAGCCCGATCCGGCCGATCCAGATTTCTTCCGCGAGTTCGCCGCCCGCAGCGCCAAGGTGCAACGGCTGGAGGAGATCCTCGAGGAGGTGATCGAAGCGGGCGATCGGGCCCTGCTGTTCACCCAGTTCGCGGAGTGGGGCCACCTGCTCAAGGCTCACCTGGAGCAGAAGTGGAAGCAGGACGTGCCATTCCTGTATGGCAACACCAGCAAGGCTGAGCGTCAGGCCATGGTCGACCGCTTTCAGGAGGACCCCCGCGGCCCGCAGTTGTTCCTGCTGTCGCTCAAGGCCGGCGGCGTGGGCCTCAACCTCACCCGCGCCAGCCACGTGTTCCACATCGACCGCTGGTGGAACCCGGCCGTCGAAAACCAGGCCACCGACCGCGCTTACCGCATCGGCCAGCAGAACCGCGTGCTAGTGCACAAGTTCGTCACCAGCGGCTCGGTGGAGGAGCGGATCGATCGGATGATCAAGGAGAAATCCAAGCTGGCTGAAGACATCGTGGGCTCCGGTGAAGACTGGCTCGGCGGCATGGACGTGGGCCAGCTGCGCGAACTGGTGGCCCTGCAGGAGCCGGAATGATCGACCTGTACTGCGAACGGCTCGGCCCCGGCCTGCTGGCCGAGCCGCTCAATGCCATCAGCAACGCGGCTTTCCTGGTGGCAGCCTGGTGGCTGTGGCGGCTGGCGAAACCCGGCCGTGGAACCTGGGGCCGTCCTTCAGTGGAGGGGCGGGCAGAAGATGCCGCTGATCCCGGCCTGCTGGTGCTGGCAGTCCTGGCCCTGGCCATCGGCGTGGGCAGCACCCTGTTCCACACCCTCGCCACCGGCTGGGCTCTGGCGAGCGATGTGATCCCGATTTTGTTGTTCCAGCTGTTGGTGCTCCTGCTCTATCTGCGCCGCCGCGCCCGCCTCGCCACCGTGCCGGCCCTGGGCCTCTGCGTGGCCTTTCTGCTGGCCTGTCTTGCAGGGAGATCGTTTTCTGGCCAGCTGAACGGGTCATTGGCCTACGCCCCCACCGTCGCTGTGCTGGCCCTCTTGGCCTGGCACCAGCATCGCTGCGGCCACCAACCCACTCTCGGATGGGCCTTCGGGCTGTTCAGCCTCTCCCTGACACTGCGCAGCATCGACAACATCCTCTGCCCGTTGTGGCCGACGGGCACCCACCTGTTCTGGCATCTGCTCAACGCGGTGGTGCTTGTCCTGAGCGGCATGGCCGTGCTCGGGACCGGGCGGCTGAGCGGCGGAAATAATGAAGGTCAAACCGCGGGCCAACGATGACCGTTTCCTCCCCCGCCATCACAACCCAGCTGGGCGACCAGGGCCTGGGCCAGCAGCCCTGGTGGGTGGAGCAGTGGATGGAGCTGATCAACGGCTACCGCTTCAAGAAGCGACTGGAGCGCGCCTGGGACTACGCCCGCAGCGGCAACGTGCTCTCGATCCGCTTCGAGGGCCGGCGCGTGCATGCCCGGGTGCAGGGCAGCGAGGAAGACCCCTACAAGGTGAAGATCTGGCTCGATGTGCTCGGCGACGACGACTGGAACTACGTGCTGGAGGCCCTGGGCCAAAAGGCCCGCTGGTCGGCCCAGCTGCTGGCCGGGGTGATGCCCCAGGACATCGAGCGCGCCTTCGCCGCCAGCGGTCGACGGCTGTTCCCGTTCAAGCTGCAGGAGGTGCGCAGCGAATGCACCTGTCCCGACAACAGGAAGGGCAATCTCTGCAAGCACGTGAGCGCCGTGTACTACCTGATGGGTGAGCGCTTCAGCGAAGATCCCTTCGTGCTGTTTCAGCTGCGCGGTCGCACCCGCACTCAGCTACTGAGCGAACTGGCCCAGCGCCGCCGCCAGCTGCTGGCCAGGCGGGCCAAAGACCTGCTGCAGGCCCAGGCCGCTGCCCAGGAGGTCGCTCCCGCCGGCCAGCCCCCCGAGCCGGCCGCCCACCAGCCCCAGTCGCACGCCCCCGCAGCCATCCGGGATGCGAGCCGCTGGTGGCGCTACGACGCAGCACTCGATCCGGCACTCGTGGTGATCACCCCGGCCATGGAAGGCGAGACCGGCCTCGACCAGGCCGGGCCCCTGCCCCTGGCCGAAGACGCCCGCTTCCCTGAGGCCAACCGCCTCTTCCTGGAGCACCTGCGCAACCACGGCCACACCACCGCCGCCCAGGCGCTGGCCATCGCCATGGACAACGGCAGCAACAGCAACAGCAACAGCAGCGAAGGTTGACCAGCCCCGCAGCCAATCCAGCGCCCAGCCCCGCGCCCAAGCAAGCCCCCTGGCTCAGCCGCGAAGCCATGGCCCTGGCCGCCACCCTCTGCGCCAGTCACCAGCTCGCCTTCGGCCGGCCCCTGATCGCCGCCGCCCACCCTGCGACCGCCGCCAACCTGGCGGCCCCTGACCCACGCCTGCTGGCGCAAGAGCTGTTCGCCGCCGCCACGGTGGTGCTGGCCCACGATGGCGCCGACCCCACGGGCGATCCCGGCCCGCGACTGATCTACGCCAACCGGGCTGCCCTGCAGCTGTGGCGTCGCCCCTGGGCCGAACTGGTGGGCATGCCGTCGCGCCTCACCGCCGAACCGGCCGAGCGGGCCGGCCGGGCCCGGGCCCTCGCGAGCGTGCGGCACCTGCAGCCCATCGCCAACTACAGCGGCATCCGCATCGACAGCCAGGGGCGCCGCTTCCAGATCCTGGGTGCCCGCGTGTGGACGCTCTGGCGCCAGGGCGCCTCAGGGGCTCCGGAGCCCTGCGGCCAGGCAGCCGCCTTCAGCGCCTGGCACTGGCTCTGAGCAGGCATCCCAGCGGGCCATCTGACCCGAGCATCAGCAGCCCTGCCTACAGTTCGCCTAGCCGCCCCAGGTGCCGATGGTCGCCACCCCAGCCGCTGCAGGATCCGCCACCAGCGCCAGTGGAGCACCCGGTGCGGCCCCTCGCCTCACGCTCCAGTGCGAGGCGATCGGGCCCGACAGCACCACGATCCGCTCGCTCGACTGGGACCGCAGCCGTTTCGACATCGAGTTCGGCCTGCGCAACGGCACCACTTACAACAGCTTTCTGGTGCAGGGCGAGCGCACCGCCCTGATCGACACCAGCCATCTCAAATTCGAGGGCACCTGGCTGCCGCTGTTGCAGGAGCAGATCGATCCGCAGGCGATCGATCACCTGATCGTGAGCCACACCGAACCCGACCACTCGGGCCTGATCGGCCACCTGCTCGATCTCAACCCCGAGATCGAGATCGTGGCCTCCAAGGTGGCGATCCAGTTCCTCGAAAACCAGGTGCACCGGCCGTTTAGGAGCCGGGCGGTGAAGAGCGGCGACGAGCTGGATCTGGGCACCAACCCCGGGAGCGGCGTGGAGCACCGCTTTGAGTTTCTGAGCGCCCCCAACCTGCACTGGCCCGACACGATCTTCTCGTTTGACCACGGCACCGGCATCCTCTACACCTGCGACGCCTTCGGCCTGCACTACTGCTCCGACGACGTCTTTGATGTGGATCCCGGCGCCATCGCCCCCGACTTCCGCTTCTATTACGAGTGCCTGATGGGCCCCAACGCCCGCAGCGTGCTGCAGGCGATGAAGCGGATGGACGCCCTGCCACAGGTCACCACCATTGCCGTGGGCCATGGCCCGCTGCTGCGCGAGCACCTCTCGCTCTGGCTCGACGACTACCGCAGCTGGAGCAGCGAGCGCAGCACCGGTGAGGCCTACGCCGCCGTTTGCTACGTGAGCCAGTACGGCTTCTGCGACCGGCTCAGCCAGGCCCTGGCCCGGGGCATCCAGAAGGCCGGTGCCGCCGTGCAGCTGGTGGACCTGCGCGCCACCGATCCCCAGGAGCTCAGCGCCCTGGTGGGCGAGGCCAGCGCCGTGGTGGTGCCCACCTGGCCCGCCAGCCCCGATGCCGACCTGCAGGCCTCGATCGGCACGCTGCTGGCGGCGCTCAAGCCCAAGCAGTGGGTGGGCTGCTACGACGCCTTCGGCGGCAACGACGAGCCGATCGACACCGTGGCCGGCCAGCTGCGGGGGCTGGGCCAGAAGAGCGCCTTCGACCCCCTGCGCATCCGCCAGGTGCCGCAGACCGGCGACTACCAGCGCTGCGAGGAGGCCGGCACCGACCTGGGCCAGCTGCTCACCAAGGCGAAAACGATCGCCGCCATGAAGGCCCTCGATGGCGACCTCGACAAGGCCCTGGGGCGCCTCAGCGGCGGCCTCTATGTGGTCACCGCCCTTCAGAGTGATGGCGAGGGCGGCAGCCGCAGCGGCGCCATGGTGGCCAGCTGGGTGAGCCAGGCCAGCTTCGAGCCCCCGGGCATCACCGTGGCCGTGGCCAAGGACCGCGCCATCGAGGCCCTGCTGCAGGTGGGCGATCGCTTCGTGCTCAACATCCTGCGCGACGACAACCACCAGCAGCTGCTGCGCCACTTCCTCAAGCGCTTTCCCCCCGGCGCCGACCGCTTCGCCGGCGTGAGCACCCTCGATGGCGTGGCCGCCGGCGGCCCGGTGCTGGGCGATGCCCTGGCCTACCTGAGCTGCCGCGTGGCCCAGCGGATGGAGGGGCCCGACCACTGGATCATCTACGCCGAGGTGGAGGAGGGCAACGTCGCCGACACCGAGGCCGCCACCGCCGTGCACCACCGCAAAGTGGGGAACCACTACTGATGGCCGCCACTGCCACGCCTGGCGCGACCGACCGCCGGGTGATCCAGATCCCGCTGGAGGAGGGCCTGGTCTGCCTACGGGGCCTGAGCCCCAAACGGCTGCGCTTCGAGGTGGAATACGGCCTGGAACGCGGCACCACAGCCAACAGTTTTCTCTTCTCTGGCGGCAGCGTCGCGGATGGCCACGCCCTTCCCCCGGTTCTGATCCACCCCCCCGGCGCCTCCTTTGCCGAGCCCTACCTGGAGCAGCTGGCGGCACTGATTCCCGCCGAGGTGGCCCTTAAGGTGGTGGTGGGACACGTCAACCCCAACCGCGTCGCCCTGCTGCGCCAGCTGGCAACCCGCTGGCCGGCGCTGATGCTGGTGGCCTCCAACGCCGGCACCAGGCTGCTCACCGAACTCTGGAGCCAGCAGAAGCCCCAGAAGCCCGGCGAGAGCGGCACAGGCAGCCTCTCGGCCAGCGCCCCGGAAGCACCGGCGATCCCACCACTGCCGCCGATCGACGTGGTGAAGCAGGAGGCCAGCCGGACCCTGGGCCACGGCCATGTGCTGCGGCTGATGCCGGTGCCCACCCCCCGCTGGCCCGGCGGCCTGGTGGCCTTTGAGGAGCGCACGGGCCTGCTGATGAGCGGCAAGTTCTTCGCGGCGCACCTCTGCAGCGAGGCCTGGGCCGAAGCCAACCGCGACAGCAGTGAGGAAGACCGGCGCTACTTCTACGACTGCCTGATGGCGCCGATGGCCCGCCAGGTGGAGGCGGTGGTGGATCGGCTCGAGGAGCTCGACATCCGCACGATTGCCCCGGGCCACGGTCCCGCCATCGCCCAGAGCTGGCGCAGCCTGCTGGCCGACTACCGCCGCTGGGGCGAGAGCACCGAGCGCGCCAGCCAGTCGGTGGCGCTGCTGTTCGCCAGCGCCTACGGCAACACCGCCGCCATCGCCGACGCCCTGGCCCAGGGGATCTCGCGCACCGGCGTGCGGGTGGAGAGCATCAACTGCGAGTTCACACCGGCCGAGCAGCTGCTGGCGGCGATCCGCAGTTGCGATGCCCTGCTGATCGGCTCCCCCACCCTGGGCGGCCATGCCCCCACGCCGATCGTGTCAGCCCTGGGCACGGTGCTGGCCGAGGGCGACCGCAACAAGCCGGTGGGCGTGTTCGGCAGCTTCGGCTGGAGCGGCGAGGCCCTGGATCTGCTGGAGAGCAAGCTGCGCGATGGCGGCTTCAGCTTCGCCTTCGAGCCGATCAAGGTGAAGTTCAGCCCCGACGCCGCCACGATCAAAACCATCGAGGAAACCGGCACCGCCCTCGGCCGCCAGCTGAAGGCCGCCCAGCGGCGCCAGGAGCGGCGCGCGGCCGCCGGTGGCCTGAGCGAGAGCCGCACCGGCCCGGCCATCCAGGCCCTCGGCCGGGTGGTGGGAGCACTGTGTGTGCTCACCACCGAGAAAGGGGCTGGCGAGAGCCGCCTCAGCGGCGCCATGGTGGCCAGCTGGGTGAGCCAGGCCAGCTTCACCCCGCCGGGCTTCACCGTGGCCGTCGCCAAGGATCGCGCGGTGGAAGCCCTGTTGCACGTGGGTGACCACTTCGCCCTCAACGTGCTGGCCGCCGGCCGCGAAAGCGGGCCGATGAAGCAGTTCCTCAAGCCCTTCGCCCCCGGCGCCGACCGCTTCGCCGGCCTGGAGCTGGAGCGCAGCCCCGGTGGTCAGCCGATCCTGCCGGAAGCCCTGGCCTGGCTGGAGGCCCGGGTGCAGCAGCGGATGGAGTGCGGCGACCACTGGCTGCTCTACGCCCAGGTGGAGCAGGGCGGCCTGCTGGATCCCGAGGGCATCACGGCGGTCCACCAGCGCCGCAGCGGGGCCAACTACTGAGCTGGCGCCGCAAATGTGAAGCACTGCTAAGCAAAGCGGAACGAAAACTGTGCATTCCCGCGTGGGGGACCCCCACTGGCTGCAATGCAGAACCTTCAGCCCTTCAGCGGCCATGGCTCCAGCCCGCATCAGCGCCGATCTGGCCCAGCTCCGGAGCTGCAACTACCGCGGCTTCAGGCTGATGCAGCAGCTGAATCTGAGCTGGATTGCGTGCCTGGAAAGCCAGCACGAGTCCTGCAGCTTCACCACGCCGCCGGGCTCCCTGGCCGACGTAAAGGCAGTAATCGACTGGCGGCTGAATCGGGCTGCCTGATCAAGCCTGATCCAGCAAGCCAGGCAGCGGGGCTCAGGCGGCCTGGGGCGGATTGGGATCGGTGTCACCGGTCGCCTGGAAGGGCAGCACCAGGGTTGCCCAGTGGTCGGGGCGCTGGGGGCGACTGCGACGAGCCCGCCGCACACCGAAAGGCACGCGCACCACGTTGGTGCCGTCCACCCGCTGGGCCTGATTGTCGTTGCTGTTGCCGCTGTTGCCGTTCATGGTCCCCACGACTGAACGTGACCGAGCCTGGGCGTAGTTCCAACAGATTGTGCGGGAAAAACAAGCCCAAAATCCCAAAGAAATGCTGTGGTTTCGCTAGCTCGCCACAGGCACCGGCTGGGCCAGTTCAGGGATTGCCAGTTCCTCCACGCTCGGGCAGGTGCACACCAGGTGGCGATCACCGTAGGCGTTGTCGATGCGGGCCACGGCCGGCCAGAACTTGGCCGCCTGCTGCCCCTCTCCAGCAGGGAACGCCGCCACCTGGCGGCTGTAGGGCCGGTCCCACTGATCAGCCGTCACCGCGGCCAGGGTATGGGGGGCGCACTTGAGCGGGTTGTCGAGTGGATCGGCCTCGCCCCGCTCGATCGCCGCCGCCTCGGCCCGGATGGCGATCATCGCCGCGCAGAAGCGATCCAGCTCCGCCAACCCCTCGCTCTCGGTGGGCTCCACCATCACCGTGCCCGCCACAGGCCAGCTCACGGTGGGCGCGTGGAAGCCGTAGTCCATCAGGCGCTTGGCCAGGTCGTCGACCTCCAGGCCGGCGCTGCGCTTGAGCGGCCGCAGATCGAGGATGCACTCATGGGCCACCCGGCCGCCGGCGCCGCGATAGAGCACCGGGAAGTGGGGGTCGAGGCGCGCGGCCAGCAGATTGGCGGCCAGCAGGGCCACCTGGCTGGCCTGGCGCAGGCCGCCGCCGCCCATCAGGCGGATATACATCCAGCTGATCGGCAGGATCGAGGCACTGCCCAGCGGTGCCGCCGCCACTGCTCCACCATGGCGCGGAGCATCGGTGCCGCCCTGCGCCAGCTCACCATGCCCCGGCAGGAAAGGCACCAGGTGCTGAGCCACCGCGATCGGGCCCACCCCGGGCCCGCCGCCACCGTGGGGGATGCAGAAGGTCTTGTGCAGGTTGAGGTGGCACACGTCAGCGCCGTAGAGCCCCGGCTTGGCCAAGCACACCTGAGCGTTGAGGTTGGCCCCATCGAGGTACACCTGGCCGCCGCGCTGGTGCACCAGCTCACAGATGCGGCGGATGCCGGTCTCGAACACCCCGTGGGTGGAGGGGTAGGTGACCATCAGGGCCGCCAGCTCGGCGGCATGGGCCTCGGCCTTGGCCTCCAGATCGGCCAGGTCGATGTTGCCCTGCTCATCGCAGGCCACCGCCACCACCCGCATGCCCGCCATCACGGCGCTGGCGGGGTTGGTGCCATGGGCACTGGTGGGGATCAGGCACACGTCGCGGTGGGCGTCGCCGCGACTGCGGTGCCAGGCCCGGATCGCCAGCAGGCCGGCATATTCGCCCTGGGAGCCCGCATTGGGCTGCAGCGACACGCCCGCAAAGCCGGTGATCGCCGCCAGCCAGGCCTCCAGATCGGCCGCCAGACGCCGGTAGCCAGCGTTCTGCGAGGCAGGTGCGAAGGGATGCAGCTGGCTGAAGGCCGGCCAGCTCACCGGCGCCAGTTCGGCGGCGGCATTGAGCTTCATGGTGCAGCTGCCCAGCGGGATCATCCCGTGCACCAGCGAGAGGTCGCGGGCCACCAGCCGCTGGATGTAGCGCAACAGCTCGGTTTCACTGCGGTAGCGCTGGAAGGGCTCCTGCTGCAGCCATGGCCCCTGACGGGTGGGCAGGCCGATGGCACTCCAGCCAGCCTTGACACCGTCGACATCGGCAGGCCTGCAGTCCAACGCCTGCCGCCCCTGCCCAGCGCTCGCCAGGGCCGCCAGCAGCCGCGCCAGCTCCCCGGTGGTGCTGAGCTCATCAAGGCTGATGCCCACGCCGTCGCCGGCCCGGTGCAGGTTGAACCCGGCCGCCAGGGCCGCCGCCACGAGCACCTCGGCCTCAGCCGGCTCCACTGGCAGCCACACCGTGTCGAAGCCGGGGCCGGCCAGCACGGGCAGCCCGAGGCCCTCCAGCCCGGCCACCAGGGCCTGACGCAGGCCGTGAATGCGGCGGGCGATCGCCTCCAGGCCCTCAGGGCCGTGGTGCACGGCATAGAAACCGGCCATCACCGCCAGCAGCACCTGGGCGGTGCAGATGTTGCTGGTGGCCTTGTCGCGGCGGATGTGCTGCTCGCGGGTCTGCAGGGCCAGGCGCAGGGCCGGCCGGCCCTCGGCGTCCAGGGAGCGCCCCACCAGACGACCGGGGATCTGGCGCTTGTAGGCCTCGCGGGTGGCGAAGAAGGCGGCATGGGGGCCGCCGAAGCCCATCGGCACCCCCAGGCGCTGGGCGCTGCCGATGGCGATGTCGGCGCCGAGCTCACCCACAGGCGCCAGCAGCACCTGGGCCAGGGGATCCACCGCCACGGCTGAGATCACGCCGGCCGCCGCTGCGGCCTTCAGCAGGGGCTCCGGATTCCAGAGCCCGCCGCGCCTGCCCGGCAACTGCAGCAGCAGGCCAAAGGCATCGGCAGGCAGGGCGGTGAGAGCCTCGGCATCCACCAGCTCCAGGGTGATCCCCAGGGGCTCGGCCCGGGTCTGCAGCACCGCGAGGGTCTGGGGAAACACCTCCTGATCCACCAGGAAGCGGCGGGCACCACTGCGGCGGCACACCGCCAGGGCCAGCGCCAGGGCCTCCGCTGCGGCAGTGGCCTCATCCAGCAGCGAGGCGTTGGCGATCGGCAAACCGGTGAGCTCGCTGATCAGCGTCTGGAAGTTGAGCAGGGCCTCGAGGCGGCCCTGGGCGATCTCGGCCTGGTAGGGCGTGTAGGCCGTGTACCAGGAGGGGTTCTCGAACACATGGCGCTGGATCAGGGCCGGCGTGGCCGTGCCGTAGTAGCCCTGGCCGATCAGCGAGCGCACCACGCTGTTCTGGGCAGCGATCGCCGCCAGCTCCGCCAGCGCCTCGGCCTCACCGCAGGGCTCGGGCAGCCCGGCGATGGCCGCCTCCGGCGGCAGCAGCAGATCGGCCGGCACCACCTGCTCGGCAAGCTGCTCCAGGCTCTCCAGCCCCAGCTCCGCCAACATCTGCGACTGTTCGGCGGGGCTGGGACCGATGTGCCGCGCCCAGAACGGTCCGGGCAGAACGTTGCTAGTCATCTCCTGAGGGGCCATGGGGTGAGCGTCGGTCTGCTGCGTGGCCGTCACGAGGCCTGCACCTTGGCGGCATAGCTGGCCGCATCCATCAGGCCCACCAGCTGGGTGGGCTCGGTCGGCTTCACCACCAGCAGCCAACCTTCGCCGTAGGGATCGCTCTGCAGCTCCTCGGGGCTGGCCAGCACGGCCTCGTTGCGTGCCTCCACGGTGCCGCTGATCGGCGCCACCAGCTCCTCCACCGCTTTCACCGACTCCACGGTGCCGAAGCTCTGGCCCTGGTCGATCGTGGCGCCCACCTCCGGCAGCTCCACGAACACGATGTCGCCCAGCTGGTCCACCGCGAAGGCACTCAGACCCAGGCGCGCCAGCTCGCCCTCGGGCCGCACCGTTTCATGGCTGTCGGCGTAGCGGCGATCGTCGGGAAAGGAAAGCGCCATGGCGGAGGCAGGAGCGGGAGCCCGGCAGTGGGGCTGGGGTCCGGTCAGTTTGTCGGAACCAGGCCCGCTTCCGCCAAGGCGGTGAGAGCCCGCACAAGAGCCAGCGCGATATGGGCGCGGTGGCTGCCGCCCTGCACATAGAGAACGTAGGGCTCACGCAGGGGGGCATCGGCGGAAAACTCGCTGGTGCTGCCGTCGATGAAGGTGCCGCCGGCCATCACCAGCTCGCTGGCGTACCCCGGCATCGGCGCCGGCACCGGATCGAGGTAGGCACCGATCGGTGAGGCGGCCTGGAAAGCGCGGCACACCGCTTTGAGCAGCTCGGGCGAACCCAGCCGCACCGCCTGAATGCCGTCGCTGCGCTCCGCTCCGGGCGCCGGATTGGTGGCAAAGCCCAGGTCTGAGAACACCTGAGCCACCAGCTCGGCGCCGATCAGGGCTTCGGCCACCATCTGGGGCGCCAGAAACAGGCCCTGAAACAACAGCCGGTTGAGATCGAAGCTGGTGCCGCCCTCACTGCCGATGCCCGGCGCGGTGAGCCGGCAGCAGGCCTGCTCCACCAGCTCAGCGCGGCCGGCCACATAGCCGCCGGTGGGGGCGATCGTGCCGCCCAGGTTCTTGATCAGCGAGCCGGCGATCAGGTCGGCGCCAACGGCCGGGGGCTCCAGCTCCTGCACCAGCTCGCCATAACAGTTGTCAACAAACACCAGGCAATCGGGCTGGATCGCCTTCACGCGCTCCGCCAGCCGCCCGATCTCGGCCACCGCCAGCGACGGCCGCCAGCTGTAGCCACAGCTGCGCTGAATTAGCACCATCCGCGTGGGCACGGCCAGGGCATCCGCCAGCCCCTGCCAGTCGATGCCGCCATCGGGCAGCAGCTCCAGTTCGTCGTAGGTGATGCCGAACTCCGCCAGCGACCCCTGGCCACTGCCGCGGATGCCGATCACCTCCTCGAGCGTGTCGTAGGGGCGACCGGTGAGGGCCAGCAGCCGATCACCGGGCCGCAGCACGCCGAACAGGGCCGCCGCGATCGCGTGGGTACCGCTCACGAACTGCAGCCGCACGGCCGCCGCCTCGGCCTGCAGCACCCTGGCGAACACCCGATCGAGCACCTCCCGGCCCTGGTCGCCGTGGCCATAGCCACTCACCGAGGCGAAGTGCTGCACCCCCACCCGCTCGGACGCAAAGGCGTCGAGCACCCGCTCCAGCCGCCCTTGCACCGCGGCGGTGTGGCGGTCGGCCAAGGGCGCGATGCGGGCCTGGGCGGCCGCAACCCGCTCCACGGCCCAGCCGCGACAGGCAGCGGCGGAACTCGCGCTGGCGGGCATCACGCACAGATCAGTGTGGGAGCCCATCCTGCCCCTGCGGGCCGGAGGCAGAGCCCACGGCGCCCCTCGATTCACCCTGCTCCAGGCAGGATGATTGGCAAGATCGAAAGTCTCATAAATCATAGGATCTATCGCCTGGGTCAGAGCCCCCCGCACCGCGCCCCATGCCGCCCCTGCGCCACCCGGGCCACCTGCCCCAGCCGCGAAGAGAGCCCAGCACCTGCCAGGCCTAGATTTCCGATTCGCAGAGCGTTCGCCTTGGTTGTCATCCCCGAATCGGCTGCCGGCCCTGCCGGCCCGGCTCAGCTGCTGCGCCTGCAGACCCGCGAGCAGCGCCAGCGCGCCGCACTGGCAGCTCCCCGCCCGCCGCTGCCACCGCGCCAGCGCAGGCACAAGCTGGGCACCACCAGCTTCATGCTGGCCATGCACGTTGGGGCCGTGGCGGCGCTACTGCCGATGTTCTGGAGCTGGCAGGGGCTGATCGCGCTGGCGGTGCTCTATTGGGTCACGGTGCTGGGCGTGACCCTGGGCCTGCACCGGCTGCTGACCCACCGCAGCTTTGAGGCACCCAAATGGGTGGAGCGCACCCTGGTGCTGATGGGGGCGATGGCCTGCCAGAGCGGCCCGATCGAGTGGGTGGGCCTGCACCGCCACCACCACAAGTTCTCGGATCAGCCCAACGACCACCACGACGCCGCCCGCGGCCTGTGGTGGGCCCACAGCGCCTGGATGCTGCATGAGATCCCGGCCCTGAAGCACGTGGGCAGGCTCACCGGCGACCTGCAGGCCGATCCCCTCTACCGCTGGCTCGACCGCTGGTTTCTGCTGCTGCAACTACCCCTCGGCGCCGCCCTCTATTGGTATGGCGAGCTGGCCGGCGTGCACGGCGGCGGCCTGGGCCTGGTGCTCTGGGCGATCCCCCTGCGCCTGGTTCTCGTGTATCACGTGACCTGGCTGGTGAATTCAGCCACCCATTTCTGCGGCTACCGCAACTTCGACTGCCCCGACCTGTCGCGCAACTGCTGGTGGGTGGCGATCCTCAGTTTCGGTGAGGGCTGGCACAACAACCACCACGCCTTCCCCCACTCAGCCCGGCATGGCCTGCGCTGGTTTGAGTTCGACATCACCTGGCAGCACATCCGGCTGCTACGGGCCCTCGGCTGGGCGAAACGGGTGCGCACGGCGCGCTATGTGCAGAGAGACGCCTACGGGACATCCGGCTGAGACCAGGCTCCGGCACCGCCGCCAGGCCTGGTTGGCGAAGGAGAGCCCAGTTGGGCACGAATCGCTTCCGCGAGGGCCACGCGCGGGGACGCCGCCGCTGCCCTCAAGCGGCTGGCCCGGCTGCGCAGCAACTCAAGAAACTGATCGGCCCCCAGCTCGTCTTCCCCCGCCGCCCCCAGGGCCGCCAGGGTGCGGCGCAGATCGGGCAGCTCGGCATTGAGCTCGGCGGCGCTGTAGTCGCACTGGCCCGCCATCACCTCGGCGAAGCGCTCGCGCCGCTGGCGCTTGGCCACCGGATAGGCCGCCAGCACAGTGTCGCGGCAGAGCCGCCAGGGCTGCCCCGCCGTGAACAGTTCGGCCAGGGCAGCGCTCAGATCCGCCGCTTCCGCATCGGCGATGCGCAGATCAAAGGCCGGCGGCGGCGGCCGCAGCCCGATGAACACCTCCAGCAGCTCCCCCGGGCCGAGCACCGGCGCAGCCTCATCTCGCACCGGCAGGGCCGAGATCTCCAGCGCCGCCACCAGATCAGGTTCACCGGCCAGGCGCGCCCTCAGCCCCGCACTCAGCTGGCCGCCGGACACCTCAGCCGCCAGCATCTGATTCACCCGCCCCAGGGCCAGGAAGACCTCAGGGCCTGGCGAGGCGAGCTTGCCGTTGCGCAGCATCGAGATCTGGCTGTTGTGCACCCGACCCAGATCGAGGGCCTCGGCCAGGGCCGGCAACACCTTGTGACTCCAGCCATTGCGCTCATGCCAGAGCCGGATCAGGTGGGCGAAGGCCACGCGGCCGGCGGCGAGATCATCCCGATAGCCCATCGACTCAGTCGCCCCGTGCGATCCGGATTCGTATTGCTACCATCGTAGCGATACATCAGGAGTCGGTCCGTCATGGCCGCCACACCCCTTGCCCGCCGCGGCGCCTCCGGGCGCACGGCCGGCGCTGCCGCCAGCAGCACCCGCCGCCCCGCCTTCATCAACGGCGGCGCCAACGGCATCCGCCGGGCCGCCGCCCTGCACCAGACCCGCGCCGGCGAGCCCGCGCCGGCCATCAAGCGCGGCACCCGCTGGGGCACGATCGCCTTCATGGTGGCCATCCATGTGCTGGCGGTGGTGGCCCTGCTGCCCCGCTTCTGGAGCGTGCCGGCTGTGGCCAGCTTCCTGGTGCTCTATTGGGTTACCGCCTGCCTGGGCGTGACCATCGGCTACCACCGCCTGCTGAGCCACCGCGCCTTCCGCGTGCCCCGGTGGCTGGAGCGCTTCTTCGCCACCTGCGGCGCCCTGAGCTGCCAGCACGGTCCGATCGACTGGGTGGGCCTGCACCGCCACCACCACAAGTTCAGCGATACGGAGGTGGACCACCACACCAGCCTCAAGGGCTTCTGGTGGAGCCACATGGGCTGGATGTTCACCACGATTCCGGCCATGGGCGCCGTGCCCCGTCTCACCGGCGACCTCACCAAGGACCCCTACTACCGCTGGCTGAACAACTGGTTCCTGTTGCTGCAGCTGCCCCTGGCCGGGCTGCTGTTCTGGATCGGCACCATCACCGGAGCCGGCGGCTGGGCCCTGGTGCTCTGGGGCATCCCGCTGCGCCTGGTGGTGGTGTATCACTGCACCTGGCTGGTGAATTCCGCCACCCACCTGTGGGGTGAGGTGGCCCACGCCAGCGGCGACGGCTCCCGCAACAACCCCTGGGTGGCTGCACTCACCTTCGGCGAGGGCTGGCACAACAACCACCACGCCTTCCCCCACTCGGCCCGTCATGGCTTCGGCCGCCAGATCGACCTCACCTGGCAGCACATCCGCCTGATGCGCCGCCTCGGCCTGGCCACCAACGTGCGCCTGCCGCGGGCAGCCGCCCCCGACGCCAGCCCGCTCGCGTAGGCTGGCCGATCGGCTCGCGTTCAGACACCCTCTCGGTACTCCCATGGCCAAGCGCGTTCAAGTGGTTCTCAGCGAAGACGTCCTCAGCCTTGGCAAGGACGGCGATCTGGTGGAAGTGGCCCCCGGCTACGCCCGCAACTTCCTGCTGCCCACCGGCAAGGCCGTGCCCCTCACCCCGGCCGTGCTGCGCCAGGTGGAGGCCCGCCGGGCCAAGGAGGCCGAGCGCCAGGCCGCCCTCAAGGCGGAAGCTGAAGCCTTCCGCACCGCCCTGGCCACCATCGGCCGCTTCACCGTCAAGAAGCAGACCGGTGGCGACGACGTGCTATTTGGCACGGTGACCAACGGCGATGTGGCCGAGGCGATCGAGGCGGCCACCAAGAAGGAAGTCGACCGCCGCGACATCTCCGTGCCCGAAATCCACCGCACCGGCTCCTACAAGGTGCACGTGAAGCTGCACCCCGAAGTGACAGCCGAAATCAACCTGGAAGTGGTCAGCCACTGATCTGCCAGACCCCCGTGCTCAGGCCTGGGCATTCAGCCAGCCACCCCACCCCTGGGGTGGCTTTTTTGTGTGGCCTCCACCGCCAGTGCCGCACTACCCGTGAACCCGTGCTGGTCAAAGCGACCCGCTCCGGGCAGGATGAACGACCCGCTCGCTGCACCCTCCTCCGCCATGGTGAGCGCTCCCCTCAATTCAGCCAGCCCAGCCAGCCCAGCCAGCCCAGCCAGCCGCGAGCGCGCCGGCGGACCCAATGGCAACGCCAATGGTGGCCGGGAGCCCAGCGGCGAGGCCCGCTTCGAGGCCCTGCCCGACTCGGTGCCGCCCCAGAACCTGGAGGCCGAGGAGGCGGTGCTGGGCGGCATCCTGCTCGACCCCGACGCCATCGGCCGGGTGGCCGACGTGCTGCGTCCCGAGGCCTTCTATCTCACGGCCCACCGCGAGATCTACCGCACCGCCCTGATGCTGCACGGCCAGGGCAAACCCACCGACCTCACCGCCATGACCGCCTGGCTGGCCGACACCGGCCAGCTGGAGAAGGTGGGCGGCCAGGGGCGGCTGGTGGAGCTGGTGGAGCGGATCACCTCCACCGCCTCGATCGACCAGGTGGCCCGGCTGGTGAACGACAAATACCTGCGCCGCCAGCTGATCCGCTCCGGCAACGAGGTGATCCAGCTCGGCTTCGACCAGGGCAAGCCAATGGAGCAGGTGCTCGATGAGGCCGAGCAAAAGATCTTCGCCATCAGCCAGGAGAAACCCAGCCAGGGCCTCACCCCCACCGCCGAGATCCTCACCACCACCTTCAACGAGATCGAGAGCCGCTCGCTGGGCACGGCCGTGGCCGGCATTCCGGTGAACTTCTACGACCTCGACGCCATCACCCAGGGCCTGCAGCGCAGCGACCTGATCATCGTGGCCGGCCGGCCGGCGATGGGCAAAACCTCGATTGTGCTCAACATCGCCAAGAACGTGGCCCAGCTCCACAGCCTGCCGGTGTGTGTGTTCTCGCTGGAGATGAGCAAGGAGCAGCTCACCTACCGCCTGCTGTCGATGGAGGTGGGCATCGAGAGCGGCCGGTTGCGCACTGGCCGGCTGCAGCAGGAGGAGTGGCCGCTGCTGGGCCAGGGCATCAACAGCCTGGGCCAGCTGCCCCTGTTCATCGACGACAAACCCAATTCCGGCGTGCTGGAGATGCGCTCCCTCTGCCGCCGGCTGATGGCCGAAACCGGCAAGGAGCTGGGCCTGATCGTGATCGACTACCTCCAGCTGATGGAGGGCTCCACCCCCGACAACCGGGTGCAGGAACTCAGCCGCATCACCCGCGGCCTCAAGGGCATGGCCCGCGAGCTCAATGTGCCGGTGATGGCCCTCTCCCAGCTCAGCCGCGGCGTGGAGTCGCGCACCAACAAGCGCCCCATGCTCAGCGACCTGCGCGAATCGGGCTCGATCGAGCAGGACGCTGACCTGGTGCTGATGATCTACCGCGACGAGTACTACAACCCCGAAACCCCCGACCGGGGCATCACCGAAGTGATCGTGACCAAGCACCGCAACGGCCCGGTGGGCACGGTGAAGCTGCTGTTCGAGCCGCAATTCACCCGCTTCCGCAACCTGGCGGCCTGATCAGCCCGGCGCAACAGCGCCCTAGCCTCAGACCATGGCGCCAGCTCTTCCTGCAACCGAGCACTTCGACGTGATCGTGGTGGGCGGCGGCCACGCCGGCTGCGAAGCGGCGATCACCGCCGCGCGGTTGGGCTGCTCCACGGCACTCTTCACCCTCAACCTCGACCGCATCGCCTGGCAGCCCTGCAACCCGGCGGTGGGCGGGCCGGCCAAGAGCCAGCTGGTGCATGAGGTGGATGCCCTCGGCGGCGTGATCGGCCGGCTAGCCGATGCCACCGCCCTGCAGAAACGCGTGCTCAACGCCAGCCGCGGCCCGGCCGTGTGGGCTCTGCGCGCCCAGACCGACAAGCGCCAGTACGCCCGCCAGATGCTGCAGCTGCTGCAGCACACGCCAAATTTGGCCCTGCGCGAGGCGATGGTCACCGGCCTGGTGGTGGAGGGCACCCCCGGCGAGGGCGGCCGCGTCACCGGGATCCGCACCTACTTCGGCAGCACCTATGCCGCCGGGGCCGTGATCCTCACCGCCGGCACGTTTCTGGGCGGCCAGATCTGGGTGGGCAACCAATCGATGAGCGCCGGCCGCGCCGGCGAGCAAGCCGCCGAGGGGCTCACCGAGGCACTCGAAACCCTCGGCTTCCAGATGGGCCGCCTCAAGACCGGCACCCCCGCCCGGGTCGATCGGCGCAGCATCGCCCTCGACCAGCTGGAGGAGCAGCCCAGCGACGCCGCCGACCGCTTCTTCTCCTTTGATCCCGCCAGCTGGGTGAGCGGTGAGCAGATGAGCTGCCACATCACCCGCACCACCGCCGCCACCCACCAGCTGATTCGCGACAACCTGCACCTCACACCGATCTACGGCGGCTTCATCGACAGCAAGGGCCCCCGCTACTGCCCCTCGATCGAAGACAAGATCGTGCGCTTCGCCGACAAGGACAGCCACCAGATCTTCCTGGAGCCTGAGGGCCGCGACACACCCGAGATCTATGTGCAGGGCTTCTCCACCGGCCTGCCGGAGCGGCTGCAGCTGGAGCTGCTGCGCACCCTGCCCGGCCTGGAGCGCTGCGTGATGCTGCGGCCCGCCTACGCCGTCGACTACGACTACCTGCCCGCCACCCAGCTCAAGCCATCGCTGGAAACCAAGCGGGTGGCGGGGCTGTTCTCGGCCGGCCAGCTCAACGGCACCACCGGCTACGAGGAGGCCGCCGCCCAGGGGCTGGTGGCCGGCCTCAACGCCGCCCGGCTGGTGGGCGGCCAGGAGCCTGTGCACTTCCCCCGGGAAGGCAGCTACATCGGCACGATGGTCGACGACCTGATCACCAAGGATCTGCGCGAGCCCTACCGGGTGCTCACCAGCCGCAGCGAATACCGGCTGGTGCTGCGCGGCGACAACGCCGACCGCCGCCTCACGCCCCTGGGCCGCGAGCTGGGGCTGATCGATGGGCGCCGCTGGGAGATCTTCCAGCGCAAGCAGGGAGCGATCGCCGCCGAGCAGCACCGCCTCGACAGCGTGCGTCTCAAGGCCAGCGATCCGGTCGCCGCCACCGTGGAGGCCGAAACCGGCGCCGCCATCAAGGGCTCAATCACCCTTGCCGAGCTGCTGCGCCGTCCTGGTTTCCACAGCGCCGATCTGGCACGCCACGGCCTGGCCGACCCCCACCTGCCCCGGGATGTGGCCGAAGCCGCCGAGATCGAGATCAAATACAGCGGCTATCTGGCCCGTCAGCAGCAGCAGATCGACCAGGTGCAGAAGCAGCAGCACCGGCCCATCCCCGCCGGCGTCGACTACGCCGCCATCGCCACCCTCTCGCGCGAAGCCCGCGAGAAGCTGGCCGCCGTGCAGCCTGCCACCCTGGGGCAGGCTGCACGGGTGCCAGGCGTGAGCCAGGCCGACCTCACGGCCCTGCTGCTGTGGCTGGAGCTGCAGCGGCGGCGCACGCCAGCCGGCCTGGACAGTGGCGATACGGTGGTGTTAGCAACCACTGCCAAGTAGGTGTTGTGAGCGCGGTGCACGGCAGCGGCCCTCGCCGGATCCCCACCTCTCGCGCCTACTGGGAGCTCAAGGCCGAGCAGGTGATGAACCGCGTGTTCGCGCCGGAATGCTCGATCGACCTGGAGATCCTGGAAACCCGGCCCACGAGCCCGCCCGCTGCAGCCCCCACCGTTGTGGCCCGCGAGCCGGCAACCCAACCCGGGGCCACGGAGCAGGCCCGGCCGCCGCTCTCGGATCGACGCCTGCTGCTGGCCGCCGGGCTTGCCGTGCTGGGGCTCGGCCTGGCCGGCGGCGCCGCAGCCGGCTGGGGCCTCTGGCTGCAGCACCAGCAGGCCCTGCGCCAGGAACGCAACCTGCTGCTGATCGAGCGGCTCCGCAATCTCGCCCCCCCGCAAGCAACCGCTGAAGCCAACCCGGCCCCAGGCCCCTCCGCCGGCAGCAGTGGTGAGGGCCCCGAGCTGCCGCCACCACCGCCGGATGAACCCTGGATGCAGGAGCTGGCCACCCTGCCGGCGAGCTCGGCGCCGGGGGCACGGGTGCTCAAAGTTCCCATGGGCCAAACGATCGATGCCCCCCCACCGCCAGCGCGCGGCACGGGAGGCCGGGCAGCGAGCAACAGCTCAGGTGCAGGTGCAGCCGGCGCTGCGGGTGCGGGTGGCGGCAGCCTGCCCCAGCTGGTGGGCGTGATTCAGATCCCCGGCCGCGGTGGATCGGCGATCTTCCAGCTGGGCGGCAGTTCCACCAGCGCAGCGGTGGGCGAGTCGATCGGCAACAGCGGTTGGCGCCTGCAGTCGGCCAGTGGCGAGTCGGCCGTGATCGAGCGGGCAGGCGAACAGCGGCGCCTGAGCATCAGCAGCGGCTTCTAGGCGGTGCCACCAAGCGAGGGATCCGAAATCAGAAACTACTGGCCATCAATCACCCATGTCCCGAGCATCGCTGCTTCGAGCCGGCCAGCCTCAAACGCTGTAAAACTGCCGATACCAGGCCACGAACCGGGCCACACCCTCCCTCACGGGGGTGTTGGGTCGAAAGCTGATCCAGGCCTCCAGGGCTGAGGTGTCAGCACTGGTGGCATGGAGATCACCGGGTTGCATGGGCAAGAACTGCTTGATGGCCGTGATTCCCAGAGCACCCTCAATTGCTTCGATGTAGTCCATCAGGAGCGTGGGACTGGCGTTGCCGATGTTGAACAGGCGATGGGGCGCCCAGCTGGTGGCCGGATCAGGATTGGCCTGGTCAAAATCCGGATTCGGCGCAGCGGGCTTATCGAGAACCCGGATCACACTTTCAATCGCGTCATCGATATAGGTGAAGTCGCGCTGCATCTGGCCATTGTTGAATACCTGGATGGGCCGCCCCTCCAGGATCGCCTTGGTGAACAAAAACAGCGCCATATCCGGCCTACCCCAGGGGCCATACACCGTGAAAAAGCGCAGACCGGTCGTCGGAATCCCATAGAGATGGCTATAGGAATGGGCCATCAGCTCGTTGGCCTTCTTCGTGGCGGCATACAGGCTCACCGGATGGTCCACGCTGTCGTGCTCAGAAAATGGAATCCGGGTGTTGCCGCCATACACGCTGCTGCTGGAGGCATACACCAGATGATCGCTGCCATGGGCACGGCAGGCCTCCAGCAGGTGGCTGAAGCCCACCACATTCGCCTGGATATAGGCCTGTGGGTTCTCGATCGAATAGCGCACGCCTGCCTGGGCCGCCAGGTTCACCACCTTGACCGGCTTGTGCACTGCAAACGCCGCTTCCACCGCAGCGGGATCCTCCAGGCTTGCCTCCACCCACTGCAGGGCCGTACCGGTTCGCTCAGCCGTGGCCCTGAGCTCTGCCAGCCGGGCCCGCTTGAGGGCCGGGTCGTAGTAGGGGTTCAGATTGTCGAAGCCCAGCACCGGCGTGCCCCGCTCCAGCAGCCGCCGCGACAGGTGGTAGCCGATGAAACCGGCGGCTCCCGTAACCAGAACGGTCATGGAACGATCATGAGCAGATCATGCAGCGCGAGCAGGGCTGGTCAAGGCTTCGGCGGCCGGCCGCCGAGCCATACCTTCTCGCCTCATCACACCAGTCCTCAGGCCTGGGCCACGGGAGCGGCAGGCGCAGGCTGGAACATGAACATCGAATAGATCACGTTGCGGCGCATCTGGGTCATCATCTCCAGGAACATATCGTAGCCCTCATTCTTGTATTCAATCAGCGGATCTTTCTGGCCATAGCCACGCAAACCCACCGACTCACGCAGGGCATCCATCGACTGCAGATGTTCACGCCAGAGTGTGTCGATCTGCTGGAGGATGAAGAAGCGCTCGGCCTCCCGCATCAGACCCGGCCGCTGCTGCTCGATCTGGCCCTCCTTGAGGTCGTAGGCATTGCGCATCTGCTCCTGCAGGAAGGCCTTGAGCTCCTCCATCGACAGGCCCTGCACATCGCCTGGTTTGAGATCTTCAAGCAGGTAGACGAATTCCTTCACCTTACCCACCAGCCGCTCGAGATCCCATTCTTCAGGTGGCAGCTCGGGGTTCACATAAGCATCCACAATGTCGTCGATGGTGCGCTCGCCATAGCCGATCACCTGGGCCTTGAGTTCGCGGCCCTCGAGCACCCGGCGCCGCTCGGCGTACACGGCCTTGCGCTGGTTATTCATCACCTCGTCGTACTCGAACACCTGTTTGCGGATGTCGTAGTAATACGTTTCCACCTTCTTCTGGGCGCCCTCAAGCGAACGGGTGAGCATGCCCGATTCGATCGGCATGTCCTCCTCCACCCGGAAGGCGTTCATCAGGCCAGCCACCCGGTCGCCACCGAAGATGCGCAGCAGGTTGTCTTCCAGCGACAGGAAGAAGCGGGTGGAGCCGGGGTCGCCCTGGCGACCGGCGCGGCCGCGCAACTGGTTGTCGACCCGGCGCGATTCATGCCGCTCGGTGCCGATCACATGCAGGCCGCCCGCCTCACGCACACGGGCCTCCTCGGCCTTGGTCACGCCCTCGTATTCGCCCTTCACCCGGGCGATCAGATCGCGCAGAGCCTGGATCTGGGCGTCGTTGGTGGGGGCCTTCTCGGCCGCCTGGGCGATGCGGTCTTCCAGCTCCAGCACCGTGAGCTGCCTGTCGCCCCAGGCCTTCACCAGATCATGGGCCAGTTCGGAGAGCGACTGCTCGGTGGCATCGCTGAGGGCACAGGGGTAGAGGGCGCCGATGGCGCGGGCCTCAGAGGGGGCCTTGGCAGCGGCGGCGGCTGAAGCGGCACCGAAACCGGGGGCTGCCTCAGGAGCCCGCTGCAGGGGCACAGGGGGTTTGTGGCCTTCCTCCGGCCGCACCAGGCGGGGCAACAGCACCTCACGCAGCTTGAGGCGGGCCATGTAATCGCTGTTGCCGCCCAGGATGATGTCGGTGCCGCGGCCGGCCATGTTGGTGGCGATGGTCACGGCGCCAGCGCGGCCCGCCTGGGCCACGATCTCGGCCTCACGCTCCACGTTTTCCGGCTTGGCGTTGAGCAGATTGTGGGGAATCTGCTGCTCGGCGAGCAGGGCACTCAGCAGCTCCGATTTCTCCACGCTGGTGGTGCCCACTAGCACCGGCCGTCCCTGCTTGTGAATCTCCGCGGTTTCCGCCGCCACGGCCCGCCACTTGGCGGACTCAGTTTTGTACACCTGATCGGTCCAGTCCTGACGGGCACGGCTGCGGTTGGTGGGCACGATCGCGACCTCCAGCTTGTAGGTCTTCTCGAACTCCACCTCTTCCGTTTTGGCGGTACCGGTCATGCCGGCAAGGCGCGGATAGAGCAGGAAGAAGTTCTGATACGTGATTGAGGCAAGCGTCTGGGTTTCCGGCTGGATCGGCAGAGCCTCCTTGGCCTCGATCGCCTGGTGCTGGCCATCGCTCCAGCGGCGCCCCGGCATCACCCGGCCGGTGAACTCATCCACGATCACGGCCTCCTGGCCGCGCACGATGTAATTCACATCCTTGATGAACAGCTCCTTGGCCTTGAGCGCATTGGTGATGTAGTGAGCCCAGGGATCGGTCGGGTCGAAGAGGTCACTCACGCCCAGCAGCTGTTCGGCCTTGGCAAAGCCCTCATCGGTGAGGGTGCAGCTCCGCTGCTTCTCATCCACCTCGTAGTCGCCCTCGGGGTCGATGCCGTCCTTGCCCAGCTCGGCGGCACGCACAAGAGCGGCAGCCACCTCCGCGGCCTTCTGATACTTCTCCTGGGGGCGCTCCACCTGGCCGGAGATGATCAGCGGCGTGCGGGCCTCGTCGATCAGGATCGAGTCCACTTCGTCGATCACGCAGTACTGGAACGGCCGCTGCACCACCTCGCTGATGTCGGTGGCCATGTTGTCGCGCAGGTAGTCGAACCCCAGCTCCGAGTTGGTGGCGTAGGTGATGTCGCAGGCGTAGTTGGCGCGGCGACTGGCCGGATCCATGTCCTGCTGGATCAGGCCCACCGACAAGCCCAGGAAGCGGTGGATCTGCCCCATCCACTCGGCGTCGCGACGGGCCAGGTAGTCGTTCACGGTCACCACGTGAACCCCCCGACCGGTGAGGGCGTTGAGGTAGGCGGGCAGGGTGGCCACCAGGGTCTTGCCCTCGCCGGTCTTCATCTCGGCGATCTGGCCGTGATGAAGCACCATGCCGCCGATCAGCTGCACGTCGAAATGGCGCATGCCGAGCACCCGCTTGCCGGCCTCGCGCACCACGGCGAAGGCCTGGGGCAGCAGCTCATCGAGCAGCTTGCGCTCCTTCTCCAGGGTGGCTTCGAGGCCGAGGCGTCGACTGGCGCAGTCTTCCTGCAGGGCCGAGAGCTTCTGGCGGAATTCGGCGGTGAGGCCGCGCAGCTCGTCGTCGGAGAGGGGAGCGATGTCCTCCTCCAACAGGTTCACGTCGGAAACGATCGGCTGGTAGCGCTTCAGCTTGCGGGCATTGGGATCACCCAGCAGGAGCTTGAGCATCGAGGCGGCACGGCCAGCACTCGAGCCAGCTTACCGAGATGGCGCCGCTGGCCAGGTCAGCCCGTGATGCCGGGCTTCTCGCCCAGGAACTCCAGGATCTCGCGGTCCTTGAGGTTCTGGGCCTCGCCGCCGCAGGGCTCCAACAGCGGACGTCCGGCGGCGATCTCCCGCAGACAGGCCTGGGTGCGAGCCAGTTGGCCCTCGAGGCTGTCGATGCGCTCCATCAGGTTGCGAATCACCCGGGCCTCCGCGTCGGGGAGAGCCGAGTGGGCCAGCGGATCCACCCGCACGCCGCTCTGGTGGATCACCCGCCCGGGGATGCCCACCACGGTGGAGTCAGCCTCCACATCCCGCAACACCACCGATCCGGCACCGATGCGGGTGTTAGCGCCCACCGTGATCGCGCCCAGCACCTTGGCTCCGGCGCCCACCACCACGTTTTCACCAAGGGTGGGATGGCGCTTGCCGTGGGCCTTGCCCGTGCCACCCAGGGTCACCCCCTGATACAGCAGGCAGCTGTTGCCCACCACCGCAGTTTCGCCGATCACCACGCCCATGCCGTGGTCGATGAACACGCCCTGGCCGATCCGCGCCCCGGGGTGAATCTCAATCCCGGTGAGCCAGCGGCCCAGCTGACTCAGCAGCCGCGCCACCAGAGGCAGCAACGGCCAGCGCCGGCGCCAGAGCCCATGGCTGAGGCGGTGCAGCGTCAGCGCATGCAGCCCTGGGTAACAGAGCAGGATCTCCAGCGTGCCGCGAGCCGCCGGATCCCGTTCCTTGATGATGGCCAGGTCGGCACGGAGGGCATTGAGCATCCCTCCATCCTGCCGAAGTAGGGGTTTGACCGAGGGGCCCTCGTTCATGCATGATCACTCCGTCGGCGGCTTTGCCTCGGCAGCTGTGGTCTTCCCCAGCACCTGCGGATGTAGCTCAGTGGTAGAGCATCTCCTTGCCAAGGAGAGGGTCGAGAGTTCGAATCTCTTCATCCGCTTGATGACTAACTTATTGAGCCAGGGTCATCCAGGCCTTTTTTGTTCGGACCCGATGTTGGGTCAGGCTGATGCGTAGTCCTGGCTGGTTCGCCTGGGTGGATCGCTCAGATCACTGAGATTGAGGCCCAGCGCCAGCCCCCCCAGCTGTCGGACCCGCAGCAGCTGCTCCCGGCCGATCTGAGCGATCGGCTCCTCCAGGTCGGCGCGCGCCACCGTGCTGATCTGGTCGCCCACCAGCAGCGGGGGCTGGCAGAAACAGCCTGGCCACTGCTCACCAGCAACCAGGCGCTGCACACTGGCCAACGACAGCTGGGGCCGCAACGGATGGGGCCGCACCACCGGCGGCAGCCCCAGGGGCATCACCGTGAGCCATTCGCGCCCCCGCACCGGCTCAGCCAACACCAACGCGTAGCCCGAGGTTTCCGGCCGCAGGCCGCGGCAGCGGCAGATCGCCCCCGCCCGCAGCGGCTCGCCATCGACGGAGCTCGTCTGGCTGACCGGGTTGCTCATGGCTGTGCCTCCTCGTCGTAGGCCCGGTTCACCTCGTCGAGCCACAGCTGATCGCGCCAACAGCGCACTGCCTCAGCAATCGCGGCCGAACGGTTGGTGCCCTGCTGGTCGATGAAGGCGACCAGGTCTTCATCGAGGGTGATCGAGAGCTGTTGCGAGGGCATGGATCCCGGGGAGATGGAGGGCAGGACCCGCCCCGTGCTGAAGAGAAGCTGGGCGGGGGGGCCCATGAAGAGGGCCCATGAAGCAGTTGCCCTGAAAGCTCGCCGACGGGGATGCATGGGGCAGCCCTGGCGATTGATCCTGTGATTTCTCCTGTTCAGGTTAGGACTGCAAATCCTGTTGACAACCCAGGTGTTACCCAACCTGGAATCGGCCTGCCTGGGGATCGGCCTGCCTGGGAATCAGCCCACCAGCAGTCCGATCTCCTTGCGCAGTTGGTCGATGGTGGCGCTGCCCAGGTAGCTCTGCGCGCAGTGCACCGCGGGCAGGCGCATCAGCTGGGCGCGGTTCTGGCGCAGGCATTGCTCCACCAGCGGCAGGCTCGGACGATCGCAGAGCACGTGGCTGGAGGCCCGCAGCAGGGCCAGCAGGCGGCTGCCGGTATCCGGGTTGGCGGTCATCACCAGCAGCTCGCTGCCACGCAGGCTGTGCAGGATCACCTCCGCAGCCCTGAGGATCCCGGGGCTGATGCTCACCAGCCCCACGCAGCTGCCGGCCCGCAGCTCCTTGAGCAGGTCGAGTTCGTGGCGGAAGTCGTTGAGATCCACCGGCACGGCCCGCACCCCATGGCGCTTGGCGATCTCCTCCACCGGTTGCAGGAAATAGCGGCTGGTCACCACGGTGCCGTTGTTGGAGCTCTCCAGCAGCATTTCCAGCTCCTCCATCGGCACCACCTCAACGGGCACCTCCAGGTTGGGCTTGAGCTCTTCAGCGATCAGCAGCGAAGCGCCCAGGTCTTCGCGGGGGGTGCTCACCAGCACGCGGGCACCGCAGCGCAACCGCCAGTCGATCTCCTGGGTGATCAGATCGCGGGCCTGCTGCAGCGTGCAACCGGCCTGCAGCAGCGCATCGATCTGCTGACGCACCAAGCGATCGAGATCCGGCTGCACCTTCGGCCGAGGCCCTGAGGGCACGCGGGTTTCGCGCGGCTTGAGCTGATCGCGCACGTAGATCCCGGAGCCGGCCAGGGCCTCCACCACCCCATCGGTTTCCAGCTGGCGGTACACCTTGCTGATCGTGTTGCGGTGCAGACCCGTCTGCATCGCCAGCTGGCGCGTACTCGGCAACCGGTGGCCGGGTGGATAGTGGCGCGCCGCGATCGCGAAGCAGATCTGGTTGTACAGCTGGGCCGACGCCGGGATGTCGCTTTCCTGCTGAATATGGAATCGCACGCCGGGGGTAGGCCAATTGCTGTGCTGGCCACCTTACGGAGCGCCGTCCGGCCGCACAATCCCCTCAGCAGCCCAAGGCTTCGCCACCCATTGCCCATGTCCATCCCCAGCCAGCCCATGCGCCCCGGCTTCTCCAGCTGGATCGAACCGCGCCAGGGGGTGCGCTGCTGGTGGGCCTTGCCGGCTGACGCCGCGGGCAAGCCGATCCAGCCCCGCGCGGCCGTGCTGGTACTGCCTGAGGTGTTCGGCGTGAACGCCTGGGTGCGCAGCGTGGCCGACCGCCTCGCCGCCGCGGGCTACGCCGCCCTGGCCTGGCCGATCTTCTGGCGCACGGCCCCCGATCTCGATGTGGGGTACGACGACGCCGGCCTGGCCGCAGGCCGCCAGCACCGCGATCGGCTCAGCGCCGAGGAATTCCTCAGCGATGCCCGCGACGCCGTAGCCTGGTTGCAGGCCCAGCCGGGGCTGGAGGCCAGACCTGTGGGCTGTCTTGGGTTCTGCTTCGGCGGCCACCTGGCGATGCTGGCCGCCACCCTGCCCCAGATCGCCGCCACCGCCGATTTCTATGGTGCCCGCGTGTCCACATTCCGGCCCGGCATGGCCGCCGCAGCAGAAGCAGGCGCCATGACAGCAGGCAACACGACAGCAGGCATCACTACAGCAGGCATCGCGGAACCAGGCCACGGGGACCCCAACCAACCCACCCTGGCGGTGGTGCCCCGGATCCCCGGCGAGTTGCTCTGTGTATGCGGCAACCAGGACCCCCTGATGCCACCCGAGGAAATCGCCGCGATCCGAGCTGCCCTGCAACCACCCCACAACTTGATGCTGCTTGCCGGCGCCGGCCATGGCTTCATGTGCGAGGCACGTGCCGACTACCAGGCTGACGCCGCATCAAAGGGCTGGCAGGCCCTGCTGGAGCTGTTTGGCCGTCGTCTCTGATCAGCCGTCGGCTCTGATCAGCTGCCTGGCCTAATCAGCAGTCGACTCTGCGCTCCTGGCTTCGGCGGCACGAGCCTCGGCGGCCCGGGGCGTTTCGATCACCCGCGGCTTGTTGTTGCCACCTGGAGTGCTGCCCGCAGCACTGCCACCCTTGGTGAGGCTGGTTTTGCGGGGGCTGAGGAACATGATCATGTTGCGCCCCTCCCGCTTGGGGGGCTGCTGCACTTCTGCCGCTTCTTCCAGGTCTTTGGCCATGCGGTAGAGCAGCACTTCAGCCAGAGCCGTGTGCTGAATCTCACGGCCCCTGAAGATCACGGTGCACTTCACCTTGTCGCCAGACTTGAGGAAGCGGGAGGCCTGGCCGATGCGCACGTCGTAATCGTGCTGATCAATCTTGTAGCGCATCTTCACCTCTTTAACTTCGGTTTGATGCGACTTCTTCTTGGCTTCCTTGGCCTTCTTTTCTTGCTCGAATTTGTATTTGCCGTAATCCATGATCCGGCATACCGGCGGATCGGCCTTCTCGCTCACCAGCACCAGGTCGAGCTCCCGGTCCTTGGCCACCTCGAGCGCGGCCTCCCGTGTGATCACCCCCAGCTGACTGCCGTCGGCATCCACCACCCGCAAGTTGGGGTAACTGATGCGCTCGTTGATGTTGGGCAGCTCCCGCACGGGAGCACGGCGGTCAAAACGGGGACGGGGTGGCATTCAGGAGGGCGGAGGGGCGTTCAGACGGGAACGCTTCACCCTAGACCCGCCAGCACCACCTGCAGGGCTTGTTCACATTGCGCGGCGGTGCTAGAGCCGCCGAGCCAGTGCGGCCGGTGCTGGCGGCGGAACCAGGTGCGCTGGCGCTTGGCGAACTGGCGGGTGCGCTGCTCGGCGGCCGCGATCGCCTGCTCCAGCTCCAGCTCGCCGGCCAGATGGGCCCGGGCCTCGGCGTAGCCGATCGTGTCGAGCAGGGGCAGGGCGGCCCCGTAGCGCGCCATCAGGGCGGCGGTTTCCACCAGCAGACCACCCTCAGGCCCCTCCTCAAACATGGCGCGGGTGCGTCGGTGGATGCGGCTGCGCAGGTCAGCCGGGTCCAGCCCCAGTTCGAGCACGCGCCAGGGCGGCGGCGTGCAGCCCTGCTGGGCACTCAGCGGCTTGCCGGTGGCGTACAGCACCTCCAGGGCCCGCTGGGTGCGCACGGCGTCGGCCGGGGCGATGCGGGCGGCGGCGGCCGGATCGGCGGCGGCCAGCAGCTGGTGGCAGGTGGGCTGCCCCAGGGCCGTGAGCTGGGCCCGCAGCCCCGGCTGGGGCGGCACCGCCGGCGGCTCCAGCCCCTGGCTGAGGGCCTTGAGATAGAGCCCACTGCCACCGGCGAGCAGCGCCAGCGGCTGTCCTGGCGCGATCGCGCTGCGGCGGGGGCGCGCCAGTTCGGCAGCGATCACGGGTTCGGCGATCGCCCGGAACTCCTGCAGGTTGATCGGCTGGTCGGGATCGCGCAGATCCAGCAGCTCATGGCGCGCCCGGGCCCGCTGCTGCGCCGTGGGCTTGGCGGTGCCCACGTCCATCTGGCGATAGAGCTGGCGTGAATCCACGTTCAGCACCGCCAGATCCAGGGCCTCGGCCAGGGCGATGGCCAGATCGGACTTGCCGCTGGCCGTGGGGCCCAACAGCACGATCACCAGGGGTTGGGGGTCTGCCATCCCTCCAACCTGGCAGCCCACACCCACCGGCAGAGCAGGGCGGGGAGCGATCTGGTCAGCGGTGGTAGATTGCCCTTCGGGACTGGGTTATCCGCCTGACCCGAAGCGTGTACGGCCTTTCATGAGCGAAGCCACCAAAGTTCAGGCCGCCTACGGAGCAGAGCAGATCCAGGTGCTGGAGGGCCTGGAGCCGGTGCGCAAGCGCCCCGGCATGTACATCGGCTCCACCGGTCCGCGTGGCTTGCACCACCTGGTTTACGAGGTGGTCGACAACTCGGTGGACGAGGCCCTCGCGGGCCACTGTGATGCCATCGAGGTGGTGCTCAACGACGACGGCAGCTGCTCGGTCACAGACAACGGCCGGGGCATCCCCACCGACATCCACCCGCGCACCGGCAAGAGCGCCCTGGAAACGGTGCTCACCGTGTTGCACGCCGGCGGCAAGTTCGGCGCGGGCGGCTACAAGGTGTCGGGCGGCCTGCATGGTGTGGGCGTCTCGGTGGTGAACGCCCTCTCCGAGTGGGTAGAGGTGACGGTGCACCGCCAGGGCCAGGTGCACACCCAGCGCTTCGAGCGCGGTGCGCCGATCGGCAGCCTCGCCTCCGCCCCCGCCGACGACCCCGGCCACACCGGCACCTCAGTGTGCTTCAAGCCGGACATCGAGATCTTCTCCACCGGCATCGTCTTCGACTACGCCACCCTGGCCTCACGCCTGCGTGAGCTCGCCTATCTCAACGGCGGGGTGAAGATCGTGTTCCGCGATGATCGCGCCGCGGCCCGCAGCGAAGCCGGCGACCCCCACGAAGAGGTCTATTTCTACGAAGGCGGCATCAAGGAATATGTCGCCTACATGAATGCGGAGAAGGATCCGCTCCATCCCGACATCATCTATGTGAACGCCGAGCGCGACGGCGTGCAGGTAGAGGCAGCCCTGCAGTGGTGCGTGGATGCCTACTCCGACAGCATCCTGGGTTTTGCCAACAACATCCGCACCGTGGATGGCGGCACCCACATCGAGGGCCTCAAAACAGTTCTCACCCGCACCCTCAACGCCTTCGCCAAGAAGCGGGGCAAGCGCAAGGAAGCCGATGCCAATCTGGCAGGCGAGAACATCCGCGAAGGCCTCACCGCCGTGCTGTCGGTGAAGGTGCCTGAGCCGGAATTCGAAGGCCAGACCAAGACCAAACTCGGCAACACCGAGGTCCGCGGCATCGTCGATTCACTGGTGGGCGAGGCCCTGGGTGAATTCCTAGAATTCAATCCCTCGGTGATCGACCTGATCCTCGAGAAGGCGATTCAGGCCTTCAATGCCGCCGAGGCCGCCCGTCGGGCCCGCGAGCTGGTGCGGCGCAAGAGCGTGCTGGAGAGTTCCACCCTGCCCGGCAAACTGGCCGACTGCTCCTCCCGCGACCCATCGGAATCCGAGATCTACATCGTGGAGGGGGATTCCGCCGGTGGCTCGGCCAAGCAGGGCCGCGACCGGCGCTTCCAGGCGATCCTGCCGCTACGCGGCAAGATCCTCAACATCGAGAAGACAGACGACTCCAAGATCTACAAGAACACCGAGATTCAGGCCCTGATCACTGCCCTGGGTCTGGGGATCAAAGGGGAGGAGTTCGACGAGAAGAACCTCCGCTACCACCGGATCGTGATCATGACCGACGCCGACGTCGACGGCGCCCACATCCGCACCCTGATCCTCACCTTCTTCTTCCGCTACCAGAAGGCACTGGTGGAAGGTGGCTACATCTACATCGCCTGCCCCCCTCTCTACAAAGTGGAGCGCGGCAAGAACCACACCTACTGCTACAACGAAGACGACCTCAAAAAGACCATCCAGGGCTTTGGCGAGAAGGCCAACTACACCATTCAGCGCTTCAAGGGTCTGGGCGAAATGATGCCCCAGCAGCTCTGGGAAACCACCATGGATCCCAGCACCCGCATGATGAAGCGGGTCGAAATTGAAGACGCCCTCGAAGCCGATCGCATCTTCACGATCCTGATGGGCGACAAGGTGGCGCCGCGCCGTGAGTTCATCGAAACCCACAGCGCCACGCTGGATCTTGCCCAGCTGGACATCTGAGGCACCCCTGTTGATACGCCCCCCCCGGCAAGCGGCCGCCAGCGTCTCCGGCCTCTCCCAGCTTCGCGCCCTCGCGCTGATCGGCTTTGCCCTGGTGGGCCCCGCCGGCTTGCCTGCGGGCGGAGCTGAGGCCCGCGTGCCAGAACTGCGCCGCCGCCAGCGCGCCAGCGAACCCATCACCGCCCCGGCGGCGATGGCCCTGCGCTGCGGGCCCCAGCAGCAGGCGCCGGTGATCGCCCGGGCTGCTGCCGGGGCCCCCTTGCGCCCGCTGCGGCGCTGGTTCGGCACCGATGGCCAGCCCTGGCTGCAGGTGGAATTGCCCGCGGGCGCCACCGGCCCGATCAGGGGGCCCAGGCGCGGCTGGCTGCTAGAAGCCGAAACCTGAGCGGCGGCGCCGCCGCTCAGGCCGCCAGGGCCGCCTCGATGGCGCCGGTCAGCTCAGCGGAGTCGGGCTCCACACCACTCTTGAAGCGTCCCTGCACGGCGCCGTCTTTGCCGATCAGAAACTTCTCGAAGTTCCAGGCCACCGGGCCGGCTGGCTCGCTCTCGATGAGGGTGGTGTAAGGGGCCTCGGCCATGGCCAGCTTGGCCATCACCGGGAAGTTCACGCCGTAGGTGGTGGAGCAGAACTGCTCGATCTCGGCCTGGCTGCCAGGTTCCTGGGCGCCGAAGTCGTTGCAGGGGAAGGCCAGCACCGTGAAGCCCCTGGCGCCGTAGGTGTCCTGCAGCTTCTGCAGGCCGGCGTACTGGCGGGTGAAGCCGCAACGGCTGGCCACGTTCACGATCAGCAGCACCTGGCCGGCCCAGTCGCCCAGCTTGCGCTCGGCCCCCTGGCCGTCGCGCACCACCAGGTCACTCACGTTGATTGCCATCGGCGTCGGCGCCCCTGCGGGCCATCACTGGGGCGGACCTTAACGGGTCTGGCCACCATGTTTGCGGCGGCACCAGCGCCGGCACCACAGCCCCATAAACTCGAACTAAGCCGCAGCGCAAGCCGATGAGCGAGGCGAACGGCGGCACAACCCTTGCCAGCGCCGGCAGCAACGGCGCCAACCACTCGGCAGCGGCGCCAGTGGCCGAGGTGGTGGCACGCCAGCTGGAGGCCCTGCTCGAGGTGGGCAACTACGACGGGGCCAAGCTGCTGCTGCGCCCCGTGCAGGAGGTGGACACGGCCGAGGCGATCGGCGCCCTGCCCCGCACCCTTCAGGCCCTGGCCTTCCGGCTGCTGCCCAAGGATGAGGCCATCGAGGTCTACGAATACCTCGAGCCGGCAGTCCAGCAGACCCTGCTGGAGCGGCTCCGCTCCGGCGAGGTGCTGGAGCTGGTGGAGGAGATGTCGCCCGACGACCGGGTGCGACTGTTTGATGAGCTGCCGGCCAAAGTGGTGCGGCGCCTGCTGGCCGAGCTGAGTCCGGCCGAGCGCCGCGTCACAGCCCAGCTGCTGGGCTACGAAGCCGAGACGGCGGGCCGGTTGATGACCACCGAGTTCATCGACCTCAAGGAATTCCACAGCGCTGCCCAGGCCCTGGCGATCGTGCGCCGCCGCGCCCGAGACACCGAAACCATCTATTCCCTCTACGTCACCGACGCCTCGCGCCACCTCACCGGCATCCTGTCGCTGCGGGATTTGGTGGTGGCCGACCCGGAGACCCGCATCGGCGATGTGATGACGCGCGAGGTGATCAGCGTGAGCACCGACACCGACCAGGAGGAGGTGGCCCGCGCTATCCAGCGCTATGACTTCCTGGCCGTGCCGGTCGTCGACCGGGAGCAGCGGCTGGTGGGGATCGTCACGGTCGACGACGTGATCGACGTGATCGAGCAGGAGGCCACCCGCGACCTCTACGCCGCCGGCGCCGTGCAGGCCGGCGATGAAGACGACTACTTCCAGAGCAACCTGTTCACCGTGGCCCGCCGCCGGGTGGTGTGGCTGCTGGTGCTGCTGATCGCCAACAGCGGCACTGCCGCGGTGATCGCCTCGATGGATGGGGTGCTCAAGCAGGTGGTGGTGCTGGCGGCCTTCATCCCGCTGCTGATCGGCACCGGCGGCAACGTGGGCGCCCAGAGCTCCACCGTGGTGATCCGCGGCCTCAGCACCCAGCGGATCCAGGCCCTCGGCCCCGTGCGGGCGATCAGCCGCGAAGCGGTGGCGGGTGCCCTGCTGGGCCTGCTGATGCTGCTGGTGGTGGTGCCGTGGACGGCCTACGTGAGCGGTGGCAACTGGCTGGTGGCCGGGGCCGCCGGCGGCAGCCTGGTGGCCATCACCACCCTGGCGGCCACCGCCGGTGCGGCCCTGCCCCTGCTGTTCAACCGTCTGGGGCTGGATCCGGCCCTGATGTCGGCCCCGTTCATCGCCACCGCCACCGATGTGGCCGGGGTGTTCATCTACCTGCAGCTGGCGTCGTGGCTGCTGCAACGCCAGGGCTGAGGCCAGTGCCGGCAGCGATTTTCAGTTTTCTGAGAGCCCTTTACACTTCTTCAGGTTAGGCTTCACACATCTTCAGGAGCCTGGTCCGATGGTCCTCTCCGCCCCTGTTCCGGAACCCACCGCCGCTGCGCGGGACGTCTCTGCACGCCCGGCTGCGGCGCTCCGCCCCGGAGTCGATGGCGATCTGGTGCGCAGCTACCTGCGCGACATCGGCCGTGTGCCGCTGCTGACGCACGAGCAGGAGATCACGCTGGGGCGGCAGGTGCAGGAGCTGGTGGCGATCGAGGAGCTGGAAGGCGAGCTGGAGACCCA